>CAWJCH010000011.1:0-287510 GCA_963841205.1 uncultured Chloroflexia bacterium | reverse complement strand
CAGCTCGTCGGCCGCAATGGCATGCACCATTACAACAACCAGGACCACTCGATCATGACGGCCCTGCTCGCCGCCCGCAATATCGCGCTGGGAACCTCCTACGATCCCTGGAAGGTGAATACGGACGCTGAGTACCACGAGGAGGCCCGCCCAGAAGACGAAGATCGTTCCGGACGGCAAGTGCCGACGCGCGTGGCGCGACCGCAGCCCACGAGTGGAAGGGTGCAGCCATAGAGTACCGTCTGAGCAGGTTGTAACGCCGGTCGTGTCGCAGCCTCGCGTCCCGCAAGGCCATTCATACGAGTAGGGGTACCTTAACCTATGGCAAGCGCCACAACTTTGAGGCAGAAACAGACTTCACGACTTAGGCCTCAACACCGACGCCTGCTCACCGCCGTCGCGCTGGTGGCACTTGGAGCCGTTGTGACCAGTTCGGCGTTTGCCGTTGTCCACGCGGTGCGTGTACGCGACTCCAGGAATAATGAAGGGATAGGCCCTAACTCGAACCCGACCGGCAGGTAACTTCGATGGTGAGGGCAACAGCTACTCACAGACGGCGCTCAACGCCATTGGCTTTGTCCCACAGATCACCATCGCCGTTCAGCACGCTACTTTTACCTGGCCTCACGTGGCGGACGGCGCCCAGGATAACTGGCAGAGCTCGGGACAGGCTGTGCCTTTGCCGGCCAGTCGGGCTGGCGCGCTGACGCTGCTTGGAGCGGCAACCAATGGGCAAGCCTCCGGCAAGGCGACCGTAAGCTATACGGACGGCTCTAGCCAGGTCGTACCGCTCACGTTGAGCGACTGGACCTTAGGCGCTGGATCGGAGAAGCTGGCGCCAGGAGAGATAGTTGCGGCGACCCTCCCCTACCGCAATAGCTCCTCCGGGCAGCAGCCGGTAAAGACGTATATCTTCTTTACCGCTATTCCTCTCGATGCGGCCAAGACCACGTTGAAACTCACACTGCCCACACAGGTGACCGGCGGCCAGCTGCACATCTTTCAAGTCGGCACTGTCCCGGTTACGGCTCCTGGCGCCGCGGACTGGTCACAGTATCTCGGGACGAACGCCGCCACCAGCTATAACGCCGCTCAGTCCGCTCTTAACACCAACACAGTGGCTGATCTCAAGCTGAAATGGGAAACATATGATCATTATGGGGTGACTGACCAGCCCATCGTCGTAACGGGAATATCTACTGGGGAGACTGGAGAGTTTTCCTTCATGACACCGATCTCAACCTTGCCCGGAACGACGTCTGGAAGCTCAACGTTGGCGTCACATCTGAATTTGCAAACTGCCAAACGGTGCCGACAGGTATCGGAAGTTCGCCCCAACTATCAGGTGATCAACGGCGTGCCAACCATCCTGATCGGAGGCGGTGGCAACGCAGCGGCTGGTGACGGCAGCGACTTTCTCTATGCGATAACGCCGCTACCGGCGCTGTCATCTGGCATACGCTGATCGGCAAAATCGCCGCGGGCGACTTTGCCTGGAGTTCGGCGCTCTTCTATAACGGCAGCGTCTACTACGGCATGGGTTCCTATGGAGATCGCCCATTGTCACGCGGCCGCCTCTATAAACTGGATGCGGCGACTGGGGTGATCACCGCAACCGTGTATACCACTCCCAGCAGCTGCGTGGGCGCGACAATCTGGGGTACTCCAAGCATCGACGCCTCGACTGGCATGCTCTACATAGGCACCGGTAACTCCAATTGCATCGGGTCAGCCTGGCGTTACAAGCATTTCGATGCTCGAGATCAATACGGCTACCATGACCGTGGCCGGAAGCTGGGAGGTGCCCCCTGCCCAGCAGGCTGTGAACGATTCGGACTTTGGCTCGGCCCCTACGCTTTTTTCCGCGGTCATCGACGGGGAGGATACCGCCATGGTGGGCATCGCGAATAAGGGCGGCTGGTATTATGCCTTCAAACGGAGCAGTATCGGCGCCGGACCGGTCTGGGAGGACAAGATCGCCAACGGTGGGGATAGTCCGACCTGGGTGATGGCTCGATTGCTCCCAGCGCCTGGGATTCCAGCGCGCTCTATATGGCGGGAGGGATCACAACCATCAATGGTCAGACCCTGCAACGGCAGTCTTCGCTCGGTCAACCCGGCTACCGGGACCTACATCTGGCAGGTTTGTCTCACCAACCCCTACGGCTGGGTGGATGGCGCAGTGATGGAGATTCCTGGTGTGGTCTTTGTCAATTCGGGTAACACAGTCCAGGCTTTTGCTTCGACAACTGGAGCCCATCTGTTCACCTACAACGGTCCAGATACGACCATGTTAGGGCCGCTTACAGTCGCCGATAATCGGCTGTACGACGGTGACATTAGCGGCAATTTCTTTTGCTTAGGCCTGTGAACTCCACGTCATGTGGTATGGAAGGTGACAGCGAAGACTATGGCGCCACGCATCTATATTAGCCACGCCGCTGAAGATGGAGCATTTGCCGAGCAGTTAGCCCGAGACCTCACTCGTGGCGAAGCCGACGTGCGGCTCGACACCGGGCAGGCAGATAGGGATGACGTACCCCGGCGCACGTCACCAGGGTGCTGAACAACCGCGATCTCGTGGTACTCGTACTTTCTCCGGCGGCTCTGCGCTCTCAGAGGGTGCGGGAAGAAATGAACGCCGCCATCGTCGGTTACCAGCGAGGCTTTCTGCGGCCACCCCTGGTGGTACTGGCGCAAGCGCTCCCGCAGCAAGAGATTCCGCCGCTTTGGGCTGCGTGGTACCGGATCGATGCGACTGCTTCGTATCAGAGCGCGTTGGCGACTATCCTCCAGGCTCTCCGGCTTCCTACCTCAGTCGACCCATCAACGACTCCAACAACTAGGCTGGAAGCTCCTCTCGCTTCACGTCATGCCCCCGCTGCCTCCTTGGTATCGCGGCGCAAGGTACTGTCGGCAACCGGCGCGGGGTTGGCTCTGCTCGTCGTGGCAGGGGCCTCGACCTGGGGAATTCTTTCGCGAGATGGACGGACAGCCCGCTCTGCTCTAGCCAATAATCCAATCAAGACGCCGTCCCCAAACCCAGGCACTCAAGAGCGGTGGCGATATCCGACGAGGAATGCTGTAGGGTCGTCGCCTGCGGTGGAGAGCGGGGTGGTGTATTTCGGCTCATGTGACCACAACCTCTACGCACTAGAGGCCACGACCGGCAAGCAGGTATGGCGATTTCAAGCCGGTAGCTGGGTGGTGTCCTCAGCGGCGGTGGTCAATGGGGTGGTGTATTTCGGCTCATATGACACGTACCTGTACGCCGTGGATGCGACGACGGGAGAGCAGGTATGGCGATTTCAAACTGGGGACGTCATCTACTCCTCACCCGCGGTGGAGAGCGGGGTAGTGTATTTCGGCTCGTTTGACAACAACGTGTATGCGGTAGACGCCACAACCGGCAAGCAGCTGTGGCAGTTTGCAACTCAGTTTGGTGTTTACTCCTCGCCCATGGTGCATGGTGGGGTGGTGTATGTCGGCTCATGGGATCACAATCTCTACGCCGTGGACGCGACGACTGGCGAGCAGCTGTGGCAGTTTGCAACCGGTAGCTGGGTCTACTCCTCACCCGCGGTGGAGAGCGGGGTAGTGTATTTCGGCTCGTTTGACAACAACGTGTATGCGGTAGACGCCACAACCGGCAAGCAGCTGTGGCAGTTTGCGACCGGCAACGCAGTAGGCTCCTCGCCTGTGGTGGCCAATGGAGTCGTGTATGTCACCTCATGGGACGGGTATGTCTATGCGGTAGACGCCCCAACCGGCAAGCAGCTGTGGCAGTTTGCGACCGGGGATGGTGTGGGCTCGTCACCGGCGGTGATCAATGGAGTGGTGTATGTGGGATCAAATGACCGCAACGTGTACGCGCTGGATGCCCGGGACGGCAAGATGCGCTGAAGGTTTCCGACCGGTAGATTTTGTACAATCGTCTCCCAGAGTGGCCAATGGAGTGGTGTATGTGGGATCAAATGACCACTATCTTTATGCGTTAGAAGCCTGACCGCGAACTCTACTCGTGATCCGCGTGCCTCTGTGCGGTCTTCCCTCGCTACTACATACGGCGACAGCTCACCATCAGGAGAGCAGAATGCGGCGGCAATCCTTCCAGAGTCCTTCGCGTTGCCAGCGTTGAAAGCCCATATACGAAAGCGTTCAATCCCTTGTATCTGAAGAGTCGTGTAGTATGGCGCAGTGACATGCTGCACGTGGGCGCGACAGGCCGTTCATCCCTCGGTCCCTTGAGGCCGTAGAAGAGCTTGGGTCGTTGCGCCCCTCGCCCCAATGAGCCCGAACAGTTGCCTGGGCCAGCCGTGCGCTGAGCCCGTATCCTGCAAGGCCGGGCCGGTGCGGGTGACAAGGGAGGACGCAAGGGAGGACGTATGAACGAGTCGGAGGACGTGGTCGTCGGGATCGATGTGGCCAAAGCGGCGCTGGATGTGGCGGTCCGCCCGAGCGGCGAAGAGCGGCATCTGGCCAATGACGCGGCGGGGATCGCCGAAGCGGTCGCGTGGCTGCAGACGATCCGCGCACGCGTGATCGTGGTCGAGGCCACCGGCGGCTATGAGGCCCGCTCGTGGCGGAGCTGGGCGTCGCCGCCCTCCCGGTCGCGGTGGTCAATCCCCGCCAGGTGCGCGACTTCGCCCGCGCCACCGGGCGCTTGGCGAAGACCGATCGACTGGACGCGCAGGTGCTGGCCCATTTCGGCCAGGCCGTGCGTCCCACCCCGCGCCCACTGCCTGACGAGGAGGCGCAGGCCTTGGCGGCGCTGGTCGAGCGTCGGCGTCAGGTCGTGGCGATGCGCACCGCCGAAGAGAACCGCCTGGGGGCGACGCGGGTGGCGCTGGTGCGGACCCGCATCCAGGCGCATCTCGCCTGGCTGGAGACCGACCTGCGCGAGGTGGACGACGACCTGCGCCAGCGGCTGCGCGCCAGCCCGCTCTGGCGCGAGCAGGACGACCTGCTGCAGAGCGTCCCGGGCATCGGCCCGATCCTCTCGCTGACGGTGCTGGCGGAGTTGCCCGAACTGGGACGGCTCTCCCACGGGCAGATCGCCGCGCTGGTCGGGGTCGCCCCGCTCAACCGCGACAGCGGCACGCTGCGCGGCCGGCGCGCGCGTCTGGGGAGGACGACGGGCTGTCCGCACGGCGCTCTACATGGGGACCTTACGCGCCACGCGCTGCAATCCCGCCATCCGGCCGTTCTACGACCGCCTCCTGGCGGCGGGCAAAGCGAAGAAGGTGGCGCTGGTGGCCTGCATGCACAAGCTGCTGACCATCCTCAACGCCATGCTCAAGCACCAGACCCCCTGGCAGGCTCAGGCCGCCTGAGCCTGCCAGGGAGCAGACATTCGCCGTCACAGTTGCTCTTCTGTCACGTTGGGAGCACCGGGTGATAGGTGTTCATAAGGGCACAGAGGTCGGCCAAGCCCGCGGCGAGGTGTGGGAGGGGGTGAATATGGAGCCAGGGCAGCCGGAGGCAGGCAAACACGAAGGGTTGGAGGAAGATGCGTAGGTTGGTGAGCCGGTGCTTCCAACTGGCCTCCTCGGTCCAGGCCGGATGCTGCGTCACCTCGGTCGGCGATGCATATTCCGGAAAAGCGCGACCACTCATTCCAGAAAGTCGCGACCACTGATTGCGAGAAGTGCCGACCACCGATTGCGAAAAGTCGCGACCAGGGTGAGCGATACGTGGCTGGATAGTCCATCGCTGCGGGATGCTTCGTCTGCGTACCCGAATGCGTGCAGCAGGCACGCGACAGGGAGGAGACGAGCAACCCATGGCCAACCGGAGGCTATCCATGCGAACCCTCAAAGAGGTGCTCCGCCTCCACGGGGAGGTGGGCCTGGGCGTGCGGGCGGTGGCCCGCAGTTGCGGGCTGTCCCATAGCACGGTGAGCGAGCTGCTCACCCGCGCCGAGCAGGCTGGCCTCTCGTGGCCGGTGGTGGCCGACTGGGAAGAGGCGGCCTTGGTGGCGCGCCTGTATCCGGACAAGCAAGGCCGTCCGCGTCTCCAGCCCGAGCCGGACCTGGCGACGATCCATCAGGAACTGCGGCGCAAAGGCGTCACGCTGCAATTGCTCTGGCTAGAATACAAAGCCGCCCACCCGACCGGCTACCAATACAGCCAGTTCTGTGCGCGCTACCGCGCCTGGCGGCGCACGGTCGATGTCTCGTTGCGCCAGACCCACGTGGCGGGCGAGAAGCTCTTCGTCGACTACGCCGGCCAGACCGTGGCGGTGACCGACCCCGCGACCGGCCAGGTGCGGGCGGCGCAGGTCTTCGTCGCCGTGCTGGGCGCGAGCAACTACACCTATGCCGAAGCAGCCTTCTCCCAGGACTTGCCGGCCTGGATTAGCGCCCACACCCGGGCCTTAGCCTTTTTCGGTGGGGTACCGGCTCTAGTCGTGCCCGATAACCTCAAGGCGGGCGTGGCGCGTGCCGACCGCTACGAGCCGGATGTCAACCCGACCTACTACGCCTGGGCCGAACACTACGGCACGGCCATCCTGCCGACCCGGCCCCATAAACCCAAGGACAAAGCCAAGGTTGAACACGCCGTGCTGGTGGTCGAACGCTGGATCCTGGCGGTCCTGCGCCACCGCACCTTCTGCAGCCTGGCCGAACTCAACGCCGCCATCCGCGCGCTCCTGGAGCGGCTCAACGACAAGCCCTTTCAGAAACTGCCGGGGTCGCGACGGTCGCTGTTCGCGCAGCTCGACCGCCCGGCCCTGCGCCCGTTACCCGTGCAGCCCTACGAATTTGCGCAGTGGCGGCGCGTGCGGGTGGGGGTGGACTACCACCTCGAGGTCGACCACAGTTACTACAGCGTCCCCGCCGCCCTGGCACGTCAGGAAGTGGAGGTGCGGCTGACCGCCAGCGTCGTCGAAGTGTTGCATCATGGCCGCCGGGTGGCCAGCCATCCCCGCAGCGACCGAACTGGCCAGTGCATCACGGATCCGCAGCACCGGCCGCTGGCCCACCAGAAGCATGTGGAGTGGACGCCCGGGCGCCTGGTAGACTGGGCCGCGGTGGTCGGCCCGTCCACCGGCGCCCTCGTCCGCACGATCCTGGAGGCGCGCCCGCACCCCGAACACGGCTACCGGTCGTGTCTGGGCCTGCAGCGCCTCAGCCGGCAGTATCCGCCCGAACGGCTCGAAGCTGCCAGCGCGCGGGCGCTGGCCATCGGCGCGCGCTCCTACCGCAGCGTCAAATCCATCCTCGAGCACGGCCTTGACCAACGCGCGCTGCCGAGCGACTCGGTGCCTGGCCAGGGCGCCTTCTCGCAGAGCCTGTCGGCGCACGCCCATGTCCGCGGCGCGGCCTATTATTGCCTCGAGCCCCGCGAAAAGGAGGACCCGGTCCATGCTCACGCAGCAAACGCTTGAGAGCCTGCGGCAGATGCGCTTACAGGGCATGGCCGATGCCTACCAGGCGCAACTGCAGCAACCCGCTACCGGCGCGCTGGCCTTCGACGAACGCTTCGGCCTGCTGGTCGACCGCGAATGGACCGCTCGCCAGGACCGCCGGCTGGCCCGGCTGCTCAAGGCCGCGCACCTCAAACTGCCCGCATGCCCGGAGGACATCGACTTTGCCACTCCGCGTGGCCTCGACCGCGCCCTCCTGCGCGAGTTGGCCGGCGCGCGCTGGGTGCGCGAACACCACAACGTGCTCATCTCCGGGCCGACCGGCGTCGGCAAGACCTATCTCGCCTGCGCCTTGGCGCAAGCGGCCTGCCGGCAAGGCTTGAGTGCCCGCTACTATCGCGTCTCGCGCCTGCTCGCCGCCTGTACGCTCGCCCAGGGCGACGGCTCCTATCCCCGCTTGTTGCGCCAACTGGCCAGCTTTGACTTGCTGGTCCTCGACGATTGGGGATTGGCACCGCTCACGCCGCCGCAAAGCCGCGATCTGCTCGACATCGTCGACGATCGCTGCGAGACGCATGCGACCCTGGTGGTCAGCCAGGTCCCACCCGACCACTGGCATGCCCTACTCGCCGATCCTACCGTCGCCGACGCCATCTTGGACCGGCTCATTCACACCGCCCATACCCTACTGTTGAAAGGAGATTCGCTGCGCAAGGTCACAGCCCCCTTGCGCACCGCCGACCCGTCTGCTACATGAACATCACCAGTGACGTGTCGTGTCCCCACGTGGTCGCGACTTTTCGGACTGCGTGGACGGGATTTCTCGGAATCAGTGGTCGATTTCGCCGGAATACACACTGCAAGCCACAATATGTGGACGCCACTCAGGGCCCTGAGTGGCTTCGAAGCGCCTCTCATTGAGTGGAGCAGTGTTCTAGCGCAGATGTCCACTGTAGGAGTGAAGAGAACCGCCACGGTGGTCAACCAAGTAGGCTTCGCGGGGGACCGACGTGGCCTCAGGGGAAAGCATCACCGATGGGAGTCCGCCATCGCTGATCGCATCTCGAGCGTCAACGGATCATATACGGCCAGCGAGCTGGTTCTAAGACGCTCCTCTGCTGCACAGCTTCGTCGTCGGCGTGACGCTCCCCTTGTTCTTCCAAGCGAAGGACCGTGAATGGCGTGGTCCGGCTCGCGACGTCGGCGTGTGCGACCATTCTGTTGGATCTCGCGTCGAGTCCGTGGACATGGAAGAGATCGAGGGCGTAGGGCTAGCCGAGGATAGGTGGGACCAGATGCAAGGGACTGCCAACTAGGGTGAACGAGACGTTCACCCAGTCACCCGGCGTCCCATTCGCGCTCGCGTAAACGAGCTGGAACCACCCTGTGCCACCTGCACCTGTCTGGCAGTTCCCTGTGTAGCTGGAGGGGAGCGTGACGGTCGCATCGAGCCAGAGGCCGTTGAAGGCATTGTAATTCGGGCTGCTGAACCGCGCGTGGACCACCGTGTCCCCGTCAATCGTCGTAGTCGGCACCCACGCCGGATAGCTCACCGTGACGCCGCTCCCCGGCGGCGCGATGACGCCGATATAGAGGTCCCCCGACCCGTCGCCGGGGTCGAACAGGCGGATGTTGACCGAGCGCCCCGCATACGCCGTCTGGATGCAACCGAGGTCCAGGCACGTATAGGGGGTGACAGCCGAGGCGACACACGAGGAAGCGGGGTTTGAAGAACTGGGTGTCTCCTGGCCCATCGGCGCGGTGAACGCCACCTCCATGTTGTTCCAGCCGAACAGCGAGACGCCGGGGTTCGAGCCGACGGCCCCGGTCCCGCAGCTCAACGGATCGCCGAGGCCGCTCGTCGGGCATACCTTGACCGAATAGAGGTGGGTGCCCGAGCCGTCGGTGGTGGTAGAGTGATACTCGGGCGTGTTGGTGACGAGGCCGGTGGCCTCGACGACGAGGCGATACGTCCCAGGGGCGAGGTTGGTCGCAATCGTGCACCACTGCCGGTAGCACGGCGCCGGGGCGGCCGCATCCCATGAGGGGGCTGTATTTGTGCTCAGGTCAAAGCAGCCCTGGCCTGCGACAATGCCGCCGGGATTGTGGTAGCTATTGGGAGTCGCGGTCACGCCGCCAGTCAGATACTCTTCCCAGTACGGATCGTAGACCGGATTGGAGCCGGCAGAGCAGCCGTGGAGCGTCAGATCCGGCCCGTAGCCATCGTACGGTGGGTACGTTTTGCTGACGAGTTGGCTGTCGGAGGAGCGATCGAAGAGGCTAGAGACGGAATAGAGTGTGTAGGTCGTCGAGAAGTAGAAGGATGGCGCATCCTCGTAACCGTTTGATGCCGCGACGCCGCCGCCGGTGGCGGTGTGTGTCTTCGGATAGATGTCGAGGCTCTCGTTCCCGCCGAAGTCGCCCTTCCCGTTGACGAAGCTCGGATTGTAGATCCAGAGCGACGCGCCCGTGATGCCGGCGGGCACCACCACTTGATAATTGTAGCCTCCCGGATGGGCAGTGTTCTGGGTCGCCGGGCCGCTGAACCCCGCCGGCTGCTGATCCGGATTGCCGGGGTTGCCGCCGGTCCCCGGAATACCGCAATGGTTGGTGATACTGTCGGTGTATTGCTGATGATTCGTCCAGTTGGATCCGGCGTTGAAAGTGTAAGGGGAATAGATGTAGGCCGGTCCATCGGTCGCGCCGATCTCCCCCGGCCCCTCCTCACAGTAGACCATTGGGTCGCCCTGTTCCTTCAGCGTCGCGGGGCCCTTCATCGTCGCCATGAAGTACTGGAGGTGGTTGTCAGTCGCACTGGTGCTGCATGCGTGGGTCTCGGTGGGATCGGGGGGATTGTCCGACGAGCATTCGACCTGATCGCCGAAGTAGTTGAGCCGTGATCCGAGCTGCACAGGAGGCAAATATTCCGCCTGGCCCGAGGCGGAGAGCGTGACGGGCGTCACGCCGAGGGCGGAGAGCAGCACGAGGTCGAAGTGCTCGGTAATCGTCACCTCGAGGTCATTCGTCCGTCCCGTGACGGGGCAGATCGCCACCTCGATCGAGCTCGCCGGGCTCGGGCAGGCGGCAGCGTTCGTGGCGAGGACGGTGCCGAAGCCGTTCTTGACGACCTCCTCCGAGGCGCGCGAGATCGCTGACTCGCTGTCGCCGGGCCGCACCGTGTCGTAGTAGTTCGGCATGTAGAGCGCGCCGGCCAAGGCCCCGGCCTCCGCCGCACGCTCCATACGGGCGTAGAGATCGACCGCCCGCGCCGCGTCGATGGCGAGGCCCGCGAGCGCGATCAGGACGGTGGCGGAGATGGCGAAGATGACCAAAGTCTGGCCACGTGCTCCACACCTACCACATGGCCGCAATGGGTAGGCTTTTCGGCGCTTTCGCCGCTGCATACTGTGCATTGGGTACCTCTGTGTCTTGGTGTGCTACTCACTCGCTAAATCTTCGCAACAAATCAGTCTGACCACTGAGCAGAGAACGCAAGCCATTTGGCCAGGTCGCGGAAGTACCTTCGGTGGCGGCGTGGAGACGCTGATGGCCACGTACCAAGGGAGCCCCTTACTCCGAGCTGCACCATGATGGTCCCTACTCAAGCTCCCGCCCTACCTCTGCCGTAAGCAGGCAGCGAAGTTCGCAGAAGTATCTGGGCATCGAAACATATAAATCAGTCATCAAGGAGGCGGCTGGCATACGCGACTACCTGCTCTATCGAATACCGTTCGACCTCTTCTAAAGCGTCGATTGGCTGAACTTCCGACGCGATGACCCGCATGAGACCAGGAAAGTGCCGATCAACCGTTGACGCAGCGTGTCCGAGGAGCGCGGGGAGCACAGCAGGGATGGCCGACAACTCGTCAATGACCACTCCAGAGCGGAACGCGATGATCCCATCGTCATAATCGAACTCAAAGGCACCCAGACGGAGGGTGACGTTTGCACGCGTGACATACTCGATCGCCCTCTGGTACATGCGCTCCGGCACATGGGTGGGGACGAGGATATATGCCACGAATTCCTTGGCCTCCGAGTTGATCTCCAGAATGCAGGTGAGGTGCTTGACCTGAGCCCTCACCTGAATGGGCACCAAGACGGACGACAGGTTGGTGGTCGGCCAGCATGTCCATCCAGCCGCCTGTAACGCCACAATCGCTGCCCACATGTATGCATCCAATGAACCTGGCTCCTGTCGCGATGTCACCGCCGTCGTTGCATGACAATCGTGTCCGACGATGCTGGATTGGCAATATCGACGCTTCAACATGTTGCGTGGGTGAATCAGTCACTCTGCGCACTTTGTCTCCAGCGCAGTGTCGCTGAGATCAGCATCGGTGAACCTGGCGCCGTTCAGGCATGCTCCCGTAAAATCCACCTCGGCCGCATACGCCCATTCAAGATCAGCGCCGCGTAGATCGCTGCGAACAAGGAGTGCACCGGTGAGATCTGCGCCTGCCAGGCTCGCTGCATGCACGACTGCCCGCGTGAGTTGCGCATATGCCAGCACAGCATCCTGCAGATTGGCCGCGGTGAGATCTGCATCACGCAGATCAGCACCGGCCAGCACCGCATTTGGAAGCTGTGTTCCACGAAGGTTAGCGCCCCGCAGACGGGCACCCCGCAGGTCAATATCAGGCAGGCACTCGGCCCGCAGATCCACGCCCTGTAAGTCCCAGTGGTAGAACGAGCGCTGTCCCTGTGCATAGGCGCTCAGGAAACGCGCCGCGCGCACGCGAGCAGAAAGCCCCATCACATCTCTCCTTGAGAGTTCTGTCTCTGTAGGGCTCTATCGATCTGGACCGCTTACGAGACTGCACCATCGAGACAGCACCATTGACTCGCCTGGCTTGCTCGTGTTGGCCCCCAGACGAGCACGTGCCTACTCTACAGGAGCGGATGCCTTCGAAAAGTCAACGCGGGTGAATAGTATCGTGGGAATGGTAAACAATCGTAAATGCCATCCGGACACACTTCGGACAGAGAAGAGATTCCGCTTGCGTCCCGAAGCAGGGCGAGAGCAAGCGATGGGTCTAGGCCGCTCAGGAAGGGGCAGCGAACGAGTACCCATTACCCCACTCAGTGTTGATGAATCGTGGATGCTGCGGGTCATCACCCAGCTTGCGGCGCAAACGCTGCACGAACACCTTGAGATAGTGCGTGTCGTTGATATACTCAGGCCCCCAGACCGTTTCTAGCAACACTCGATGCGAGAGCATCTGGCCCGCTTTGCGCACAAGCGCCTCCAATAAGCGATACTCTGTGCGCGTAAGCACGACGGGCACTCTGTCGACCTGGACTTCATGGGTGGCGTAATTGAGCACAAAGCCGCCGGAGACGAAGGGCTCTTGGACCCTCGATCCCGGCGCGGCCTGATTGGAAGCTCTTCGAACCAGCGCCTTGAGACGAGCAAGCAACTCAAGGTGATCAAACGGCTTCGTCAAATAGTCGTCCGCTCCCAAGTCCAGCGCGTGCACCTTGTCAACTACAGCATCATGCACGGTGAGCATCAGAATCGGTACCTGGGAGACCTTGCGAATGCGGCGGCACACCTCAAATCCATCCGGTGGAGGCATCGCCACATCGAGCACGACGAGGTCAATCGGCTCGCGCGCAAAGCAGGCGAGCGTACCGTGACCGTTCTCCGCGAGATGTGTTACACAATCCGGCCAAACCATGCGTGCCCCGAATGCCACGATTTCCGCGACATCGCGCGCGTCATCGGCAATCAGGAGGTTCAGTGGCATGCGGCCTCTCAGTGTTCGTTGCACGGCAGGGCAATGTGAAAAGTAGTGCCTTGTCCAACAGCGCTCTCCGCCCACATGCGGCCCTCATGCAGTTCGATGATACGTCTCGCGATGTCGAGCCCGAGTCCAGAGCCACTCGTTGCGGGGGTAAGCCGGTGAAAGCGCACGAAGATGCGCTCGAGGTCCTCTGCAGGGATGCCCGGGCCATCGTCACTGATAGTGATCATCACATCCTGCGCCTGCACCTTGCTGGAGATTTCAATATGCGTCCCGACTGGAGTATGCTGATACGCATTTGCGATCACGTTCACCAGCGCCTGTTCCAGTCGTCGCGAATCGCCAATCACTGTCGCTAGAGTAGCGAAGTCCACGGTCACGAATTGACGTTTCTCGTTCAGCAATGGCTGCACAGCAGTGACGGCAGCCTCCACCACAGACTGCAAGTCGACGATGGCATGCTCAATATGCAGTACGCCTGCTTCGAGCTGGCTGATGGTGAGGAGGTCGCCGATGAGCAGGCCAAGGCGCTCGCTATTGCGCTGTGCCGTGGCGAGCAGCTTTTCCTCATCGGGACGGAGCCGATCTTGGAGACTCGTTTCAAGCATACCGATCCCGGCGCGCAACGCGGTCAGTGGAGTCCTCAGGTCATGTGAGACGCTCGAGACGAACACACCGCGCAGTCGATCGAGCTCTGCCTGGCGTTCGACCTGCCGCTGAACCGTGAGTGCAGTATGATGCTCATGCTCCAACTGCCGCACGAGCAGCACAGTCATCGTCCCCACGAGTGCGACGATGATGAGGTGGGCTATGAGGTCACGCATGGCTATGCTGCTATGAGGCCAGAGTGGGAGAGTGGGAGTTGCGATGCCAATAATAAGAGTGGCAGCGCCAGTATAGGCCCAGCCCAATCGGATGGGACTTGTTGCGACAGCGCAGACAGTGACCATGAGAAGCAGGACGAATAATGGGCCATCCGGGGTCGCGCCCATGGAATACAAGATGCCCGCGACCACGAGATCTACGAAGGCACTATTCGAAGCAGACAGGAAATGAGGCGCGATGTAGCGAAGTACGAGGAGAATCACGCTATATCCAGCGAACGCCAGGATGAGGATCCAGGTTGGTAAGCCGACGCGTCCAACCAGCGGCTGTGCAAAAGAGGCGAGGAGCAGTACGAGAATCGTTATAAGGCGTACCTTCCCCAGCGTGCGTCCCAAGAGCGAATCCAAATATGAGGGAGCGAGTTGATTGACTGTCGCTGCAGGCGCCACGGAGATCCGCTGCGCAGCTGCTGTTCCGCAAGATCGAGCGAGGAGTTTATGGGGTTGTCCGCTGTCGTTGTGTTCAGGCCAACTACGTGCCATCGTGTTACCTCTGAGTAAGCAGGGTTACTCCTGGGTCCCAGCGCACCGATGGGTCTCGCGTGGCAGGGTTCTCGCTGCCTGTAAATGGGAGCTCACGAAAGGCTGATCGCTTGACCCCGCACGTCGATGCAGCGATGGACGTGGCGAGCAGGCAACGAGTCAAGATGGAGACAGTGTTTGGCCAGACACCGTATATCTTGGATGGTAACTTGCAGCCGTTGCGCAACAGATGGGAGGCGCTGAACGACAGCATCTGAATCCATAGGGCCGAGAGGGTCGAGGCCATACTCACCCTGCGTCCGAGCCACCACTTTCGCCTTGTCGGCCACCTCACGTCGCATGTTGTAGTATCGCCCTAGTACTGTATCATCGTGCCTCCCTTGCGGACCGACGCGGACCGCACTACGTAGCTGTGCTCGCAGGGGGTCAGTACTTAACCCTTGTATGGTATGTGGATTTGATGATTGCCGCCCCCGTCAGCGCTTGCACACTCGTACATCCCATGTCAGTCGCGAGACCGCACGCCCACTTAGTCTTCCGCAGGACCATTGTAGCCAGGATGTCAACCAATCGCTATCGACCTACGTCTCCAAGAGACGTGTCGGTTGAACGGGGTCCGCGAAGCGTGGCCCCTTGCTTCGCGGCATGACGAATGCTCATCTGCGGAGGTGAAGAGAACTGCTGCAGTGAGCACCTCGGGCCGAAGCAGCGAAACCGTATATGGTCACTTGATATGCTGGAGTGTAGCCATGATGCCGGATACATCTCAGGAGATCACGTCACCCACGGATGCGGATTTGCGTGGACATAAACATGGCACAGCCAGGGGCCGACCACACTCTACCTCCGGGCACCCGGCGACTGTACGAGGCGGACACTCTTGGCACTCCGAGTCGCTCAGAATGCATCCGACGTCGCCGCGGGCGGTTGAGTGGCGATGGCCCGATAGACGGCAACCTCGGTAAGATAGGCTTCCTCAAGGTGGTCCAGAGTGCGACGTGGAACTCCACTCAACTCTGCAGCCTGCAGCGCCGCGAAGGCGTCCGCAACCTGCGACCCGGTAGCAGCCGCGCGCGGGAGGTTACCCTCTCCGATGTCGCCCACGCTGTCCGGCGCATCGCTGCTGGGCGTGGGGGACGGCCCCTTGGGAGGCGCGGGCTTGGAACGGGAGCACCTTGTCGGCGACGGGCAGGGGCAGCCCGCGGTGTCGGCGCCGCTCACGCACCAGCTCACCTCGCATATGGCTCACGCGATCGCGAAGTATCGCAGCAATAGGATCGCACCATCCAGCGCCCGTTCCAACGGAGCAGTGCTCTTCCTCGTCTGGCACAGCAGCAGCCCGCCTTGCAGCGCGGCCAGGATCGCCACCGCTAACGACGTCGCATCGGCGTCCTCCGCAATCAGCTTGCGCCTGCGCATCGCCTCGATGCCGACCTGGAATGCGGCCTGCCAGCGGTCGAAGCTGCGCACCAAGTGCACCCGTGCGGCCTCGTCGATGTCGGCCAGTTCGCTGGAGAGCGAGCCGAGCGGACAGCCTCCGACGCAATCTGCGCGTACCTGGAGCCGCACCACGGCGTCGCGCCAGCGCTGCCAGGCCTCCCAACTATCCAAGGGGGCGAGGTGCGGGCCATCCGGGCTGAGGACCTGCTCGGTCTGATAGGCGATGACGGCCGCGACGAGGTCGGCCTTGCCGGTGAAGTAGTGGTAGAGCTGCGACTTGCCGACCGCCGACGCCGCGATCACCTCGTCGAGCGTCGTGTGCTCGACGCCGTTGCGCAGCATGAGCGCTGCCGCCGCCTCGATGATGCGGCTCCGCGTCTGCCGGCCTTTCCGCGTCGGCGGCGTGGTTGGTTCGTCGGTCGCCCGGGGCATATAGTCCCTCCCTCCATGACTGCAGCCTCGCCAAGTACAAGATTGTACTTGAAAGTACATTTTACCCCCTCTATGATTGTACCATGTAGTACAGTAATGGCTCTCCAGCATGGGCCTACGTCGAGGAGATGGAAGAAAACATGTCGAGTGAATCCGCCGACACCATCGCGAGTCAGGTTGCGGCCTTGCACAAAGGACGCTCGGACGACAACGTCTGGGCGATTGAGCAGGCCGCGCTCTCCCGCGACACCGTGACGCCCGCCTTGCCGCTCGGCGCCAATTTCCCGGATAGCGAGCTGCTCAGCCCGACCGGCGAGGCGACGACCCTCGCCGCAACGCTGAGCGGTTCGGCCGGCGTAGTCGTCTTCTATCGCGGAGCCTGGTGCCCGTACTGCAACATCGCTCTGGCGACGTACCGAACACAGCTGAGCAAGCCCCTCGCCCAGCGCGGCATCGTGCTCGTCGCGCTGAGTCCCCAGGTCCCGGATGGTTCGCTGACGATGCAGGAGAAACACGACCTCGACTTCGCCGTCCTCTCGGATCCCGGCAACCAGATCGCCGGCGCGCTCGGCATTTTGACCCGCCCGTCCGACGCAGCTCGCGAGGCGCAGTTGGCGCACGGGCTCGACCTCACGCGGGTCAACGCCGATGGGACTACCGCGCTGCCAATGCCGACGGTGGCCATCGTTGATCGCGACGGCAAGCTTGCATGGATCGACGTCCATCCCGACTACTCGACTCGGACCGAGCCGCAGCAGATCCTCGACGCGCTCGACCAGCTGGGACTCTAGGGAGGTGAGGAGGACACGCATGGACGGATTCCTGACGGGGCGCACCGCCGTCGTCACCGGGGGTGGGCGCGGCATCGGCGCCGCCACGGCGGTGGCGCTTGCCCGTGCGGGCGTGAGCCGCGTGGCGCTCGTCGCCCGCACGGAGGGACAGCTCGAGGTCGACGGCGGAGCAGGTGCGCCAGGCAGGTGCGGCGGCGACGGTCTTCGCCGCGGATCTCTTGGACCTGTCTGCGCTGGCCAAGCTCGCGGCGGACCTCGTCGACGTCGCGTCGGCGTGGTCGACATCCTGATCAACAACGCCGCCACCGTCGCGCCGCTCGGTCCTTCGGCTCGAGATTGCCCCAGACGCGTTCCGCGACGCCCTCACGCTGAACGTTGTCGCACCCGCGGCCCTGAGCGCGTTCTTCTCCCCTGGCATGCGCGAACGCGGCTGGGGGCGCATCGTCAACGTCTCGAGCGGCATCGCCGCGCACCCCGAGACCATGATCGGCGGCAATAGTTACGCCACCACGAAGGCCGCGCTTGAGGCGCACACGGTCAATCTGGCGGCGGAGTTAGCGGGGACGGGAGTAACGGTCAACATCTATCGACCGGGGATAGTGGACACCGCGATGCAGACATGGATTCGCAGTCAGGATCCCGCACAGATCGGTGAGCAACTCCATGCGCGATTCGTACGTTATCAGGATCAGGGAACGCTGCTCGCCCCAGAGATCTCTGGTCGTGCACTGGTTGCACACCTGTCCAGCGCAGAGAATGGACAGGTCTGGGATGTCACGGACAAGCTTTAGACACAATTTCCATATGGCTTAGGAGGCCGTGTGGAAGGCGGTGCTGTCTGGTTGGTTGCTGCACCGATCTCGCTGAAGAGCCGCAGGTCAGCTACATCGTGTTGCAATGGATCAGGTTCGTTTCATGTGATCTCTGCTGGGTTGCCTGTCTCTATTATAAGTTGGTGAACAGCGCACGAGCAGGGAGCGTTACGCGCAACGCCTATTTTGCTGAGCACCCCCGAACTGGTGCGGCGATACGGTTTGCGTGTAGTGAAGATAAGGAGGAAACAAGGGATGAAGATTGCCATCTGTGGCTCTCTCAAGTTCTTCGATACTATGGTTGTAATTCAAGAACGGTTGGAGGAGATGGGTCATGAAGTGCTTATGCCCATTGAAGTGCCCGGGTTGGATTATTGGTCGGACGATGGATCTGCGCGTGTTCAGGCTAAGAGAGCACATGATTTAGTCAGTGAGCATTTTCGCAAGATTGAAAGGTCTGATGCGGTACTGGTCGTTAACGTAACTAAAAGCGACATCAAGAACTACATTGGCGCAAATACCTTTCTAGAGCTTGGATTCGCGCATTATTTGGGTAAGAGAATCTATTTGCTTAATCCCATTCCAGACCAGCCCTATATTCTTGAAGAGGTGCTGGCATTTGAGGCGAGAGTCTTGGATGGTGATGTGAGGAATCTCTAGAAGAGATGCGAGAACAAGCCCAGGAAGTACAGACGCTTTGGCTCTTTTGACATCCTTCAGGCAAGGGAGAACAAAGGCGCACGACGAAGGTGGAAGATGTCGCAGGCGAGACCCAGGATGTACGGTTAACCTTCTTGGCGCACACGTGTCAAGTAGTCGTTGACGGTATCCATCGGGCGTTTGCCGCGGTTGCGGTAGCCGCGGTGCGGTCGCTCGGTATTGTAATGGACCAGCCAGGTGTCCAGGTCCACCTGCAGGTCTTCCGGCGTCGGGTAGAACCGTGAGTACAGCGCCGGCTTGAGGAATTCTTCCTGGAAGGTGAAGTGGAAGCGCTCGACGAACCCGTTGGTGCGGGGACTGCGCACCTTGGTGCGGCGGTGTTCGACGTCATTGAGTGCGAGATAGAGCTCGAAGGGGTGCGCCTCGGTGCCGCAGAACTCGCGCCCGTTGTCGGTGAGCACAGCGCCCAGCGGGATGCCGCGATCCTGATAGAAGGGCAGGACGTCGTTGTGCAGCACCGCGACCGCCGCCTCGGGGACGCGCCCGGCATACACGAAGCCGAAGGCGTACGAACCGAAGGTGTCGACGACCGAGTGCAAATACACCTTCCCAACACCCTTGAAGACGCCGACGAAATACGTGTCCTGGCAGAGCAGCTCGCCGGGCCGCGCGGATTCCACGTGGCGCTCGCGGAAGCAGGGGTTGGCCTTCTCGAGCAGCGCGACCTGCTCCGGGGTCAACTCGATCCCTTCTTCCAGCGTCCGTTCCTCCAGCCGCAGCAGGCGCTCGTATTTGCTACCCAGGCCCTGCTTGGCCAGGAGGCCTTGGATGGTCGGGCCGCTGACGCTGCTACCCTGCAGTTTGAGGAAGTCGCTGAGCTTGTAGCAGCCCCAGCCGGGCCGCTCCAGGCTCAACGCCAGCACCCGCTCGACCACCTCGGGCGGCGTGGTCTGCGGGTGCGTCTTATGAATCGGCGGCAGGTCCTTGAGGCCTGCCAGCCCCTGCTCCTGGTAGCGCCGCTTGAACTCGTAGAACTGGCTGCGGTTCATGCCGCGTTGGCGGCAGGCCTCGCTGACGCTGCCCAGGCTCAGCGCCAGCTCCAGCACGCTCAGGCGCTGCCGCGCCAGCTTCTCAGCCGGCGCCTTCGAGCCCTTCGACGTCGTGGTGGTCGCCGTCGTCGCCGTCGCCCTGCTCGTCTGCTCCCTTCCTCCCGCTAGCCTGCTCACCTCACGAGTAGTCTAGCATAATGCACGGGAAGAAGGTTAACCGTACACACTGAGGTGAACAGAATCACTGCTACAGCAGGTGGGTCTGCAACTACCAAATGGAGCTGCCCGAAACGTCAAGTGCTCACATCGCCCTCAACCATGTTATGCCCTATGCCGCGTAGCCGTGCCCATCCTGTCACACATGACCCGCCAATTTGCGCTGACTCGTTCTGCGGTCCTGAAGCCGTCCCTGCGAGCATCAGCGTCGTTTTCGCCGACTCGTGGATGGTTCTTGCTCCCGACGCGGGAGCAGGATGCGAATCGACGTTCCGTCGCCTGGGGCACTTTCTGCCCAGATCAGCCCGTCGTGCAGGTGGATCACTTCCCGGCAGATGGGCAACCCCAACCCCAGTCCCTCCACGCCCCGCGAGAGCTGCTGATCGACCTGATAGAAGGGCTCGAAGATGCGCTCCAAATGCTCCGGCGCGATGCCAGCTCCCGCATCGTTGATGGCGATCTCGATCACGCGGGGCGCGGGAGGGAGTTGCGGGAGACTTCCTGTGCCCGACTTTGCCCCCGATTCACGTTCAGGGCGTACCTGCGATGCCCTGACTGAATCCTCCAGGCCGAGAGTGCCGCGCGCGGCTGCTTCGGCGAAGGCGTCGCATCGTGCGATGGAGCGCACCTGGACCTCAACCGTGTTCCCTGGGGGGGAGTGGCGCAGCGCGTTGGCGAGGACGTGCAGCAGGACATCGTGCAGCCGTCGCGCATCGCCGAGCACCGGGAAGGCGAGCGCGTCGCTCTCCGCCTGTGCAGGAGGCGTCTTGGCGGTCTCGTCGGAGATGAGATGCAGCGCGATCGTCGGTGGTGGCAGGGGGGCGTCCTCCATCGTCGCATCGCCGTAAGTCTCGAGGCGTGGTCGCCCGCAGGCAACCTCGATCGCCGCGCGGATCGCGTAGGCCATATCGACGTGTTCCGACGGTGGTGAGACCCTGCCGGCGCGCAACTCGGCGAGATCGAGCATCTGATTGAGGCGATACTCCAATCGCGTGGTCGACTGCAAGATGTTATGCAGGAACTCCTCTTGGTCTTCCAGGGGGAGTCGTCCCACTCGTCGCAGCAGGGTTTCGGCGTAGCCACGAATCGCGGTGAGCGGGCTGCGGAGTTCGTGACTGACGAGATCCATCACGATGGCTTCGATGCGATTCGAATCGCGCGGAGCTTCGGGCATGTAGTGCGCTCATTCCCGGTGTCGTGATTTGGTTCGACGCACCACCGCGGATGCTTCATGTGCAGTAGCGTCGACGAACATAATGCAAATAATGAACGACGATACGGCAAGGATAGCGGTCAGGACTCACGGTCGACTCTCAGCAGGAGCGAGGACTATCTCACTTCCCTCTCAGGACAAATCCTTTTGCGTGGAGAATGATCATTGGACACCAACATCGTGAAACCCTTGCCTGGCCCACTCACCGAGTCAGGAATCGCATGAGGAATCCGAAACTTAGAGTGCTCGCCAGTTCGTATAGCACATTGAATTTGACATAATTGAGCGATCTAAATACGCGATGTGACGGTGCATGACCGCGGTGTCAGCTTCCTTCGGTTTCAGTCCGACAGGTTGTGTTGCACTGGATATGGTCTAGCACCTATCCACGCTCACGGCGGCTGATACTTCCATGTGATGCGGCTGCGCGGGCTCGTGACGCCGTTGTGACGAGAAACTCCCAAGCTGTGTGCGGTGTCTTTTTGCGCGCGCAGAAGACCGTACCGCGAAGGAGGAGCGTCGTGGCGCAGTACATTCACATCGGCATCCTGCTCATCAGCGTACCCAACCTGATCGTCATCGGACTGATGCTGGTGGTCTTTGGCCTGGCATTGTTCCTCAAGCTCCCGCAAGAGCAAGACAACTAAGGAGAGGGGCGACCGCTATGGCCTCGAATTGGACGAAATCCCTTCGCGAGGAGCTTGGATCGCGATTTCCCGCCGAGCAGGTGCTGCCGGACCAACAGCCCACCTACGTGCGTTCGAGCGTCTATCTCTTCGGCGCGCTCACCATCGCCAGCCTGATCCTCGTGATCGCTTCCGGCACAGTGCTGGCGTTCTTCGGCCCGCAGTGGTGGCACCTCAACGCCGTCGGTCATTGGTTCAACAGCCTTCATCTGTGGAGCGTACAGGCCTTCTTCTTCTTCATGGTGCTGCATCTGTGGGCGATGTTCTTCCAGGCCGCCTGGCGTGACGGTCGCGGCCGCACCTGGGCGATCGGCGCGATCACCTTCGTCGTCAGCATCATGGCGGCCTTCACCGGCTACCTCTCGCAGAGCAACTTCGACTCGCAGTGGATCGCCGCCTCCGCGAAGGATGCAATGAATTCGATCGGCGTCGGCGGCTTCTTCAACGTGCTCAACTTCGGGCAGATGTATACCATCCACGTCTACCTCCTGCCGCTCGTCGTCTCGGCGCTCGTCGGGCTGCATCTGCTGATGGTGCGTCTGCGTGGCGTGGTGCGCCCGTTCCCCATCACGGGCGAGCAGCGCGAGCCCTACGCCCCCGGCATGACCCAGCAGCAGTACTACCGGGGCGTGCGCATGGCGCCGTACGATCTCATCCGGGAAGTGCTGCTCTCCGGCGCGATCGTGCTGGTGCTGGTGGCGGCGTGCGCCTTCATCTTCTCCTCGCCCGACGACGCGCCGCTGACGATGCAGAGCGTGGCCCAGACCGATCCGCTCGGCTTCACCACGGTCTCGCTCTCCGAGCTCGCGGGCAACAGCCTGCTGGCCCAGTACGGCCAGCCCTACAACAGCAACAGCGGTTCGGTTCAGTCAGTCGGGCCGGTTTCCCCGCAACAACTCGCGGGGGTCTCCTTGCCGATCGACACGGCGCAGGCCTACGTGCTTGGTCCCCTCGCCACGGTGAAGAACACCAACGTGAGCACGGCGTTGCAGACCTTCGCCGCAGCGTCAGCCGATCAACAGACAACCTGGGAGAACAACTATGCCGCGGCGCTCGGCAAAGTCGATGGCTCGCTCGATGCTCAAGGGCAGTTGGTTGTGCCCACGGGTGACTATGGCCCATTGCCGGTGATGCTTGGATCGCTGCTCGACATCGGACGGAGCGGCGCGCTCGACGGCCTGCTGCTCAGCGATGGCAGGTTCTACCAGACCGACTACACGAAGCCATTGCTGTTCCTCGCGGAGGATGCCCTCCCGGGCAAGGCTGCTCAGCTCAATCTGCTGGGCACCCAGTGGGGCATGATGAACGAGACGGGCGCGTACCCGGGCCAGGCATGGCTCTGGCTCTACACCTTCTGGTACCAGGTGCCATTTGGCCCGTTCAACGGCCCGAACGCCGACATCGCCGTGTGGATCACCATGGCGATCCTCACGCTGATCCTCGTCTTCGTCCCCTACATCCCGGGGTTGAACCGCATCCCCAAGGTCGTAGGCATCCATCGCCTGATCTGGCGAGATCACTATCGGCAGGCGCATGCTGAAGTTGCCGCAGGAGCGCCAGCATCTCCAGCTGCCAATGCATGAGATAACCATCCTTGGTGCAATGACGGTTGGGTGAGTTACGTTATCCACCACCACTCGCGTTGAGGATACCCTTGACTCGCCCGGAAACGGTTCTCTTCACCTCCGCACGGATGACCCGCAGAGGTGAAGAGAACCTCCACAGCATGTCAGGACCATGACTTACTGACCTCGGCATCGTTTGCTAAACCGAGTAGCCACAGTGGACCGAACAGGCCTGGATGAGGTCGCGCTTGTAGCGCAAGCGCTCTTTGGCGCGGCGCAGCTCCAGGTTGAGTTCGGCCAGGTCGCGGCAGCAGCGGTTCTTGAGCTCGACGCGCTTGAGCAAGTTCCAGATCCCCTCGTCCGGATTGAGGTCGGGCGCGTAGCCGGGCAAGCGTTCCAGGTGGAGGCGCTTCGCCGCGCCGCGCGTGAGGAAATCCTTGATCGGCTGCCCCTTGTGGATCGGCGATCCGTCCCAGATGACCAGGACCTTGCCGCGCAGCTTGCGCGTGCCTCACGCGCAGGAAGCCCACGACCCCTTCGGCGTTGAAGGCGTCTTTCCGCGTCTGCAGGTCGAGGCGCCCGTCCAGCGTGATGCCACTGATCGCTGCCAGATGGTCATGGGGCAGGGGGACGTGTAGGATCGGCGTCTGCCCCCGCGGCGCCCACGTGCGCACCGCCAAGGGCAACAGGTAGAAACCGGCTTCGTCTCCCCAGACGATGGTGGAACCTTCCTCAGCTGCTTTTTTGGAGCGCTGGCCAGCGCTCGGCATACCACTGCGCAATGGCCTGCTCGTCGCGCTGCGCGGCCCGCTCGATAGGCTGCTGGCGACTCCAGCCCGCCTGGCGCAACAAGCGGCTGACCTGATCGCGGTGATAGCGGACACCAAAGGTGCGCCAGATCACCACCGCGACGCGGCTGGCCGTCCACACGTCGCCGCGGAATCCATACGTCTCGGCCCCGCGCGCCAACAACGCCGGGATCTGGGCGCGCTGCTCGACCGTCAACTTGGCGGGGCCACCGGGGCGGGGCTGCGTGCGCAGCGCCTCCACGCCCTTCTCGTGCGCCCGCTTGATCCACTGGCAGACGGCGGCGCAACTGACGCCCAACGCTGCCGCGATGTCCTTCTGCCACCAACCTTGGTGGTGCAACTCCCAGGCGCGCTGACGCTGCCATTCCCAGGAGTCCGCGAGTCTCTTGGATGTACTCATACCCCCAGTGCTCGCAAGATTCATGCTCTCACGCCGAGGTCAGTAGAGCGAACAATTCGCAGTGCAATTGTTCAACAGGCCAGCGGTCAAAGGGTGGTGTTCGCAAGCTCGAGTGCCCGAGTATTTGAGCGTTTGAGCCGGGTCAGAGCGTCAGGTTTGAGCACGTCACAGGCCCAGTTCCAGTGGACTGAGACGATGTCGCCAGGACGCACATCATCGGCAAATCCCCGACCGTCAAGTTGACGAAGGATGCGCGCGTGACGCGGAGCACCGAGTTCGAGCTTCCCGCCAAGAAGCTCCAGCGCCGATCGCTCCACAATAAGTTCGGCACCATCCAGAGCAACCACCGTTCCCCAACTAATGCGACAGCTGTCCATCGTCTCCAAAAGGATCGGCGCGGTACGATCATTCATTAGACCAGCACGCATATAGACATCGAAGACGTGGAAGTTGTGGTGCGGGCGCGCGCCCAACTCGAGCTTGGTCTCGAGCCAACCGAAGCTGCGCGAGTCCATACGGTCGCGGAAGCGTTCATGAAGCGATTCTTGGAAGTCTGCCGCTCCTACGCGATCCAGACAACCGTTACCGATCCAATAGGCCTCGACGACTCGCCGATCAAATGGATCGGCGATGCTATTGGCCTGAGCGATCAGTTGCAGATATGGATACGCACCGGAGAAGCGCTTCTCCAATTCAACAAGTCCGCGCTCGGTGCGCTTCTCCGACACATACTCGAGCAGCGCAACATGATCCTCCGGTCCACAGTAACCGAGGCGATTCGGCGGAAATGCGTACCGGCCAAAGAGCACAGCACCCGATACGCCACCGGAATTCATTGAAGGGTTGGCGCTCACGCGATCGTGCCTTTCGCGCCGACAGTTTCGCGCCGCAGGCCGAGCACAAAGATAACTGCGGCGGCCAGCGCGATGACACCCAATCCAATACCGTTCACGGGGGCAAGCGTAATGTGTGGCGCGGCAAGAACGGTCAACAGTGTCGTGATCAGCGGGGCCGCCGCGGGAATCGCCGTGGCGACCGTCGCCGAGGCGTGGCGGAGCGCCATAAACGCGGTGTAGGTGAAAGCAAGCAAGATCAGCCCGGTGACGAGGACGTAGTCCCACTGCGTCGCCGTGAGGCTGGCAACAGCGCCGAGGTGGCCCGTCGCGGCAACGTACATCAACAGCATCGCAGAGCCAGCGCACATTTTCGCCGCCATGACAGTGAGCGTCGAGAGTTCACTCAAGAGTCGCTTCGCCAGCACGACGCCCGCGGCGAAGAGCAGCGTAGAGAGCGCGACCAGCACCGTCCCCTCGTTCCAAACAAGCGTATGGAGATTGGAGCCGAGGGTCGTCCCGACGAGAAGGGCAATCAGGGCAAACCAGATGATCACGCCAAGACGCTCGCCGAGGAAGAGGATCGCGAGCAGCGCGACGATCACGAACTGCGCATGGTTGAGGAGCGAGCTCGTGACGGGCGTGGTAAGCTGAAGTCCGCGGAAGAACAGGGCATAAGGAACACTGCCGCCGATGACGGCGAGCAGAGCCAGCAACCCCCACTGCCGCCCAGTGAGGCGCTTGAGTTCGGCGCGACTGTTTGCCATGAAGAAGAATGGGATGACAAGCGCGACGCCGACCACCGCGTTCTTGAGCCCGGTGTAGAGCGTCGAGTCGCTAAACGTCTTGACGCCCTGGCTGTTGATGTAGATGGCGAATCCGCTGATGATGGCGTTGAGGACGGCAAAGTAATAGCCAGTGCGGACATCCACGCGGCGATTTGAGCCGCCCGTCGCAGGTGAGGTCATGGTGCACTCTCGCTTCACGTACTAACTTGCTTGACGAACTCCAGATGTGGCGCTGCTCGCATCAAACGGTCTGCTTGTTGCTACAGGTCAATCCCTGCGCTGTCAGACGCTGATTGTCGTGCACGCTCGGCTTCATCCTCCTCGCGGAGGCGGCGTTCCGCCTCTTCGGCCGCCTGTTGCATACGCTCAGCCTCCTCCTGCGAGATGATGGCGACGATGAGGTTGGCGTGCGTGAGCACATAGTCGCCGACCGTCACGTCGGGCTGTGCGAGCGCGTTATACCAGTCGCGTCTTCCTCCCGACTCAATCTCGGCCATCGGGCCTTGCACCTGGATCACCAGACCCGGCAGTGTCAGACACATGACGCAAACCTCCAAGCCGAGATGCTTTGCGCGCGCGGAATCGCACCGCAATCATCACATGTGATTCACGACGAAATGGCTTGCTCGACTCCGTCGAGATCGATCTCAGCGGCATAGCACTCATCCGAGTGGGCGATCTCCAACGCGAGACCGCCGCACATGGGGCAGACCACCACGTCGGGCGGCTCGATGCTGCTGAACTGATGCAGGCACTCAAAGCACTGGTATGTTGCCGGTTGCCACTCAATGTCCAGTTCCGCGTGCTCCGCAGGCGTCCCCTCAGCGAGCACAGCGAAGTGTTGACGAGCGGCGTCTTCAGTGAGGTGGCCCGAGACTCCGAGGATGAGCTTGACACGGCTCACCTCTGTAGCATGCTCCTCACGCATGCGCGCCAGCACGGCGCTTACCACCCCGCGCATCGCGGCTACTTCGTGCATGCGACGGCTCCCTTTAGCTCGCCTGATTCAGCACCGATGAGAGGCACCATTTCGGAAGGGTGTTCAAGAATATCCCACGTGCGAAGTTGCTCTACAGCCGCGTCCACAAGTCTGTCAAGCTTGGCCACGACCTCGGCGGAGAGATCCCAGCCGAGCTCGATCACGCCGGGTTGCATGCCAAGGACGACGATCTCCGGCGGTCTCGTGCCGCGGAGCCGCGTGACGGCGAGCAGATCAGGCAGCCCTACCTCGTGTGGCGAGGAGCGCATGCCGAAGAATGCCGGAATTTCGTCGTCTTCCACCCGCAAGAGTGTACCAGGAGCGCCGTCCGTCAGCGCGGCGTCCAGCACCAGCAGGCGAGTCGCATCCTCCAGGTAGCTCAGCAGCTCGAGTCCGAGCGTCCCGCCGTCGACGAACTGTAGATCGTCGCGCGGCGTGTAGCGCTCGACAAGCCGGTGCAGTGCGCGTATTCCCAGCCCTTCGTCGCGGCGCAGGACGTTCCCCATGCCGAGCACGACCACCTGTTGGCGTCGCGTGTCACCCTGCGGTGTTTCGATGAGGTCACCCATCGCTGCGCCTCGCTCTCCGCCTGGCGAGCCCGCCTCGCGCCGGGCGGTCTTCAAGAGTCGCTTCGTTCAGGTAGGTTCTCGTGAAGGACTTCCAGCCGGTGACGATGCTGGAGACGAGGCCGCTGCGCTCC
Organism: uncultured Chloroflexia bacterium; assembly: GCA_963841205.1. Classification (GTDB taxonomy): domain Bacteria; phylum Chloroflexota; class Ktedonobacteria; order Ktedonobacterales; family JADMIN01; genus CAWAWP01. The sequence goes on along the minus strand of CAWJCH010000011.1, from coordinate 259,654 downwards.
TCCATATCGATCACGATCGCGCTGTAGACGTGATGAATGGTGAAAGCGATGATCAGGTACATGATGATGTCATGCGCCAGGCGCACGGGCTGTGCGCCGAAGGCCACGATGATCCAGCCGAAGAGCGCCTTCCAAACCCCCTCGGTGAAGGCCTGCGAGTAGAGGGCGAACCCGGTGAGGATCTGCAAGAAGAACAACACGTAGAGGCCGATATAGGTGACGCCAGCCAGCGGATTGTGGCCCACCTCCTTCGGCGGCTCTCGGCGGGCGAAGGTGTAGTAGCCGAGCATCTTGCCGAGCGCTCTGCGCCGTCCGCTCGTGGCGGGCAGGAACTGGTTCCAGCGCGCGTACTTGCGAGCCGGCAAAGGCCCAGTACACGCGGAACAGCACGCTCATCGTGAAGACGAAGGCCACGGCTGAAGTGGATGAAGCGGATCGTGCCCATCAGGAACTGGTCCGCCGCGGGTCCGGTCGTCGTGACGAACGGGTTGGCGATGTAGTAGCCGGTGATCGAGAGCACGAGGATCGAGAGCACGTTCACCCAGTGCGTGATGCGGACCGGCAGATCCCACACGTAGACCGAGACCCTTGGCTCGGCGAGGTCGGTCGTGATAGCCTCGCTGATAGGAGCCGAGGCGGATTTCGGCACATCCATCGGCGCACCTCCTGCGCGTTCGGCGAGACGGTATGATCTAGACGACGCGCACGTTGGCGTACTCGCGGCCCTTCGGGTCGAGCACGTGGACGGCGCACGCGAGGCACGGGTCGAAGGAGTGGACGGTGCGCAGGATTTCGACGGGCTGTTCCGGATCGTGGACCGGCGTGCCGATCAACGCCGCCTCGTAGGCACCCCGCTGGCCCTGCGCGTCGCGCGGGCCGGCGTTCCAGGTGCTCGGCACCACCGCTTGATAGTTGGCGATCTTGCCGTCTTTGATGTGGACCCAGTGGCCGAGCGAGCCGCGTGGCGCCTCGTGATGTCCCCAGCCAAATGCCTCGTGAAGGCCACGTGCTCGGATCCCAATAGGTGTTCTCGTGGATGGTGAGGTCGCCGCGAGCGATGTTGTCCTCGAACTCGGCGAGCCACTTGGGGAGCTGGGCCACCATGATCTGCGTCTCGATGCCGCGCGCGGCGACGCGCCCCAAGGTGGAGAAGAGCGCCGAGGCGCCGACGCCCAGTTGAGCGAGCACACCGTCAACCGCGGATTTCACGTCCGCTTTGCCGCTGGCGTAGGCGATGAGAGTGCGCGCGAGCGGACCGACCTCGGCGGCGTGGCCGTCATAGCGTGGCGATTTCAGCCAGCTATATTTGTCGGTCGTAATGAAGTCAAACGGCGGCTGCGGTCCAGTGTAATGAGGATTCGTCTCCCCTTTCCACGGATGCAGCGCCGCGCTATCGCCCTCGTTGTAGTCGTACCACGAATGCGAGACATACTCCGCGACCTTGCCTTGGCCCACCGGCAGCACCGTTGAGAGGTCTTGATTGAGGAGCAGGCCATTGGGGAAGAAATAGGTCTCTGGGCGATCATCGACGCTCGTGGGATAGTCGCCATAGGCCAGGTAGTTGCCCAGGCCGGCGCCGATCCCAGCCCAGTCTTTGTAGAACGACGCGATGGCCAGCAGATCGGGGATATAGACCTGATTCACGAAATCGGCCCCGCTCTGGAAGCAGCTGCGCGATGCAGCGAGAGGCGGTCGTCATTGATGGTGGACTCGTTGTTGAGGTTGATCGCCGTCGCCATGCCGCCGACGAGATAGGACTGCGGATGCGGGTTCTTGCCGCCAAGGATGGCGTGGACCCGAATGAAATCGCGCTGCCAGTCGAGCGCTTCCAAGTAATGCGCGACGCCGAGCAGGTTGGCCTCCGGCGGAAGCTGGTAAGCGGGGTGGCCCCAGTAGCCGTTGGCGAAGATGCCGAGCTGGCCCGAGCCCACGAACGCCTTCAGCTTGTCCTGCACCCCTTGGAAGTAGGTCTTGCTGGACTTTGGCCATGCCGAGATGGACTGCGCGAGCGTCGAGGTCGCGCCGGGGTCAGCCTTCAAGCGCCAGGGTCACGTCCACCCAGTCGAGCGCGTGCAGGTGATAGAAGTGGACCACGTGATCCTGCACGAGTTGCGTGCCGGCGATCAGGTTGCGGATGAGCCGCGCGTTGTCGGGGATGACGATACCCAGCGCGTTCTCGACGGCGCGGACCGAGGCGAGCGCATGCACCGTGGTGCAGACGCCGCAGATGCGCTGGGCAAAGACCCAGGCATCGCGCGGGTCGCGGTCACGCAAGATCAACTCGATGCCGCGGAACATTGTGCCGGAGCTCCACGCGTCCGTCACCAGGCCATCCTGCACCTCAACCTCGATGCGCAGGTGCCCCTCGATGCGCGTGACGGGATCTATCGCGACTCTCATTGGGTGGCTCCCTCGCTGGTGCTCGGATCGGGCACCGCCGCTGGAGTGGGCTCGGCGGCTGGGCCGGTGGCTCGCGGCATTCGTGCGGCGATGCAAGCGAACCGCGGTGCCGACGGCATGCGACTGCGGTCAGGCCGGCGACCGCGCCGATCACGCCGATTCCCGACCTCCTCGGCGGTCAGATCGACGCCGAAGCCCTTGACGTCCGGCAGCCTGCCATAGAAGGGCGTCATCCGTGTCCCAGAACTGCGGCTCCGCGCAGCCCACGCAGCCGTGTCCGACGCCGATCGGCCAGTTGGTGCCGTCATTCCACTGAATCTTGGGGCAGTTGTAGTTGGTGGCCGGACCTTTGCAGCCCATCTTGTAGAGGCACCAGCCCTGCTGATGGCCCTCGTCGCCCCACTCCTCCACGAACTGGCCAGCGTCGTAGTGCGCGCGGCGCGGGCAGGCGTCGTGGATGCGGTCGCCGTGGGCGAAGAGTGGTCGGTGCAGCTCGTCGGTGGCCGGAAGTTCCTTGAAGGTCAGCCAGTGGACGATGGTCGCCGCGAGGTTGGCGCCATTCATCGGGCATGCGCTCAGGTTGATGAGGTTCAAGCCGGGAATGGCATCGTTCACGCCGAGCGCGCCGGTCGACGCCGCCCGCCGCCGCCGGAATGCCGCCGAACGAGGCGCAGGTGCCGACGGCGATCGTCGCGTAGGCGTTGCCGCAGACCTCCTTGGCGATGTCGAGCGCGGCGCGTCCTCCGATCGTGCAGTAGATGCCGCCGTCGCCGACCGGGATGGAGCCCTCGACCACCGCGAGGTACTTGCCTTTCAGCTGCGTCACCGTGTCGTTGAGCGATTTCTCCGCAGCCTTGCCCGAAGGCGCCATGACCGTCTCATGGTAGTTCCACGAGAGCAGATCGAGCACGATGTCGGCGAAGGTGGGATGCGAGGCGCGCAGTGCAGATTCGGTGTTGCCCGCGCAGTCCTGGAACTCGAGCCAGACGAGCGCCGGTCGCGTCGTGGTCTTCAAGTGCCTTGACGATGCGCGACGTGTACCGCATCGGCAGCGACAACGAAGCGGTCATCAGCGAACAGAATTTGAGAAAATCGCGCCGCGAGATGCCACGCCTCTCGACCGCTGCCCAGACTCCGTCTTTGATAGCCGCAGGATCGCCCATTGGATCTACTCCCTCCGCCATCGGTGAGCCGACGATATAGAGGATAACGGCACCGGAAAGCCGGCATACTTCGTGGTCGAAAATGTATCGGTTACTGGTCACAAGGTGGTCAAGCAGCAGTGATCCATTATCACGTGAACGTCACAATACGCAGCTTCGACTGCGTTATTCATGTAGGACACCGCGTCGGAGGGAGTCCACTGACGGCACCCGTGGCACGGGCAGAGCGACGGACATAGCCCACGCCATGTCATACCGTAGTCGTTGACGTGCCAATGGACCGCTGAAGCTGTTGCGGCTTCAGCGGTCCGTGAGAATCCCGCTCGGCCCGGCCGAAGGACATGCGCCTACGAGACGGGGACCGTCGCCTTCACCTGGGACGCGGCGAAGAGCGAGCCCGGCTTCCAGGGCAGCCCGAGGGCTGGCAGTAGCCAGCGGTCGAGGCCGATCTGGCCGGCGACGCGCCAGGCGAAGCAGAGGAACAGCCCGAACATGCCCAGCACCGGGTTGATGCTCACCACGCCGGACAGCAGGTAGTTGAGGTTCATCAGGACGCCGAACCCGGCCGCGATGCCGGTGAGCGCGCCGACCAGCACCCCCAGCCCGACCGCAACCTCACCCCAGCTCACCAGGAACGCGAAGAGGCCGCATGGGGCAGCACCCAGTACTGCAGGAAGTTCGCTACCAGCCCTGCACGGAGGGATTCGCGCCGCTCGCCCCCTTCGAGGCCCCCTCGACAAAGCCCGTCAGCGCGTTGCCGCTCGTCCGCCCAGACTCGCTGCCTGACCTTCTCCCACCCGGCGAGGAGCCACTGTGCGCCCACGTTCATGCGCAGCACGAACCAGAGCGCCGCGGAGCCGGACGAGCCGAGGAAGAACTTCGCGATGGCCGGCTCGGGGAACTCATCTTGCGCGGTCGAGGCGTTGAGGGCGGCGCGTTCCTGAAAATAGCGGACGAATGCCAGGATGAGGGCGAGGACGAACAGCACGAGCAGCGCCTGCCCCCAATAGTCGTCGGTCGTGTTCTTGAGCACGAGGTTCCAGATGAGGTGGAACACCGTCCAGCCGCCGGCGACGAGGCTGATGGCGATCGCGCCCCATCGGGAAATCGTGCTCTGTTGCGTAGCCATGGAATTCACCTCTTCCGAAACGACATTCCTGGACCTTCGCACCCGAAGGCTCCGATGCACAGCATGCAGGCATGACATCACGCCGCCCGCTCGAAGCTCGGTCCTGATCTCACAGCAACATCCCGAGCGCAGGGGTACCTCAGCGCTGGACGCTTGACGTCGCCTGACGGCGCCCGCGAAGACAGGCTCATACATCGCCTTCACTACGCCGCGGCAGCGTCACGCTGACCAACTGGACGCCTACAGGGAGTTGGAGAACGGCAGCAAAGTCAATACGATGCCGAGCCGACGGAGAACGTCCATCCGCCTGGCTACGGCATTGCACCCCTGCCTCCAACCACTCTCTGTGCACCAAGATCGGAACAGAGCCTTATTTCGGGTGGCAGGTCAGAGCAGCTCTCCATCTGGTCGAGCAACATTGGCCGGTTGCTCATTCGCTGTGCCCTCCACCGTGATGCCGATGTGACAAGGTGCGCCTGGTTGTGCCGCGGGCGCGATTTGGCAGGCGTAGCATGCGTGGGTAATCAGGGGTAGGCGTCTCGACGGGGTGCTTTGCTCCAAGCTCGCTACCCGCCCGACACGAGCGAAGGAAGGTCAGCTATGCACACGGGAGCAACACCTCCGCTGTCAACGGTGCCAGCTCGGAGCGAGTTGTCTGGTCACGTGCGACGCCGAGGGTGGTCCCGTTGGTTGCGGTGGACCGTCGGCATTGTCATTGGCCTCGCGGTGCTCATCGTCGGCGGCACCTCCATCTATGTGCATACGATCACCGCGCCGGCGCCGCTCACGCTGCCGCGGGTCGTCAGCGGCCCGTCGAGCGAGGCCACGATGGACGGCGATTGGAAGGCAGGGTCGGGATCCATCGTCGGCTGGCGGATCCAGCAGGTGCTTTTCGGCCAGGAAGCGCCGCTCGTTGGCCGCACCGATAAGGTATGGGGCTCTATTACCGTAGCCAACGGCGCGGTCACGCAGGGATCGTTCAGCGTGGACATGGCTGCGCTGACCAGCAGCCTGAGCAAGACGACGCGCAGCACCGTCTTTGACCCCGGCGCCTACCCGACTGGCACGCTGACGCTCACCAGTCCCATCATGGTGGGGGCCATCCCGGCGAATAGCGTCGTCGAGCGCTTCGCCGCGACAGGCACTCTCGCGCTGCACGGCGTGACTCGCCCAGTGCATTTCACCGCGTCGGTCGAGGGTGCTGGCGACAGCGTCTACGTGCTCGCCGCCATCACTATCGCCTACGGGAATTGGGGAATCTCCGCCGCGGGCGTGCCGTTCCTGGCCGATCTCCAGAGTCCGGCGGCCTTCGAGGTATTGCTGCGACTGACGCAGGGGGCGGGCAACACTCCTTCGGTGAGCTAGGAGGCGTCGGAATGACCAGAGGCGCATTCAAGCGGTGGATGTATCGTGGGCACCACCCAAACTGGCTGGGACGACTCTTCAATCGCGAGGCCGTAGTGCTGAGCTCGTTGGGCCTCTTTGCCCGTTATGGACTGGCGACGTTGGAAGTGAGCGGGCGCACATCAGGGCGGACCGTCTCGCTGCCGATAGCCGTCCTCGCCTTCAAGGGAGAGCGTTACCTGGTCTCCATGCTGGGCGAGGACGTGCAATGGGTGAAGAACGTGCGGGCGACGGGCGGACAGGCAGCGATCCGCACCCGCAAGCGTGAAGCGGTCCAGCTCGAAGAGGTGCCCGTGGAGCAGCGCGCGCCGATCCTGAAGGCATACCTGCGGCGTGCGCCGGGAGCACGTCCGCACATGCCGGTGGATAAGGATGCGCCCCTGCCAGATTTCGAGCGGATCGCGGGAGCATACCCAGTCTTTCGTTTTGTCGCCCCCAAGCCGGAGGTAGCCGAGCGAGCGCATTCGGCCCATCGGGCGTAGCCGCGCCTACTATCACATTGTGCCGCAGGGCGGCATTTAGCAGGCGCCGGCGCAAGGTTCCAGGTGGATGTGGCGAGTTCGCCGCTGAGCAGCCCAAGGCAATTGGCAAAGGACCCGCCTCTCCATCACGATACCGTTGGCCCTTTCCAGTTTGGCGAGGAAATCCTCTCCAGCGGGCCTCCATCTCGGTCAGGTAGACCTCCTCCAGCTCACGCAGTAAGCGTCGGGGTCTCCCCGCTTGTTCGGCTGCTCGCAATGTCTCCCAAGCTTCAGACATGCGATCTTCTCCGGCCTCCACGGGTGACGACGAGTATAGTGTGTCAGGGGAGAAAGGAAGAACCTTGTCGGCGACGGGTATCGGCAGCCTCAACTGGCGCCGCCGATCTCGCACCAGCTCGCCTCGTCAGGTATATCATTCGTCGCATGCTTCATCGCGGAGGTGAAGAGAACCGCTGCACATGCGGATGGCAAGCATCGCGAATCGCCGACCGATTACTGTATGTTCACAGCCCACCGTTGCAGGTGCGATCCCCCAGAGCGCCGTGGCCCATTTTTCGCACGACTACAAGTCGCGTTTCTCCAGCGTCCGCGAGGCGTGCAAGGCAGCTAGTCAACTCCCCGCAGGCTACCTCTGAGCGCCAAACTCCTGCTCGCGCATCTGTGACGTGGCAGTGACGGGCCAACGTGTCTTCGAGACCGGCCCGCTATGAGCCGCTGCTTTACTTGTGAATGAAGCCAGACACCCCCAGGGGGTGGGGTGTCCGGTAGGAACGTGAGTTGCTTGCCATGCTCAACACCGCGCAAGTCGACGACGCATCACGAACGGCACTGATCGCCCGCCTCAAGTCCATTGAGGGGCAGGCGCGCGGTATCCAACGGATGCTCGAAGGAGGGGCGCGACTGCGAGGCCATTGTCGATCAACTCACTGCGCTGCGGGCGGCGTCACACGCCGTCACCATGCAGGCGCTGGAACGCTTCGCCACGCAATGTCTGCGAGATGAGCGCCCCGAAGCGGTGCTCGCCCATTTCGTGGAGGTCATGGCGAAGCTGACGCGCTAGCGCCCTCGATCGACCCCCAGCGCACACGGCCATCGCGGAGAATCCGCTCCGGAGACCGTCTTCACCGTGGCGGGATGCTACCGCCGCAAAGGAGACCGATATGGCAGCCCCAGTGGCGGATCGTGAGCACATGACGCTCACGGTGGACATGGAAAAGCTCGTCCAAGACCGGGTGGATGAGCTGGTCACAAAGCAGCTCAAGCAGCTGGTCGGCGACGAAGTTGCCCTCGCGATGAAGAAGGACCCCGCCAAGAACACGGTCGCCATCATCGCCTCGAAGGGCACGCTGGACATGGCCTATCCCCCGCTGATTCTGGCCTCGGCGGCGGCGGCGATGGGCATGAACGTGGAGATCTTCTTCACCTTCTACGGACTGAACATCATCAAGAAGGGCGGCGCGGAGCACCTCAAGGTCGCGCCGATCGCCAACCCCGCGATGCCCGTGCCGATGCCCAACATCCTTGGCATGCTGCCCGGCATGACGCCGATGGCGACCTGGATGATGCGCACCCAATACTTCGCCAAGCACAACGTGGCGACACTTCCCGAGTTGTTGCAGCAGTGCGCCGATCTCGGCGTCAAGCTGATCGGCTGCCAGATGACGATGGACGTCTTCGGCCTCAAGTGCGAAGACCTGATCGACGGGGTCGAGGTCGGCGGCGCGGCCACTTTCCTCAACTTCGCCTCCGGCGCGCATACGACGCTGTTCATCTAGCCGCTACGACTGAACGTTCCTTAGAAAGAACGCGCCCGACAGAGAGCGCGCGATACGAAAGGACGAGAGTTCCCATGGCTCCGACACTTCACGTTGACAGCTTTGTAGATGCCAAGGGCCAGATGTGCCCGATGCCGATCCTCACGCTGGCGAAGGCCATGCGCACATTACCAACTGGCCAGGTGATCGCCATCGCGGCGACGGACGCTGGCGCGAAGGCCGACATCCCCGCTTGGTGCGAGAAAACTGGCAACATCCTCCTCAACACCGCCGAGGAAAACGGCGTCTTGACCTTCTACGTGCAGAAGACGGCATAGGGCCCGCACGCGCAGCGCGCCCGCGATCTCGAAATGGAGTACTCGAAATGTTTGGACACACCCACAAGCCCGAGGAGGCACATCCCGTGCAGCAGCCAACAAGCGTCCTTGAGGCCACACCGACGCCGGAGAAGGCGCATCGCATGTCCATCGTCGTCTTCTCGGGCACGGTGGACAAGCTGATGGCCGCCTCGATCCTGGCGACCGGCGCCGCCGCGATGGGGATGGAGGTTGAACTATTCCTGACGACCTGGGGCTTGGTAGCCTTCCGCAAAGACGACTACAAGACCAACACGCGTATCAGCGCGGACTTCGCCGACTACGGCCCCACGATGCAAGAGGCGATGCGCGAGAAGCACGTCTCCACCTGGATGGAGAACCTGCTCGGCGCGAAAGAGATCGGCAGCGTCCATGTCGCCGCGTGCAGCATGACGATGGAGCTCTACAACCTCAAGCTTGAGGATATGGAGCCGATCGTCGATGAGATCACTGGCGTCGCCACCTTTGTCGAGCGCGCGCGGCAGAGCGAGGTCAGCCTGTTCATCTAGCGACAGTGCGAAATCGGCGGCGACCAATGACATCGCACATGGTCGACCGTTCACGTAACGAATTGGAGCGGATACGATGGCAACCCCAACTGGCGTCACTGTTGACAAAGAGATCGACGCTCGCGGCAGCTTCTGCCCCGGGCCGCTCATGGAACTGATCCGCGGGATGAAAGTGCTGCCGGTCGGCGGCGTCCTCGCGGTACTCTCCTCCGATCCCGGCTCCGCCAAAGACATTCCCGCCTGGGTAGCGAAGGCCGGACACGAGTTCATCGGCGCATTCGAAGAGCAGGGTTACACTCGCTTCGTCGCGCGCAAGACGCATTGATCTATCGCGGAAACCCGCGAGGAGGCGCGACATGCCCAAGCGAATAGTCATCCTGGGCGGCGGCGTGGGCGGCACCATCGTGGCGAACATCGTCGCCCGCGAACTGCACGGCGATGAGGCTGAGATCACGGTCGTCGATACCACTGGCCAGCATGCCTACATGCCCGGCTGGCTTTATCTGCCCTTCAATGGTTCGGAGGGCTTACAGCTCTCCCACGACGAACGCTCCTTGCTCAACCGCCATGTCAAACTGGTCCTCGGCAACGTCTCGGCGATCGACATCGCGAATCGCGAAGTCACGGTCACGCCGAGTGGCGATCGACTCGTTATCCCTGGCCCGCGAGACGCCACCCTGCTCAAGCTGCCGTTTGACTATCTCGTGATTGGCACGGGCGCGCGTCTGGCGCCCGAAGATCTCACCGGACTCACCGAGGGTGTGGGTAAGTGGCACGACTTCTATAGCCTCGAAGGTGCGTTGAAGTTGCGCACGGCGCTGCACAACTTCGAGGGCGGGCGCATCGTCATCGCCGTCGGCGGCATTCCCGTACCGCTGCCCACCGGCTCCACTGGAGTTTGCTTTTCTGCTCGAGGAATGGCTCGGCAAGCGCGGCATCCGCAAAGCGACTGAGATCCACTATCTCTACCCGATCAATCGCGTCTTCACGATTGAGAGCGTCGCGGAGATGGTCACGCCGCTGCTCGACCAGCGCGACATTAAGTACACCGTCTTCTTCAACGCCGACTCGGTGGACACCGAACGCCAGGTAATCTCCTCGATGGAGGGCGAGGAGGTACCCTACGATCTGCTGGTGATGGTCCCGCCGCATCGTGGCGCGAAAGTCATCGAAGACTCGGGCCTCGGCGACCCCCAAGGCTGGATCCCCACGCACCGCGACACGCTCGAAGTCAAAGGCGCAGGAGCGCGTCTTCGCCCTCGGCGACGCCACGGACCTGCCCGTCTCGAAGAGTGGTTCAGCCGCGCACTTCGAGTCGAAGGTCATTGCCGCGCGCCTCGTCGCCGCCGTCCGTGGCGAGGATCCCGATCCCGAAGCACGCGATGTATGACGGCGAGGTGATGTGCTTCCTCGAAACGGGGCACAACGCCGCGACACAGCTCGTCTTCAACTACGAGCATCCGCCGAAGCCGCCGCGGCCCAGCCTCTTCTACCACATGGAGAAGACGCTCTTTAACCGCGCCTACTATCACATCGTGCCGCAGGGGCACGTCTAGCGGCTCATGACTAGAAGGGCACGGTGCACAGTCATCGGAGGGATGAGGCACCGCGTCAGCCGATGCGAATCTCGGGGCGACTCACCCGCAAGGGTGGTCGCCTTCTTTGCATGGTGCCCTGCCACGTTGGAATTGCTACCCTGCCGACCGCGAACGAACTCCGCCACGGAAAGGGACATTCCTGACACTTCTGTGCCAGGTGGCGGCGGACCTCCCGTTAGGGAGCTTGCACACCGTCCTGGCAACTACGTAGGTGTGACATCGTCCATCTCTGCAGCTCGTGCCAGTATGCTTGCTCCAGAGCATCGAGCGTCCGCCTTGGCTGAAGCTTTCGTTCAGCTACTTCCAGGGCGAGCCACGCCTCGGCCACGCGGGACTCGGCGAACATCCCTTGGCCGCTCCTAATGACATCTGTCTGGGCAATGGGCACCTCGGCAGGAAGACGTGCTTTCTGTGGTGGCGTCCGCCGTACGCATCGCAGTCAGCACGCTCGGAACGGCAGCACCTTCTCGGCGATCGGCAGGGGCAGTCCGCGCTGGCGCCTTCGCTCCCGCACCAACTCGCCGAGGTCCTGGCCCGCCTGCCCTTCGTCGCCTCCATCCCTGCAGGGACGTTGCCGCCTCGCCCAGCGCCCGCGAGAGCGTCCACTGCCTGCCGTCGGGGTGCAGCATCGGCCGTCCGACTGACCATGTAGCCGAACTGCACCCCGTCGAGCACCTTTCGTCGTGCCCCGCGTTGCTTGCGGCGGATCAGGCGGCGCGCCTCGGCGGGCGTGACGGCCAAGGCACAGCAAGCTGCCCATGCATGCGATCCGCGCACGAGGCCAAACGAGCGCAATTGGAGACGTCAAAGCAGTGCCGAGTAATCCTTGCCATGAGCGCGGCACAGTCAAAGTAGACGTTACGCTAGCGCGAGGCCCCCGTTGCGAAATGGTGACACGCAGGGAAGTGCCCCGCATCAGTGAATGGGGAACCGCACCAGGTTGGCCAAGCTCACCAGCAAGACGGCGCAGGCGATCACGAGCACCGCCACCCGCACCGGGCGCCACTCGAAGCGTTCTGCGATGGCCCCGAGCAGGAGGACCGTCGCCAGCAGCACGGTGTTGAGGACGTAGTCGTTGCTCCACTCGTTCGCTACTTGGCCCGTCACGAACTCGTGCTGTGCCCGCGCCTCTAGTTGATCCGCTTCGGCCGTGCGGCTCACCTGGTACTGCGGCATGAACAACGGCCCCGGCGGCGCCTGCGGATTGGTGAGTGGATTGGTCGCCAGCCAGGCGTTGAAGGCGGGCACGAACTCCGGGCGGAACCGCCGCCGGTAGACTTTTGCGAGCGCCACATTCCCGGAGCTGTAGGCATCCAACCATCCGTCGAAGAGGTTGATGTCGTAGAGCCTGTCCTGCCCGGCGAGCGTCGCGTCACGCGTCGACTTGACCCGGAGCGCGCTCGCCTCCGAATAGTCTGAGGACTCGACGCCGTTCCAACGTGCCGCCTGATAGCTACTCCACGTGGTCGCCACGGCAACGATGCCCAGCAGGATCGCTATCGTGATCGCGAGGAACCGGTCGGCGGGTGGCTTCCCGGCTGATGTGCGTCCGTCATCCGCGGCATATTGGTCGCGTTCGCCGCCGGTGTGCCAAGCATGCTCGTCCGAAGACGTCACGTGAGAGTCGGCGCCTCCTGACGCACGTGGCGGGTGTGTCTACTCGCTCATGGTCTACTGCCGATTTCCGGCACTCGCTGCGCGATGCTTCCACGCACTTCGCGGCGTCGCGCGCCAACCACCCCGACGCCGAGATCGCCCAGGGCATTCCGCAGTGCTCACCGCAATACCCCATTCCTGCCCCGAACGGCAACACGCGCCCACCGGTCGGCGCCAGATCGAGGTTTCCCCGCCCGATGGCATCGGTTCGCGTCCAGCGTCCTGGGATGTCGAGCAATCGTGGCGATCGCTATCCCCCAGCCCCGTGCACTTTTCGTGCCTTGCCGAGCAAGCCAGCATCACTCCCCGCCACCTTCAGGCGAGGCTGAGCACCTCCTGAAGTTCCCTCCCTGCGCTCGCCCGGTGCGCATCCCACCTTTGCCTCACGACCTATCGCTCGCTCGCGGCGGCGGTGGCAACTGGCTCAACAGAGCATGGTGGACAGACACTTCAGCGAAGAGGGCTGCCTCGAGCCGATCCAGCACCCGTCGTGAGGCACCGCGCAACTCTGCCTCCTGCAACGCGGTGAATGCCTCCGCGACCTGCTCCTCTGAGAGGACCGCGCGGCGGAGGAGTGGAGCGGTGACTATTGGCGGGCCATCGTAGCCGGTCATCGATTCTTCGCCGCTCGCTGGCTCGGACGTGACGTCGGGCCGGAAGGGAAGCACCTTGTCGGCGATGGGCAGGGGCAAGCCGCGCTGCCTCCGGCGCTCGCGGACGAGCTCGCCGAAGTCGATGCCCTGCTCCCGCTCGACCGCCTCCAACTGCGGGAGTGCCTCGCCGATCGCGCGGGAGAGGGTCCACTGCCCGCCGTCGGGGTGCAGGATGGCCGTCCGGCTGGCCATGTAGCCGTACTGGCCCTGGTCCAGCTTCTTGGTGTCGTGCCCGCGCTGCCTGCGGCGGATCAGGCGACGGGCCTCAGCGGGGGCTTCGGCGAAGGTGGCCGACTGGACGACGCGCCAGACCGGGTCGGTCGGCCAGCGGGAGCGGCGCGAGTCGGTCTCCTCGGGCACCACGCGGCGGATCCAGGCCACGTCCACGGCGTCGGGGCATTCCTCGGCGCGCCCGACGACGGCGGCGAAGACGTCCTTCTGATGCTCCAGGAACTCCCACGGGTCGTCCAGGCAGGGCCGCAGGTCGTGGGGCAGGCCCAGCTCGCGCACCGCCGGTCGCCGCAGCCGCGCCTCGTGGCGCGTGACGGGCACACCCTTCGTCCAGCCCGCCGCGGCCCAGATCGGCTCCATGTGCCGCTTGCCGCTGAGGCGCGCCTGCAGCGGCTTGTCGTACAGCACCATCGAGACGTCGCCGCCGGGCGAGAAGGTCATGCCCGAGATGCGCGACCCCGAGCGGAAGGTCGTCACCGCCCGGTGCTCGACCGGCGTCGGCTCGACGTCGCGCTCGCGCTCGGGCACCAGGTCGTCGAACGGGTCGAAGGCGTCGTAGCCGTCGTCCTCGTAGAGGGCGTTCCAGTCCAGCACGAGCGCGTCCATATCCTCCGCCTCCGGGCCATGGATCGCCCGCATCAGCTGCTCCACCTCGGACTTGGCCGCCTCGTAGACCGCCTGCGTCCGCGAGCGGGAGACGTAGCGGGCCGCCTGCTCGGCCTCCAGCGGCGCGTTGGCGACGTCCACCGCCAGGTGCACCTGCGACACCTGCCAGCGCGCCGGGTCCTGCCTTGCGATCCCGGCGGAAGGGGATCGGACGCGCCCACATGCGGCGGATGAGCGCGTCGACCTCGTCCAGCGCGCGCCGTGGGGTGAGGCGCCAGAGGCACTCCGAGCCGAGGCGGGCCTGGGCCACGATGCCGCCCAGCGGAGCGCGCCGGACCAGCAGGGCGAGGGAGTTGATTGCGCAGGATGTAGGACCAGGACACGCCGCCGCCCTGGTCGGTGTTCACCCCCGCGCGGTACATGCGCAGCGGCACGCCGTCGTAGATCCAGGGCGTGTCGACCTCCTCCTCGTCCTCGGCCGCCCGCTGCTGCAGCTCGTCCAGCTCGCGGCGCAGCGTCGGAGGGCAGCCCGGCGGGGTCGATGCGGTTGAGGTACCAGGTGTCGATGCCCGCCGCGACGACGTAGGGGTCGGAGGGCGTCGGCTGGGCGGGGAACTGCTCGCGGACCTCCCGATCGACGCCCTTCCACAAGTTGAGCAGGCGATCCTTCCAGGTCGGCGAGAGCGCCCACTCGCAGGTGCTGGTGTGGCGGGCGATGCGGTACTTGCGCATGAGGTGGAGCGAGGCGATCGGCACCTCGCTCTCGGCGCCGAGCTGCTCGCGCAGCCCGACGAACGGCAGGCGAGCACGGCGTTTCGGCTGGGCATCCAGCCAGCGGCAGACCTGCTCGAACCCCTCCAGCTCGGCGTAGCTGGGCAGGTCGGGACGCGGGCGTTCGGCGAGGGTCCGCCGCGGGGTGGGCACCGCCCGAGCGCGGAGCGCCGCGACCTTGCCGTACCACCCGCGCTTGAGGTGCCAGGCCCGACGGCGGCGGACGATCAGCCCGCGTTCCGCCATCGCCTTCAGCGTCGGCCTGGAGGGGCGTTAGATCGGCGCTCCAGGCGTCATCGGCCATGCCCCCGCGGCCAGTCGCCGCGATGGCGCCGCAGAGCTCGCGCCAGTAGGCGATCTGCGCGAACGTCGGTGGCGGCAACCCGTCGTCGAGGACGGGAGATGTCACCTCTGCCTCCTCGATCGTCACTTTTTCGGCGGTGGCGGTGAGCAGAATCGGCTGCATTTCAGGACTTCCTTCGAAGTGTCGAAAAGAAATGTTGGAGTTAGAAGGGCGCGTGAGACTACTATTGCGCCCGCCGCGATCCAACGCTGGATCGCGGCACGTCGAGTGACTGCGAGATCGCTAGATGAGCGGCCGCCCGCCCGTTCGGAAGCCCCCCTTGCTGCGGGGCTTCGCCCCGCACGGGGGGCGGGCGGCCACTCATCTCCAGATGCCTGTGCATATCCTTTCGCATGGTGATCGCCTGCACAGTTCAGCCTGGTTGGCAGTGCTACACTGAGCGCAGGGCTGCCCGCCTCGCGCTGCCCTGTCAGTTGTCGCGCGAAGGAGGACACCCCTCGTGATCGCTGTGCTCCAGTGGTTCCCCCCGCTTGTCGGGTTGGCTGCACCCCTGCTCGCCTGGCTCCTGGTCGTTGGACGGGCGAGCCCGCGCGCCACGGCGATACGCGTCTCTCTCGCCGCCACTATTGCCTGGCTCGCCTCCATCCCTCTGCGCGTCGTCGATCTCAACTTCCTGCTCCATGGGCCGCCGAACCAGGACCCTACCGTCCTGGTGGTGGTCCGCGTCGCAGACGACCTCGCTGGCGCCCTCACGGGTGTGTTCGCCCTCGTCGCCTGGGCCATGGTGCTCGCCGCTGTCGCGCACACGAACGAGCGAGGTCGCCTGCTCGCGTTCGTCGCCGTCTTCGCCCTCGTCCTGGCCATCGAGGCCACCCTCGACTTCCGCGATCCCGCGCCGGTGATCCAGCTCGAGGAGGGGCTCAACAGCACCGTCGGGGGCCAAGTCCTCTACGGCATCCTCGCGCACATCAGTGCGCTTGCGGCGTTGGTCGGCGCGTTGTTGTTGCCCCCCGACGCCGCGGCGGAGACCCCCGCCGTCTGACGACCCTCCCTGTTCGGGGATCGTCGGGAACGCAGCCTCGGGTCCCTCGGGCGGCGGTTCCCCCACTGGGGGGTCCCCCATTGGCGGGAGGTCGGGCCCATCCCAGTCACGCTTGGGCTGGTGATTCCAGCTGGGCTTCCCCGTGTAGACCGTGCGCTGCGATGGCGAGAGCCGGCGAGCCGGTTTCTTCGGCGGCTTGGGCGGCTCGGTCCGCGCCTTCTCTTCGGGCGGGACGGACTGCACCAAGGCGCGGATTGCCCAGGCCAGCGCCTTCTGGTCCCGGTCGAGGGCGTAGTCGTAGGCAGTGTGCCGCCCTTGCTTGACCCGCTTGGCCTGGTAGTCGCGATCGCGATACATGCGGTTGACGAGTTGGCGCAGCACCATGGTGTAGACCCAGCCCTCGTTATCCGCCTTCGCCAGCAGCCACGCCTGCACCTCGTCCAGGATGCCCGCAGCCTCGTCGATCACATACAGTTTGCTCATAGCGTCGTGCTCCTCACGCTTCAGATACTGCCTTCTCGTGCTGCTTCCTGCGTCACAGCACGGACAGGGATACCGTGCTAGACTCAGGGAAGTGTGGGAGTGGATGGGCTACCTCGCTCCCACCACGAAGGAGCTTGCAATGTCCCCGCTCGACCTGCTCGCCGCACTCCCCCTCGTTGTGCTGCTCATCCTCGGCCGCTCCAGTCGGCGCCGCCAATTGCTCCTGGTCGCCAGCGGCGCCGTGGTGGTCGAGCTGGCCTTCGTCGTCCTCTACCTCCTGTCAGGGAACGCCCCTGTGGTGCAGAATTTCGTGATCACCATGGGGGCAATCCTGACCCTAGCGAGTTGGGCATTGTTGCTCTACACTGCCCTCCAAGCAGGACGCGGTCGCTGGCTCGTCGCCATTGCAGCCGTCTTGGCAGTCACCCTCGGCCTGCCACTCCTGCTGC
Source organism: uncultured Chloroflexia bacterium (assembly GCA_963841205.1). Lineage (GTDB taxonomy): Bacteria > Chloroflexota > Ktedonobacteria > Ktedonobacterales > JADMIN01 > CAWAWP01. The sequence goes on along the minus strand of CAWJCH010000011.1, from coordinate 242,643 downwards.
CCTTGCAGTTCGGGGCTGGCCTCGACACCGTGCTGGTGGCCCTCTCTCCGCTAGCCGCTCTGCTGTTCGCCCGGTCTGTGCCCACTACCTCGCCCGTCGCGCGCTCCGTCGCCTGACACTGCCCCCGACCCAGTGCCGATACCTTCCGCGAGTGCCGCGCGGCCATCGGCATCGGGCCACCGGGCGCACGCCTCGCGGATCGCCTGTGACACGATCAACTCCAGCAGGTCCTGCAACAGTCGGAAGCTATGCCGCAGCAACCCTGTGGAATGGCTGCAATTCGTGGAATAGCAGCGCCAACTCCAGCCGTAACGGCGGTCGCGCACCGCGTAGAACGACGGCGTGCCTGGCCGTCCCTCGTCATCAGGTGCTCGATCGTCATGGAAGGGACACCAGCCGAGATACCCCTTGCCCACCTTCTTGAGTTCGACCATCGGGGCGATCTCGACGAGCAGATCCGGGATCGCGACGTGGGCATCCACCCAGCGGATCACTGCCGAGCGGGTGCCGATCGGGATCGGTGCCCTGGACGCGTCCGGGATCGTTGTGTCATCGAGTGAACCGCTCACAGCCTCGCGTACCTGAGCCAACTCACTCGCCCGCCGAAGAAGTTGCACGGTCGAGATGCGCGGCCAGGCGAGGACGAAGCGCACCGCCGCCTCGGTGGAGGTGAAGGCGCAGGGGTAGCTGTGCTCGTCGAAGAGGGCATAGCGCTTGCCTGTGAGGCGATGGATCCCCAGCGGCAGACGCACCGCATGGCCGAGTGCACCCGGAGCGGCACCCGTCGGGATAGAGCTCGAAGGGTGGCACCTCCAAGCCAGCGGCGCGCAGGTCGTCGAGTTCGTGCAGCACCACGCGACGGGCGATCGCCGCAGAGATGGGTGCATCGAGGAAGCAGCCAGAGATGCCCGCCGCGGCGACTGGCCTCGACCAAGCCTGGTAATCCCGACCTCGGCGAGGGCGGATGCGAGTTCGAGCAGGTGCGGCAGCGCATCCGCCTGGTCAGCATCCAGGCAGAGCCAGCGGCAGGAGCCATCTTCGCCGAGGGACGAGAGCGCGATCGTCGAGGACGCCCGCCAGATGCGCGGACAGGACGGCCGCGTCGCTGGGCTTGTAGACCCAGCGATACGTGCCGTCCTCCTGCTGTGTCGCGTAGGGTTCGCTCCGGTTGATCCAGAGCTGCCCCCAAGCAGTCGAGCAGCGAGGGAGGCACCATCGCCTCCCCGGCCTCCCTCGGGAACTCATCGTCGGACCATCTCATCGGGTCGCCTCCAGTCGAGCCGTGAGCCGCTTCGCGTTGTAGCGTCCCGTCGGGATCGGGTCATCGTCTTCCTCGTCGTCGTCGTCCGCGTCTTCGGTTGGCAGCGATGGGAGCGACCGCGACCACTGGGCGCGGAGGAGTGGAGCGGCTAGCAGATGCGATCCAGGAGCGCCGGTATCGCCACCTGTGGCCGCGACGTTCATGCGGGCCGCCTCCATGACATCGACCTTGCCCGCCAGCACCAGCGACTGGAGCGCGATGAGCTGGGCCGTCTCCGGCGAGCTGGTGGCGGCGGCCAGTGGGGCGAGCGGCTCTCCGCGGGCGGTCATCTCGCGGATCTGCTGCTGGACCTGGGCATCGTGGGCGGCCAGCGCCTGCTGGGTGTGCTTGCGCGCCATCGTCATCGTCAGTTCTTGCTCGGACGCGCACCCGCTCGCCGACGATGCCGGCGAGGTAGAGGATGACGGTGTAGAAGCCGGCGTGCAGGTAGAACTTCCAGGGCGCGGGCGGCTCGGGGATGCCCGGCACGTGGATGTCGGGCCAGATGGCCGCGTTGAAGACCGTCAGCGAGTAGAAGTTGATCAGCGAGATCACGACGAGGGTGACGAGGTTGCGACGCAGCCAGTCCTTGGCCCCGATCTGCTTCTTGATGCTCTCGTCGAGGGAGAGCACCTCCTGCCGTGCCCAGAGCATGGCGATCTCGAAGAGCGAGAAGGCGAAGGTGCTGAAGATAGAGCTGACATTCAGGTAGAGCCCGGTGAGGTTGACCCCGCCGAGGACGAGGATGCGGCCGGCGGAGTTGAAGAAGGCCTGGGCCATGATCGTGTTGGCCACCAGGGCGAACAGGACGAGGCGGATGGCGTGGGAATGCAGGGAGCGATCCACCACGCTCGACCCAGGAGAGGCGGACCTTCGTGCGCGCGATGGTCTGCGGCGAAGACGTATCCGACATGGGGCGTGTCCTTCACGTGGGAACGCCAGGGAGGGATACCGCAAAGGCATCCGACCCTGGCAGGGGAGCGTTACGCGGTTAGCGCTTGCGGCCGTTGGCGCCAGCGGCCTCGGGTTCAGCGGTGGTTGCGGAAGCCTTGGCGGCGTCCTCGGCGGCTTTGCGCTCGCGCATCTGCTTGACGCGGTCGAGGACCTGGGACTCCATCTGCTTCACCCGCTCGGCGTTGCGCTGGGCGCGGTACTCGCGCTGGCCGCGCTTGTAGCTGGCGCGTGCCGCCTTGACCGCGTCGTCGAGGGATTTCGCGGCCGAGAGCAGGGACATAGAGGCGCCGGCGAAGACGACCATGGTGTCGAGGTAGGCGGTCTCGTCGCCGACCTTGACCTCCTTGCCCTGGCGCCGATACGTCTTGTCCTTGTTCTGCATGAACGGCCTCGCAGTGAGCCCGGTGCAGAGCGCCTCGACCAGCTCGCCCGACTCGAGCCACTGGTTGAGGAGCTGCTCGGCGGGGGCATCCGACCCCTCGCCGGTGCGGAACTCGATCATGAGCTGCCGTTCGTTGGCGGCCGCCTGCAGCGTGACCTGGAGGCGCTGTTCGAGGTGGAAGCCCTGCTCGCTCTCATCGAGGACGGGGGAGGGCATGAGGATGAAGTTGTCGACGGTGCCGATGCAAACCAACATGGAATGTTTCTCCTGTTTACGAATTGGGATGAGGTGCTTGGCCGTACGTCCGGCTAGCGGTGGGGAGACGGGCGAAAGGAAGGAGTCGGGAGGGGCTCCGGGTCGCAGAGGGCGGCGGTGAGCCAGATCCCGGCGACGAGTTCGCCGACGAGGGTGAGCTGGTAGGCGTCCACCTCCGCGGGAACCGGCTCCAGCACGCCGAATTCTGGCGAGGCAAGGGCGAGTGCGGCCGAGAGTGATCGACCCAGCGGTGGATGGTAGGGCCGCGACAAATGCAGCCAGCGCGGGAGCCCCACTTGGACGACCAGATGCCGTTGCATGGGGGTGAGTTGGATCGCCAAGCGGCGGGCTTGCGTGTGCGGCGTTTCCTGATGGGTGGCTGCGGGTTGCCGCCTTCGACGGCGGCGCGGTAGACTGGACATGACACGACCTCCTTGGGCAAGCATTCCTGCCTGCTCGGGTACGGTGGCCGGACGCGGAAATCGCCCGACTGCGGAGTGGGTTGTGGGGATCACTGCCTGCGAGTGCCTCTGCCAAGATCGCTCGCAGGCGTTTTCGTGTACTGCGCGGGCGTCGGGAGACGGAGGTGCGCGCGAGCTGTGCGTATGCATGCGTCGAAGAATCATGAAGGCTCCTTCCGGGGGCGACCGCGCGGCTTAGGCGTCGGCGCCGGGACGGGCATCCGGCGGTGGTAGAGGCGACCGTCACTCTTCTCGGGTGATTCGAGGCGCATCAAGCCGTCGAGGCCGAGGTGGTCGATCGGGCTGAAGGTGCGTTGCCTCGCGCTGAGCTGCTCCCGTGTCATCCGCAGGTAGCGGCGGGTGGTGGCGATATCCGAGTGGCCGAGCTTGGCCTGCAGGGTGAAGAGGTCCGACCCTGGCACCTCCAGGGTTTGCACTGCCGAGGTGTGACGGAGCAGATGGAGGAAGCTGCGGGTGACGCCAGCGCGGACCTTGAGGCGCACCAGCCACTTGCGCAGTGCCTCGTACTTGAGCGCATCGCCCTTGAGGTTGCGGAAGAACGGGGCGTCGGGCGAGGCAGTATGTCCGCTATGAGCGTCGCGAAAGAAGGCGTACCGGGCGAGCATGCGTCGTGCGTCGGCGCCGACGGTGACCGTCCGCGACTTCTTGCCCTTGCCTGAGGCGATGAAGATCTGCCCTTCGTCGACGTTGACATGCCCGACCAGGAGGCTCGTCAGCTCGCTGGCGCGGAGTCCGCCATCCAGGAGGAGCAGGAGGAGGGCGAGATCGCGCGTGCCGAGCGTGGTCGTCGGGTCGCAACTGTCGATGAAGGCCTGGATCTCGGATTTCTCCAGTGGCAGCTTGTAGGTCTCCGGCTCCTTGGGGAGTTGGAGCAGATGCAATCGATTCTCGTCGGTGTAGCGCTGCTTGGGGGCGGCGAGCCAGCTGGAGAACGCCTTGAGCGCGCGGAGGTAGGTGCGGATCGTCTCCTCGGCCAGCGGTTTGCCCTCGAGGTCCTCGCCGTGCCAGCGGGTGAGGCGCTTGCGGGCGCGGAGCCAATCGGTGAAGGCCTCGCCCAAGCGCACCGTGAAGTCGTCGAGCGTCGGCGCGCGGCCGAGGCGCTGCTCCCAACAGTCGAGGGTCAAGCCGAGCACCTTGCGGTAGTTGCGGATGGTCTTGGCCTCGATGCCGTTGCGGCGCAGGTCACGCTCGTACTCGTCGATGGCCCACGCCAGCGCCATGGCGGGCGGGCGGTTTGCCGTGCCCCTGGTTTTGGCCGGAGCGGGTTGCGGGGTCGGTTGTTGTTGTCGTCGTTGCGGTCCCATCTGATGCCTTTCCACACGGTGCGTTGCCTGTCGCGCAGGTCCTGAGGGTCAGGCTCTCAGGCTACGCGGCGAGGGGCGAGCGGCACAAAAAAGTGTGTCGCCGGTGTGGCGCGGATGGGCTGGGCGTATGCTGCCCGGATGCTGCGCGCATGCTGCGACTGTGTTGCCCAAATGCTGCCCTACAAGGACAGCTGACATGTGCGCTACGCGGGAGGATTTACTGAGCGGGGAGGGGCGTCAAGACACAAAATATGGGAGCCAGGTCTGTGCCTGCTCCCATATGTGGTAGTAGCTCCGGGACGTGGATTCGAACCACGGTTGACTGATCCAGAGTCAGCTGTCCTACCACTAGACGATCCCGGAATGCTGGCAGTGTGGTATGACGCCAGCCCAGAGACGATAGCACATCACGCGCACCAGCGCAACCCTTCGGCGCATGCCAGTTCGTCGGAACGGGCCTCAATTCAGGTGCGCCGGGTGGTAGCCGTTTTGCTTCTCGCAGATGTGTGGCTCTTGTATCGGCTGGCCGCAGAAGAGACACCGAGGACGCCCCGCTGAGATGATGGCGAAGAGTTGGCGGCTCAATCGCAAGCCCTGGCTTCGGGTAAAGAGCGCCGAGAACTGCGGTTCCGCGTCCGCGTGGGCGAACACCTCGCCATCTCGCTCCACGATCTCCAGGGGTGACGCGCGCAGTAGCAGCACATCGCGCGATTCATCGTACCCGATTTGCATGCCGGCGGTCTGGAACTCTACGTCCGCGTGTGCGGGAAAGTCATCGGGCGCGGATTCTGGCTCCAACCGCTCGGCCACTGCCTCTGTTCGCATCGCCTCGCCGCCCGTAGCCTGGGCAAGCAACTGATCGAGCGCGAGGGATAGCTCCTCGATCTGCTGTTTCTCGAGCCAAAGGCTCGCCGTCTCGCGCCGGCCCTGGGCATACAAGCGAAACCGCCGATTCCCTGGCTGACCGAGCGACTCGGCGCCGATCAGGTCCACCGTTCCGAAGTTGTGCATTTCGTCACTCATACGCATCCAGCCCCATCCAGAATGTCGCGCCCTATCCTCGCCTTGACCTCGGTGTCATCGATGGCCGGCGGCCCTGCCACCGCCTCTGTTCCATAGGCAGTGTAGCACTGCCAGAATCGCGGTCGCAACGTCTCCGAGAGGCGGTGCAGTGGTTGCGACTACCGCAGACTTATCCGGCGGAAATCGGCGAGCTTTCGCCTCGCGATCTGTCGCTCCGCTCGAGTGCCAACACCTCGCGCGCGTAAAACCGCGAGCCCCAAATTCCCACGATCGCCGCCAGCGTCAAGAGCGGCAGGCCGATCCAGAGCAGCGCTTGATCGGCGTGTTCGCGCAGGTGGGTCGAGAGCGCGCCCACCGCCCCTGGCGACCAGACGTCGCCGAAGAGGTGCGACCCGAGCAAAATCAGTGCGACCGACGTGGCGCGCAAGGCCAGGGGCGTCACATCCTGCGATGCGGCGGAAAGTGGGCCGGTTGACACGCTCAGCGCTAGGACGGCAAGCGTGCTGGCGCTGACGAAGATCGGCAACGAGTGTGTGAGGAGCATGATGGCGAAGGATGGCACGGCGATCAGGTTGCTCAGGCCGGCCGCGAGAACCCGACCACCTGGCGTCCTACGCCCGAGGTAGTCGGCGAAGACGCCGCCGAGCAACGTCCCACAGAGGCCGCCGACGACGACGACGAATCCCGTCAGCAGCGCCGTCTGTGGCTCACTGAGTCTGAATGGCCCGCCGCGCGACTGTACGTAGATGGGCAGAAAGGTGACCGTGGGCGCAACCACCGCGAACGTCAGTGCTTGCAGCACGATCACGACCAACACTGTGCGGAGACGCAGGACGCGCGCGATCTGCTGCCACACTGAGCTGTTGGCGGCGGATTCGCTTGCTTTGGAGGCGAGGGAGGCCTGATCGGCACTGGGCACTGATGCGGGCGGCGCTTCGGGCGCGCGCCAGATAAGTAATGCCAGCGCTAAACCGGGCGGGGCCGTGAAGAGAAATGCGAGTCGCCATCCCGCCTGTGACCCCGCCACGGCCGCCAGCACCGCGCTCAGCAAGAACGCGAGCGCAATGCCCACCATTTGCCCCGCGCTCCACCTGCTCATCACGCGGGCGCGCTGTTCGCGGGGGTAGTGTGCGCTCAAGAGCGCCGTCCCCGCTGGGTAATAGCTCGCCTCGCCGATGCCCACACCCGCACGGGTCAGCGCCAGCCCAAAGAAGCTGCCGATGAACGCGGTGGCGCCGCTGGCGATGCTCCAAAGCGCCACGCCCGCCGCGACCACTCTCGCTCGCCTGGCGCGATCCGCCAGCAGGCCGAGCGGGATGACTGACACGGTGTAGATCAGGAGGAAGGCGCTGCTCAGTGCACCGATCTCGCGGTCGTGTAGATGGAATTCGGCTTTCAGCGTCGGGCCGACGGCGATCGCGACGAAGCGGTCTAGGTAGTTGGCGACGTTGATGCCGAAGAGCACCCAGAAGACGTACCGCGCTCCGAAGCGCGCCGTCCAGGTGCGGCTCGGTGGCTTGCGCGCCATGCAGCCTCCCATTTTTCGCGGCCCGACAACACCAAGGACGAGCGCTTAGCGAACCCACACAGCCTACCACACCATGCGCCATCGGTCCGCATAGATGCCCTTGAGATCAGAGATCCTGCCATCAGGCACCGTCCGAGTTGGCGTCTGTACCGCTCTCGATGCGAGCGTAGCGATCCCAGCCGGCGTAGTCTGCGTACACCCGAATTGTGCCGCGTGGGAACGCGGCGCGCGCGAGCTCCTCCACGGCGGTCCGCTGATCGTAGCCGAATTCCACCAGGATCACGCCGTCCAGCAGCAGTCGTCGACCCGCACCGGCAAAGAAGCGCCGCAGATGCCCCAGGCCGTCCTCCGCGCCGTAGAGCGCCAGGGAAGGCTCGAAGCGCGCGACATCCGCCGGCAGCGTATCTGCGTCGCGCGGTGCGACGTAGGGCAGATTCGCCACCAATAGATCTACCGGTTGGGGCAGCGGATCGAGCAGATCGCCCAGCAAGAAGCGAACCCGCGAGGCGACGCCGAGCCGATCAGCATTCTCGCTCGCCAGCGCAAGGGCCTCCACCGAGACGTCGGTCGCGTAGACAAGCGGCAGCCGCGGCTCTAGCGCGGCGATGCTCACCGCGATCGCGCCGCTGCCCGTGCCGATGTCGGCAACCTGCGGCGGATGCGTCTCGTCTCGCGCCAGTCGCTCGCGTACAATGCGCAGCGCCTCCTCGGCTAGCAGTTCGGTCTCGGGGCGCGGAATGAGCGCACGTGGATCCGTTTTGAAGTCGAGTCCCAGGAAGGCGCGGTGCCCCGTCACGTAGGCCACCGGCTCACGCGTCGCCCGCCGCGCCACGAGCTCGGCATAGGTAGCTGCCTGCCCTGGGGACAATGCGCGCTCGGGGTAGGCGATCAGCGCGGTGCGCGACCAACCGGTAACGTGCGCCAGGAGCACCTGCGCATCAAGCTCCGGTCTCTCGCCCCTCTCTTCAGCGGCAAGCCATTCGTGAGCGGCGCGCAAAGCGTCTCCCACACTGCGCGCGGCCGCGAGCGTCGCTTGACGCTGGTCACTGGGGATGCTCACGGGTGGCTCCATCGCCTCGCCGTCAGAAGCCAGCCGAAACGGTCGTATTCGACATGATCTGTTGCCTTTTGTAGGTCAGCTTAAGGTTGGCGATCAGCGCGTTGAACTGGTCTTCGTTGGTGATCGTCAATGTGCCGTTGTTGAGCGTGCCCGTCGCGGGCGAGGAGGCGTGCACTTGGCTCGTATTCACATAGACGGTCAGGTAGTCGACGCTTCCCGGCTGCTTCTCCACGACCTCGCTATACGTTCCGTGCCCGCTCGCGCCCATCGTGAAGGCGTGCGGCGTGTAAAAGTCGATGTAGATCACCTGCGTATGGCTCGGCAACGTCTCTTTCTGCCCCAGCCGATACCAACAATCCTCCGACTCACGCGTACCCATCGAGCCGATATCGACGTTCGTCTCGATACCCGACTTTGTCCCGCCGCAGCGGACGTCTACGCCTCCCATCACCATCGTGCGCCCTGGCTCGTCGGAGAGCGTCGTCGGCTGCGTGATCGCGTGAAGTGCGCTGGTGCAGTCGGTGACGGCACTTGCATATTTGTCCGGACAGCCGAGGATACCGAAAATCTGCGGCGCGAAGCCTGAATAGCCAAGTATGGTCGCGTCGCCAGGCAGATACGTTCGTTGGAGGTCTATGTAGTTCTTCTGGTCCTCCGTGCCATCGTAGACGGCGCCGGTCATATCGTAGGTCACCGCGATGCGCAGGTGATGGAGTGCACCGCCGTCCGGCAGCAGCGTCACCACGTCCGTCTGGTCCTCGGTGACGTAGGCGTTAGCCTTGTTGCCCCCGAAGTTGGTGTCCACCACGAAGAAGCCGTCGCTGCCGACCTGATTGATCGTGCTGGCCAGCCCGAGCTGCTGCAAGACCAGCTCCGCGTTCGGGTCACGCAGATACAGCTCCAGCTCCTTATCCTTCAAATCCTTCTCCACCACGCTGAGCACCTGCTTGAGCTGGTTGCCCTTGGCCGCCTTCAGCTTGGCCAGCAGCGCCTGACCGAAAACCTTGACGAATGTTTCGCCGACACCGTTCGCGCCAAGTTTGCTCTCATGGACTAGTTGCTCCAGATTCGCACCGGTCACCTGCCCCGAAAAAAAACCGGGAAGCGAGACCGTGACTGGCCCGAGCACGCTCGGCGCCATCAGATCCTCCGCCAGCACCGGCGTGAAGGCGATCTCGCCCGCCAGCTGCGCGTGCGGGTCCGCCTTCGAGACCTCCCCGGCGTCCTGCACGATCTGCATGTCCGTCAGCGCGTTCTGCGGGAAGTTCGGCGAAAGGTTGGCGTCGCGCATGCCCCAGTTGACATTGCAGGGCGGCGTCTCATCGTTGATGCGGTACGGCCACCACCAGTAATACTGCGGCGGCTGGTCGAGATTCGCGCTACAGTCCTCCGGTCCCTCGGTATGGAGCGAGTTGAAATAGGCGGTGTCCACCCCGTCTACGGCGTTGAAGGCCAAGGGATACTTGGCGGACTGCTTACCGCCCTCGATGGTCAGGATGCCGTAGTTGCCCTGGAAGCCGCCGCCCGGACGCAGCTCGCTGCGGTCCATCAGCACCACGAGATAATACGCCGGCGAGCCCACGCCGAGCAGCGCCGCCGCCCCCGGCAGCAGCGTGTTCAGTTCGCTCAGCACGCCCTTCGCCGTCGGCAGCAGCGCGAGGTACTTGCCGTACTTGCCGCTCGGCTGCAATATCCCCGGCAGCGCGTGGACGTCGATGGCCGCGTACGCCGCCAGGGCGTCGTCAATCCGCGCGCTCGCGTCCGCCAGGATGCCCTGCGCCTGCTGGATGTCCGAAGTGGTGATGCCCGGCGTGGACGAGTCCGCCGAGAGCGCCCCGCCCTCCAGCGGAAGCAGCAGCGTCTGCGCCACGTCCAGCCCCTCATCCGCCGCCGCCGTCAGGTCGAAGCCCATGCGCGTCAGCAGCCGGTAGTCGCGCACTGCGGGGCTGACGGCGGCTAGCGGCGCGCCGGCAAGGTTCATGGCGCCGTTGATCTCATAGAGGTCGTGCGTGATGCCGTCGACCTCGCCTTTCATCTCCTGCAGCTTCGAGCCGTTGAGCAGCGATGTCGTGCCACTCGCCAGGATGGCCTGAATGTTGCTCACCCGCCGCTGCGCGTCCAGCGCGTCGTAGCCGAGGCGCATGACCGGGATCAGCGGCGCGCAGCAGGCCAGCATGAAGCCCAGCACGAAAAACGCCAGCATCGCCGCCGCCGCCGGGCGTCGCCGCATGAGCAGCCGCACCCGCTCTACACGCCCCATCGGCCGGCCCACCGCGCCGAGCGCCGCCAGCGTCGAGAGCGACTGAGAGAGCGCATCCTCATCGGTGTCATAGCCGCGCCTGCCCGCGCCACCGCGGCCTGGCGCCCAGAAGCCGCTGTCGTCGAACTCGTCGCGAGCGCCCGACCCAGCATATTTGACGTTCGGCCTGAAGTCGGTCGCCCACCCGTTATCCCAGGTGCCCGTCTCCCAACCGGCGTCCCATTCCTCGTCGTCCCAGTCGCGCGGGCCGCGCCCACCACTGCCGCGGCCACCGCCCTGGCCGCTTCGCCCAGCGGATGAGGCGCCTCCGGACTGCGAGCCTCGGGAGCTGTCACTGCGCCGAGGCGGCACATCGCGTTCGGTGGAGTCGTAGGGGTCGGGAGGCACCTCGAACGGCACCTCTTCACGCTCGTCCCAGGCGCGAAGGGTGTGCGGGTCGAAGTCCGTGGCCTTCCACTCGCCGGCGCGCGGATTACGTGGTCCCTCAGTCGCTTTACGGATGTTCTCGCCGAGACGCCGTGCTTGCCCGGTGAGCGCATCGACCGCGCCTCGTATCCCCTTTTGCCGACGGTCACCATTCGGCGTGGCGTCTGCGCTCTCGGGCTGACCGTAGCGGCTCAGCAGCCCCCCGCCGCCGCGAGGCGCACTCTCGGCGCGCTCTGGCCGCGCGGATCTCGCAGCAGCGCGACCTTGGCCGCGCGCGCCGGGGCGCGAGTCGTCGGATTGGCGTGCCCCCGGGCCGCTCGCCGGTGAGTCGCGTCGCGCCCGTCCGCTGCCGTCATCCATGATGGTGCCGCTCTCCTGTATCCCACGCCTGCAGGTGGCTCACCGCCAGCACTCCGCACATCCCCAGAGCAGACACCGATCGCCTCGGAACGCCCACCCACTCTATTAGACGCACCGGGAGCGCCCTGTGTTTACGTTGCGGGGCGATTCCAATCCAATTCTCATGCAATCTTTACGCCGACTCGTCGAACGCCGCGGGGGCTTGCGGATGGCCAGCACCGCAGCACGTACGCCAGCAAGGTCAGCGTTGCGCCCACCAAGGAGGTGACGCGAGCCGCGCACGCTTCTGGCAGGCTACCATGCGTCCGAACGGGGAGTCAAGCGTGTGGGACCCTCCTGTCGAGCTTTGTGAACAGCGTCACAGGAGGTGGCGGGGAAGTGTCACGTTGCGTGGCGTTGCCCCAGATCACGTGGCCCTAATGGGCCGTCCAATGCGGGCCACGTGACAGAGAAATGGCTTTAGCCCGCCGCAAGCCGCTGGGGCTCTAGCCCAGGCGGATAGGCGTCGTGGATTTAGCCCTTGCCTCTTCCTCCCGTTGTGTTGTAAAATAACAACATGAGCACAACGCCACCTGAGTACACAACCATTCGCATCTGGACGCGCACCTTGCGAGCGTTGCGACTGATAGCGGCGCTCACCGGCGAGCGTATGGTGCAGGTACTCGACCGACTCATCGTAGATGAGTTGCAGCGCGTACAGCAGCGGGAGCAGCGGTAACGGAGCAGCGGTAACGGAGCAGCGGTAACGGAGCAGCGGTAACGGAGCAGCGGTAACGGAGCAGCGGTAACGGAGCAGCGGTAACGAGCAGCGGTAACGGAGCAGCGGTAACGGAGCAGCGGTAACGTGGAGAGCGTGCGCAAAGTCTACAAGTACAAACTCAAGCCAACTGCCGAGCAGGAGCGAGAGCTTGCGCGCGTGGTGTGGCGCTGTCGCCCGCTCTACAACACGGCTTTGGAGCAGCGTATCACGGCCTCCCGGCGCCGTGGCATCACCCTCTCGCGCTACCAGCAAGAAGCGGAGTTGCAGGACCTTTCGTGCGGAGATGCTGGAGTATGCCGCCATCCACAGCCACGTCTTGCAAGACGTGCTGGCGCGCCTCGACACGACCTAGCAAGCCTTCTTCACTGCTCGCGCCTCGACACGACTATCAAGCCTTCTTCCGGCGGGTCAAGGCAGGGCAAACCCCCGGATTCCCGCGCTTTCACGGGCGCGACCGCTACCACTCCTTCACCTACAAGGAGTATGGCAACGGTGCGCGGCTGGACACTGGCTTCCTGGTCTTGTCGAAGATTGGGCGTATCGCCGTCCGCTGGTCCCGTCCACTGGAAGGCGTACCCAAAACCGTCACGATCGCTCAAGAGGCGGATGGCTGGTACGCTATCATCTCCTGCGCTGCGGTACCTGCCCAGCCGCTTCCGCCCACCGGGCGCGAGACGGGCATTGATGTCGGGCTGAAAGTCTTTCTCGTCACCGCTGGTGGAGCGGTGGTAGAGAACCCACGCCTGCATCGTCGGGGTGAGAAGCAGCTGGCCAAGGCCAACAAACGGGTGAGCCGTCGCAAGAAGGGCAGCAACCGCAGGTGCAAAGCGGTCAAGCTATTGGGCAAGCAACATCAAACAGTGCAGCGCCAGCGCGCCGACTTTCACCACAAGACCGCACTCATGCTGTTGCACCAGTACGACACCAGTACGACACCATTTATCTCGAAGACGTGCGGGTCGCCACCCTGGTACGGAATCGCCATCTCGCCAAGTCCATTTCGGACGCGGGCTGCGCGCAGTTTCGGGCCATCCTCGCCGCCAAGGCAGCCTGCGCCGGGCGTCGGGTGGTCGTTGTTCCCGCGCAGTACACCAGCCAGGACTGTAGCGGGTGTGGGGAGCGCGTGCCCAAATCGTTGAGCGTGCGCACCCACGTCTGTCCCGCCTGCGGGCTGGGGCTGGACCGCGATGCGAACGCGGCCCGCAACATTTTCCGGGCCGGGCAGGCCCTTCGTGGAGCAGAGGCGTTGGCCGCTGTGGTGAAGCGAGAATCCATCGGGCTTTAGCCCGTGTGGAGTGTCAAAAGGCGAAGACTATCGACGCGCTGTTGCCGCCGAGCGCAGGTAGATGTGGATCGGGCGCTGCTCCGCCGCCAGTGTTGCCTCGCGGAGCGCTTCGCTGTAGGTCGGGTGCGGGTGGATCGTCGACACCACCTCGTCCGCCGTCAGTTCGGAGCGCATCGCCAGCGAGAACTCGGTGATCAGGTTCGTCGCGTCTGGCCCGAAGATCGCCGCGCCGAGGATCTCGCCATACTCGCCAAGGATCACCTTCGTGAAGCCTTCGGACTCGTCCGTCGCCAGCGCCTTGCCGTTGGCGGCCCAGGGGAACTTCTCCGCGTGGACCGTGCCGCCCTTCGCGCGGGCCTGCGCCTCCGTCAGCCCGACCGAGGCGATCTCGGGGAAGGTGAAGATCGGGCGCGGTACGACGGTGTAATCCATCGTTGCCTCATGGCCCATCGCGTTCTCCGCGGCGATCTCGCCCTCGGTCTCGGCCACATGCGCCAGCCACGTCCGCCCGACGAGGTCGCCGATGGCGTAGACGTTGGGCAGATTCGTCTCCATGCGCTCGTTGGCGACGACACGGCCGCGATCCATTGCCAGGCCAGCGCCAATCAGCTTCTCCAGCCCCGCCGGATTCGCCTTGCGCCCGACCGCCACCAGCACGTACTCGCCATCGAAGGTCTTGGTGCCTTCAGCCGTGGTCGCGGTCACGCGCTTCTGATCGCCCGCGTCCGCGATGGACTCGACCCGCGCACCGACGGCGATCTCGACGCCGCGACGGGTGAGCGACCGCGTCAGAGCCTTGACGACCTCCTCATCCTCGTTGGCGATGATCGAGGGCAACATCTCGACGATAGTGACCTTCGTGCCGAGCGCCGCGAACATGCAGGCCAGCTCCACCGCGATCACGCCGCCGCCGATGCACACGAGGCTCGCTGGCACCTTGGGCATATTCATCGCGTCGTCACTGAAGATCACGTTGCGCCCGTCGATGCCGGGGAAGGGCGGCTTGATCGTCGCCGAGCCGTTCGCCAGGATCAGCTTCGTGGTGGTCAGGTCGCGGGTCGAGCCGTCCTGCATCGCCACGCGCACCTGCGTCGGCGAGAGCACGTCCGCTGCGCCCTCGAAGACCGCCACGCCGTTGGCCTTGAGCAGTTGGGCGACGCCGCCGGTGAGCTGCTTCACCACCTTATCCTTGAAGGCCACCGCCACGCGCATGTCGAATTCGGGCTTCGCCTGCACTTGGATGCCCAGCTTGCTCAGCTCGTCGAACTGAGAATAGACCTGGGCGACGTGCAGCAACGCCTTCGAGGGGATGCAGCCCACGTTGAGGCAGGTGCCGCCGATGTACTGCTTCTCGACGATCGCCACGCGCGCACCGAGCTGCGCCGCGCGGATCGCCGCCACGTAGCCGCCGATGCCTGCACCGATCACCGTCACGTCGAACTGATTGCTCTCTGTCGTCACTCGAATTCGCTCCCTTATCTCGCGCGGGCTACGTTGCCCGCAGTCCCCGTGCGCCTCTAGAGTTTACCGCCCTCAAGTATACCGCCGTCGTCGAAGGTGTTGCCGCTCGCCTTGACGGGCGCTTGACCGCGAACGCGGCTGCAGCGTCGTCCGTAGATCATGGTGGCGGGTGAGCCGTGGGAGCATAATGCAGACGGGCATGAGCGACTCGACAAGCGGACTATACTCAGAGGTGAAGGTCGAGGAACCGAGGCGCAAGGTGGAGTGCTCACGAGTGAGCCAGTGGGGAGGGAGCTACCGCGTGGCGCGTCATGTCATCTCGCTTCGACCCTTCGCGTCGCTAGCGGGCCTGTGTTGCCTGGCGCTCGCCGCACTCAGTCTCCTCGTCAGCAGCCCAGTTGCGCGGGCGGAGGACCCGCACCTCGACCTCGTCACCTTCCAGCGGGACGTCGATCCCGCCTCGGCACGCTTCCTCACCGACGCCATAGACACAGCGCAGGGCGATGGCGCGGCGATGCTGCTCATCGATCTGGATACTCCCGGCGGCGATCTCGACTCCATGAAGCTGATCGTGCAGAAGGAGTTGGCGAGCACCGTCCCGATCGTCGCTTACATCGCACCGTCGGGCGGTCGCGCCGGCTCGGCTGGGACGTTCGTGGCGCTCGCCGCGCCGATCGTGGCGATGGCGCCGGATACGCGCATCGGCGCCGCCAGCCCTGTTGACAGCACCGGCGCGGACATCCCGGCGACGGAGGATCGCAAGCTCAAAAACGACCTCGAAGCGCAGGTGCGCGGCATCCAGACCTCTTACGGGCGCAGCACCGACGACGCCGTGCAGACCGTGGAAACCGCCGCATCGTACAGCGACGCCGAGGCGCTGAGCGACGACCTCGTCAACCTCGACGCGGACTCGCAGCATGACCTGCTACAAAAGCTCGACGGCTACCTCGGCCACTTCGCCAGCGGCGCGGCGTTCACGCTCCATACTGCTGGCCTCTCAGTCAACGAGCTGCAGCCGACCCTCGCTAACCAGCTGGAGACGCTGCTCTTCGATCCGACGCTGCTTTTCATCCTCTTCATCATCGCCGCGATCTGCATATATCTGGAATTGGCGCATCCTGGCGCCATCGTACCCGGCACCATCGGCGCGCTCGTGCTGCTGCTCTTTCTCTTCGGTTCGCAGGCGATCAATCCCAACTGGACCGGCCTGCTGCTGATGCTGCTCGCCATCGTCCTGCTCGCCATCGACGTGCGGGTGCCGACCCACGGCGTCCTCACGGTCGGCGCGCTGATCGCGCTAGTAGTGGGCTCGCTGATCTTCTTCGACAGCGGCTCGGAGACGGGCGGCACGGGGGTGGACCCGCTGCTCATCTCTGGGGCGGCGGCGGCGGTTGGCCTCTGCTCACTTGTCGTGATTCTCTATGCCGTGCGGTCGAAAGGCGGGCCGAAGCTCAGCGGGGCCGAAGGGCTGCTCGGCAAGACGGCGACAGTGATTGAGGCGATCGGTCCAGGCGACGCGCCGGGGCGTGTGCGCGTGCTCGGCGAAGACTGGTCGGCGCGCTTGGGCTTCAGGGCCGCCGCGAGCAATATACGCTTCGAGGAGGATATGGTCATGCGCGTCAAGAAGGTGGAGGGGCTGACGCTGGTCGTCGAGCCACTGCCGCTGGGGCGCGGGTGATGCGCCGTTATCTCTCATGACGCACGTACCGCACAGGTGGTCTTATGTTCTGTAGTTGGGGTTAGGCGGAGGTATTGTGGCATGGATCAACAAACGCTCCTCATCACCGGCGGCATCGTCTTAGCCGTCATCGTGCTCTTCACCCTCTCGGGTCTGCGCGTGGTCAACCAGTACGAACGGGGCGTCATCTTCGTGCTCGGGCGGCTGATCGGCGCGAAGGGGCCGGGCGTCTTCTGGGTGCCGCCCTTCATCAGCTCAATGCGCAAGATCGACCTGCGCATCATCACGATCGAGCTGCCGCCGCAGGAGAGCGTCACGCGCGACAACGTCACGGTGAAGGTCAGCGCGGTCGTCTACTTCTACGTGGTCAACCCGAACTCGGCGGTCAATAACGTGCTCGACTACTACCGTGCGACGATCCAGATCGCGCAGACGACGCTGCGGAGCGTTATCGGCCAGTCGATGCTCGACCAGCTGTTGACCGATCGCGAGGACATCAACAAAGCCGTCCAGAAGATCATCGACGAGAGCACCGAGCGCTGGGGCATCAAGGTGACGACGGTCGAGGTGAAGGACGTTGAGCTGCCGTCGACGATGCAGCGGGCGATGGCGAAGCAGGCCGAGGCCGAGCGCGAGAAGCGCGCCAAGGTGCTGCTGGCACAGGGTGAATTTCAGGCGGCGCAGACGCTGGCCGACGCGGCGCACTTGATCTCCACCGAGCCTGCGGCGCTCCAACTGCGCTACCTGCAGACGCTCACAGAGATCGCGGTCGAGAAGAACTCGACGATTGTGTTCCCGCTGCCGATCGATCTTCTGGAGCCGCTGGGGGAGATTCTGCGTCGCAGTGCCGGCATCGCGCCGACGGCGACTCCCGCAGCGCCAACGCAGCCGCTCGTGCCGCCCCAGACGCCGGGGACACCCGGGACACTACAGTAGTCGTAAGCAGGGTATAGGGGGCGAAATCTCGCACGACGCCTTGCTTGACGTGAGTTCGCCCTATTCGCCTACAAGTACTTGTCCAATAGATACCCTTGCCTGCGTTCGCTGGCGAAAGCCCTATCGGCGGCAACGCCGCCGTCCAGTCGCCGCATTAACCGCCGAATGGCGCTTTCGATGTCATCTCCTTCTGCGTAGCCAGAACAACGTTCGAGTTGTTCTTCCAAGAATGGCAGCACGCGGGCCGAAGCGGCGCCCAGCGCCCAGGCGACAAGCGTATCCGAGTAGATCTTATAGGCCGGCTCCTCTTCTGCCTCAGCCGTCGAGATAGCGCGAAGGGCCATCAGGGCTTCGTCGCGCCGTCGATATATCGGAGACAGGAGCCACACGCGGCTCAGGCGAAGAGCTTCTTGCCGCTCTGCCTCGGTGCGGACTTGACGTGCCAGCGAGCACAGCGCCGGGGACTCATCCGCCAGACAGTATTCGTAGAGCAAAGGGACTGCCGACGCCGTGCCGACAGTTCCGAGTGCGAGCAGTGCCCGGCCACGCAAAGCTGGTTCTGAGAGTGCCGCTCTCGCCTTGGCCTCGGCGATCGCATCGTCGCGGTCGCCATCGCGATAGAGGTGCCACAGAACGTCGTTGCGCACCTGCTGCGCGGGATCGTCCATGAGGAGATGGCATACCTCGATGAAGCGGGAATGCTGCATCGAGGCTAAATCAACCAGTGTGCGCAAGATTGCGCGGCGCTCGCCTATGTCATCGGAGAGCAGGCGAGAACGGTAGTGCGCTGCTTCGTGCTGCAAGGTCCTATTGGAATGCAGTGCGCATGTCGAGTCAGGGCGCCGTAACTGGAGATGGCGCTCATCGACGGGGCAAGTATAGCACAACGCTAGCTTGGAACAGTGCCCATGTGTTGTCATATGTCATCAAGCACATGATCATTCTCACCTACGGGGAAACAGGACGTTTGAAGGAACGCGTTGCCCTCTCCAGCAAGGGCTGGAAATGTCAACTAGCGACGTATTGAGCCACCAGAGGCTGGACTGGACTATGCGTCTTCGCCGCTCTCGATGGAGGTCTCGATGTAGCCAAGCATGTGGTCGGGGGCGGCGGGGCGGGTGGCGCGCACGTAGGCGACGTAGCTTTCGTGCTGCTCCTCATCGAGGAGGCCACTGGAGCGATACAGGTTCATCATCACGTCGAGCTTGAGGATGCTGATCAGGTTGATGCCGGCGTGCTTGAGGCGCTGCGCCGCGCCTTGTTCACGGTCCACTAGGACGACGGCGTCGTGGACGGTGACGCCGTGCTCGGCCATGAACATCGCCGTCTCGGCGAGGCTGCTGCCGCCGGTGACGAGATCGTCGATCAGGAGCGCCCGCGAGCCTGGTTGGAAGCGCCCTTCGATGCCGCGGGCGCCGGTTCCTTCGGGCTTCGAGCGGGGGTAGATCAGCGGCGTGTTGGACTCGAGCGCATAGGCGGTGGCGAGGAGGAGGCCGCCGACGGGAACGCCGGCAACGTAGTCGTACTGCTGGACCTTGGGGCGGAGCAGCGACTGCGCCAGCGTGACCTCTTGTAGCATCAGCTTGGCGGCGACGCGGAGCGCGGCGGGATTGCTGATCAGCACTTTGGGGTTGATGAAGACGGGCGAGTTAACCGTGCTACCGCCAAGGGTGTAGTCGCCGAAGTTGACGGCGCCCAACTCGTACATCGCGCGCGCCAGCCAGAGATTGTCCAACGCCTGATCTTTACTCGTCATTGCGCCAACCGTCCTCCCGAGAACATGGTTGCCGACCTGGGCACGGCACGGCGTCGCGCATTATAGCACACTCTCCCGCGCTGCGATCTATGAACGCGCCGGGCGGCTCGCTTATCCGGTCGACTCCTTGACGAGCGAGTCGATTTCCTTCGCCAGGGATGATTGATTGACGGGTCCAAGGATGCGATCCCGGATTACGCCGCGCTGGTCGATCAGGTATGAGGTCGGTGTACCCGTGACGCCATAAGCGTCCACGGCGCTGAGGTCGGTGTCGCGCAGGATGGGATAGGTGACGCCAAGGCGCTTGGTGAACGTGATGATGTCCGAGGAGCTATCGGCGGTGTCGATGCCGATGATTTCGAAGCCGTTGGCCTGTTCGGCGAGGTATGTCTTTTCAAGGGCGGGCATCTCGGTCTGGCAGGGTTCGCAGGCAACATACCAGAAGTTGAGCACGAGCACCTTGCCGCGCAAGCTGGAGAGCGCCACTGGTTTGCCGCTGAGGTCGAGCAGCGTGACGCTGGGGGCGAGGTGGCCTATGCCGGGGCCGGTAGGCGCAGGTGTGCTGGAAGCGTTGACTGAGGTACTCGGCGCGGCTGGCGTCAGCACGCCTTTCAGCAGTACCGCCGCGGTTATGATCGCCAGTGTGATCGCGACGAACTTGGGCAGGCGGGCGCGCAGCGGCGTCGTCAGCACCATGCCCGGCGGCGCGACGATCGCATCGCCGGTGGCCCTGACGTTGGCGTGCTCGCCTTGCGTGCCGGATGTGTTGGTGGTGTTGGTGGTGTTGGTGGGCCGAGGCGCGATGGATGCCACCCGCACGCGCAAGGCGGCGAGTTGTGCCGTCGCGGTCGCCGTCGCGCGACGCCCAAGTGCGCCGAGCCGCGAGTGCGCCACGTCGTTGGCCGCGGCGCCCAGCGCCTGGCGGAGGCGGCGATACTGTCGAGAGACGTCGACGCTCGGGCGCGGCACACTGGGCTGCTCGGAGGTTTTCGGAGTTTGCGCCATGTCTGTTGAGTCCCGCGCTGGCTACATCGTGCCGAGCCCCATCAGATGGAAGCCGGAATCGAGGTAGAGGATGTCGCCGGTGACGTTCTTGGCGGCATCGCTGCAGAGGAAGGCGGCGAGATCGCCAACGTCGCCCTGCTCGATGTTGCGGCGCAGCGGCGCGACCTGCTCGACCAGCCCGAACATGTCGTTGATGTTGCCGACGCCCCGCGCCGAGAGCGTGCGCAGCGGACCCGCCGAGATGCCGTTGACACGGACGCCGCTGGGGCCGAGGTCCCAGGCCATGTAGCGGATCGAGGATTCGAGGGCGGCCTTGACGATGCCCATCAGATTGTAGCCGGGCACGACACGCTCGCTGCCGAGGTAGGTCAGCGCTACAATGCTGCCGCCACCCTTCTGCTTCATCAGCGGCTCGGCACGCTTGCACATGGCGAGCAGGGAGTAGGCGCTGATATCCATTGCGGTAAGGAAACCCTCGCGCGACGCCTCGGAGGGGCGGCCTTTGAGGTCTGCGGTGGGGGCGAAGGCGACGCAGTGGATGAGGATGTCGAGGCCGCCGAAGGCGCTGCCGACCTGATCGAAGACGGCATCAAGCTCGTCGTCATTCTGGACGTCGCACGGGAGGACGAGCGATCCCTCGATGTCGGCGGTGAGCTTGCGGACGTTGGCCTCCATGCGCTCTTGATAGGTGAAGGCGAGGCGCGCGCCCTGCTCCTGGAGCTTCTGGGAGATGCCCCAGGCGATGCTGTTGTGGTTGGCGACGCCGAAGATGAGGGCGGTCTTACCGTCGAGCTGTCCCATGGGGGCGATCCTCCTGCAGTGTCCTGACGGGTCTGTAGTCGTTGCGACATCCGACGTGAGGCGCACTCGCACGACTTCGGGCGCGTGAGGCACACCGGCGAAACTGTCGCCAGCCATTCTAGCACTCTCTGCCTGCGCTGGGCTAGCGCGGTGGGCACGAGGCATTTGGAACGCGGGCGGGCTGTGGGGTGACGCAGTTGAAGCGGGCGAATACATTCGCGCCTGTGTGGCCGATGGTCGCGAAGTCCGCCTGTGCGGACTCGGAACCGGGCGGCACACCAGATCCATTTCCGCTTTCTTCCGCTTTTGCGTTTTGATCGGGGTTTCGAAGCTGAATTCAAGGCGATCGAGGAGGCTGGGGCGGAAAGAGGAAATCGAAGATGTGCGCGATGAAGTTGGCGGGGTTGGCCATGAACTCGGGGCCGGCGGGCGTTCGCATGGCGGAATCCTCGATGGGGATGGTTCGGGAGGAGCGGAAGTGACCCATTGCCAGGGGGGGGGTTGGGGGTAGTTACAATACAAACGTTCTAGTGTGAGTACAGCATGTGGCGCGCGGAAACGCAAATGTGGCGGGGCCTCATCCCCTGCCCCTCCCCCTCTCGCGAGGAGAAGAGGGGGCAGAGGCGGCATCGCGGCACTGAAGTGCCGAGTACAGTGTTGACCACTCCCCACGGCTGAAGCCGGGGGATTCTTGGGCTGACCACCGCTCACCTAGCGAGCTAGGAGCGTCGTACACGGTCCTGTCGTGGCCCGAAGCCACCTCCACACGCGTACCTTCCCGCAGGCCCTGCGGTAGAGCGTACGTATCGCACACCTGGTCGTTTGGTGTCCGGTGGTCGGGAGCGCCTGACGGCGCGCGGCGTTTCCTCCCCATGGCTCAAGCCAGGGGTCTTCACGCCGCGCGAGCTGATGAGGTGGACTGAAGAGCGCATTGCGCTCGTGGCGATTGCGGTGCTGGCGGCTGGGCTCGGCAGAGCGCGCAGTCGTACGGGCGGTGGCATGCGGGACGCGATGTGGTAGGCTAGTTTTATGGTGCATGGCCTTGAGACAGGTTGAGGACATCTCCGAGTAGTCGGTAAAGGACGATAGAGCCATGAATCCCGTTGAGCAGGTGGTGCAACAGGTGACGCTGGGGGGCGCGGTGCGTGAGAACCACGCACTGGAGCACGCGACGATCGTGCTGTTGAGCAAGCGTTTTCCGGAGGCGCGGCTCTCGGGCGTCTCGTTCGCGACGGGCTTCTTCGTCTTTGGCGATCTGCCGACGGAGGCGATCAGGCCGGCGGCGGAGGAGGCGCTGCGACGGCTGCGCGGCAACGAGCCAGAGCTGGCGATCCATGAGCGCTGCGGGACGAATCTGGCGGTCGCGGGGATGCTGACGGGGCTTTCGGCGATGACGGTGGCCAGGATGCGCAAACCGTTCAATACGTTCAACAATGTGGTGCTGGCGACGACGGCGGCGATCGTGGCGTCGCGCCCGCTGGGGTTGCTGGTGCAGCGGTATGTGACGACACGCACGCCGAACCCGAGCATGCATGTGACGGGGGTGCGGGCGCTGCAGTTCCTCGGCAGTCCGGCGCACTTCGTCCGCACGGACAACCCAGACGCGCAGTTGCTGGCGAAGGCGTCGTAGGCGTCGGTCGTGCGGACAAGTCTAGCACTGGATACGTTCCAACTCGCCGCCCACTAGCGCGGCGAGTTCGTCGTCTGTTGGGCTAGGTTTGTCACACGCGAGTAGGGACAGAACGCAGCGGGACAGCCGTCGGAAGATTTCAAAGGATGAGCCGATGAAGCCGTATGCGGCCTGGGAGAAAATGAGCGTGCCGGAGCCAAGTGTCGCCATAGCTTCACTTTCGTGGACTCCGGCAAACACGCCGTCTGCAAACTCGTGGTACAGCCCTACATGCACCTCATCGAACATCACGAATGAATCTTCAGCAATTCTGCCCGAGTAATCGGTGTAGGGTACTTGCACGACGATTTGTCCAAGATGGCCAGGGGTGAAGGTTGCGCCCAATGCGCCGTAGAGGGTTCATGGTCCTGTGATAGCACGGCATTCCACGGCGGCTCGTCGCAGGCGCGATCCATCGACCGCTGGCGCGGCGAGAGCGATCTCCGTCACCCCCCTGGAACCGTCTCCCAATCGGGCAACTCATCGAACCGGATGCGAATGGTGGTTGAACCCCACAAGAGGCGCTCTATCACGCGTCGCCTCTTCGCTAGGCCTTGGCGGCGGGGAGCCAGCGCCAGTATCGCTCCAGGGTGACGCCGGGGTAGGTGCGGCGGAGGCTGGCGCTGTACTGACGCAGCATCTGGCGCATCTTCTCTTCGTTGCCGAAGAGCTGCGGGACCTGGCTGGCGTACTGCAGGATGGCGTCTTCCTTCGTGGGGACGAGGCCGGAGATCTCCACGAGCTCGGGCTCCATAGGGATGCTCAAGGCGGCCTGTCGCGCCTCGGGTCCACCTTGACGCGCGACATAGGGGAAGTCTTCGTAGAACTTCACGTTGAGCTTGCGCTGGGCCAGGCGATCCGCCGCGGAGCAGACGAGCTGGTGATCGACGTGGTTGCCGATGCCGAGTGGGGCGTAGATGGCCGCGAGCGGCGCACGCTCGGCGACGTTGAGCAGGATGGCGGCGATCTGCTCGTCGAGCGGGAGGTCGCCCGGATTCACCGTGCCGAAGAGGGCCTCGTCGCCGGTGTAGTAGGCTGGTGACCCGCGAAAGATGGCGTCTGGGAAATCGAGCCAGTACGTGTCGGCGTGCAGCACTTCAGACGCGGCGGCATCCTCCGCGCGCCGGCGACGAACGGCCTCGGCCGCGTCCTGGCCCAAGCCCATGCGCTGCAGAGATGCGCTGGCGAATGCGCTGAGTGGTGCGCCTTCGGCGGGGATGCCGCCGAAGATGGTGACGATCAGCGGGCGCTGGCCGGCGACGGCTTGCAGGCCAATCGCGCCGCCGCAGGAGAGTGCGGCATCGTCGAAGTGCGGCTGCAGGTAGATATGGCGGTAGTTGCGCGTGATCTGGTCGAGCGACGTGATTTGCATGACTGTTCTCCCTGGCGAGCGATACAACTCCGGTGCGTGACGTCTATGGTGTGCGGTGGTGCTCAGATGTTAGGGCAACAGCCCACGACGGCAGTTCGACGATGCGAGCGAGCGCCTTGCCGAGTCCTATGCGCTCGGCGGTCTCTGCGAAGTCAAGCGGAATTGGCGCCTCGACCGCGGACGGTACGCGGGTACTGGGATAGGCGACCACCAGCCGCCACGCGTGCAGCGTGGTCCGCGCGGCGAGGTCGGAAGGAGAGCGATCGGGCGGCGCGTAGGTGGCGTCGCCGAGAATTGCCGCGCCGCGCGTGGCGAGGTGGACGCGGATCTGGTGCGTGCGCCCGGTGAGCGGCTGCGCCAGGACCAGGGCGTGCGTCGCGGTGGATTGGAGCGTCCAGAAGCGGGTGGCAGCGGGCTGGCCGGAGGGGTCCGCGATGACGCGGCGGCGGTCGGCGGGATCGCGGCGGAGCGGCTCCTCGACGGTGTCCTCGGCAGGCGAAGGCACGCCGTCGGTGATGGCGAGGTAGCCTTTCTGCATGGTGCGGCACTCGAACTGGCGCACCAGCGCTCGCCGCGCCGCCTCGGTCTTGGCGAAGAGCACGACGCCGGAGGTCTCGCGGTCGAGACGATGCAGCAGCCAGGGGCGGTCCTCGCCGCGCGCCGCCTGCCGTGCGAACACGGCGTCGGCCAGGGTGCCATCGGGATGCTTATACGCCGGATGCGTGACGAGACCGGCGGGCTTCGCCACGGCGAGCAGGGCTTCGTCTTCGTAGAGCACGACGACGGGCGTCGACTCCACGGGATGGGCGACATTACCGCTGCGTTTCGGGGCTTCCACACCTGCGAGGTCGCTCGTCACTGTCGCGCTCCGCCTAGCAGAAAAGCACATAGAGCCGCTGTGCGTTGAGGCCATGCAGGTGAAAGGGCTTGCGCTGGCTTTAGCCACACGCCTGTTGCAATTGCCGTTTCTGCCTGCCTGTGCGGGAATACCTCTGAAGGCACTTTGCACCTCACCAATCAAATAACGGTGTTTAGCGGTTCCGCGGTAAATCGTTCCTGCGGGTAAAAGCATCAACGTGATTTGGACGTGGTGTCATACGCTGATCTGGGTTGCATCCAGAGGTCACACTCGCCCAGGGAGTATGCAGCGCCTTTTCGGGCCGGGCAGGCCCGTCAGGAGTCAACGTGATGGGTTGCCATGTGCGTATCCTGAGAATCCATCGGGCCTCGGCCCGTGTGGAGTGCCAAGAAGTTTACGCTCCGCTGCGCCGAAGTTCGCCCATCGCGCGTATATGGAGATGGGCGATGCGACGATGCGCGGGCCGTTCGAGCATAGTATACCGTGCACCGCTTCGTCGCCAAGCGTCGAGTGAACTTGCGGCGATAGCCTGGTCTACTCTAGACTGCAAGCGCCACTCGTTCACGCCTCTCGCCGGGGAGAAGCCTCGCGTGACGCTCGATTGATTTCAAGCGGCACGGAAGCGCGCGAGCGCCGCGTTTATCGGAAGTGTCTCGGGGGTATGTCGTGCGAAACCTGCCCAACCTGCTGAGTATGGGACGCCTGCTCTCCACCCTCCCCCTCGTCGTCCTCATCTTGATCAACACCGCGCCGGCGTACCTGATCGCCACCGCGCTGCACGCCGCTGGTTCCGCGACGGATTGGCTCGATGGGCGCATCGCGCGGCGATATAACGTCGTCTCGCGGCTGGGGGTATTCCTCGACCTCAGCGCGGACAAGGTCTTCGTCTCGGCGGCGCTGATCGCGCTGGTGCAAGTGAGCGTCGTGCCGGCGTGGATCGCCATTGTGATCGTCACGCGCGAGTTCATCGTGCAGGGACTACGCTCGCTGGCGGCCGCACAGGGTGTCGTGATCCCGGCG
Organism: uncultured Chloroflexia bacterium; assembly: GCA_963841205.1. GTDB lineage: Bacteria > Chloroflexota > Ktedonobacteria > Ktedonobacterales > JADMIN01 > CAWAWP01. The sequence goes on along the minus strand of CAWJCH010000011.1, from coordinate 216,707 downwards.
GGACCGGCGGGCAAGCAGAAGACGACGATCACGCTGACGGCGCTCGGCGGCATCTTCCTCGGGCTCGGCCTGCATGGCAAGACGGCGTTTCCGCTCGGCCTCAGCACCAGCGCCACGGGCCCGCACGGATTCGCGGACTACCTGCTCGCCCTCTCGGACGTCTTGCTGCTGCTCGCGGTAATCTGGACGGTCTACTCGGCGTACGAATACCTGCGTGGCGCGTGGGGACTGCTCACGGAGCCATCCAAAGAGCCGTAGCGTCGCACGGAGACGCAGCGCCCCCTTGACGAATGATGCTAGACTGCTTGCGGGCCGCCCGGTGAGGCAAAGAACGAGCTTCGGCCATGGGAGGACGGTGTGGCGCGCAGTCTCGCGCCGGAAAGGGGTCACTTGATGGGTATCTTCGACAAGATTAAGCAGGCAGTCTCGGGCGCGGCGAGCACTGCGATTCAGCAGGCGGAAGAGAGCGCGACCAACTCGGTCACAAGCTCGATCGGTAGCTCGATCTCCGGCGCGGCGGAGAACGCCGTCGGGTCGGCGCTGGGCCACGTCCCTGGTGTGCCCGGCAGCTCCATCCTCACCGATGCGGTGGAGGCGGGCACCAACTCCGCGATCGGCAGGACGGTCGACTCCGCGACTGAGGGCGCAACCCAGTCCATCGCGTCTAAGCTGCCAGGCGCCGAGTAGTCCGCAGACCAAGCCTCCCGCCGAAGGATCGCCTCGCGGGAGGCTTTATTTGGTTCGTGACGGCCGACCAGTGGGTTGATTGTAAGGGAGCGCGAGGCGTCGCGGCACTGAGGTCCGCTGCGCGCGAGTGGCAACGAGTGCCTCAACTCACGGTCGACACCTTACCCGGCGGCACGCGGCGGAGCGTGGCACTACGCTTTTCGGGGAGAGCCGATGCGGCGCTCTGTGCCGTTGAGCAGACGCTCGATGTTATCGCGATGCGAGAAGATGACGAAACCGCCGCCGACCATGGCAAAGATGGCATGCGGCAGGTAGTCGTGGCCGGTCAGCGCGAGTATCAGCGCGGAAAGGCCCGCCACGGCGGCGCCGAGGATCGAGCCGAGCGATACGTAGCGCGTGATGGCGATGGGGATCGCCATCGAGATGAGGCCGAGCAACCCCGCGATTGGCGTGACGGCAAAGATGGCGCCGGCGCCGACCGCCACACCACGACCACCGGTGAAGCGCAGGAAGATCGAGAAGTTGTGCCCAAGTAGGGCACCGAAGCCGGCCAGCGCCTCTGCCGTGGCTTGGAGATTGTGCTGCGCGGCGCTGGCGTCCGCGCCGAGGGGATAGACGAGGAAGCGTGTGAGGAGGATCGCCGCGACGCCTTTGAGGATGTCCATCACAGCGACCAGGACGGCGGGGCCGGGGCCGAGAGTGCGCATGACGTTGGTCGCGCCGGTCTTGCCGCTGCCCTGCGTGCGAGGGTCCACGTTGCCGAAGAGCCGGGAGACGATCACGCCGCTGGGGATCGAGCCGAGGAGATAGCCGAGGGCGAGGGCTACGAGGAATCGAAGAACGTCGGCGCCAGACATCGCCGCATCCTCTCCACTGAGGAGACTGCCGTTACGGCGCGGGGCGAAGGTGTGCCGCGCCGCACCAATGCTACTCTGCGGACTCGGCGGCGTCAACGATAGGGATGAGACTACTCCCTGGGCGAGGCGTCACGGTGACAGTGCGCCTGTGCGGTGACGAGCGCCAACATCAGCAGCACGACCGCCACGATTATCAGCGTCTCCGCGCCCTGATGCAGCGGGGTGGCCGCTGGCAACATGAGTCCGATGCAGGCGAGCACCGTCAAGAGGGGCGCGGTCAGGATGCCGCCGAGCACGCAGATGACCGCAGTGCGCTCCGCAACCCACACGCGCCGGGGAGCCGCGGCCAGCGCGCCGAACGCCGGTCGCACCGCGTGCGGCAACGACGCGGCTCGATGACGCGCCTCGGTCATGCGCGCCGACACGTGAACGACCGCTTCGGTCATGCGGTCGCGCCGAGCGTCCATGTCCTCGCCGAGACCACGCAACAGCATCAGTGGACCCACCGAATCGCCTCCATAGCACTGGGATCGCCTTCGTGATCACCACCGGATAGAGAAATGCTTCCGCATGCTCTATGCCGTGGAGTCAACGATCACCGCCCACCCCTCCACAACACACTTTCCGACCTACCGCACGCCTAGGGCCACTTTGCCAGCGCATGGGTGGAAGAACATCGCAATGTTGCTCCATCGTGCGTCCTCCCTCTAGCCATAACGCCGGGGCGCGAGGCCTGTAACGCCCCGCGCCTGGTCTACTGCTACCGCTCGGCTGCCACGGATTCCCAGTAAAAGCGGCATTCCGCCCGCAGCGAACATCGCGAACATCGCGGATGCTGGGAGATGACAGATGGTCCTACCGTGGCGGATGAGATTGACGTGCATCGTGTGCCGCCACTCCGGCGGGATCAGCCGCAGCAGGACCCCGTGAGCCGCGTCTGCCGGGGTCTTGGCGTTGATCAGGCCGAGGCGTCGCGTGACGCGCCAGACGTGCGTGTCGACCGGGAAGGCGGGCTGGCCGAGCGAGAAGAGCAGCACACACGCCGCCGTCTTCGGTCCGACGCCCGGCAGCGTTTGCAAATACGTCAGCGCGTCGTCGAGCGGCATGCGCCCGACGGCATCGAGCGTGAGTGGTGCGCCGCCGAGTTGGGTGGTCAGCTCGCGCAAGTATCTGCTGAATGCGCTCGGCCTTCGTCTGCGCCAGCCCGCCCTGGCGGATCGCCTCCGCCACCGCCGCGACCGGCGCGTCGCGCACCTGCTCCCAGGTGGGAAACGTCTCGACCAGGCGGGCGTAGGCGCGCGCCGAGTTCACGTCGGAGGTGTGCTGGGAGAGGACGGTGGCGATCAAGCCGCCGAGCGCATCGCCGTCCGGCTCCCACGGCGGGATGCCATAGGTTTCTACCAGCAGCGCGTAGACGCGCGCCACCTTCGCCCGCAGCGCCTCGTCGTCGACCTCGGCAAGCGGCTCGATTTCACGGCCGATTTGCGCGTTGTCGGCCATTCCGCGCCCTCTCGCGTCGCGCTCCACCGCAGCACTCCTTACGATTCCCATTCGGGAAACATAGACACATCTGTCTATGATCGCGCCACATTGGGGGTACTACGGGCGCGTCGAGGTGCTACAATCGACGTGGTCGACATGATCCGATGGGCGGGTGGACCCCACCCCCTGGCCCAGCCCTTGCTCGCGGGGGAGCCCGCCTCTCCCGTGGGGCGAGGGGAATAACGGGCAGCGCCGTTGGCGACTTCTACTCAGGTCATTGGCTACCGACCAGGCATAAAAGGCATTACCTTGGGCGGTGGGCGGGGTGCCTAACCACCCAGCCCCTCTCGTTGCGGGGAGGGGCCGTCATTGGGGTCGGCGATTCTGCGTAGCAGTCCGTCGGGCCGGGGCGAATCCTTCTCCGCGGCGGGGAAGTGATGACGACCCAGGACGAAGTGTGTTGAGGTGAGGCAAGGAGCAGCACGATGTCCGAAGAACGTCCGTTGCCAGCGTTCGTCGCCGCCCTCGGTTCCGGCTCCTCGACGCCGGGTGGCGGCGCGGCGGCGGCGGTGGCCGGTGCGCTGGCCGCGGCGCTGGCCGAGATGGTCGCCAATTTCACGGTCGGTCGCCACAAGTTCGCCGATGTGGATGCCAGCATGCGCCGTGCAGTCGAGCGCGCGGAGGAACTGCGGGGCACGCCTGCTGGCGTTGACCGAGGACGACGAACGCGCTTTTGCCGCCGTCTCCGCAGCGTACAAGCTGCCGAAGGGCACGGAAGACGAGCGCGGCGCACGCGAAGCCGAGATCCAGCGGGCGCTCTCCGCCGCGATGCAGCCGCCGCTGGAGGTGATGCGCCTGGGCTGCGAGGCGATGGAGATCGCCGGCGAGGTCGCCGCGGCCGGGAATCCCAGCGTGGTCAGCGATGCCGGATGCGCGGCGCTGCTGGGCGAGGCTGCTGTGCGCTCCGCCGCCCTCAACGTGCTCGCCAATGTCGTGCTGCTGCGCGACGAACGAGCGGCCAAGTGCCGGACGCCAGGCCGTCGTCGAGTACGAAGCGCGCGCCGCCGCGCTACGCGAGCACACCCTGGCCGCCGTTCACGCACGCATGCAGGGGTAAGTTGGGGGCGGATTTCGCCGAGGCACTTCCGCCATCCTTGGATTGAGATGTCTCTACCGCGGGTCGCGGCACTGAAATGTTGGCGTGCGGTCGGGGCACCGGCTGAAGTCCGGTAGTGGCGCGCTTTCAAGCCGCACTCAGGCGTCAGCCGCCAGGCGAAGGTCTCGTCCGTGGAGGAGCTGTCGGCGTTGGTCTGTGGTGCTTGCGCGGTGTCGGCGTCGCGGCGGGCGACGGTGTCGTGTCGGGGGCGGGGGTGACGCTGGGCGCTGGAGTGATGGTCGGCGCCTGGGTTGGCGCGGCGGTCGCGGTCGCCGTGGGAGCGAGCGTCGGCGTCGCCGTGGGGACGTGCGTGGCGGTTGCGGTCGGCATGGTCGTGGCCGTCGCGAGTGGATTCGCCTGGACACCATTCGGCGATGGGTTGCTGCCGCCGAAAAAGGGTATTCCGGTCGTAAGCGCCGCAAGCAGGAACGCGCCGATCAGCAGGAGCAGCGCAGCCGAGCCGCAGCCCACACTGAACTGACCGGACTCCGCCCGGCGAAGCAGTCGCTCGCCTACCGCGGGGCGCGCCGGCCTGGGCCATTCTGGGGGAGATTTCGCGCGGCGGATGATCTTTGGTGCCACATTCAGGTTCGGGTCGGTGGGAGCGTCCATCCATGCCGGGACGTCGCGACCGACGTATGGCGGAGCGGCGTTCGGCGGAGCTGCCCACTCGTCCTGCTCTCGCGACGCCGGCCAGATCCACTCCTCTGGCTCACGTTGATTGCGTTGGGTCCTGTGCATCACGGTCACGTCCGGCTACTATGTGGCGCGCGTCCACCCGACATCCATTCACCTGGGCACACCTATGCCGCCCGCGCAGCCACTCCACGGTCACTTGCAACACTCGGACCACGCTTTCCTGGTGTGTCCCAGCGGCTGGATATGTGCAGCGGTCGACCATAGTCTTTGCCGATGGCACGGAGGGAGTGCCGGAGAACGGCGCACCGGACTGAAGTTCACACGGTTCACTACCCCGCGTCGGTATTGGGTGTGGGCGCGCATCGCGGCGTATAGACCAGGGCGAATCCCAAGCTAAAGGAAAAATCTTTCGGACGTTTCGGGTAGACCTGCGTGACAAGAACCGCTGGGGGATCAATGGTCCTCTTCCGCACCCGGAGCGTTAGAAGGCCTGGGCGTAAGAAGAGGTGGCAAAATGCACGGTAGGGGAGGTAACGAGGAGTGCACGGCTATGCGGGTTGAAGTGGCTCGCGGGCGAAGAGATCGGCGGGAGCTTGTGGCGAGACGATAACGCTGAGGGCGTGGGGCGAGACGCTGAAGGTCATGGGAAGGGTGCCGATCACTTCGCCGTCCACCTGTACCGGCAACGGGACGCTGGATTCGAGGCGGATGGTGCGACAACGGTCGTAACGCACGCGAGGGCCGAGCGAACGGCGGCGCGCAAGGGCGCGCGCGAAGAGCCCCAGTCGCGCGAGGGTGCCGCCGCCACCGATGATGACGACGTCGAGCAGGCCGTCGTCGGCGATGGCATCCCTCGCGATGCGGAAGGCGCCGCCGTAGAGGCGGGTGTTGCCGATCAACACCATCAGGGCGTCCGTGGTGCGGCGTCTGCCGTCTAGTCGCATCCAGATGTGCGCGGGTCGCTGCGTCACGCCCATGTAACTGGCGGTGGCAGCGTAGTCGAGGAGCTTGAGGCCCCAGCGGGCCAGTACGCCACGGTCCACGCGTCGGGCGACCTCGGCATCGAAACCGATGCCCGCCATGAGCAGGAAGTAGTGGCTTCCCGCTCGGCCGAGATCGACGCGACGCCGCACGCCGGAGACGAGGAGCTCGCGCGCCTGTGAGAGCCGCAACGGAATGCCCATCTCGCGCGCCCAGACGTTGACGGTGCCGATGGGAAGGACGCCCAAGGCGGTGCTCTGGCCGGCGAGGGCCTGGACAATCTCGTTGACGGTGCCGTCACCGCCAGCGGCTACGACCATGTCCATGCCAGCTTTGACGGCTTCGGCGGCGAGGTCGCGCGCATGCCCTGACCGATCGGTATGGCAGATCTCGGTGGGGAGACCGTGCTCCGTGAGCCAACGGGCCGTCTCTTCGAGGCCGTCGAGGCCGAGATCGCCGCGCATGCTGCCCGAGGTGGGGTTGGCGATGATGCGCGCCCGTGGCCTGGCTTCCGCCTGTTGGTTGGCGCGAGGGCGCAGCCGCAGGCGCAGCAATCGCGGGGGCAAGACGTAATAGACGAAGCGGAACATCGGACGGACGCGCACCCAGACCGAGGGGGTGCTGTCGGCGGGTCGAACGTGGGGCCGGCGATGCATGGCGCTGCCGAGCTGGGCGCCCACGCGGCGAGCGGATTCCAGGCGCGGCGCGACGACCGTGACCGACCACGCGGTGAGACGCGCCCATTGAATGCGCAGTTGGTTCGCTTGCTGAGCACCCATCTGGCCTCTCGCATGTCGTACGGCGCACCAGCGCTGGGATTCGATACTTATGTGTAGCCCGCGAGTGTCATTCGGGTCACTCACAGTCCCGACGCTGAGACTGATCCCCTGGGGCGAGCAGAATGCCCACAGACTTTGGGAGAATCGAGACCGGCCGAAGTGTAATCGACGCCTGGTTTCGTGAGCGGCGCGATTGCCGAGGCCACCGATGTCAAATGCGTCCGGTGCAGTCTCACACTCACAATGTAATACGTTTGCACTACGCTCGGCATCACGCGTGCCGCGACATCGTTCAACTGACGCGGGGCACGCGCTGCAGGAGCTCGGCAACCACCTCGTAATTGATGGTGCCGAGACGACGGGCGACGTCTTCAGCGGTGAGGACTTCCTCCCCCTGGCGACCGATCAGGACGACCTCGTCGCCGATGCGCACGCCGGGGATGTGCGTGACGTCGACCATGCATTGATCCATGCAGACGCGGCCTAGTATCGGGGCGCGGCGGCCACGCACCAGCACCTCGCCCCAGTTGGAGGGCGCGCGGCGGAATCCGTCGGCGTAGCCCACCGGGAGGACGGCGATGCACGTAGGGGCTGGGGTGATGTAGGTGGCGCCGTAACTGATGCCCTCGCCGGCGGGAATCTCTTTGACCTGCGCCACCTGCGTCTTGAAGGACAGGGCGGGGCGAAAGTAGGGCGGCAGGCGCACGTCGTCGGAGGGATGTAGGCCGTAGATGGCGACGCCGGGTCGCACGAGGCCGAAACGCGCCTCGGGCAGCGCGAGCATGGCGGCGCTGTTGGCGGCGTGGACGAGCGGCGGGCGGAGGCCGCGATCCTCCAGTGCGCGCAGGATAGCGTGAAAGCGGTCGAGTTGACGGCTGGCGTAGGCCTGGTCGGCGCTGTCGGCGGTGGCGAAGTGGGTGAAGATGCCCTCGACCTCGATCCCCGGCAGCTCGCGTAGCGCCTGGAAAAACGCGACGACGCCTGCTACGTCCTCGGCGCGGAGGCCGAGGCGCGCCATGCCGGTGTCGATCTTGACGTGGACGCGCACGTCGCGCCCGAGATCGCTGGCGGCGCGCGAGAGCGCCTGGGCCGTTTCGAGCGCGTAGACGGTGGCGCGGAGATCGTGTCGGACGACCTCGCGTGCCTGCCAGTTGGCGACGTAGCCGAAGATGAGGATCGGCGCGTCGATGCCCGCCTCGCGCAGCGGCACGGCCTCGCTGATGGTGGCGACGCCCAGCCACGAGGCACCGTTGCGCAGCACCGTCCGCGCGACGCGCTGCGCGCCGTGGCCGTAGGCGTCCGCTTTGAGGCTGACGAGCACTTGCACGTCGGGGCCGACCAATGTCTTGGTGCGTTGCGTGTTGCTCCCAATGGCGCTGAGGTCGATCTCCAGCCAGGTCGGGCGGTCGGGTCGCATGACGACGAGGCGGCGCCACGGCTGCGTCTGGCGGTCGAGCAGCGATTCGGCTTGCTTGGGGTGGGCGAGGAGCAGCGCGGTGACGCGTTCTATTCGCATCTCCTCGGAGCCTTTGAGGTAGACGACGGGAGGTTTGCCCTCGGCGGCGGTGTGCATGGCGAAGTCGCGGACGGCGCGGGCGGCATCCTCTACCGTGTGGGTGACGGCGACACGGTCGGGGGCGAGGCCGGACTTCAGCGATTCGGCGGCGACGAGCTCGGCGAGAACGCCATGCGTCACAAGAAAATCGGTGCGACCCGCGGCGAGCGCGCCGAGGTGGCCATGCTCGTCATCGGCGGCGTCGCCGAGGCGCAGCATGTCGCCGACGACGGCAATGCGCGGGCGCTGCTCTTTCGCGGCGACGGAGGTGAGCGCTGCGAGTCCCGCGGAGGCGCTGGCCGGGGTGGCGTTGTGGGTGTCGTCGAGCAAGACGGTATTGGCGAAGCCGTCGAGGCGGCGCATACGGCCCGGCAGTGGCAGGAGCGAGGAGAGCGTTTCGAGCGCCTGCTGGCGCGGGACCCCAAGCGATTCGCCGACGGTCAGCGCGGCCAACACGGTGGTAAGCCAGTGCGCGCCGTGGAAGTGGGCGAACTCGATCGGCTCGTCGGGAGAATGGTCGCCGAGCTCCACGGTGAGTGGGTCTGCGGAAACGATCTTGATGCCCGTGGTGGAGAAGGCGAGGGCGCGAGCGGGGAGGTTGACGGCCAGGTCGCGTGTTAACGGATCGTCGCCATTGATGACGGCGAGGCCGTCAGAGGGGAGCGACCAGAGGAGGCTTGTGAGCTCGGTGGCATAGGCTGCCAGGCTGCCAAAGTAAAGCAGGTGCGCGGCCGAGACGTTGGTGACGACGCCGATCTGAGGGCGCACTATAGCGCAGAGGTCCGCGATCTCGCCAGGGCGGTCGGCGCCGAGCTCGACGACGGCGTAGGCGTGCGTCGGCTCGAGGCGCCCTAGGCAGAGCGGGATACCCAGGAGGTCGTTGTAGTTGCGCCACGAACGGAAAGTGGGAGCGGCGAGACTGAGGACGTCCGCGATGGCCTCTTTGGTGGTGGTCTTGCCGGCAGCGCCAGTGATGGCGACGACGCAGGGCTTCCAGCGGTCCAGAATATGCGCGGCATAGGAGCGAAGGGCAAGGCGCGTATCCGAGACGGCGAGAATGGCGACGCCGGAACGGTGGGCTTGGTCCAGTATGACGGGCAACTCCGCTCCGAGGCTGGCGAGGCGATCGCGCTTGACCAACAAGGCGCCGGCGCCGCGCTCGATTGCGTCGACGAGAAAGTCGTGGCCGTCGCTGTGGGCTCCGCGGACGGCGACGAAGCAGTCGCCGGGGATGACGAGGCGCGAATCGTGGGCGAAGCCGTCGAGGATCGAGCGCACGCCAGGGACGAGTTGGTCGGCCTGGGTTGCGATGAGCAGTTCGTCGAGAGGGATCATGAGCGATATCCGGGTGAAGGAGAGCGAGTTGGTGACCTATACCTCATCGGAAGCAGTGTATCATGGGCGGTGAGGCACGCGCGACGCGTCGCAGTGTCCCCCAGGGAAGGCACACACGTGACGATGGCAGGTCGCGTTCGACTCGCCTCCGATGGCCCGAAAGGGTTGCTCGCCATAAGTGGCTCTGCTATGCTCGGCGAAAGGATGAGTCACTCAGGCGACTTGCTCGGCACGGTAGAGAAGGCGACGCGAGACGGGATATGGTGCTGGCCGGCGATCGGAAGTGCGCGACACAGGAGATGTATAGTGCCGAAAAAGGACGATCGAGCCGGCGCATCACGAGGACGGGCCACTCCTTCCGAGGCACAGGGGCAAAAGACTCCGCAGAAACGCCCGGGCGCGCCACACGCTTCGGGGGCGGATGCGACGGGATTGGGCGGCGCTGAGGCGGCATCAGCGCCACTCGCTGGGCGCGCGGAGACTCGCGCCACGGCGCGCCACGCTTCGACAAAGGGGTCGCCGGCGGAGACAAGCGCAGACGCGGAGAGGGCAGACAGTATGGGCAGCGGCGACTTCGCGAGCAGTGCGGCAGATCAACCAGCAGGGCTCCAGGCGGAGGTGCCACCCGACCTGGAGCTTGAGGAGTCGCCCGCGGGCAGGGCGGCGGCCGCGCCGGGGCAAGCGCATCAGTCAGACCCTTCTTCGGCGAGCGGAGCGTCAGAGTCGGATGGGGCTGCAGGGTCAGCGGCGGCGTCGCCTTCGCCGACGCCGCCGGGACGACCGCGCGAACGGCAGCGCGGTGGGCAGGCGAACGCACTGGGCATGCTGATCGAGGAGCACTTCAGCGATCCGGCCTCGCCGTGCCGCTCCTACTCGGATCTGGAGCGACACTCGGGCATCTCACGCGAGGCACTGAGCCGCTACGTGACGGCGCGGGCAGACCGGCGGCGCTCGCCGACGATCGATACGCTAGTTGCAGTCGCGGACGCGATGCACCTGAGCCTCGAAGCGATCACTCGTGCGGCCGCCGCGTCGGTGAAGGGCGTGCGGCTGCCGCGCGAGGCGGAGCAGCGTGCCCGCGAGGAGGTGCTGGGCACGCTGGTGGCGGCGCTCTCGGATGAGCAGTTCAGCGCGGTGGTGGAGTTGCTGCGCCAACTGCGGCCAATACAAGCGCGCGGCGAGTAGGCTACTATTCGTCCGCCTCGAAGGTATCAGCGTCCGCTGAGGTGGCATCACCAATAGTGACGAGAGTGTCGCCCTGGTTGACGGTCTGCCCCGTGGCGACACCGACGGCCTTGACGATGCCGGTGCGCATGGCGGCGAGATCGTTCTCCATCTTCATCGCTTCAAGGACGACGACGATCTGGCCGCGCTGCACTTCGTCGCCGGGGCCGACGAGGACGTTGCGGACGAGGCCGGGCATCGGTGCACGCAGGGTTGAATCGCCAGTGACGTGGGCAGCGCCAGCTATGCTGGCGACGGCCTCGGCCCGCGCGTCTTGCACGGCAACGGGGTAGGGACGGCCCGCGACCACCACCTCCAGCGACGGGGCAGTCTCGTCGCCGTCGGAGACGGGATCAAGCGTACGGATGTAGGCGTCGTACGAGCGTTTGCCGACGAGGATCCCGTAGTGATCGGCCAGGTCGCCCATGCCGAGGGCGTGACGCGGCCCGATCAGCCGCCAACTGATGAGCAGCTCGCGGCCATCGAGGGTGACGCGGCGGTCGCCGCCGTTGGCGTCTATGTCGACGACGTGGCGCGCGCCGGCAACGGTGGCTACGAAGCGCATGTCGTTCTCCTCTGGGCTCGTGGCACCGCGTCACCGGCGTGAACGGGATCGCGGACGGATCGCGGCACTGAAGTGCCGGCGTACCGGCGACGCGGCTTGACGACCGCGGTGGGCGTGAAAGCGGCCGTCGTGTCTATAGGCGACAATCGCGCACTCGAATCATACGATGTAGGCACGTCCTGTGACGAGGCCGACGGTGCGGCGTGGTGCAACTACGAAATAATCGCGGTGGGCGTTATGCGGAGCGGCTGGAGCCGATCTGGAGGGCGGTGGGCGTGGGCGTGGGGTGGCGGCTGAGGCGGTGACGGTGACGGTGACGGGGATGGTGACGTTGCCGTGGGCGGTGGTCACGGTGATGGTGGCGCTGTGATGGCCCAGCCCGATGCCCGTAGCCTTGGCCGAAACGGTGAGGGACACGCTTTGCGCCAACGCCGAGCGTGCCAGTGGCCGGGGCGATGGTGAGCCACGTGGTGTCGGCAGCGGCTTTCCACTCGATGCTGGCGTTGGTGGCGTTCGCAAGGGTGACCTGTGCGGTGGAGGTCGTATTGGGTGTGGCGGCGATCTCCATCTTCGACGGGGCCGCGTTGATGACCGGGGGGGCCGGCGGCTTGCCGCGGAGGAACGGCACAGCTTGATGGAGCTTATTGCTGAGCGAGACGCAGGCGCTGATCGGGCAGAGGTCGGGGCGGGCAACCTCGACGGCGGCAACGTCGAAAACGCTGAGCAGCAGGAGCAGGAGCGCCAATCTCGGCAGGAGACCGGATGTGCCGCGCCTGCGAATCCGGCTTTTCTTGGCCAGCCGGGAGTCGAAGAGGAGGTCGTCCTCGGGAGGGACTCGGTTGGCCTCCTGCCAGTTCGGCATCTTCTTCACCGCGCCACCCGAGACTTGCGGCTGCATGCCCGAGTCCATCCAGCCGACGGGGCCGGAATTCGGGCCGGGCCACTCGCCCGATTCCTGGGACCACTGATCGGGATCGAGATTGGGATTCGAGCGCCACGGTGTTTGGGGCATCGAGTCGAGCTGGCCGCTGTCGGCCATGCCGCCGCCGGGGCGCCATCTGCGCGGAGAGTCGACCGCGGGCATGGGTGAGGAGACGATCTCCTGCCAACTGGGGGGCATCGAGCCGAGCGTGGGGCTGGTGAGGCGCGGCAGGCCGAGCTGCGTCGGCGAGAAACCGCGCACCTCGCCGGAATCGCCACCGGTCAACGCCTGATCACCAATCGCCACCCAGGCCTGCAGTTCCTGCGATTCGCCCTGCGCGACGTGCGCCTGAGCCATCATCGGGGGGCCGTTGCATCCACTCGGGGGCGCCGCCCGCCACTGAGTAGCCAGGGGCCGGCGGGGCGGCATCCGCCGAGGGCCCGCGAACTGCCGGGATCGACAGGCCGTCACCCTCGTCGGCATCGAGCTGCGACTGGAGATCGCCGAGTGGCGGGGGGCCGGATTGCCCCAAACGCTTGCCGAGTCCCGAGCGCGTCCTCCCTAGTTGCGAGGGGACCGCGCGCGCCGCCGCCAGACGCGTCGACCGGACTTTCCCAGCCGGGGTCCTCGCCCTGTGCAGTTGGACCGGCGGGATCTGCCGGGGCGCTGAACGTCGCAGCGGGGATGCGACTGGTTGGCTCGTACGAGATGGCGGAGCCACCAGCTAGAGACATGTCCGATTGGCGGAGCGACATGCCGCCTTGCTCCATAGTCTCGTCGACGGTGGCGCTCGCCGGCAGTGGCGGAAATTGGGCGCCGGCTGGACGGACCGAGGGACCTTGCGGGTCCCTGCTACTTGGTGTGGGTGGAGCGTTGAAGAGCGCGGCAGCCGCCTGGCCGAGACCGGCGCCGAGTGGCGGGATGAGGTTCGCCGCGCCGCTAGGTTGCGCCCACGGCTCCGGTGCGCCGAGCTGCGGGGGCGGGTACGCTGAGTGCGGCGGTTGCCCTAAGGCGGTCGGCATCCCCTGTATCGCGCCTTGGGCGGCTTGGCGAACGGTCGTTTCGATGGATTGCGCAAGCGCCGATGCCGACGGGAAGCGCTGCTCCGGGCGCTTCGCCATCGCCCGCTGGATGACGGCGTCGAGCGCGATCAGCGGGGGCGGCAGCGCGGGGTTGACCTGCGCCAGATGCGGCACGGGCTGCTGCGCGTGGGCGGTGAGGATATCCGCCGGGCGCGAGCCGCGGAACGGGGGGACGCCGGTGATGGTGGCGAAGATCACCGCGCCGGTGCTGTAGATGTCGCCGAGGGGCGAAAGCTGGCCATGCGCGACTTCAGGCGCCATGTATTCGAGCGCGTCTCCGCCGGATCCGGCCTGGTTGACGTCCATATGCGCGACGTCCCAGAGCAGGCCGAAGTCGCCGAGCATGACGTGCCGCCCGTCGTAGAGGAAGACATTGGACGGCTTGACGTTGCCATGGACCACGCCGAGGCTGTGGGCGTAGCCGAGGGCTTCGCAGAGCTGGCGAAAGAACGGGGCGATGTCCGCCGGGCCCATGCGTCCGCCGCGGGCGAGCCAGTCGCTGAGGGTGCCACCGGCGACGTAGGGGGTGATGAGGTAGAGGTAGCCGCCCTGTTCGCCGCTGCCCAACATAGGCAGGATGTGGGGATGGCTGGCGAGCCTGGCGGTCGCCTGGGTGATCTGGCGAAAGTGCGTGACGAAGCCGGCCTGGCGAGCGAACTCGGGGTAGATCACCTTGACGACGGCTTCGCGGCCACCAGGCTTGTTCGCGCGCGCGCGATAGACCTCGGCGATCCCCGCGGCGCCCAGTTGTTCGGTGAGTTGATAGCCATCGAACACACGCCCCTGGAGCCCAGCCATAGCCCCTCCTCACCGCGCACATGCCGCCCACCGGATCGTCCCGCCGCCCGACGCGCCCCAGTATATCATGGCGCATCGCTGGGCTCAGCCCAAATGTCCGTCCACCGAAACTTACCCCAAGTAGGACAAGCCTATTTAGTGTTCGGTTCCTGCTTCAATGAGACTGCCCTCGGCACAAGCACCTCAGGTCTGATGATCTCTCCACAGGCGTCAATTTCCGCCGGACTAGCGGTATACAACCAGGCAAGATTGTGCGCGGCATTGCGGTCTCGATCCACCACCGAACCACAGTGCTCGCAATGATAGGTGCGGATGTTCAAACCCAAAGACACGAAAGGTAGGCGATGGCACACCGAACACAGCTGCGTTGATGGGAAAAAAGGATGCGCCAGCACGAGGGTATTGCCATACCACGATGACTTGTATGTCATTTGGCGGCGAAACTCACCCAGCCCTACATCCGCGATTGCCAGGGCGAGCTTGTGGTTCTTGAGCAGGCCAGTGACATGGAGATCTTCGAGGATGATAGCTGCAGGCCGATCGAATGGGGGCTTGGTTTTTGCCGTGATTCGAGCGGTCGCTTGATGCAAGGCGTTCTTCCGAAGACATCCAACGCGATAGTGAATCTTGGCTACTTGTTGCTTTGCCTTTTGACGATTCTGGCTCCCTTTCTTGCGCCGGCTCTGCCGCCGCTGGGCGCGGCGGAGTCTTTTGAGGTTCGTTTTCAGTGCTTTGGGATTGGCGACGACTCGCCCATCCGAACAAACCGCAAGAACTTTTACGCCGAGGTCAACGCCCACTGGCTCACCTGTGGCTGGCACAGGATCGAGAGAGGTTTCTTGTACAAGTACCGAGACAAACCAACGTCCCGCTTGTTCAGAAATGACCGCGCTCCTATATTTGTATTTGACAACGGCATGGAGGTCGCGTCTCCCTCGTTGACGTTTCTTCTCGGCCTTACGGTCTGGCTTGTCCACCTCGCTGTCTTGTGGAATGTAGCCATGCTCAAATAGTCGCACCGTACCCAGCACGGGCAACTGTACCCAATCCACGCCTACGTGAATCGGGGCTTCCAAATAGAAAGAGCCAATGCCTTTGCTGCGCTTCTTCGGACGCGGATACTTGGCCCGATTCGCAAAGAAGTTGGCGAAGGCGCTATCCAAGTTGCGCAAGGCTTGTTGGGGCGCCCATTTGGAAACCTGTTTAAGCCAAGGATTCTCGCCATGCTTGAGCGCAATGATCTCGTTGTGCAGGTCAATGGCGGTGGGGATCTTAAAGGTTACGGGACCAACGGCAACTTTACGATCTTCCAAGGCATCCTGCTTACGCTTGAGGCCGTAGTTATAGGCCCAGCGCGCCGCTCCCGCATGCCGCAGGCACGCTGCGCGTTGTACGCAGTTGAGATCCAGCTCGGTTCGATAGCCTCGAAGGATAGTTGCCATTGGATGCCTCAGTGAAATGCTCCCCACGACCTAGAGGGTAGGGGTTTCTCGCGACGGGTGGGGGAGCCGTCTCGGTGGCACGGGCGCAACAGCTACCGGAACTGCTTTACGCGACGGGCCTGCCCGGCCCGAACGGTGCGGGCGGGGGAGTGGTCCGAAGAGCACTCCAATAGGACCCCCGACAGCACCATTCTCGCGCAGGCAGGCAGAACCGGCTATGCACGTAGGCAATTCGTCGCTTGCGGGCGACCCGGCTTTCATGCCCATGTCTGAAGTCACGGGCCTCTGCCGATTTCATCTGTTAGTGCGCCGTGGCTCGGCGCAGATGAAGGTATCTCAGTGCATTTATCTCCCAGATAACCTTGTCTCCCCACCCTCTCGCGAGCCAACCCCTTCCAGGCATACCAATTCCAAACGAGCGACGATCCGCCGTTGTCACGCGATATGCGCTTGCTCGTCGCTCTCGCAGACTCGATGCCCATCCAGGCGCAGACCTCGATCCGTGCCATGCGCGCTTGCTAGGAATGCCGAGCAGGGTGCGATAGATGTCGTCGGCGACGTAGACCTGGCAGGCGCCTTCGTTGTTGCCGGCGCCGTTGGGGTCGCCCTCCTTGTTGACGATGACGACGTATTGCGCGCCGCCGGGTGCGCCAGGTGCCTGGTCGTCGGGGGCGAGCGAGATCCACCAGGCGCCGGGCTGGCCGGAGTTGACCTGCGCGGTGCCGGTCTTGCCGCCCTCGAAGATGCCGCTGTTGGAGAGCTTGGTGCCGAAGACGGGGTCCACGCCGTTGCCGTAACTGCCGGTGCCAGAGCTGGCGACGGCCCACATCGCCTGACGTAGGTTCTGCGCCGTACCGGGATGCAGGATGGCCGTGTCGGTGGCGGGGTCGCGGAGTTGCGCGCCCTGCGCCTCGGTGCTGCCGTAGGCGGCCAGCGCCAGCCCCACGTGCGGCTTGGCGAGCACGCCGCCGTTGGCGATGGCGCTGGTCACGACGGACATGGTGAGCGGCGAGATGAGCAGCGCGCCCTGGCCGAATGCACTTTCAGCAAGCGCATCGTTGCTGAGGCCGGCCTGGCCGCCGGTCGTGATCGCCGGGTAGGCGATGCTCTGCGCATACGGGGCGTCGAAGCCGACGTTCGTATTCCAGTTCAGCCCCGGAGTTTGGATGCCATAGAGGCCGACGTATTTGGCCCACGTCTGGAATCCGAGCTCGATGCCCAGGCGCGCGTAGATGACGTTATCGCTGAGGGCGTAGCCGTCCTGGAAGCTCATGGGGAAGTTTGCCACTGCGGAGAAGTCGGAGTAGTCGTCCCAGTTGATGGTCTCGCCGCTCGGCACTTGGAAATGCAGGGCTTGATCCTTGGTGAAGCTGTTCTTGCCGTCGCCGGAGGTGTCTGTGAGGGGGTAGCCCTGATCGAGCGCGGCGGAGAGCGTGACGGTCTTGAACGTCGAGCCGGGGGCGTAGAGCCCCTGGGCAGCGCGGTTGATCAGGACGGGCACTTTGGCCTTGTTAAGTCCGGCGATGTACTGGTTGGCGGGGGCGTTCACCACCTCGTCGTTCGAGTCCGCCGCGATGACTTTGTTGAGGTCGTAGTCAGGCTTGCTGACCATCGCGAGGATTGCCCCAGACTTGGGATCCTCGACGATAATGCTGCCGGCGGGGTTGGCTTGGGTGGCGCAGGCGCCGCCGTGCTCGGCCGAGGAGTCGTAGTATTTGCTGGCAGCCTGTTGGGCGGCCATATCGATGGTGAGATAGAGGTCCTGGCCGTACTGGTCCTTGTGCAGGAGCTTGTTGACGGCGTTGCCGATGTTGTCAGATGCCGAGTTGCTGGCCGCCTGGCCGGAGAGTTGGTCGTTGTACTGCGCCTCGATGCCCGCCATGCCGTGCGTGTAGGTGTAGTAGCCGATGAGGGGGGCGAGGCCGGTGTCGATCACCCACTGGGCGTAGACGCGGTGGTAGCCGCAGATGTAGTTCTCGTTCTTGCCGTCTGGGACGGTCTTGGCGATCCAGTTGCCCTTGTCGTCATAGATGGTGCCGCGCAGGGGCTTGTTCGCCGGGGGGCAGAGTCGCGCGAGGGTCTCATACGTGCCGCCGACGAGCTGTTGCCCGCCGAGGGGGGCGGCGTTGCCGATCTGGACATAGGCGGCGGCAACGCTGAGCAGGAGCAGGAACAGAATGAACGCGTTCGTCAGGTGGCGAATCGTCTCGCGCATGTTAGCGTTCATCAAATGTCCGGCGCGGATACCCCACCCTTGCGGGTTGGGGAGGAAGCGCCGTCTCCTCTCTGTGTGCTATGCTGCCCGCATACCGCAGGGCCTGCGGAAATCTACGCTTGTGGATGTGGCTTGCCACGACATGACCGTGTAAGACTCACCTAGCGCGCTAGGTGAGCGGTGGTCAGCCCAAGAATCCCCCGGCTTCTAGCCGTGTGGGAGCGGTCAACTAGCCGAGCTCCTCAATTTCACTGCTTGCCCGCGGCTGAGGCCGCGCCTGGGGGTCTGTGGCCGCGATGTCCGTTTGTGCCGGCCCGAACCAGAGCGGAGTGTAGCACTGGGCCTGGGGCGTGTCAAAACGAACGAGGCGGCGGAGGTGGGTAAATCTGGCCTTGCGGCTACGGTCATTTCGATGATCCTCTCAAAGGTTACGCCGACTTTGCCAGCCTCGCCACACCTGATGGTGTGCGCTCATCGGCGCAGCGAGGCGAGATAGCCGTCGTAGTTGCGGCGGATCTCGGCGAGGCTATCGCCGCCGAATTTCTCCAGGAAGGCGTCGGCGAGAGTGTAGGCGAGCATGGCTTCGCCGACGACGCCGGCGGCGGGGACGACGCAGACGTCGCTGCGCTCGTAGCGCGTGGCGTCGATGTTCTCGCCGGTGCGGACATCCACGGAGGGCAGCGGGTGCGCCAGCGTCGGGATCGGCTTGACGGCGACGCGGGCGACGATCGGCTCGCCGTTGCTGATGCCACCCTCGATGCCGCCGGCATTGTTGGTGAGGTGGTGCCAGCCGCGCTGCTCGTCGTGGCGGGCGACATCGTGTACCTCGGAGCCGGGCAGGGCAGCGGAGGCGAAGCCGGCGCCGATCTCGACGCCCTTGGCGGAGGGGATGCTGAGCAGCGCCTGGGCGATGCGCCCGCTGAGGCGGCGGTCCCATTCGCTGTAGCTACCGAGGCCGATAGGGACGTCGGTGGCGACCACCTCGAAGACGCCGCCGCAGGTGTCACCGGCGCGCTTGCCTTCGAGGATGCGGGCGATCATGCGGGCGGTGAGGTCGGGGTCGGCGCAGCGCATCTCGGAGGCGTCGACACGGTCCCAGAAGGCGGCATCGACGGTGCCGGGGTCGGGTCGCGCGGCCTCGGGGTAGCCGACCCCGCCGACGGCGAGGACGTGGCTGTGGATGGCGATGCCGAAAGCGGTAAGCAGTTGCCGGAAGACAGCTCCCGCGGCGACGCGCGCCGCGGTCTCGCGGGAGCTGGAGCGCTCGATGGCATCGCGCACGTCGTCGAAGCCGTATTTGAGGGTGCCGGTGAGGTCGGCATGGCCGGGGCGGACGCGGGTGACGGCCTCGGGCGGCTGGTCGACGGCGTCGGCGCCCATGCGAGCCTGCCAGTTGGCCCAATCGCGGTTCTCGATACGGAGAGCGATGGGGGAGCCGAGGGTGTGGCCGTGCCGCACGCCGGAGATGAACTCGACCTGATCGTGCTCGATCTTCATGCGTCCGCCGCGTCCGTAGCCGCCCTGGCGCCGCTGGAGCTGTTCGTCGATGGGGTCGCGGCTGATCGGAACGCCCGCCGGCATGCCTTCGAGGAGGGCGATAAGGCCAAGGCCATGGGATTCGCCGGCGGTGAGGAAGCGCAGCATGGGTCGAGACCTCTTCTGGACGGTAGTGTCACTGCAGTGTACGCCAACCTGGTGCGCGAGGTTGGACATGGCGCGGGCTGTAGTAGCGCAGAGTGGAGGGATTCACAGGGCGGGGCGGAAAAGTGATCGTGAGGCGGAAACATGCGCCCAGACCGCATGCCATCTGAATTTAGGCGATGCCGCGTCCGCGAATTGAAGCGCCGGGCCCGGGGATTCGCGTTTCCGTTTCCTTCCGCTTTTTGGGTTTTTCGACCTCGCTCGCTTGATGGACGGGCTGCGTCGCCTTCCACTCGCGGGAGCGTGATGCTGAAGCGATGGGAGATGCGTGTGTGTCGAGTTGTTAGAAATAAAGTTCTACTGCAGTATCGCATCGCGGCGGCCGGGACGCAAGGGTGCGGCGGTGCAGCGATGGCGAGATGTACGCCGGCCGTGCGTATGTTGTGCGGAGAGACGGTTGCTTGATACTTCGGCGAGGGCGTGATATACTCTAAGTCCGAGCGTCGCGCCGGACTCGTTCGGAGTCCGACAATTGCGTTCGCGGAATCGGCGAGATCGCCGCGGGAGTATCATGAAGTCCGGAATTCACCCTCAGTATGTCGAAGCCACCGTGGTCTGCGCCTGTGGCAACACCTTCAAGGTAGGCAGCACGCAGCCGCAGATGCGCGTCGACGTATGCTCGAATTGCCACCCGTTCTATACCGGCCAGCAGCGTATCCTCGATACGGCCGGGCGTGTTGAGCGCTTCCGCAAGCGCTTCAACCTCGATGAGAACGCTGAGGCGAAGGCGTAGACGCGAGCGGTATACCACTCACTGTTGAAGGCGTGGCTCCCGAATGGGGGTCGCGCCTTTTTGCATCTTCGACGTGCCGCAGGAGGTGGGCGCGCAGGTGAAGGAGTGCACCCCCTGCCCAGCCCCCAGGCCTCTCTCGCGGGGCGAGGGGGTTGTGGCGAGTGGGGAGAACGGCCTTTGCATTTGGAACACAGGGTGCGTCATGTTGCACCACCAATTGTCCGCACGTGGCGTTCGTGAAGCTGGGGAGGTGGGAATCTCGACCGCAACAGAGAGCTAGCAGGAGATGCCTGCAACACGGATGTCTGACACTCCGCACGGGCTAAAGCCCGACGGGTTCTCGGTTCATCGCCCCCGCCAACGCCGGGACTCCCCGAAGGCGCTGCCCGCGCCATAGGATATTCCTGGCCGCGTTCTCGTCGCGGTCCAGGATCAGGCCACACTTCGTGCAGACGTGGGTACGCACGCTCAACGACTTCTCGGATACGTTCGCCACAGCCTGCACAGTCCTGCGAGGTATACGCCGGGTTCACCGCTTCCACCCGCTTACCGGCGCATGCTGCCTTGTACGCGAGGATCGACAGGAAGTGACCCCATCCGGCGTCCTGCATACTTTTGTTGAGGCCGGCCTGCCGGGTGGCTCCGTTGTGCAGATGGCCACCGTCCCCGTCTGGGACGGGTTTGGGGCGTCGGCTCAGGGTTGGCGGGCCGAATAGCCTCGTGATCGATCGTGTCGTACTCACGCACCAAGGCAAGCGCCGTCTTGTGGTGGTGGTCGGCGCGCCGCCGCCGGACGTGTTGATGGGCTTTGGCCAGCAACACCGCCGCCTTCTTGCGCCGGTTACTCCCCTTCTTCCGGCGACTCACCCGACGTTGCGCCTTCGCGAGCCGTTTTTCGCCTCCGCGGTAGTGGCGCGGATTCTCGACGACCTCCCCATCCGCCGTCACCAGAAATACCTTCAGCCCCACGTCGATGCCGGTCTCCCGTCCCGTCTCAGGAAGCGGCTGCGTGGGCACCTCGGCACAGGAGCAGCAGACGTACCAGCCATCCGCTTCTTTGCTGATCGTGACGGTCTTAGGCGTCCCTTCGAGGGGGCGAGACCACCGCACCGCGACGCGCCCGATCTTGCTCAAGACGAGATAGCCATTATCGAGGTGGGCGCCGTTGCCATACTCTTTGTAGGTGAAGGAGTGCCAGCGATTGCGCCCCTGGAAGCGCGGGAACCCCGGCTTTTCCCCGTTCTTCACCCGGCGGAAAAACGCCTGGTACGCCTTGTCGAGCCGGGCCAGCACGTCTTGCAAGACGTGGCTGTGGATGACCGCGTATTCCGGGAATGCTGCGCGGATGTCCTTCAGTTCGGCTTCCTGCTGGTAGCGCGTGACCGAGACCTGGCAGCGTTCCCAGGCCGTGATGCGCTGTTCGAGGGCCACGTTGTAGAGCGCGCGACACCGCCACAAGACGGCTTCGAGCGCATGCTCCTGGGCAGGCGTCGGCTTCAGCTTCTCCTTGTACGTTTTGCGCACGGCCCCTGCCACGTTAGTGCTGCCCTCGGTTTTGCACGCGACGCAACTCTTCCGCAACAAGGCGATCGAGCACCTGCACCATGCGCTCGCCGGTGAGTGCGGCGACGAGGCGCAAGGCACGCAGGGTGCGCGTCCAGATGCGGATGGTTTGATAGTCTGGTGGGATGCTCATGTCGTTATTGTACGACATTGACGACGCATAGGCAAGGGACGGGACTTCTGGCTAAAGCCATGGAGCGCCCAACCGCTGCCGTTGAAACGGCGCGGCTTGCGGCGGGCTAAAGCCCTTTTCTCTGTCAACGTAAGGGGCGGGGAGATGCCAGACGGGCCAGGCGGGCCAAGCGACGAGCGCGGAGGCCGCCGAGGCCACGCCGACGATGTTGGCGGGTATGTGCAAGGAGTTCGGTTTCGCGGTAGGCGATGAGGTTAGCGCGGAGACAGACATCGGGGCTGTAGTGCTGTGCGACGGCGCGGGCGTTGGCGCCCATCGCGCGGCGGAGGGCGGGGTCGGCGATAAGGGCGTCGAGGCGGTCGGCGAAGGTATCGGTCGGGGCGGCGGGATCGACTAGGTAACCAGTGTGGCTGTGGTCGATAATCTCGGGCACGCCCGCAGAGGCGAGCGCGACGACCGGCACGCCGCACGCGAGGCTTTCGAGCAGCGCGAGCGGCTGATTCTCGGTCTGGCTGGCGGAGACGTTGATGTCGCAGGCGCGAATGTGGTGCGCCAATGCCTCACCGCGCAGCCAGCCGCGGAGGTGCACGCGGGATTCGAGCCCGCGCGCTTGGATTAGCGCGGCGAGGGGCGCCTTCATGGGTCCGTCTCCGACGATGTCGAATGACGCGCCGGGGTTGCGCCAGAGCGCGGGCTCGACCAGGGTGATGAGGCGCGGGAGATTCTTTTCGGCGGCAAGGCGCCCGAAGTAGACGATGCGCGCCTCGCCCGGCGCGC
The DNA here is from genome assembly GCA_963841205.1 of uncultured Chloroflexia bacterium. Classification (GTDB taxonomy): domain Bacteria; phylum Chloroflexota; class Ktedonobacteria; order Ktedonobacterales; family JADMIN01; genus CAWAWP01. Next base: position 194,081 of record CAWJCH010000011.1, on the reverse strand, counting down.
GGGCCGGATGCTCGGTTGGATGGAGTGGGCGGAAAAGGTCGGTATCGACGGGGTTGTGGAGGATACGCACTGGGCGACGCATGCCACCAGAGGCGAGGTCGCTGGCGAGGAAGCGCGAGGCGGACGAGGTGAGATCACACTGATTATAAAAATGGGCGACATAGCGGCGAATCAACGTGGCGAGGCGTCCGTTGACCTGGTGGCCCAGGCGGAGATAGGAGTTCACGTACTCGCCGAAGAGGGTGTGGTGCGTGCCGAGGACTGGAATGCGCTCGGCCCGGGCGGCGCGCAGCCCCTGCCAGCCAACGCTGAAAGGCGTGTGGCAGTGGACGATGTCGGGCTGAAACCGATGCACCACGCGCGCGAGCTCTGAGCCAACGGGCGGCGCGAGGCTGAAGTCCGCATACATCGGCAGCGGCATGGCGGGGATGCGGATGACGGGGAATGGCTCCTCCTGACAGCCGCGGATACGGCGCTTGGGGAGCGCGGTGCAGACGAGGAGGGCGTGTCCCTCGGCATGGAGCGCGTTGGCCAGGTGATGCACGCAGTTCGCGACGCCGTTGACCTGCGGCGGGTATGTGTCTGAGACGAGCATGACCCGCATGTGAGGCGATCCTTCTCTCCGACGAGTAGCGTGCATACCACGAATGCGCTGGGAGTGCGGCTGCTCCGTGAGGACTGCGGGCGCGACACGTTGCGCCCCTCCAGCCCACGTACACTTTGCCTGTCACCCGGTGGGCAATGCCTGTGGCGGCGGGCTGGGCATCCGATGGGAGTGTCGGGCGAGACGACTGTAACACAGGTTGGGCGCGAGCGGCAATCTCCGCCGGTGGACCAGGAACGTGACGGATCGAGGATTCGACTCCGTGTTTCATCGCGCTGCGCCGGTGCGTCTTGATGATATGCTTGCGCTATGCCTCGCAGAGCGTGGCCGCATCGCCGGCTGAGGTCAGTCACGTGGGAACAGGGGGATGCACTCGTGCCGAGCTACAACTACGGCGGCCAGGCGGTCGTCGAGGGCGTGATGATGCGCGGAAGACGTTCTGCCGCCGTGGCGCTGCGGGCGCCCGCCGGAAACATCCTCGTGCATGAGGAGGCGCTGAACGCCGGGCTCTATCGAACCCCAGCCGTGCAGTGGCCGTTCGTGCGGGGCATCGTGCTGCTTTGGGACATGCTGGTGCTGGGCACGCGCATGATGATGTTCGCCGCGAACGTGTCGCTGCAGACTGATGAAGTCGGCAACGCGGAAGACGGATCGCCAGCCAGGGCGCTGAGTGAGCCGGCGAAGGTAGCGGAGCGGGATCAGATCGTCGAGGCGCCGGCATCGGCGACGCAGGCAATCGGTGGTTTCGGGCTAGCGGTGACGCTGCTGATCTCGGTCGGCTTCGCGGTGGGGCTGTTTTTCTTGCTGCCGCTGGCGGCGGTCGGCGCGGCGCATCGATGGGTCGGCGAAGGTTGGGGGAGCCTGATCCTTGAAGGCGTGATCCGGCTGGCGCTGCTCATCGGTTATCTCTGGGTGATCGGGCGCTTTCCGAGTATCCAGCGCGTGTTCGAGTATCACGGGGCGGAGCACAAGGCGATCAACACGCTCGAGGCGGGCCAGCCGCTGGACGTGGAACATGTTCGGCGCGCGACGAAGGTGCATACGCGCTGCGGCACGGGCTTCCTATTGATCGTGGTGGTGCTCTCGATCTTCGTCTTCGCGCTGGTGGGGAATCCGCCGATCGCGCTGCGGGTGATCTCGCGCGTGCTGTTGGTCCCGGTGATCGCCTCGATCGCGTATGAGCTGATGCGCCTCGGCGCGGCGAACTACCGCTACCAGGTCGTACGCTGGCTGATGGCGCCGAGCCTGGCGTTGCAGGGGCTGACGACGCGCGAGCCGGACGCCGGGCAGATGGAGTGCGCGATCGTGGCGCTGGAGCGGGTGCTGCGCACCGATGGGGTCGCGGCGATGGAGCGCGTGGCATGAGGGATGCTGGGATTTCGGTCGCAGCATTCGCGGCGCTGAAGCGCTGACACAGGATGCGAGATGTCCAGCGAGCCCCCCAAGGCGGGGACCCTGCCTCTCCGTGACGGTAGGGAATGGTGCCATGGCAGGCTACAATCTAGCAGGTGCCGGGCGGGGTCTGAGGTTTTGACGAGACGCCGCATGCCAGCTAGGTGAGGGAATGGATATGACGTCTCCAGTCAACAACCCCACGGCTAAAAGCCGGGGGCTTGCACCTAACCCGAGAGGGTCGATGCCATAGGCCGGGTGACTGCGGCCCGTTCTTTTCTGCTGACTGTTGATTGCGGCGTTATGGTCCGCGTTCATGCTCATGCCACATCGCTGGCAGAGGAACTCCGCTTGCGACTTCCGATTCGCCTTCTCACAATGCCCACAGGCAGAGCACGTGCGGCTCGTCTTGCGTGGGTCCACCAGATGGACCGCGACGCTCGCCTGCGCCGCCTTGTAGGCGATGTACTGGCGCAGTTGGAAGAAGGCCCACGAGTGCCGCTCATAGCGATGTTCGTGTCGAACCGTCACCCGCTCCCGGATTCCCGACAGGTCTTCGAGGGCGATTGCCTTGCACGATACGGCGGCTTTCCTCACCAACGTCTTGCTGATGCAGTGATTCACGTCCTTTTGGAAGCGGTGCTCGCGATCCGCGTTCTTGCGCAGACGGCGCTTCGCATTCTTGGTGTTGACCTTCTGGAGCCGTTGACGGCGCAGGTGGTAGCGGTTGCGCGCGGTGTGGATCATGGCCCCGGTGAAGGACTCCCCCTCGCTGTCCGTGGCGAGATGCACGATGCCCAAATCCACCCCCAGCGTGCCGCCGTCCGGCTCGTGCTCGTCCGGCGCTTCCCGGCTCTGCGTGACGTGCAGATAGGAGGTACCCGCGCGCCTGACCAGATCGGCCCCGCCAATTGCCCACGCCGGGTCGACCAGCATCTCGTGCTGGCGGCCACCCAAGAGCAGGCGGCAGACCACGCGGCCCTCGAGGGTGTTGAGCGAGACACGATCCAGGCTCATCAGCCGATAGGTGCGCGCATCGTAGCGCACACCACCGCGCGGCCCGAAGTGCGGGCACGTCTCACGAGGTTTCGCCTTCACGGCCTTGATCGCCTCAACCGCCTTCGCCCTGGCGCAGATCGCGAGTTGCGCCCCCAAGCCGTAGGCCAAGCGTGTCTCGCCATAGACGCGATGGTGGGCCGTGTTGGTGTTGGTGATGCCCTCGTCCCAGCACACCCGCGCGATCCAGGTAGCGGCCTCGTTGAAGGCGCGTTGCGTCGCGGCCAACGCCGCGTCATGGCCGCCAATGTCGAGCTTGCAACAGACGGTACGGGTGAGTGTTTTGCTCAGATGGTTCTATTCTCTGGCAGGTAGGTAGCAACGGAAAGGGGGAGCGGCGCTTCCTCCCCAGCCCTTCAGGGCGGGGTATCCGCGCCGCGATTTTAGATGAAGCGGCCTGAGGCGGAGGATACAATCCCAGCCCCCGATCCATCGATCACGCCACCACCCGCGCATCTGGAGCAGGAGGCGCCCGCAACTCCGCCGGTGCTGAGCGGGAAGTCGCTGCGACGGCGAGGTGCGTTGCGCTGGGCCGCGATGGGCGGGGTGCGACTGCTCTACCGCTCGTGGACGCGGGTCGCGGCGCACATCTTCCCGGAGGACTCGCGACGTGCGCGATTCGCCACGCGCATCGGCATCCCGCTGCCTGACCGGCTCAATATGAGTTGGGTGACGAATTCGCTCGCGGTGGGCGGGCGCGTGCGTCCCGAAGACATACATCGGCTGGCGCAGGCGGGCGTCTCGGCGGTGGTGGACACGCGTGCGGAATATCAGGACGATCCTCAGCAGATGGCGGCGGAAGGAATCGCGCTGCTGCTGCTGCCGACACCGGACACGTATCCGCTCTCCATCGAGCAGCTCCAAGAGGGGGCGACCTGGGTGAACGACCAGATCGCGCAGGGCAAGCGCGTGCTGATCCACTGTGAGCACGGCGTCGGGCGCAGCGTGCTGTTGACGGCGGCGGCGCTGGTGCAGCAGGGCATGAGCGCGGACGAGGCGCTCGATTTGGTGCAGCGAAGGCGTTGGCAGGCGGCGCCGAATCACCGGCAGACGAAGCGATTGCAGGAGTTCGAGAGGTCGATTCATGGCGGGGCTACGCCGGACGGGAAGCCGGCGTAGCGGAGCGGCGCGCCCATCCCTCCTGGCATAGCGAGCAGGCGGCGGCTTTTGCTCCACCGGTGTGCGGCGTGATACACTACCGTGAATACCGCACGCTGAACGGCTTGCGCTGAGTGCCGACGGTAGCAGCGTGTGCCGTACCGAGCAGGGGAGGGCAGCCGCCGCTATGACAACCGACGAGGCCTGGCAGTGGAAGTTTGGCAAGGAAGGCCTGACCTTTGACGACGTGCTGCTCGTGCCGGGGGATTCGTGCGTGTTGCCCGGCGATGCGTCGACGAAGACGCGCCTCACGGCTGAGATTACACTGAATATCCCGATCCTCTCGGCGGCGATGGACACGGTGACGGAGGCGCGGCTGGCGATCGCGCTGGCGCGCGAGGGCGGCTTAGGCGTGATCCATCGCAACCTGTCGGTCGAGGAGCAGGCGGGCGAGGTGGACAAGGTGAAGCGGTCGGAGTCGGGGATGATCACCGACCCGATCACGCTCGGCCCGGACGATTCGTTGCGCGAGGCGCTGTCGGTGATGGAGCGCTATCACATCTCCGGCATCCCGGTGACGGCGGGCGGGCGGCTGGTCGGCATCTTGACGAACCGCGACATCCGGTTCGAGCAGAGTCTCGACCGGCCCATCGCGGAGGTGATGACGCGCGACCATCTGGTGACGGCGCCGGTCGGCACGACGCTTGAGGAGGCCAACGCGATCCTCCACCGCTACAAGGTGGAGAAGCTGCCGGTAGTAGACGAGCACGGCACGCTGCGCGGCCTGATCACGGTGAAGGATATCCAGAAGAAGATCCAGCACCCGAACGCGGCGAAGGACGGGCAGGGGCGGCTGCGCGTGGGCGCGGCAGTGGGCGTGGGACCGGACACGATGGCACGTTGCGAGGCGCTGATCGCCGAGGAGGTCGATCTGTTGTCGGTGGATACGTCGCACGGGCACTCGCATATGGTGATCGAGACGGTCGCGCGCGTCGTGGAGGCGTTCGGCTCGCGTACGCAGGTCGCCGCCGGGAACGTGGCGACGGCTGAGGCCGCCGAGGCGCTGATGGATGCCGGCGCGCACGCCGTGAAAGTAGGCGTGGGCCCGGGCTGTTTCGCCGCCGGCACGCGAATTCTCATGGCCGACGCGACGTACAAAAACATTGAGGATGTTCAGGTTGGCGACCATGTCATCAATATGCGCGGTGAGCCGGTGATGGTCATCAAGGCGTGGTGCACCGGCGTACGCGAGGTGATGGCGCTGCGACACACCGCGTCGTATCGCGAAACCGTCGTCACGCCGGACCACAATTTCTATGTGGGCGACTTGAGCACCGTCAGCGCGTCAACGGTCAGCAGTAGAGGCTACGTCGCGCTGCTCGAACAGCCGACGAAACGTGGCGAAGACAAGCTCCACTGGAAGCCGATTAGCGAGGCCCAGCGCGATGCATTCTTGCTGCCGAGGCACATCGCCTTCGATCTGCCGGCGGCATTCGAGATCGACCTCAAAGACTTTGCCATACGCCAGGACAAACAGCTTGCACGCTACCGTACCCACATGACGGACACGTACGAGCTTGGCTATATCTTTGGCACGTTTTTAGGGAACGGTCACGCTTTCCTGGCACCATCGCGCAACTCGGTGCAAGGTCGCGTCTCGTGGTATTTCAGCCTTCACGAGACCGAGATTGCCTCGAAACTCATCCGATGCTTGCATGAGGTAACAGGCGTCGCCGTTGAACCCTCGCTGGGCAAGAGCATCATCAACATCAACTTCTATTCGCTTCAGTGGGCGCGGCTGCTCGGGAAGTTCGGAAAACGGCACAAAAAGCACCTGCCGTCGACGTATCTCAGCGCGAATCCGGACTATCTCCAGGGGCTGTTCGACGGTCTCGTTGATAGTGACGGCATGCTTGGCGTGGATGGGCGCATCGGTTTCCGCAATACGTCAGCTCGACTCGTCGAGCTTTTCAACGTACTGTGCTTCCTAGTCAACGGTAGCATGCCGAACTGCCACACTGAGTTGGCTTCGGCTGGTGGCTTGCACGGCACGAGCGTCGAGAATTGCCGGGAATCCTATCGTTCTCGCCTCAACAGCACGCATGAAAAGCGGCTGATGGATGACTTCCAGGTGGTCAAGGGGCTGGGCCAGAGACAACTTGGACTTGCGGTGCCCGTCTACGACATCGAGGTCGACTGCCCGACGCATAGTTTCATCGCGGACAACGTCGTCGTCCACAATTCCATCTGCACGACACGCGTGGTGGCGGGGACCGGTGTGCCGCAGATCACGGCGATCTTCGACTGCGCGCAGGTGGCGGCGCGGCGAGGGATCCCGGTCATCGCGGACGGCGGCATCCAGTATTCGGGCGACATAGCCAAGGCGATCGCGGCGGGCGCGGATACGGTGATGCTCGGCGGGCTGCTGGCAGGAGTGGACGAGAGCCCGGGCGAGCTGATCATCTCGCAGGGCGAGCGTTTCAAGGACTACCGCGGCATGGGCTCCGTCGGGGCGATGAAACGCCGCAGCTACAGCAAAGACCGCTACTTCCAGGGCGACGTGATCGAGGAGTCGCGGCTGATCGCCGAGGGCATCGAGGGGCGCGTGCCGTATAAGGGTCCGCTGGCGAGCACGGTCTATCAACTTGTGGGTGGGCTGCGCCAGGCGATGGGCTACGTCGGCGCGGCGGACGTGGCAGCGTTGCAAGCGCGGACGCGCTTCGTGCGCATCACCGGCGCAGGGCTGCGCGAGAGCCACCCCCACGACGTGGCGATCACGAAGGAGGCGCCGAACTACGTCGTCAGTCGCCGCTAAGCTGGATGTTGCACCGAGATGTGGCGCCTCGCATGTGCGGGTGCGCAGTACAATGGTGGCGGCGTGTTGTCTTCGGCGCGCGGTCGCCTTATGCTGGTGGCGCTTGGGCGGTCTGTGCGGAGTAGGTGGCAACTCGGCGGAGGAACGGCGCATGCGAGGAAGTCAACCCACGGTGGAGCCGCGCATCGTCGAGCAGACGTCGGGGCAGACGGGGAGCGCTACAAGGATGGCTGGCGAGTCCCCTATCGAGAAGAATCACCCGTTGTGGCGCCGCATCGTCTCGCGCGTCTTGAGCCCGCTCGCCGATCTGCCGCCGCTGGAGAAGACGCGCTGGTACCGCATCTGCCTGATTGCGGTTGGGGTGCTGGCGCTGGCCTTCACGGTCTTCTTCTGCGTGTACCTCTTTGGACGGCAGGACGCCTACCAGACCAACGCCGAAGACCTCGGCATCATGGATCAGGCGCTGTGGAACACGCTCCACGGCGCGATTCTCCACCAGACGATCTGCAACCCCATCTCGGACACGAACTGTCTCGGCGATATCTCGCGCTTCGCGATCCACTTCGAGCCGTTCATGTTGCCGCTCTCGCTGGTCTACCTCGTCGCGCCGTCGCCGAAGACGCTACTCTTCATCCAGACGGTGGTGGTGGCGACGGGCGCCTTCCCGGCATTCTGGATCGCCAGCCGGCGCTTGGCGAGTCCGCTGGCGGGCGTGGCGTTCGCCTTCATCTATCTCAGCTATCCGGCGCTGACCGCCGCGGTGACGTTTGACTTCCATGCGGTGACGCTCTCGGCGGCGTTCTTTATGTTTGCGCTGTATTTCTTGCTGACACGGAACAACGTCGGGCTCTTCATCATGTGCTTCCTGGCGATTACGACCAAGGAAGAGGTGATGGCGGACGTCTTCATGATCGGCCTCGGCGCGCTCATCCTGCAACGGCGGACGCGCGTTGGGCTTGGGCTGATCGGGATGTCGGCGGTGTGGGCGGCTGTCTATGTGATCGTCTCGCACGCCGCCAGCCCGCTGGGACATTCGCCGCTGGCCTCGCGCTACGCCTACCTCGGCAGCGGGCCGGTGCAGATCGCCACGTACGTGGTGACGCATCCGATTACGCTGCTGCGTGAGCATATTTTTGATCCGGGTGGCGTCGCCTACCTACGCTCGCTGCTCTCCGGCGCGGGGTATCTGCCGTTGCTGGGGCCGGTGGTGCTCATCGGCGCAACACCAGTCATGCTGCTCAACCTGCTCAGCACGAACCCGACCATGCGTTCGGGCGTGTTCCAGTACAATGCTGAGATCGTGCCATTTTTCGTGCTGGCGGCGATCGAGGGTGTGGCGTTGGTGGTGAGCGCGATCCATTGGCTGGCGGTCTCACCAACGGGTGCGGGAGTGCGGGTGCGCCTCGCAGCGAGCACGGTGGGTGCGCGCTCCACGCTCAAAGGCGGCCTTGAGCGCGTGCGGGCAGCGGCTTCGCGCTTCGTGCCGCGCGGTCCGCGGAATCGGGTGACCACGCATACGAGCGTGGCGACGGTGATCAGTCGCGTGGCGATGGTGGCGCTGACGCTGCTCGCCATCGTCTTTAGCGTGCGGGAGCAGCGCAACCACGGCAATCTGCCATTCTCGCAAATGCTCGTGTGGCCTGTGCAGACCGCGCATACGGCGATCGCGGGCAAACTGCTTAAGCAGATCCCCGCCGATGCATCGATCAGCGCGCAGGAGACGCTGGTGCCGCACGTGAGTGAGCGACGCTTCGTCTATCAGTTCCCGTACGACGACATGAGCGCGGACTACGTCTTCCTGGATGTGACGGCGGATCGTTATCCCTTTGGCGGCAGCACGTATGCATATGCCCAGGAGGTGCAGAATCTGCTGGCGAACCCCAACTATCACGTTATCGCCGCCGAGGACGGCTATCTGCTGATCGAGCGCGGCGCGGGTCCGAAGCTCGACCCTGCCGACATGTGGGGGCTGCCGCAGTCGTTCTATACCTTCGCGAAGCTGCCCGACGGGGCATCGGTGCCGCATGCGCTGCCGGTGGGATTCGGTGGCTCGCTGGAACTGGTCGGCTACAACGTGACGCCTTCCTTTCAGCCGGTGAAAGGCACCTTCTTCAGCGTCGAGACGTACTGGCGCGCGACGAGTCCCGTGCCGGCGGGCACGTATATCTCGCTGATCGAGCACAGTCCGGGCGCTACGTCGAATGTCTTCTCGAATCTCATCTCTACGACGTGGCAGCCGATGGATGAGTGGCAACCTGGGGCAACCTACATCGCCACGATGGATGACGTGCAGGCGACGGGTGATAGTAACGATGTGCTCAGCTTTGATCTGAGCGTGCTGGATGCCTCGCATCAACCGCTCGCGGTGACGCCGGGGGCCGGCACCTCCGTGACGCGCAATCCCGATGGCGGCATATTCCTGACAAGCGTGCGGTTAGGTTAGGGGGAACGGGTATCGGCGGCTCGTTTCCGTGCCACCTCACCTGAGCTGAGACCACCCCCATTCCCCTGAAGGGTTAGGGCGTGAGGCGAGAGGATCGCTTCAAGGAGCGATGGCATGAGGCGTACGCCGAGACGCGCTTCGGGCACGGCGTGGCGAATTTGCGCGAGTCGGGGGCGGGCGAAGCGGGCGCTTGTGTGCTATCGTGTCGGCACGAGCTGCGATGAGATGCGCCGGGATTCTGGCTTCAGGAGGCGGGCACATGACAGCCGAGGAAGCACTCGCATGTATCGGGGCCGAGGTGCAGGCGTGTAAGAAATGCGACCTGTATATAGGCACACGCAATGGCGTGCCGGGCGAGGGCAGCTCGCACGCGGAGGTGATGTTCATCGGCGAGGGGCCCGGTTACCACGAGGATCGGCAGGGCCGCCCCTTCGTCGGCCCGGCGGGGCAATTTTTGAATGAGCTGCTCGCCAGCATCGGCCTCGACCGCTCCTCGGTCTACATCACCAATGTCGTCAAGCACCGGCCTCCCGACAATCGTGATCCGCTGCCGGAGGAGATCGCCGCCTGCTCGGACTACCTGTCGCGGCAGATCGAGGCGATTCAGCCGAAGGTGATCGTGACGCTGGGGCGCTACTCTATGGCGCGTTTTTTCCCGGCGGCGAAGATCAGCCAGATCCACGGTCAGGCCAAGGTGGTGGACGGGCACATCGTCGTGGCGATGTACCATCCTGCGGCCGCGCTGCACCAAGCGGCGCTGAAACAGACGGTGGAGACGGACTTCAAGCGAGCGATCCCAGCGGCGCTGGCCGAGGCCAAGCGGCTCACCGAAGCAGGCAAGCTCGCCGCGCTGGAGAAGTCGAAGGACGATGACGCGACGCCGCCGCAACAGCTCTCGCTGTTTTAGCGAGCCGGTGGGATTCGTCGCTCCACGTCTCTGCGGCGCGGTGCACGACGCACGGGGGACGTCTCGATCGCGGCATTTGGGTGCCGCCGTACGGGGGGCGCGGACTAATGCCCGCTGCCCCCGCCGAAGTCGATTTGCGCTTGCGGTCGGTGAGTGGCGGGCCGCTGAGCGATGGGACGAGGGGTGCTCGGGAGGCACGGCATGACGAGTCAGGAGCCGGTCGGGCAGGCGGCGAGCGATCACTATGTCCTGGCGCTGGACGTTGGCAGTTCCTCGACGCGGACGCTACTCTTCGATGCGGCGGGGCTATCGGTTGCCGACTGCGCCTCGCATCGTCCATATGTGGCGACGACCTCGGAGGGCGGCGAGGTTTCGGCGGACGCCGATGTCCTCGTGCGGCTGATCGAGGAGACGGTCGACGAGGCGTTGCAGCTCGCGGGCGCGCGAGCGGGGCGCATCGCGGCGGTCGCGCTCGACACGTTCTGGCACGGTATGGTCGCGTTAGATGCCGACGGGCACCCGATAACGCGGGCCATCTCGTGGGCCGACACGCGACCCGGCGCGGCGGCGGCGCGTCTGCGCGGGGCGTTCGATGGGCGAGCAATTCACCAGCGAACGGGAGCGGCGCTCACGGCGAGCTACTGGCCGGCGAAACTGGCGTGGCTGGCGGAGACGCAACCGGAGGTCTTCAGGCGCGCGGCGCACTTCGTCTCGATCGGCGACTACCTCTACCTGCGTCTCTTCGGGCAACTGCTGACGAGCTACTCGATGGCCTCGGGGACGGGGCTGTTGGTGACGCGCGAGCGCACGTGGGACGCCGCGTTGATTCAGGCGCTCGGCGTGCGGCTGGAGCAGCTTCCCGCGTTGAGCGACTACCGGACCCCGCTGGCCGGGTTGCGCGGCGACTATGCGCGTCGCTGGCCGCAGATCGCCGCGGTGCCATGGTACTTGGCGCTGGGCGACGGCGCGACCGCGAACGTCGGATCGGGCTGCGCCGCGCCCGCGCGACTAGCCCTGACCATGGGCACGTCCTCGGCAATACGCGCGGTGACGCCGCTGGCCACCGAAGGGGAAGCGGTGCCGCAGGGACTGTGGCGTTATCTACTGGATGGCGCGCGCGCGGTGCCGGGGGGCGCGCTGAGCGAGGGCGGCAATCTCTTTGCATGGATGGAGCAGACGTTCAAGGTGCCCGCGCTGCGCGATGCGGACGCGGAAATCACCAAGCTGCCGCCCGATGGGCACGGTCTGTCGCTCTTGCCATACGTGACGGGAGAGCGGAGCCTCGGCTGGCACGCGGAGGCACGGGCGACGATCACGGGCATCCATGCGGGGACAACCGCGCTGGAGCTGCTCCGCGCGGGGACGGAGGCGGTGGCCTACCGGCTGCGTGCCGTGTATCTGCGCCTGATGGACGCGCTGCGGCCGGCGCAGCCGCCGATGGTGATCGGGAGCGGGGCGGCGCTGCTCAATTCACCCATCTTGCAGCAAGTGATCGCCGATACGCTCGATGTCCCGCTGTACCCGTCGCGCGACGTGGAGGCGTCGGCGCGAGGCGCGGCGCTGATGGCGCTGGAGGCACTGGGCATCATTCGGGACGTGGCGGCGGTCGAGCCGCACCTCGCTCCCCCCGCGCAGCCCGATGCCGCCCGGCACGCTATCTACCTGCGGGGGGCAGCGCGACAGGAAGATCTCTACCAGCGGCTGCTCGGCGCTCCGGCGGTCTGATCGCCGAAGATGGTCAAGATGGCGTCGGCCAGAGCGTCGGATTCGGTGGGGCCTTCGCCGTCGAGGGGGACGCCGCCCTCGGCGCGGGTAAGGCGACAGACGTGGCGCATGGTGGCGCCGCTGCCGCCGAGCAGCACAACGGGCGATTCGCCGGTGGCGACGCGATAGCCCTGCCCGCGAAGCCACGCCTTGAGCTTGCCGACGGTGGGCAGCCAGAGGCAGTCGCGCGCGGGGGCCTGGGCGGCGGGCCACTTACCGGCGGAATCTACCAGACCGAGCATGCCGGTGGCGGGGAAGATGCCGGCGACGAGCCAGAGGCTGCCGTTGCCCTCGCCGATATGCTCGCCGCCGAGGATGGCGCACCAGTCGCCGATCTGCGGCTCCCAGACGAGGCCCGCGCCCGCCAGCCGTCGCGCGGTAGTCGGCGTCACGATGTCGTCGCGCATGGGCGTCCCCCTCGCCAGCTCGCCTCCCGTCCTCCGCTGCATTATGGCGCGTCGGACGTAGGCTGTACAGGGTGCGAACGGCGCCGCGGGAGGATTGCGACGAGTGGCGAACGTACCTCTCGTGGAAAGACTTGCAAGCGGTCTTGCGGCGGAGGACGCCCGAGGCGCGCTATGCCAGGCGTCTAAACGGGCCAGCCAGAGCGGATTCGAGCGTTCGATGTCCGAGGCTGGCTGGTTGGGAATCCTCGGCAGATGGATGAAGCGCTCAATGGTTCGCGTCAACGGGGTCGATTTCGGAGGAGGCGGCGAGCCGCTAGGACCAGTCATACCCCCAGCATGGGTGATCGCCAATTTCCTCACGTTCCCGTCCGCTTTCCATCACGGTAGCGACTTGACATGTTGCGCACGCGGTACTATATTTTTAGCAGACTAAAAATTGATGTACGGAAGGGCGAGATTATGACTTCAGATCTCCGCGATCTCTCCGTTCGCGCGGTCGATTGTCTGAAGTTTGTCTATAAGCTCGACGAGCGCGGCGAGCGCGTGACGACCTCGACGATGCGCGAACGCTTGCAGGCGCTGGAGCCGGACGGCCAGCTCAGTGACGCGACGGTCACGCAGCTCTTCAAGTCGCTGGCGGAGAAGGGCTACGTCGAGCATGTGCCGTATCGCGGAGTGACGCTGACCGAGCGCGGTCGGGTGGCGGCGGCGGAGCTGGTTCGCCATCACCGCCTGCTGGAGCTCTATCTGGCCCGCGCGATGGATTACAGCTTGGATGCGGTGGACGCGGAAGCGGAGCGGCTAGAGCACGCGATCTCGGAGGAGTTCGAGGATCGCGTAGATGCGCTGCTCGGCCACCCGACGGAGGATCCACACGGCGACCCGATCCCCAGCAAGACCGGCGAGGTGGTGATTGGCGCCGACGCAGCCGCTTTCGGAGCTGGAGGCAGGGCAGAAGGCCAGGGTGCGCCGTGTGCGTGACGATGACGCCGCACTGCTACGCTATCTGGCGACGCTGGGGCTCGTCCCTGGCGCGGAGGTGTGCGTGCGCGAGCGAGAACCCTTCGGTGGTCCGTTGCGGGTGATGGTGGGCGGCGAGCGCGATGGCGAGGAGCATGCGCTCGGCCCGCAGGTGGCGGCGGGGATTCGCGTGGCGCCGAACTAAGATGGAGACGTGCGCTGTTGCGGGGGTGCGAAGTAGCGTGTGTGACGCCCACTGTTTGGGCTAGATGGTTTGGTTGGTATGGACTTCTCTGCCGAGGCTGGGGAGGTGGGGGCGCGCTCGGGGAGCTATCGAACCGTCGCGGCGGCGCGGGCGACGCTTGCCGGCGGGAAGCGCATGAGCCTAAAGGGCGCGCTGCCGTTCCTGGGGCCGGCGTTCATCGCGGCGGTGGCGTATATCGATCCCGGCAACTTCGCCACCAATATTCAGGCAGGCTCGCAATTCGGCTATCTACTGCTGTGGGTGGTGCTCTCCAGCAATGTGATCGCGGTGCTGCTCCAAACGCTCTCGGCGAAGCTCGGCATCGCCACGGGCATGAACCTGCCGGAGTTGTGCCGGAAGTATTTACCGCGGCGGGCGAGCATCGCGCTCTGGGCGGTCGCCGAGGTCGGCGCGATGGCAACGGACCTGGCGGAGTTCCTCGGCGCGGCGGTTGGCTTCTATCTGCTGTTGCATGTGCCGCTCTTCATCGCGGCGCTACTGACCGGCGTGAGCACCTTCGCAATTCTCGGCCTTCAGCGCTATGGCTTCCGCGCGCTTGAGGCGGTGATAGCGGTGCTGGTCGGCGTGATCGCGTTCAGCTACCTCTTCGAGGTGATCCTCGCTAAGCCGAGCGCTGGGCAGATCGCGATTCACACGGTGACGCCGCTGCTCGACGGGCGCGCGAGCATCCTGCTGGCGGTGGGCATGCTCGGCGCAACGGTGATGCCGCACGTGATCTACCTGCACTCAGCGCTGACGCAACGGCGCATTCGCCCGCGTGACGCCGAGGAGGCGCAACGCATCTTCCGCTTCGAGCGGCTCGACATTTGGATCGCGCTCGGCCTCGCTGGGCTGGTGAACGGCGCGATGGTGATCATGGCGGCGGCGGTCTTCTTCGGCAGTGGCCACAGCTCGGTCGGTAGCATCGAGACGGCGTTCCAGACGCTGATGCCGTTGGTGGGGGGCTCGGCCTCGACGGTGTTCGGCATCGCGCTGCTGGCGTCGGGGCTTTCGTCCTCTGCGGTGGGCACGCTTGCTGGGCAGGTGATCATGGACGGCTTCCTCGGCTGGCATATCCCCGTCTGGCTGCGGCGCGCGATCACGATGGTGCCGGCGCTGATCGTGATAGGTATCGGCGTGGACCCGACGGCGACGCTGGTGCTGAGCCAGGTGGTGTTGAGCTTCGTGCTCCCATTCGCCATCATTCCGCTGCTGCACTTCACGAACAAGCGCGACCTGATGGGCGCTCTCGTGAACCGACCCGTGACACGCGTGCTCGGCTGGGCGGCGGCGGCGGTGATCATCTCGCTCAACGTCGTGCTGCTATTTTCGACATTCGGCGGGTCGATTTAGCAAAATCAGGCACTTTGACCCTCCCCATGGCGAAAGCCAGGGGATGCTCGGAGAACGCACAGGGACCCCATCACGCGAGCCCCCGAAGGGCCTGCCCGGCCCCGCAAGGCGGTGACTGCAGCGCCGGGCGAGTGTGACCGCACACGAACCCCGACGCACGCGCAGCCCACCCGGTCCGACGTAGGTCGATGCGTTTCCCCGTGGGAACGCTTGACCACGGACCCGCCGAACCAGCAGGCAGGTGGGACGGGTGCACCGTGCCGACACAGGTAGTCGCGCGCACGCGGGCAACACCGGCAAGCGAGCGTCCCACTCGTCGCCTGCGGGCGACCCGGCTTTCACCCACCTCCCGCAAGGCAGGGAGCCTCAGCCGGTTTCTTTGCTAGCGAGGAGTAGACAGTGACGCTACGGCGTGAAAAGCGCGACGTCGAGGTGGAACTGACCTGCTGACCCACCGAGGAGGGCGGTCGTCATTATTCCGCCTTCAGTGAACACTCGACTGGATATCCTAGACCGGCGGCCATAATCTGTGGCATACTGGTGCAGGCTCGGTCGTGCCGGGCGCAAACGTACGGGGTGTAGCGCAGTCGGTCAGCGCGCATGGTTTGGGACCATGAGGCCGCCGGTTCGAATCCGGCCACCCCGACCAGATGTTGGATCTTCGAACCTTGGGCCCCCTGCGGCCCAGGGTTTTTCTTATCTATAAGTAGTAGCCCGTGTGGTCGCTCGACAAACGGTCGGTCGCGAGACATGTCTGAAATTGCCCAGCGCAGTGGACTATCCTCGCGTTGACGGTAATGTATTTCGGTCTCGTCTGCCCCTCGACTTGTCGCGCGGTCCCGCGCATCCGCGGGTTGGTCATGCAAGGCTAGTTGCGCTTCCAGCGTCAGCAGCTCCGCAAACGCTTCGGTCAGTTCGCTCCCTACCACCGTCGTATCCAGAACCCAGAATTTCTCAAATACCGCCTGCACCAGTAGCACCTTGAGCCCTTCGGGCAGCGCCTCGTAGAGCGCCTGCGGGTTGGCTACTAGTACTACAGTGACGGTTGTTGACGGCCGGTGCTAGACTTCCCAACAGGAGTGGGGAGGTGAGCGCATGGCAGAGGACAACGGGCAGGCTGAGGAGATCTGGGAGGCCGTGGGGGCGGTGCGGGCGCTGGACACAGTGCATGCGCGCATCGGGAGCTATTTCCATCGGCGGGAGATGCGGGAGCGGGTACGGCGCTATCTGGGCGGGCTGCTGGGCCACGTGGAGCGCAAGAACAGCTGGCAGCTCGCCGAGGCCTTCGGCGAGGTGGGTCCCCAAGGCGTGCAGCGGCTCTTCACCGATGCCGACTGGGATGCGGAGGCGGTGCGCGACGTGTTGCGGGCGTACGTCGTCGAGCACCTGGGGGACGCGGCGTCGGGGGTCGTGGTGGTGGATGAGACGGGGTTCCTCAAGAAAGGGATCAAGTCGGCGGGGGTGGCGCGGCAGTACAGTGGCACCGCGGGGCGGCGAGAGAATCAGCAAATTGGGGTGTTCCTGCTCTATGCCTCGGAGCGCGGCGCGGCGTTTCTCGACCGCGCGCTCTATCTGCCCGACGAGTGGGTGGGCGATGCGGCCCGACGGGCGGAGGCGCACATCCCGGCGGACGTGGCCTTTGCGACCAAAGGGGAGCTGGCGCGCGAGCTGTTAGCGCGGGCGTTTGGGGCGGGGGTGCCGGCACGCTGGGTGGTCGGCGACACGGTCTACAGCGCCGACGAACTGCGCCGCTGGTTGGAAGGACAAGGACGCAGCTATGTCCTGGCGGTGCCCGAGACGCACGGCCTGTGGACCCGCGGCCACCAGCAGACGGTGGAGCAGCTCATCGCTGCACTGCCCGCCGACGCTTGGACCCGTTTGTCGGCGGGCGAGGGCAGTCAAGGCCCCCGCTGGTACGACTGGGCCTGTCTGGCCCTACCCTACGCCGCTGCATCCGGCAAAGCGCACTGGCTGCTCGCCCGTCGCAGCGTGAGCGACCCGACGAAGCTGGCCTATTACCGGGTGTATGGTCCGGCGGAGACGCCGGTGACGGAGATGGTGCGGGTGGCGGGCCGGCGCTGGACCATCGAGGAAGGCTTCGAGCAGGCCAAGGGGGAGGTGGGGTTGGACCAGTACGAGGTGCGTCGCTACGATGCGTGGTATCGCTACATCACCTTGGCCCTGCTCGCCCATGCTCTGCTCGAAGTCACCCGCCTGAGCGCCCGCCAGGGCCACCTGCAGGACGGGAAAGGGGGGGCGCGTTCAGCGACCGCAACGGCATTTCGCTGACCGTCCCCGAGGTGCGGCGCCTGGTGCGGCTCCTGAACGAGCCGGAGGAGGCCCGGCGGCGTGTCGGGCTCCACTGGGTCCAGTGGCGTTGGCAGCACCAGGCCACCGCCCGTCAGGGCCATGTCGCCCGGCGGGCGGCGCGGCAGCCCCGCTACGGATCCGCTGCCCCGCCGCTCCCGATCATGCTGGCCGGGACCGCGGCCCTCAGCGACCCCCTCTGGCAGCAGATCGCACCGCTCTTGCCGCCGCAGAAACCGCCACGTGGCCGTCCTGCTGTGGCGCACCGGCGCCTGCTCGAGGGCCTGCTCTGGATCATGCACCGCGGCGTCCCGTGGCGCGAAATGCCAGCAACCTACGGCTCCTGGCATACCGCCTACAGCCGGTATCAGCGCTGGTGTGCGGACGGACTCTGGGACCGCATCTGTGCCGTCCTGCACCCCATGCCGACACTCTTCAGTACCGGGTAACTCAACAACCGTCACTGTAGTACTAGTGCGCCGTGTCTGACGAATCAGGAATCGAGCCAGAGGACGATGGAGGCGATGACGACCATCGCCCGGTAGTTGACGGCGCGCTTCTCGTAGCGCGTGGCGAGTCCGCGCCACTGCTTGAGGCGATTGATGCAGCGCTCGACGACGTTGCGACGGGCGTAGACCGCCTTGTCGAAAGCCAGGGGACGACCAGGCCGCCTGGCGCGTTGCGCCCGCTGGTCGCTCCGCTCGGGGATGGTATGCGGGATCTGCCGCTCGCGCAGCCACCGCCGACAGCGCGGGTAGCTGTAGCCCTTGTCGGCGATGACGCGGTCGGGGCGTCTGCGTGGGCGTCCCCGCCCGCCGGATCGCGGGACGCGGATGCCGTCGAGGACGGGCACGAACTGCGTGCTGTCATGGCGATGCCCCGGCGTGATCACGATCGAGAGCGGCCGGCCCTTCCCGTCGCAGGCCAGGTGGAACTTGGTCGTCAATCCCCCGCGGCTGCGCCCGAGCCCCTCGTCGCAGGGGTGCTGGATCCCTTTTTTTCGTCCGCCCGACTCGGCCGGCGCCGGGCGCCACTGGCGTGCTGGTGGGCGCGTGCGGTGGAGCTGTCCACGCTCACTTCCCAGACCACCTCGCCGACCGCGTCCGACTTCGTCTGCGCGTACGCCAGGATCCGATCCCAGGTCCCGTCGCGCCGCCAGCGATAGAGCCGCTCGGCGCAGGTCTGCCACGGCCCGTAGCGGTCGGGCAGGTCGCGCCACGGCGCCCCGGTCCGTAGCTTCCACAGCACGCCGTTGATGACCGTCCGGTGATCCCGCCACTGCCCGCCTCGTCCACCGCCCGGCGGCAGCAGCGGCGCGATACTGCCCCATGCGTCCTCAGTCAATTCCCCGCGTCCGACCATGTGGTCCCCCCTCGCCCCATTCGTGCCCGGGACGAGGGTAGCACATCTCGCTCGATTCGTCAGACACGGCCTAGTACTACAGTTGTAGTACTGTACTAGGATCAGGGGAAGGAGTGTGGTGCGCAAGGCGAGAGGAGCGACCGCTATGCCAGCCGACCGTGCTATGACCGATCCCCGTGCGTCGTCTGAGCAGGAGGCCGAGCGGGAGGCCGAGCCGGTGCAGACGCTGCGGGCGCTGCGGGCGGCGGCCGACGAGGTGCCCCGCGTCGCGGCGCGCCTGGGGCCCCGCTTCGCGCGGGAGGAAGCCCGCGTGCGCGCGCAGGCCTACCTGCGCGGCCTGCTCAGCCCGGTCGAGCGCAAGAACGGCTGGCAGCTGGCCGAGGCGGCCGGGGACCGGACGCCCTACGCCACCCAGCATCTGCTGGGGCGCGCCGACTGGGACGCGGAGGCCGTGCGCGACGACCTGCGGGCCTACGTGGTCGAGCAGCTGGGCGACGACCAGGCGATCCTGGTGCTCGACGAGACCGGCGTGGTGAAGAAGGGGACGCACTCGGCGGGGGTGGCCAAGCAGTATGTGGGGTGTGTCGGCAAGGTCGAGAACGCCCAGGTCGGCGTCTTCCTGGCCTACGCCAGCCCGCGGGGCGTCGCCTTCCTCGACCGCGCGTTGTATCTGCCCGAGGAGTGGACCGACGACCCCACGCGCTGCCAACAGGCGGGCATCCCCGCGGCAGTGGCGTTCGCCACCAAGCCGCAGCTGGCGCAGGCGCTGCTGGCACGGGCGCGCGCAGCGCAGGTGCCGGCGGCGTGGGTGACGGCCGACAGCGTCTACGGCGACGACCGGCACCTGCGCATGGAGCTGGAGGCGCAGGAACAGGCCTATGTCCTGGCGGTCTCGGGCAAGGAGTACGTCAACGTGGCGGCGACCTGGACCCAACGGCGGGTCAGCACGCTGCTCATGGAGCTCAAGGACCTCCCGGCCGAGGCGTGGCAGCGCCTTTCTGCGGGCGACGGCGCCAAGGGGCCACGCCTGTATGACTGGTACCGCCTGCCGCTCGTGCCCCCGCTGCAGGAGGGTTACGATCGCTGGTGTCTGGTGCGGCGCAGCCTCGCCGACCCCGCCGACCTGCAGGCCTACGTCACCTTCGCGCCGGTCGGCACCGACCTGGCCACGCTGGTGGAGGTAGCGGGCCGACGCTGGACGATCGAGGTGGCGTTCGAGCAGGCCAAGGGCGCGGTGGGGCTCGACCAGTACGAGGTGCGCAGCTGGACCGGCTGGCAGCGCCACATGACGCTCGCCCTCTTCGCGCAGGCCGTGCTCGCCGTGGTCCGCCAGCGCCTGGCCACCGCCCCCGCCGGACGGCGCCAAAGGGGGCCGCGCCAGCAGGCGGTGTCTCGTCGCCGGGACAGCCTGGCGACCTTCCGGCACCAGCGCCAGATCCAGCAGGGGCGCCGGTCCCGCCCGACCACTCCCGCCTCGCCGAGCTGATCCCCCTGACCGTCCCCGAGGTGCGGCGCCTGCTCTGGGGCGTGGTCTGGCGCGCCTTCCCCTCGGTCGAGCAGGTCGTCGCGTGGTCGCGCTGGCGCCGCCACCACCAAGCGGTGGCCAAACGCTGCCACTACAAACGACGCGGCATCATCTTATGATAGCTACAACTGTAGTACTAGTCATGCGCTCACCATATTCGTCGGCACCGTCCCTGTCAAGACCGGCAGACTGGCGTCTCACGATGAGACATAGCAGCGTTTCATGCTCAGCGGCAGCGGAGCAGCAGGATCGTCCCTGGCAGTGAGCAGCGTCAGCTTCATCACGGTGGGCTTCCGATCTACCTCGCCGTGGTCGGCTTTGGCTTAAGACTGAACATCTGCTTCCGACAAACGATGGTGCCGGCTAAAGCAGTTCATGGCTGAATATCATACCGCGACCGCTTCTTCACCCCGTGCCGGCGCAGGAGCAGCTTCACGCTCTTGATGTCGATACCGTAGCGCTCGGCTAGCGCGTGTTTGGGCGTCCCAGCTTTGAACGCGGCGATGAGGTCGGCCACGTCCCGCTCACTCAGGCGGTCGCGGACGCGCCACTTGGAAGTATGATAGGACGACGAGGAAGTGGGCTGTGTTGGCCGCTCGTCCGCTCGCGGGCGATCCCGGAGGTAGCGCGCCAGCTCCGAGTTCAATTTGAATCGCGTCACCCCGACCGTTATACCGCACGCCAGCTATTTGTCATGTGCGCAAGTTTCAGCACCAAACACGGAAGCAACGATTACCGACCCCAGCCTCGCGTGAGCGTGATGACCTCCCTGCCGCGCGAATGGCTCGTCAGGAGGATTCTGACCAAGGACGTGAGCGCAAGTAGAACCGTGCGACCTCGCGTCGGAACTCGAACATCACGCGTTGCCCTTCTCGTAAAGTTTCTTGGCCACACTTGCCAGGTCTATCCCAGGAATCTGCTTGTGGTCACACTCCAGCGCAGCCTCTTCGCGAAACGCCATCTCGCCGGTTCGCTGTGAACCCTCGCATGGCGCGGCTCGGAGGAGAAGAGGTAGGACAGCGTGGCGCAGACCTTCATCGGCGCCGGCAGGCCAGATACCGCGCCGGTCGCGGACCTCGAAAGCTTTTCGCCGTCCTTCGAGGTAGGCGCGAGGATGTCCACCGATATGATACGACTCCGCGCGGCGCTCGCAGAGGGCCCGTACGCACCCTCGTTGGTGTGGTGACGGCCTACCTCGCCGAGGTGGAAGGGTACTCCGCGCTAGCCTCCCGGATGCACACGACACTGGCGGATGAGCCGAAGCGGGCCGAGGCCTGGCGCCGGCCCGTGGGAATCTCCACGATGCCGTGCCGCGCACGCATCACCCTGCTGACGGCATGCCGGATGCCCGACCCGGCGATGGCCCGCGGTTCCCCGATTCTCAGGAAGACCGGCCCGCGGTCGCGTCAGGTCATCGCCCTGGTGGGTCAGCGGAGGCATCCGATCGCGTCGCCGCGCCCTCGCGCCGTTCCCGCAGCCTCCCCTCCGTGGCGCGAATGCGCCAGCGCAGCGACTCGACGGGCCGCCGCTGCGCCCGCAGGATCGTCGATTTCAACATGGCCAGACGCCACCGGTCCGGCAGCAGCGCCAAGGCCCGATCAATCGCCTCCAACGCCTCCGGCAGTCGTTTGAGCCCGTAGAGCGCCATCGCTCGTACTTGCCAATTGAGCCCGCCCTCCCGACCGTCTTGCTGCAGGGCTAGCGCCTCGTCGGCCGCTGCCAGTGCCTCCTCGTAGCGGTCCAGCGTGGTCAGCAACTCTGATTTCAGGTGCCAACCGGGCGACCACGACGGGTCAAAGGCGAGAGAGCGTCCGCTGGCCTCCAGTGCCTCATCGAACCGCGAAAGTTGGGCGTAGGTCAGCGCCAAGTTGTGCCACTTCCCGGCGTCGGTCGGCGCAAGCGCGACCGCGCGCTCGAAAGAGGTCGCCGCCTCCTCTGGGTGCCCTAGTTCGAGGAGCGCGTGCCCCTTCATGCCCCAGCCGTAGGCCGACGATGGGGCTGAGGCCAGCGCCGCGTCGCACGCGACCAGGCACTCGGCCCAGCGCCCAGCCACCTCCAACTGCCCGGCCTCCGCGAGCCGGAGTTGCGCTGCGTTCGACACGTGCTTTCCTGCTTTGCCTCCGGTGGGAGAATCCTGCGGATCGAGCGGCCTCCCCCCTCCTTGCTCTTCCATATTGCCTCCTCAATAGCTCTGTGTAGGGTCGCGAACACCCTGACGTTGCCAACTTCTGCCAGATGTGGTTGAAGATGCTTGGCTGTATAGTACACCGTGTTTCGGGCGTCCACCCTCAACCAGTGGTCTCAGACGATACGCCTATTGTCAGGCTTCCCGCGATTAGCTCAGCGATAACCTATGCTTGCAGCAAGCAGAATCCTTGCCATGAGGATTCGGAGTAATCTACTCCCAATGGCAAGGATTCACGAGGTCTTAATTAGCTATTCGCCGTCGTCTGCAAAGTCCGTCAACAGTTGCTCCCACCAAGGCAGGTCCTCGTACGAGCTGATGGGGTCGTCACCGCCGTTCTCGTCGACTACTCCGCCCCCACCACTCGCGGCTGGCGGGGGTGTCGGATCCTGCCAAGCCTCCGTTATCTGGCCCACATCAGCAGTATGCAACTGGAACTCGGTGTAATTTTCAATGTAGTAGTCCGCAGCATACTCCGCCGGCGAGTCACCCTCCATAAGCTGTTGATTTCGTAGGGACATGGTTTCTTGCGGCGTCTCAGTCTGCGACGGAGATGTGTCCGACGGATTCGGGCCGCCGGATGACGTAGAGTTCGATGGGACTGCGGGCCCAGGTGGATCCGTCGAGGGAGCGAACGGATCAATGTCTGCCGGTAGTGTCGTGTCTGTGCCCATGAAAGGATCACCAATGTTGTTCGTGTGTGCTTCCTGCCAAGCTTCTGCTTGGGCGTCGGGTAGTGACCCTTGTGGAACGACTGCTCCGGTTTCTGGTCCGATGGTTGCCGGGCCGACACTTTGAGTCTCTGCCTTGACTGTATTGTCCATCAACCGGAATGCCGGCTTTGCTTCGTCTACTCCGCCACCAGCACAACTGCCCACCGCCACTGCTAGTGCATAGACGAATGTGGCGGCCTTGTTCCTGAATTCCTGACAAGTTATGTGACCTGTCGGATCGGTCGCAGACGTCGGATCGTCGTAAGTATAGGCGTAGCGATCCAGCCCGTCGGCGACTGAGTCGGCGCCGGCGAACCGGCCAAGGGCGGGGTCGTAGTAGCGCGCGCCGTAGTAGTCCAGCCCGCTCGTCGCGTCGGCCCGCTGCCCCGTGAAGGCCTTGGCCGTCGGCATCGTGCCGCTGGCGTAGCGCGGGGTGCCATACGGCGCGAAGAGCTGCTGCGCCGTCGCC
Source organism: uncultured Chloroflexia bacterium (assembly GCA_963841205.1). Classification (GTDB taxonomy): domain Bacteria; phylum Chloroflexota; class Ktedonobacteria; order Ktedonobacterales; family JADMIN01; genus CAWAWP01. The sequence goes on along the minus strand of CAWJCH010000011.1, from coordinate 170,477 downwards.
CCACCGGAAGAATTCAACGCCTCCGAGACGCTGCTCACCCCGTCGGTCGCGAGGGAGGAGAGCGTACCGCCGACATCGATGAATGTCCCGAGGCCGGCTACGGCGTAGTATTTCGTGAGCGTCGCGCCCGTGATCTCCTCGAGCGCCCCGAGATAGTAGGTGATGGTGGACCCGTTGACCTTCTGGGCCACGCGATTGCCCTCGCCGTCGTAGGCGAAGTCGTCGGTGACTGTCGGGCTGGACTGGGTGTTCTGCCAGTGCTTGAGCCGCCGCTCGTTGTCGTACGTCAGCTTGGCGCCCGTCGAGGTCCCCGCGCAGGTCGTCGCGCTGGTCGGCGCCCGGCACTTCATGTCGCCGTCGGAGTCGTAGTCGGCGGTGTAGCCCGACCCGGCGGCGGTGGCCGCGTGCAGGTGCCCCGAGTCGCCGTAGGTGTAGCTGCCCAGCGGGCCGCTGGTGAGTCGGTTCAGCGCGTCGTAGGCGAAGCATTGGGTGTACGCGGCAGACGCCAGTGTGCCCGCCGTATTGGTCCCGCCACAGGGGATCGTACCGCTGGCCGCGCTGGCCCAGGTCAGCCGGTCCTGCTCGTCGTAGCAGAACGCCTGGTGGTCGGTGCCCGCGGCCAACGTCGTCTGCACGCCCGCGACGTTGCCGACGTTGTCGTAGGCCCGCGCCGAGCTGAAGATCGTCGCGCTCGTGCTCACCACCACGTCGCTCAGGGTGGCGAGGCGCAGGTCGTTGTCGAAGCTCGCGCCGTAGGTGTAGGTCCCGTTGTCCACGCTGGCCGCGGTCGGGCGCATCGCCGCCCCGCCCACGCCGGAGTAGGCGACGTTGCTGAAGAGCGTGGTGGCGCCGCCGCCGCTCGGCGTGGCCGTCGCCGCGCCCAACCAGCCGTAGGCGCTGTAGCTCAGGCCCAACAGCTCGCCGTCGCTGTAGGTGGTGCTCGTCGGCTGCCCGGCGTCGTTGTAGCCCATGCCGAAGGAGTACGGCGTCCCGCCGAGCGTGATCGTCTCGGCGATGTGCTGGCCGCGAGCGTCGTAGGTGTAGGCGTAGCTGCCGGCGCCCAGGCTCGCCCCGGCGTTGAAGGCCTCGCCGGTCAGCCGCCCCACGCCGTCGTTGCCGCCGGCGGTGCTGTCGTAGGTGTAGGTCACGTAGGCGCCCGTCGGCGTGTTCGTCGTGTTGCGCCAGATCTGGCGGTCCAGCCCGTCGTAGCCGGCGTCGATCGTCCCGCTCGCGCCGTGCGGATTGACCGATTCGGTCAGGTTGCCGTCCGGGTCGTAGGTGAAGGTGTAGTTGCCCAGGTCGGCGTCGTGGCTGGCCGTCGCCTGCCCCACCAGGTCATACGTCGCCGTCGTCTGCGACGTCGTCGAGAGGCCTGCCGCGCCGCTGTTCGGCCCGTAGACCGCGGTGACGTTGCCCAGCCAGTCGTAGTCCGAGCGCGCCGTCGAGTAGAGGGCATAGGTGCCGTTCCCGGTGAAATGCTCGACGTAGCGCTGGCGGCCGAAGCCGTCGGTCAACGAGATCGTCTTATGGCTGTTGGCGTCGATGACCGTCGTCGCCTCGTAGGTGCTCGTGTCGGTGACGTTGGCCCCCTGCGGCTGCGCCGAGGCGTAGCTCGTCGTGGTCGTGTTCGTGAGCGGATCCTTGGTCGTCAGCGTCCGCCCCAGGCCGTCGTAGCTCGTCTGCGTGCCGGGCTGCGTCGCGTCCGGCCGCCGATAGCTCGGCGTGCAGTCCGCCTGCGTCACCGCCACGAAGTAGGGGTCGCTGACGAATGACGTCCGTCCGGCGGGGTCGTACATGGTGTAGGTGACGCTGAAGATGCACTGCCCGACGGCGTAGGCCTCCGGTGTCACCGTCTCCACCGCCCGACCCCACCCGTCGTAATAGGTCGCCGAGGTCACGGTCACGCCGCTGGAGAGCTGCTGCTTCGCAGTCAGCGCCGTGCAGGGCTCCTGCGCGCCGGTCGCCGAGCAGGTCACGGGATAGGCGTACGTCGTCGTCGGGCTGGTGGCCAGCACGTCGCCCGGCTTGGCCGTCCCGGTCAACCGACCGAGCGCGTCGTAGCCGGAGGTCGTCGTCGCGCTGTTGGCGTCGGTCGAGGTGATCAGCCACTGGCCCCAGCCGTTGGTGGCGTCCGGGCTGTTGGTGCTGCCGCCGTCGGTGACGTAGTTGAGGTTGGTCTGCTGCCCGAGCGCGTTCGTCACGCGGGTCGGCAGCGCTGTGTAGAGGCCATCGAACTGGGCGCAGGCGCTGTATGCGACGCTGCTATACGTGCAGTCCGTTGCGTCGGTGTGCCCGGAGACGCCGCCGTTGGCGTCGGCGTCCTTCGCGGCCAGGGGGTTGCCGCTCACGTCGTAGGCGGCGGTCGTCGTCACCTTGCCGGAGAGCGAGCCAGCCGTGCAGTTCGCGCTGTACCGGTCCGTCTCGGTGGTCAGCCCCCTGGTGAGCGAGGCCTGCGAGCCGACGGCGCCGGGCGTGCCGCCGTCGTAGCCGCTATAGGTGCAGGCCTTGACGTTGCCCGAGCCGTCCTCGGTCGTCGAGATGCCGGCGAACTGGACGAGGTACGTCCCGTAGGGGATGCTCGCCGTGCGGGTGATGGCGTCGTCCCAGGCGTACTGCGCCTTCTGCACGATGTGCTTGCCGCCGCTGTTGTTGGTGGTGGAGTCGCTCGACGCGGTCGTCAGGTGCCCGCTGCCGTCGTAGCTGTAGCTATACGTCACCGTGGCGTGGCCGCCGCTGAGCGCCGCGCCGCCGTCCACGGCGTAGGTGCGGGTCGTCGCGGGCGTGATCTCGCACACGGCGATGGGGTTGTTGGGATCCAGTTCGCTGGTGTTCTGCCCCGGATACTGGTTGGTGATGTCGGTGTTGTGCGCGCTGGCGGCGACGCCCGGCGCCGGGCAGGCCGTGTTGTAGGTGTAGACCGTCTGCTTCAGCAGCGTCGTGTCGTTGGTGTCGTAGTCGTCCTCCTCCTCGATCCGCCCGTGCAGGGCGTTGCGCGGGTCGGTCCACGGCGCGACGTAGCAGGTGCCGGAGAAGGCCTTGCAGGTGATGTTGCTCGTCGCCACGCCGTAGCCCATCGTCGAGTTGAAGGTGTAGACCTGCAGCGACCCGTCGGGGCTCGTCACGTCCGTCTGGTAGAATCCGGCGAACTTGGCGTTGTAGCCGTCCAGGTAGTCGCCGTCGTTCTGGTCGCCCCAGTACATGTCCTCCGTGCAGGTGCTGCATTCCAGGGCGACGGCATCGGTCAGGAAGTAGCTGTAGGTGTGGGTCGAGCTCAGCGTGCTGGTGCCGCCCGACCCGCACCCGCCGCCCGCGGCGTTGACGCAGAGCACGCTGGCGACGCGCTGCTGCAGCACCTCGCGGCTCCAGTTCTGGTCGTCGGCGAGGTCGCAGGGGGAACCCGCCGACTCGTTGCCGTCGCAGGCGAAGGGGTCGTTCTGCGCCTTGCCCAGGCTGGTGTTGACGCCGTGCGTGTTGTTGCGCGCCAGCTTGAAGGTGAACGCCTCGTGCCAGCCGCGGCCGTTGTCCAGGCTCGTCAGGTAGCGCGCGTTGTAGCTCTGCGACCACAGCGCGCAGGTGCCCGACGTGCCCTTGTTCCACGCCTGGCCGCAGTTGGTGTTCGACGAAGGCAGGAACTGCGAGTCCTCGTAGTACTCGTCCTTGGTGGTGTAACCCATCGCCAGCGCCGGCAGGGCCGTGCTGCCGTCGTCGCCGATCTCGGCGATCTTGACCAGGTCCGTGTAGCCGGCCACGTACTCGCCCTTATTATCCGTCGGGTCGGTGACGGTCACGCCGTTGTAGGACGTGCTCGAGGGGGCCTGCTCGTAGGAGAGCTGGTAGTCGCGCAGCGTGTGCCACGAGGGGGTCGCCGGCGTCGTCGTCACCTGCACCTGCACGTCGTTGAGCACCTGCAGCGACTGCAGCTGCGGCTGCGGATCGCCGCCCGTGACGCCTTGCACGTCGTCGCAGCGCATCGTCTGGCTGTTGACGTAGAACGTCGAGCTCCAGGTCGGGCACGCGGCGCCAACCAGGCGGGTCGGCGCGTAGGCCGAGTTGAGGGTGATCTGCACCGCCGGCTGCCAGCTGCCGCCCGTGCACATCGTCGTCGTGCTGTGGCAGCCCACCGAGTCGTAGGTCACGGTGGAGAGCACCGTGTCGATCGGGAACGACGCGCTGTTCGACTTGTCCTGGTTGCGCAGCTGCGTGTAGGTGAAGTGGATCTGGTTGCCGCTCGGGTCGACGATCATGTCGAGGTCCCAGCGGTAGATCAGCTTGGTGTTGTGCGTGATCGTGTTGGGGTTCTCGCCCACGAAGAATTGCAGCGAGTCGGTGGTGCAGCCGAACTCCTCCATATAGCCGTTCGGCAGGAAGGCGCGGAAGCAGGGCGGCTTGGTGGGGTAGTTAGCCGTCGGGAAATCGCTCGTGTTGGCGTTGGGGTTGGGGAAGGAGACGACCTGGACGTTGCCCTCGGTGCTCAGGTGCCAGTTCATGTTCGTGTTGGTGTAGCTGGCGCTCGTGTCGTCGTACCACGGCGCGATGTTGGAGTCGGAGGGGATCAGCTCGCCGCCGTTGCCGTAGGCGTCGCTGAAATTCCAAATATTCTCCCAGATCGGGCCGCTGGTGCCCGGGCAGTTGACGAGCGTGCAATCGGCGACGACGTTCTGCTCGCCCCACGAGATCGAGCCTACCTCGAGGTCCCAGCCCTCGCCGAGCCAGCCGGCGGTGCCCTGCGGGTTGTGGTTGGCCGCCACGGCGCCGCTGTCGTAGCCGACGGTGAGTCGGGGGGTCAGGCCACCCGGGCCGGCGGGCACATCCAGCGGGTACTGGTAGGTCAGGTTGCCGCCGGAGAGGTCGACCGAGGTGTCGGCCTGCTTCGACCATTGCGCCTGCGGCGCGTCGGTATTCCAGGTGCCCGTCGGGCTCGTGCTGGTCAGCGGCAGCACGGCCGCGAGCGTCTTCGCGGCCACGTCGTAGGTCGCGGGCACGACGGAGGGCTTGCGCGCCGCCAGGTCCGCCGCGCTGAGCCCGGCCAGCGCGCTCGCCGGCGCGGCGCCGTCGATCACGAGGGTGGCGCCGCGCAGGTCGAGCGCGCCCTTGCCCAGCAGGCTATCTAAATGTAGCGTCAGTTGCAGCGGTTGGGTGAGGGTGGCGGCGAGCGGGCCCTTCGGCCCGACGAGCGTGAACTGGTAGGTGCCGAGCGAGATGTGCTGGCTGGTGGTGCCGCCGGAGGGCCCGGCGATCTCCACGATCTTGAGGCTCGGCGAACCGCCCTGTTGGGTCGCGGCGGCGACGGCCGCGGCGGGGACGGCGCCCGCCGGCACGGTCACCTCGAGGCGCTTGTCGCTGCTGACGAAGTGCGTCGGGCCGCTCGCGGCGAGCGCCACGGTGGCGGGCGTCATGGTGGCGCCGCTCGGGCGCTCGATGGGCCCCGTGGGCGGCAGCGTCTTGACGAAGTGCTGCTGGCCCGGCGCCACCTTCGCCGTCCCGCCCTTGTCGGTCGAGGGCGTGAAGGTGTTCTTGCCGTGCGGGGCCGCCGCGGCCTGCACCACCGAGCCGATGCCCCAGCCCGCCGACGAGAACTGTACCAACGTGCCAGCCAACAGTGTGATCGCCATCAGCGTGGCCAACAGAACTCGGCGCACCGGGTAGCCAGAGTACTGGCGGAGACGCTGCGCGCGACCGCGGAACCAGACCATAACCGCCACTCCCCGTCGCTGCAGCATCGCCATATTCGGCCTCCTCGATGACTCCGACACTCCCGCATGCGACATGCGACATCAGCCAGATGAATGAATGCCGTTAGTATGCTTTTCTGCAGAGCAGGCTTACTCGCCAGCAAGAATACTCGCGACGAGAGTGCCCTTACTACCTCAAATTTGTGGTGTTCGGGGACACTTTCGGGTGACTCGGCGGCGCCTCCTGCGCAGGTGTCGCTCTCCACGCGAGTGGCACCCCACCAGGGGTCAGGGTTCGGCGACAAAGGGGACTCACAGCATGCCGAGCATCCGTGCCGCGTTGACCAGCGAGATTTCGCCGTGCGCGTCCATCCGTTCCATCGCCTGGGCGATGTTGGACTGCACGGTGCTGAGCTTGATGCCCAGCACGTTGGCGATCTCTCCCCGCGTCAGGCCGGTGGAGAGCAGCTGTACGACGTCCCATTGCCGCCGCGTGAGGGGGAGTTTCGCGCGATCGGGATTGGCCGGGGTACTCGCCGCGTGCCGCGCACGCACGATGCCGAGGAGGCGGCACACTCCTTCCCAGAGCGCGAGTTCGCTCGGACTCGGCTGATGCTGGCGTTCGAGCTCGCTGACTACTGCCTCGATAGCGGCGAGTGCATCCTGCAATTGACGTACGAGGTTGCTGGTTGGGCCTCCTTGGCTGACATGATCACGCCGGTGTGGATGTAGGGTCTGTGCGTGCTTGGTGCTCGACGATCCGGACGTCTCGTCCCGGCTGAGCAGCATCTCGTCCTCCGATTCCTGTCGCAGCATGCGTCCATAAAGCGGTTTCCCCCCATGGTCGAACTTCCCTGCGCTCACGGCCCGGCCGGAGTCTCAGGCCGCCTACTTTACAGGCAATACACAAGTATTGCAAGTGTGATGTGTTAAACCTTCGCTGTGACGGCGAGGAGGGTGGAGGATGTCCCATAGTCAAAATCTGGGCACGTCGCTCAGGCAGCACGTTGGCCCATCGCGCGGGCTCGGTCGTAAAGTCCCCGCATAGTTTTCAGCGTCCGGGTGTATTTGGATTGCCACTCCGACAAGGATGAGACTCGCGCAACGATAGACGATATCTGCAGAGACTCGGTGCGCGCGGTCTAACGCCGGGCCTCAGGGATGGTTCGCCACTTGACGGGAAGACGCCCAACGTCAGAAGGCCAGCGAGTCAGGTCCAACGCGTCAAGTGGCGAGGACACCTATCAAAGCGAGCTCGGCGAAATGACAAGATATTCGTTTATGATCGTCGCCTAGTTATGCGACTTGTGAGATTGCTATTGAAGTCGTCGCATCATTGTGATCGGCTCAAGTACCTCGCGGTTGATCGTGCCGACATGACAGGATCGGGCCCTTGTCATGCCAGCAGCGCCTGCGCAAGTACCTGGGCCCAACCACGGCGGCGTAGGATGTCCACGTTGCCCCATCCAGCCGAAGCCCGAGTGATTGCCGCGCGCTGCTCTTGGCGGGATAAAGCTCGCACCCGATTTGCAAGCTGGCTGGCGCTAAAAGAACCTACGCAGGTTCAGAGGCGGCAAGTCACGGCAATATATCGTATCGCGATCGCTTCTTCACGCCATGCACTCGCAGGAGTTGCTTCACGCTCTTGATGTCGATGCCGTAGCGCTCGGCCAGCTGCCATTTGGCGTGCCGGCTCTGAATGAGGCGATGAGCCGTGCAATGTCCTCGTCGCTCAGCCGGTCGCGTATGCGCCATTTCGGTGCGTGGTAGGCAGCAGCGGCCGCAGCGGGTATTCTCTGCTCATGGTAGGTCGGGTGCTCGCGGAGGTAGCTCTGCAACTCGCGGTTCAATTTGAATCGCGTCACTCCGACCGATTTTGCTTGGCAGCTACTTGCCTACATGTTAAGTAGCTGCTTCTTTGTGGCACGCTTGATCCGCCATATGTTCTCCCCGCGCACCAGAAGCGTCAACTCGCATGAGGCAATATGGCGTTTTCGTTGTGCGGCACGTGCGAAGGGTCACGTCAATGCCAAAAACCTGAGCCTATTCAGATTCCTCAGCATCCTCAGTTGCTGCGCTAAGTTCCCAGAGGCCGGTATCAGGATTGCGTAGCATGTTGCGCAAGCTCACAACCGAACGCCCCGTGGCAGCTTCGATCTGGTGTCGCGTATCGCCGACAATGCTCCCTGCGACATCGACGTCGCTGCTGATTTCAGTGAACCCATGTGAAGCATTCGAGACGTGCAACTCGCGAGCGAGCGTACTGGCTAACGCGTTTAAGGCCAGCTCCGTCGCAGTCACGGCTGGCGGCAAGTCACCTTTGTATACGGGCTTCTTGCCACGATAGGTAACTTCAAATGCCTTGAGGGCCTTGTGGTCGGCGATTCTGAGCCCGAAGGCTCCCATGTGCAATCGATCGGTGAGGATGGGGTATTCCTTTTCGACGATCCCGCGAACTCCCCACTCGTGGGTCAGGGCATTGCGGGCAGTGATATCATCCACCCGGCGCTCAGCCCATTCATTGCTGTAGCCGTGAACCATGTACGAGAGGATGGCCCGCCGGCGCCACTCACTGTAAGCAAGCTCAGGGTCAAGTAGGTGCTCTGCGTCGTCCACCCGATCAGAGAAATAGGTACGGGCTTGTGCTGCTACGGTTCCAGCCGTTTGCGCCGTCATCGCGATGAGGCGGCAGGCATAGCGCGTGAGCCGATAATCCTTCTGCTTTGGGCCACGTGTTCCCGAAACTCTAACAGTGAGGTTAAAGTTTTCGGCAACGTCGCGTCCTGCCTTGGCGCAATCTGCCATGGCACGCTGGATAGCTTCCTCGAACCGTTGCCAGGAACTGTACTCAAGCAACGGCATCAGCTCACGGGCCGTCCAGAAATCGCTAGCGGTGTCAGTGTGGCGAATTGCCTCAAACGGGCTGATCGACATGGGGGTCAAATGATCATCCATCGTGGGTTCCTTTTGTGACGGGTGGGCGACGGAGTAAAGCTAACGTACCACATACCACCTTGTATCCGTGCATCAGCGCATCGGCACGACGCAGTTCAGGACCATACAGACAGTCTGCACGCGCTTGCAACGGACCTCGGGTTGGCCCGCAAGAGCGCTGTCCCCCTCTGAGGACACTACTCCCTCTGAGTAGCCTCCGACGCACTCGTGCTTTTCCGTCCCTGGTGGGCTGGCGTCGATTGAGGCGGAATCGTAGGGTCCATTTGGGTATATTAGTAGGAGCTATGGCAGCCTTGCTGGTCGGTCGTCGCGAGGAATGGGAGTGCCCCATGACGCCACTGCCCATCACTGAATCGCAGATCCGCGAGCGCAGCACCGCGGGATCGTTTGCCCGCGGCCAGACATATTACCAGGCAGGGGCCGTTGGAGTCATAGTCCGGCGGGGGAACGCACTCCAAGCAGAGGTCGAGGGCAGTGAGCCGGTCCCCTATCGCGTGACGGTGGTGTCGAATGACCATGGTGACATGACAGCTACTTGTGCGTGCGCCTATAGCCAAGGTGGCTGGTGCAAGCACATCGTGGCCACACTGCTCACCGTCGTCCATCAGCCCATGGCTGTCGAGGTGCGCAGACCGCTGCTGGACCTGCTAGGACCGCTGGATCGCGAGACATTGCAAGTACTGCTGTTGCGACTGGCCGCGAGTGACCCCGCGTTCGCCGATCGTGTAGAAGCCCAAATCGCCGAACTGCCTAGCACTACCTCCGCGCCCGCCACTCAAGCGCAGGATAGGGTACCGGTTCCTCCCGCGGTGACAACGGTGACAGCTGCGTCAGTCCGCCGCGAACTGCGTTCGGTGCTCGGGGGGATAGGCGGGGGGCGCAGCTATGGGTACTGGAGTGTGGGGAGCATCGTCGGAGGAGTGGATCAAGCGTTGGAGCGTGCGTGGGGCCTGATCCAGGCCGGCTCGGGGCGCAGTGCTCTGCCCGTGCTCGAGGCCATCACCAAAGAGGTCTGGGCAGCCTACGAAGGGTTGGACGACTCGGATGGCGAGGGGGTCTCGCTCTTCACAGACATTGGCTCGGCCTGGGCCGAGGCACTCTTGAGCCCGGACGTGACCAGCGAGGAACGCCAGGCCTGGGGCGTAACGGTGGAGACGTGGCACGGCGAGTTGGAGGACTATGGCCTAGAGGAAGGCTTCGACGGGGCAGTGCAGGCGGCCAAGCAGGGCTGGGACGACCCGCGACTGGTCCGCGTCCTGCGAGGGCAGGATACCCGCGAGCGCCTGTGGGACACCGATGGACCTCCCGACTGGCTCGCCGACGAGACACTGGTCGGGGCCCGGCTTGACATCCTGGAGCGAACAGGACGGCAGGATGAGTTTCTGCGGCTGGCCGATGCAGCGGCTCAGGTCGTAGCCTACGCGAACATGCTGGTTCAACTTGGCCGAGTGGACGAGGCGATCGCCTATGGGCTGAGACACCTGGCGAGCGCTGAGGATGCGTTGGCGCTAGCGCAGGTCCTGGGGGAGCGGCAGGATTCCCGGCGCGCGCTGGAGATTGCGGAATTTGGCCTGGGTCTGCAGGGTGCGAAGGCGACGCTGGCGAACTGGACCGTGGAGGTGGCCGCGACATTGGGCGAGACCACACGGGCGTTGGCGGCAGCCGAGATCGCGGTGAAAGAGGCGCCGACGCTGGATGGCTACCGGCGGGCGCTGGAACTGGCAGGCGATCTCCGGCCTGCCCATCGTGACGCGCTGCTCGCCCACCTGCGACGCCTGCCAGGCTACATCTCGGGAGTGGTGGAGATTCTTCTGGATGAAGGCCTGATCCAGGACGCCATGGCGGCGGTGGATCGAGGCGCGTCACATGCGCTGCTGGAACAGGTCGCCGATGCGGCGGTGCCAGCGCAACCAGAGTGGGTGATCAAGACCAGCCGCCGGGAGGCCGAGGCGATCATGGATCGCGCGAAGTCCGAGTACTACGGTTCTGCCGCGCACTGGCTGGCCCGGGCGCGCGACGCCTACCGCGTGGCCGGCCGGGAGGCCGAGTGGGAGGCGTATCAAGCGCAATTGCTAACCATCCATAGTAGGAAGTATCGTCTCGTACCGTTGCTCAAGTCGCTGTAGAGGCGCGCAAGGAGAGGGGCCAGTGATGGTCGACTAGCACTCCCTTTCGTGCGGGTGCCCGCGCACGCCTTGTTCCCGTAGCACCCGCTTCACACTCGTCAGACTGATGTGGTATTTGTCAGCGAGAGCATGCTTGGGCTTGCCAGCTTTGAATGCTTGGATAAGGTTGGCAATATCTTTCTCGCTCAGTCGCTTTCGCAGTAACCGACTCATAGTATTTCTGGCATAGATTGGTGGCTCAGGCGTTGGCTGTTCGACTCCCATTTGCCACGATTGCACGAACTTTGCCAGATCAGAGTTCAATTTAAATCCTGTTACCCCGACCACTTTCGCTTCTCAGTTGTGCAGCCTGGCCTCGCCTGGGTGCGGCCCGCGCTGGTCAAAACCTCGATGCGCCCACTTCTGCACGGTCGTCACGACCCAATCCGCCATGATAAGGACTGCGCCAGTGACGTGGCTAGGGGTCTCGCGCCCAGACTGGTTGGTCTCCTCGTGGATCGAGCGCATGCCGCGAGCCTGAGGAGCGAGGATGCAAGCGTCATCGAAAGACGTGAAGAACCGTTAGCAGCGTATTCGCGCACACTGCTAACGGTGTCAACGGACGCTACCGGGGACTGGGCCGCCCGAAGGCTCGTTGAACGAGGCCTAACACTCGCTGTAGCCGCAGCTCACGCACTTCTTGCAGCCTTCCTCCATGTACAGCGTGTTGTTGCCGCACTGCGAGCAGAGGTTGCCGGTGACGGTGTAGAGGGCGAGGGTGCCGGGCGTGTAGCCGTGCCCGTTGCCGTTGCCGAAACCGTTTGACGAGGTGCTGGCGTGCCCCTGCTGTGGGTCGTCGCTCGATGCCGATGCATCGGTTCCCGCTCCGCCAACGCCATTGGTAGATGAGCCATTCAGATACATCTCAAGCGCACGGGCCACCGCGTCCGGCAGCGAGCGTACGCGGTTCTGGCCGAAGCCGATAGAAGTGCTGCCGCCGATGCTGGCGAGCTGGCGCGCGACCTCCGCAGCGCGCTCGTCTTGCGAGAGTGGGCTGTCGATGCGCAGGTGCAGCGAGATCAGGCGACCCAGCGCCTCGGCCAGCGCGGCGACGTCCGATCCGGCCTTGCCCACGTTGACGAAGACCTCCAGCAAGCCATCCTCGTCCCAGTTGAGCGTGATGTTAACCTTGCCCTCTGGCGAGCGCACCTGCCGCGTGTAGCCCTGAACGACATCCGGGCGCTTCTTGACGCCATTGACGTACTGCTTGCTGCGCGAGCTGGCGACCGGCACGAAGACCTGCGCGGAGGCGGGCGCGATCTCTTGCTGGGCGGCAGCGGTCGCGTCGGCCTGAGACTCGGGCTTCTTCTCGCCCTCCTTCACGCCGACGTTCAGCACCTGCTCGCCCTTGCTGCCGTCGCGGAAGATGGTGATGCCGAGGCAGCCCAGGTTCCACGCCAGCGAGTACGCCTCGCGCACGTCGTCGTACGTGGCGCTGTTCGGCAGGTTGATGGTGTTGTGCGACACGACACCATTGACGACGTATTCATGCGCGTCCTCGACCTCGATGTCGTACAGGGAAACGATTCCGGCATCCTCAACGGCGGTGACCCTGAAGACGGGAACATCGCTCGGCCAACCGAGCCGCTCGGCGGTGCGGTTATCGCAGTTAGACGGCTGCCGCTGCTTGATGGCGCGTAGGGCTGAGTATGCGGGATGATCGGTCGGAAGTTTGGTCTGGTCGATGAGCTCGCGGCTGACGAGCACCTGATACGTCGCATCGTGTCGGCGGACGTTCTTATGCGGTTCAATGCATGAAATACGCTCTTGCAGCTCGTTGCTCACGAGCACCTTGTATGCCATGCTGCCGTTGGCGGCGACTAGCCCTTGATGCTGGCGCACCAACGGCATGCCGAAGCTGCGGCACATTTCGGCGACATTGTACGCCAGCTCCTTCGACATTCCGGCGTAGACATACAGGCCGAAAAGCGGGGTTTGGTAACCATCGAGCGAGACGCCGCGCAGGAAAGCCAGTTTCTCGTCCGCACTGCCCGCGAGAATTTGTGCTGGCGCACGCTTGTTATATGCGCCCTTGCCAATCAGGCCTTCTACCCAGCGAACCAGCAGGCGTGAGTTCAATGTTGCATATTTGACGTTTTCATTCCGCGCCTCGATGGTGTGGCGCACGGCGAGTCCGAACAGTTCCTCCGCCAGGTTGGTGAACTCCGCGATCACCTCCTCGCTGGCGCTCGTTAGGCCCACCGCACCGGTAGTCTCGGTGGTATGCCCGTCCGCCGCAAGCATGCCGAGAAACTGCGCAAGTTTGGTCGACATTCTCGTGGGTATTTTGACCTGTTTCGCGTTCGTACGGTATTCGCCCGGCAGTGGCAATGTCGCCCCGCCAGGTCCGTGCGACTCGGTGAAGCGACCGACGACGAACTCACCGACGCGCAGATCGGCCATGCGGCGCCAACCGTCGGGTGTCAGCACCTTGTGACTCGCTTCAGATCCTACCAACTCTGCGCCATTATCCAGCCGAACGCGCACCGCTGGCTGCTCACCGGCGTAGTAGTGCGAGAGAATCCGGTGCTTTCCGGCGCGGATGCCCTCCTCAGCAATATTGACGAAGGAGTCAGGTTCCTCGACTTCAGAGAAGTCCTCAATCGCCATCAAGCCGCGCGATGTTTGCACCAGCGTACCAGCGGCGAGGCACTTGCTGATCGAGTTGTCGACGCCCTTCTGGAACGACGCCTGCATGCGAATGTGCGCATCGGGCGGGATCTCGTGCGCCGTGACATAGGGCTGCAGCGCGGGCGCTGACTGCGCCAGATGGCCGTGTAGCGAGCCGTGCGCCTTCACGTACTCCTGCACGCCGGCCTTGTCCTCGATGTCACTCGCCTCCAACGCCCGCTGAAAGAACGGGTTGACGAAGTCGAGCACGCGATACGAGCCATCCGGCTGCTTGACGCGATGCTGGAAGGCCAGCGCGAAGATCGGCTCGATGCCGGAGGAGCAGTCCGCGAGGATGCTGATGGATCCGGTCGGCGCGACGGTGGTACGCGTGGCGTTGCGCAGCGTTGGGCCATCCTTATAGATGCTGTGCTCGAAGTTCGGGAAAGCGCCGCGCACCTCGGCCAGCTCGTGCGATGCGTCGGTGGACCACTCGCGGATGCGCGTCATCACCTGCTCGCCGAGGGCGACGGCCTCGTCGCTGTCGTAGCGCATGCCGAGCTCGAAGAGCATCTCCGCCCAGCCCATCACACCCAGGCCGATGCGGCGGTTGGCATGCACCTTCTCGGCAACGATCGGCAGCGGGAAGGGATTGATGTCGATCACGTCGTCGAGGAAACGCGTCGTCACGCGGGTGACGCGCTCCATCTCCGCCCAGTCGATCAGGCCGTCGTGAACGAACAAGCCCAAATTGATCGATCCGAGGTTGCAGGCGTCGTACGGGCCAAGCCACTGCTCGCCGCAATTCGCTACCAAGACACCGCCGCCGTCTTCTGTGACAACGAAGAAGCGGTGCGTCTCCTCAACAGTCCCGCAATAGACGTCTTGGATACCAGAGTCCGTGACCGCGACGACAGTGTGATTGACGGAAACTGCTTCACCAGTTGTAATCTTGTCGCGGCTATTGACCAGTCGCCCGTTAGCCAGTAGGTATGCAGACGCGAGGCGATCACCGGGCTTCAACTCGGCAACTGTCATAGTGCTGCCGTCTGCTAGCCATACTCTGTGATCTGGCGTCGCACGGAATGTCCCTGTCTGGCCGGTGATCGCGCTCTCAACTGCCACGCGCAGGACTGCAACTCCGTGACGTGTCACGCGAATGTGCGACATTTGCCGCCAAGCAAGGGCGCCTTCAGCAGTTTGCGTGAGAACGGTCACCTCGTTGCCCACTAAGTTATCGAATCGCCGCGGTCCCGCGTCCGTCCACACCAGTGTCTCGCCCGTAAAGCACGGGTTGGTTGCTTCGAGCGGTTCGACCTCGGGCGTGGGGTTGGCGGTCGAGCGGTTGGCGCGGTCGATGAAGACCAGGCCGGGATCGCCGGTGGCCCAGGCGGCGGAGACGATGCGATCCATCACCTCGCGGGCGCGCAGGCGCTTGGTCGGCTGCTGCGTATGCGGGTCGAGGAGATCGTACTCTTCGTCGGCGTCGAGGGCACGCATGTACTCGTCGGTGATGGCGACCGAGATGTTGAAGTTCGTGACCGAGCCGTCGCGCTTGCAATCGATGAAGCGTAGGATGTCGGGGTGATCGACGCGGAGGATGCCCATGTTTGCACCGCGTCGGGTGTTGTGGCTGACGAACCCGTTGGCGATATAGGTGTGATTCCCCTCCACTGAGAGATCAACCGTCACTGCCTCATCATCTTCAATCGAGGCGATCTGAGCGTAGAACTGCCCATTCGTCAGGAACGCCGCCAGTGTACTCTCTCGCACCTCTGGATGTTTTTCAACCAGCATCTGCAGCCGCGAGCGTGTCAGATTGCGGGGCGCAGCGACACCCGGGAGGTAGTGCTGAATGTCGCGGTACAGCGCGCGATTGGCGCCACGAGAGCCCCGATCAGGCCCACTGCCACGCCCTGGCCCATCATAGAGGGCGGCCATCTGCGCCTGCTGGTTCGGAATGACATCGTTGAATTCCCATGCCGTCTCAAGACCAGCATCGAGCCGATCATTCTTGGCAATCGCCATGAACCCGATGCGCTCAGCGAACTCGCGCAGGCCATCTTGCGTCATCGGGCGGAGGCGGTACAGCGGGTTCTTGCCCAAGGCGCTCTCACGGTTCTCGACCACCGAGATCGCGCTGGGGACTCCCAGCGCCAGGAGCAACTGCTGCACATCCTCCACCAATGCGCGCGAGACGCTGCTGAGCGAGGGATAGCCGTCGGTGGAGACGGTGCCGTCTGCGGTGAACAGCCCGCGCACCAAGCCCCGCGCGAAGTCAGCGCCAGCCTGGAAGGCTACCTCTGGAACTCGCACTTCCAGCGCACTGGGCTTGCTGACGCCGATATGGGCGAGCCATGCAACCAACTCCGTCGAGTTGAAGAAGTAGTTAATGCTGGCATCATCGGGCTTTTTCTGCACCTGGGGTATCACACCAAAGAGCATGTTCGCCAACTGGAGCAGCCGCTCGCCAACCTCTGGCTCAATATCGGCGACCGTCATGATCAGGCGGCCTGTCATACCCCCAGGGTTGTAGTAATTGATACTGCCGTCGCCAATGAAATACCCGATGAACTCGCCAAGCTCAGCACTTGGACGCTCAGGTGTCGTGATCTTGCCTGCATTGAAATGCGGGATGCGGTTCGACGGTGCAAAGCGATAGTCGGTGCTGTCTGCATATGTGTGCTTCTGGAGCGCCACCCAATCGCCGACCTGAACATCTTTGAGGTGCCGCCAGACATACTGCCCTTGGGCATCAATCACGCGGACACGATGTTCTGGCGTACCCGTGAAGGAATAGCCCGCATAAGTCCGAATGCGCCGGACAGCGGCCATCCCGTTGTGATAAAACTCTTCGACTTTCCGACTGCCCTCATCCGTGCAGGCTACGAGCGGCTGCGCCAATGTGTGCCAACTCTTCGGCTCGGCTTCCGTCGGTCCCAGCGTGCCAATCTGCACCAGGCCGCTCGATACCGCGACGCGCGTCTCTGGGACAACACAGCCGCCTTGTTTCACCGCTTCAGTTGCTCCATCGAAGATCTTCATGAAGCTGACGGGCCCGGATGCTACTCCATGTGTAGAGGCCACCATTGATCCTTCAGGGCGAAGTCGACTGAAACTGAAACCAGTGCCTCCCCCGCTCTGATGGATCAGCGCGGCGTGCTTGACGGCCTCGAAGATGCCCTCCAGGCTATCTTCCACCGGTACAACGTAGCAGGCTGAGAGCTGGAGGTTATTGCCCTTGCCGGCGTTCATCAGCGTGGGCGAGTTCGGCAGGAATTGATGGCTTACCATCACGTCGTAGAACTGCTTGGCCACGGCATCGGGGCTCTCGCCGGTGCGCTTGGCCCACGTCTTCTCGGCGCTGGCCACCGCGCGCGCCACGCGCCAGCACAGCTCGTCTGGCGTCTCGATAACCTTGCCCTCGCCATCGCGCAGCAGGTAGCGTTCGCGCAGCACGCGCACCGCCGCCTCGGACCAGGTGCCCTGCGCGCGCTCGGCCGGACTCGCCGTCGTGCCGGCGCTCTTCTTCTCTCTCACGCCTGTCCCTTCCTGTCGCTCTCCCACGGCGGACCGCTCACCGTAGCTCGCCGCGCGGTCCGACGTGTCGTCCCTGCCGGAAGTGCGCCGCCGACCGTGGCGCGCTCGGCCTCAAAAACGGGTGCGCAGCAAACAGTACAACACAACATGTAGGTTTCGCAAGAGCAATGCCACTAGATATTGTGCCCTAGGACCATATTCGCATGAAACCACAACATCTTGTGATAGGTCGTCATAAGCGCCATGACCGATGGATGTTCGCGGCGGGAAGAACGGGTCTTGATCGCCCCAGAACGGATGTGCGCGGTCGCTGCGCAGGGCCGTCCGACTACGGACCGGGTTAATAGAAGACGTGAGCGACGCGAGAATCGTCACGTTTCTGCACCGCCATCGCGTGCTACAATCTGCCAAAACCAGGCGCCGTCCCGCGCCTCTATGCGATGCTTGGGGGAAGCGAGGTCGTGGCGTGCGCGCTGAAATCCTCTCGATCGGCACGGAGCTGCTGCTCGGCCACATCACCGACACCAACGCCACCTACCTGGCGCAGCAGCTTGCCCCACTCGGCATCGATCTCTACTTCGTCTCGCAGGTCGGCGACAACCTGGAGCGCCTCAGCGAGACGCTGGCGCGCGCGCGCGACCGCTCCGATCTCGTCGTGATGACCGGCGGCCTCGGCCCGACCGAAGACGACGTCTCGCGCGAGGCGATCTCCGCCGTGATCGGCGAGGAGCCCGTCGTCGATCCCGCGCTGGTGGCCGAGCTGCGCGCCTTCTTCAGCAGCCGTAACCTGCCGATGCCGGAGCGCAACGTCAAGCAGGCGTGGGTGATCCCGTCCTCCACGCCGCTGCCGAATCCCGTGGGGACGGCCCCCGGCTGGTGGGTCGAGCGCGACGGCAAGGTGATCGTGGCGATGCCGGGCGTGCCGCACGAGATGATGCGCATGTGGGAGCACGAGGTGGTGCCCCGGCTGCGCCAGACCACCGGCGCCGTGCTCTTCACGCGCATCCTGCGGGTCGCGGGGATGGGAGAGTCCACCGTCGAGGAGCGGCTCGGCGACCTGATCCACAGCGAGAACCCGACGCTCGCCACCTACGCCAAGCGCGACGCGGTAGACGTGCGCGTGACGGCAAAGGCCGCGGCCGAGGGCGAGGCGCGCCGCCAGGTGGACGAGATGGACGCGCGGGTCCGCGAGATCCTGGGCACGCACGTCTTCGGCGTGGATGCCGAAACGCCGCAGAGCGTCGCGTTGCACTTGCTGATCGAGCGCGGGCTGACGCTCGGCACGATGGAGTCCTGCACGGGCGGGCTGCTCGCCAGCCTGATCACGGACGTGCCGGGCAGCTCGAACGCCTTCCGCGGCGGCCTTGTCTCGTACGCGACGGCGCTGAAGGAGCAGTGGGGCGTCCCTGCGGACGTGGTGGCGGCGCACGGCGTCATCAGCGTCGAGACGGCGCGGGCGATGGCGATTGCCGCGCGCGCGCAACTCGATACGGACGTCGGCGTCGGTATCACGTGCGTCGCTGGACCCGATCCGCAGGAGGATCAGCCGGTGGGCACGGTCCACATCGCCGTCGCCTCCGACGAGCGGACCAGCGACACCTCGCAGCGCTTCCGAGGTGCCCGCACGGAGATCAAGTGGCGCGCAGCGAACACCGCGCTCAACCTGCTGCGCCTGCATTTGCTCAGGCAGACACAGACTGCTTGACCGGACACTTATCGCGATTAAGCGGTGAGTTGGAATTGCCAACTACCGTTTACACTCGAATCGGATGACTTGCTGGCTTGTCCGGTGAGTGTGTATGTCTTTTGCTGCGATGGCTCACAGGCGAAGACAACTGACAATGTCGCTTTTCCGCCATTACCCAACAGCGGGCTATGACTATGCGGAACGCCAGACCCGTTGTTTTGACCATTAATCGAATAGGAAAAGCTGCTTGGTAAGATCCCAGGGGGAAGCGCGGCCCACGACCAATTCACCGAGAAGGAGCTGTTGTTCGTGATGGTCTGTGCCCCCCGACAGGAATTGCTCTTTTTAGGTGGCGCTGAGAAATCGGAGAAAGTAACATTGATTGTCGCCACCGGCGTAGCTGTCGCATCGGGTGGCGTGCCAAACCCGGTGGGCGTGGGTTGTCCGCCAGGGGTGAAGGTGGGGTACGGCGTGACGCCCGGGCCGCCGTAGGTGCCGGTGGCGATGGGCGTGCCCGCCGTCGCGGTGCCGGCTACACGACTGCTTGTGGGAGTGCCGTTGCTCGCCACACCACCGGGCGAGATAAGCCCGTGGAGCACCGCGAAGCCGCTCAGCCCGCAGGCCAGCACCAGCACTAGCGCGATCGCCGACGCCGCCACGAAGACCGGGCGCCCGGATCGCGGCTCGCCCTCGCGCACGCCCAAGCGCCACGACGGGCGCATCGCCTCGGTCCGCGCGGCCACGTCGGGCGCGGCGAAGGTACCCATCGCATCGGGCCCCAGCGGCACGGTCTCCTCGTCGGGGAGCATCGCGTTCGTCGCGCGGCGGGCCGTGGCCCGGGCATCACGGTGCAGAACCGCCTCGCGCAGTGCCAACGCGAAGCTGCGCATGTCAGGATACCGGTCGTCAGGATCGGCGGCCATCGCGCGCAGCACCACGTGCTCCAACGAGGGCCAGATCAGCGGATTGCGCTCCGACGGGTCGACGAACTGTCCGCCGAGCACCAGCGACGCCACTTCGTACGGCGTAGTCGCATGGAAGGGTGGCGAGCCGGTCAACAGCTCATACAGCACCACACCCAGCGAGTAGCCGTCGATCCGCGTGTCGCCGCCGGTGCCGCGCAGTTGCTCGGGCGCCATATACTCCGGCGTGCCGACGGGCAGGCCGGTGGCCGCCAGCGTGCGGTTGTTGCCCGTCGCACGAAGGAACTTCTCGTCTCGCGCGATGCCGAAGTCCGTGAGCAGCGCGCGACCCTGCGCGTTGAGCAGGATGTTCTCTGGCTTGACGTCGCGGTGGACAATGCCCCGCGCGTGCGCCGCGTCGAGTGCCGAGGCGATCTGCACCACCAGCCGCGCCGAATCCGAGAGGGGCAGCAGCCGCTCGCGCTCCATCTTCTCGCGCAGCGACTCCACCAGCAGCGGCATGACGAGGTAGAGCATGCCGCGCTCTTCGCCATAGGCGAAGACCTTGACGACGTTGGGGTGGTCGAGCGAACTGACCTTGGTGGACTCGTCACGGAAGCGGCGCACGTATTCGGGATCGGACGCCAGAGTAGGCGTCAGCACCTTCACCGCGACGACGCGCCCCAGTGGCGGGTCTTCGCCGCGATAGATCTCCGCCATCCCCCCCGCGCCGAGCAATGCCGTCAGGCGATAGCCGCCGAGGGTCTGGCCGACCAGACTCCCCGCTGCATCGTTGCTCACTAATCTCCTCCCCGGCCGCGCGGCTCCGCTCGCCGGGCGCCTGTCCCACCCAGCGCATTCTAAGGAAGGGCATGCGAGGTGTCAACGCGAGTAGCCGAGAAAGGCTCGCATACCAGACGAGGCACATCCTACGCGACAGAGGCCCGGCGAGTGGACTGTGCCGTGTAACGAGCCTCGCTTGCCAGAGTGGCCCCACCTGCTGGCTCAGGGCCATTCGATGTCGGCGGCGAACGTGTAGGTGAAGTTGGCGCTGTCGGTCATCATGATCGTCCACGACGACGCATCGGTGTTGCAAGTGCCCGTGGTCGAGGTATCCACCGCGACATAGAACGAGATGCTATTATTGGCGGGGACCGTGATGTTCGTCGGAAGAGTCGGATCGCTAGCGGCGTACCATTTCGAGCCGTCGGGGCTCCATTCGAGCGTGTCTTGAGATGCAGACGACACCGCCTGCCAGGACCATGTCCTGGCCTGTGAGTCGAAATTCGTTATCAGTTGCGTATCCGATACCCAGCAGCCACCAGGTGGCGTAGGTGTCATGGTTAGATCAGTGGGGGTTAGCGCGAGCATTGTCGGCGGGATCGGTGTGGACGTGGGTGTCGGCGGCGCTGTGGTCGCTGTAGCGGTGGCTGTAGGGGTATCGGTCGCCGTCCCCGTAGCGGTGCTTTGGGTGGTCGCCGTGTTGGTAGCCGTCGCCGTGATGGTCGCCGTGGCTGTCGCGGTACTGGTCGCGGTGGCGGTCGGCGTCGCTGTGGGATGGGTCGGCGGCGGCGGCGGCGGCTTCAGCGACGACTTTGGCGGCCCAGGGACGGGTGCGAATCGAATCGGCGTCGACGTTTGGCCTGGCGTACCTTTGGCCGAGGTACCCGATCCGGCGGGCGACCCGTTGAAAGCCGAGGAGCTAGTGGTCTGCGTCGCGCTGATCGAGCCAGGCGAGGAGGACGAGCCGCCGAAGAAGAGGAAGCCACTGCCGATCACCACCGCCGCCACCGTGAGCACGATCAGTGCGAACAGGAGCAGGCGCGCGCGCCCGATCCCGCGCGGCGGCACGGCGACGCGGATCGTCGGCTCGGTGTCACTCAGCGCGGGCTGCAGCGGAGGACTCGGCCGATCCTGCGCCGACGATCGCAACATGTCGGGCGCGCTGGGGACGAATTGCGGCGGCGTGATGCGCGCGGCGCGTTGCTCGGGGTGCCCTTCGACGGTCGCGAGCAGCGACATGGCGAACTCCCGCGCGTCAGGGAAGCGGTCGCTCGGATCGTAGGCGAGCGCCGTCAAGACGGCCACCTCAAGATCCGGCCAGATCGCGGGATTGTAGGTCGAGGGCGGCACCACCGGCGCGCTCAGCGTCAGCGCTGCGACCTCTTCGGGCGTCGGCGCCTCGTGCGGGGCACGCCCCGTCAGCAGCTCGTAGAGCACGGCGCCGAGGGCATAAATGTCGACCCGCCGATCCACTATCCCCAGACGCAACTGCTCCGGCGCCATGTACTCCGGCGTCCCCACCGGCAGTCCTTCCCGCGCGAGGGTCGCCGACGGGCGGCGCGGCACGGCCAGTGCGTCATCCAGAGCGCCTGAAAGGTCACGCGTGGTCTTGCCGTCACGCGCGATGCCGAAGTCCGTCAGCAGCGGGCGCCCCTCGACATTCAACAGGATGTTCTCTGGCTTCACGTCGCGATGGATGATGCCGGCTTGGTGCGCGACGAAGAGCGCCGCCGCGATCTGCACGATCACGCGCACCGCCTCGTACGGCGTGGGGCGACCCGCGCGCTCGATGCGCTGCCGCAATGACTCGGCCATCAGCGGCATCACCAGGAACAGGAGGCCGTCTTGCTCACCGAGGTAGTAGACCGGCACGATGTTGGGGTGGTCGAGCGCCGCGACTCGCCGTGCCTCCTTACGGAACAGCTCGCGGTAGTTCGCGTTGTCCGCACCCTGCGGCGACAGCACCTTGACCGCGACCGCGCGCCCCAGGACACTGTCATGGGCACGGTAGACCTCGGCCATGCCGCCGATGCCGACCAGCGCGTTGAGGGTGTAGTCGCCCAGGGTGAGCCCGATAAGCCGACCCGCCTCGCCTGCCGCCACGAAGGACCCCCGCCCACCGTTACCCACGACATCCCGTGCTCCCCACCTGTCACCGTGGGAGCCGCGTTATTGTAGGCATAAGATGGCGACCTGTCAACGAGGCAGGCTGGCGGGCCTTCGAATTTTAACGATCCGATCGGTCGTGGCTGACGTGCCGGCGAGGCTTCGATCTCGGTGGCGTAGGCACTTGCCTGAGGTTTGCCATCGGCGACAGTTGACCGGACACATGACCATAGAACTGCAAGCAGCCGGGCGTCATCGGCAAGAACCGACGCCTAGTTGCGCGCGCGGCTAAAGACGGCGCCGCTCATCTCGTCCATCGAGACGACATTGGCGATCACATGTTCTGGGTGGACGAAAAACGCCACCCGCGCCGGGCGCCGCACGACGACCTCGATGCCGTCGATCAGCGCGCCGCCGACCGATGCCTCCACGGTGCGAATGGCGTCGATAGCCGCGTCCGTGGCGGCGACCAGCACCAGCTCCGCGGGCACCTCCTCACCGCCGCGTAGCCAGACCGGCTGGCCCGTCGGCACTTCGTGCCCCGCGACATGCACAGTTGCCCGCAGGTCTTCGAGGTGATTGCCGCCGAGCGCCAGCACGATTGGCGACGCTTCACGCCGCGGATTGCCCAAGCGGAACGGCTGCACCCACACATCTTCGTCAGTGCTCGCCTCGATCACCTGCAGATTGCGCCCGACGATGAGCGGCGCATTGGCACCCGTCACCTTAAGCGACGCCCGCACGCAGCGATGTCCGCCGATGGTTGGCGTCCACGCGATCGTGTGTGTGTGGACCGCGCCTGGCTCGGGGTTGAGTCGTATCGGGCCGAGCACGCCGATCTCTTCCCAGTCGACGCCGATGCCGAAGAGAGCAACCTTCACGGCGATGTGCTCCACCACCACCACGTCGGGCCCAGGGTTCGCCAGCGGGAAACCGATTCTCGCCTCCCTGCCCACGCGCGGCGGCTCCGGCTCGATCGAGATCATGCCCCAGGCGTAGGGGCGGCTGCGCGGACGCGCATTGGGGAGAATGGCCTGCATGGGAGCGCCTCCATCCAATCCACATGCCCTGGTCGCAGCGCCTCGGTGGCCATCTGTCAACCACGCGTCCCTATTATACTCTGGTGAGACATCGTGGGTGCAAGCACAACCAATGCGAATTTTCGACTGAAAGAAGAATTCCAAGCTGAGCGCACTCCACGGCCGTGTCTGGGGTGTGCAGCGTTCGGCGCTAGCCCTGTGGACGAGCCAGTTCCACAGCGTCCGCCGCAGCCTCGATCGTTCCCGGCTCCGGCACCGGCGGCCCGCCGCGAATCAGGTGGGCCGCAGTGATGCAAATCAGCTCCGAGCCGGTGGCGAGCAGCCGTGCGATGATGGCAACGACCGTGGCGACACCGACCCCCGCCGGGCCGCTCGGGACGAGGTGCGCCTGCGTCAACAAGATCACCGTCGCCGCCTCACGGATGCCCAGGCCACTCGGCGTCACGAACGAGAGGAATCCGATATCCCAGGCCAGCGCGTAGATGCCGATGCAGAGCAGCAGCGTCGCCGCGGGGAGTGGAGTGGAGACGAGGGCCAACACGACGAAGTAGAAGCCCGCGCCCGCCACCAGCCAGCTCGCGCTCCAGCAGAGCGCGATCACGAGCACGTCGCCATAGCGCAGTGCGAAAGCAATCGGCTGCCGCTTTACTTTGCGCAAGCCAACGTTGAGGATGCCCTTGAGCATCGGCGGATAGAGGCCTAGCAGCAACAGCGGCACGGCGAGCGCCCCCACCGTGATGAATGCCGCACGCGGCACGCCCGAGAGCAGGCCGCTGGTATCCTGCCAGAAGAAGAGGCTGACGGCGAAGACGAGGGCAGCCGAAGTGATGCGCGTCGCCAGCTCGATCACCATGCTGGCGAAGCCGATCGGCTTCGGTACGCCCTTCTGCTCGGCCCAGAGCACACGCGTGATGACGTGCCACACATTGCCGGGGATGTAGCGGACGAATTCCGCGCCGAGGTAGATGCGCTGGCTGGAGATGACGTCGAGGTGGCTGCCGAGCCGCGCAAGGATCGCGCGCCAGATGAACCCGTAGGAGATTTCCTGCCCGACCAGCAGCGCGAAGCCGATGATGAGCAGCCCCCAGTCGACCCGCCAGGTGTAGTGTCCCAGGTCGGACCAACTCTTCCAGATCGCGGTACCCAGGAAGATCACGACCAGCGCCAGCACGCCGAACTGGATGAAGCGCTTGTACCGCGTGAAGAGACCGCGCGCGCGACCCGTCAGCGAGGTAGCGCTCGTTGCGGTCGTCTCGGTCGACGCCACCGCGGGCTCCCTCACTCCAGCACCTGCTTCACGCTGAACTCCTCTTCGGGGCGATAGGCGAAGTGACGGATCATCTCGCTCTGCAGGCCCGTCAGGATGAAGCTCACCCCGAAGATCAGCAGCATGATGCCGACGAAAAGCAACGGGCGATCGTGAATCGCCTGGTGCGAGCCGAAGGGCAAAAAGCGGTCGGCTACGATGTAGCCGTCCACCACGACTCCGGCGAGCGTCAGCAGAAAGCCGATCGTGCCGAAGAGGCGGAGCGGGGTGCGAAGATAGCTCATCAGGAAGAGCACCATCAGCAGATCGAGGAAACCGCGCATAAAGCGTCGCGCGCCGAATTTCGACTTGCCGAACTTGCGCTTGTGGTGGCGCACCTTCACTTCGGTCACCTTGAAGCCGCGCTGCTGCGCCAGCACCGGGATGAAGCGATGCAATTCGCCATAGAGCTTGATGTCGTCGAGGATCTCGTGCCGGTACGCCTTGAAACCACAGTTCATGTCGTGCAGCTTGACGCCCGTCGTGCGACGCACCATGCGATTGAAGAAGAAGGACGGCAACGTCTTGGTGATGGGATCGTGCCGCGGATACTTCCAGCCCGAGACGAGATCGTACCCCTCGGCGAGCTTCTCCAGAAACGCCGGAATCTCAGCCGGATCATCCTGCAGATCGGCGTCCATCGTGAAGACGATCTCGCCGCGCGCGCGCTGGAAGCCCGCTACCAATGCCGGCGTCTTGCCGAAGTTGCGCCGGAAGCGCACCACGCGCACGTGCGGATCGGCCTCGTAGAGCGCCTTCAGTGCGAGGAAGGAGCCGTCGCGGCTGCCGTCGTCAACGAAAACGACCTCGTAGCTCTCGCCGATCCGCTGCAGCTCGGCGCTGAGGGCAATCATAGAGAGGGCGTATACTCTCTTCCTCGTTGTAGATCGGCACCACCACCGAGATGGCGATCTTCGTCTGCGGCTCCTCGTGCCGATTTGGCTGCTCCATCGCGAAAGCGCCCTGCCCCACACGCCCCAAGCCTTCTATCTGCTGCATACCACGGCCTTTTCTGTGCCTCTCCGCCCGCGTCGTCGTCCCGCCGCCTCGTCATCAACGAACGCTTCATTCGCGGGCGCGCGGGCCGCTCTGTCCATCGCGCGCGGCCGGATTTCCAGCGTAGCCATTATTGCACTGGCCCGAAAGGCAGTCAACGCCATTCAGACGTAGCGGTACCTTGGGCGGTCGAGTATCTGTGCCCTTTCCGCAGACGATCCCATGTCAACCTCCCCCATTGCAACTTCCTGACCGCGAGGTTTCCCGCGCCGAACTCACCGGCGAAGGCAACGTGGTAGAATGCGCGGAGCCGCGCGAGCGAGCCGACACGCGAGGGGAGCGAAGGAATGGCGCTGACGGTGGGCATGCGCGGCGATGCGTCGCTCGTCGTGACCGAGCAGCAGACCGCTGCCGCATTTGGCGCCGGAGGCGTCCGTGTCTTCGGGACGCCGCTGATGATCGGTCTGATGGAGAACGCTGCCTGGCGCTTGGCGCAGGCCGAGCTGCCCGAGGGCGAGACGACCGTCGGCACGCTCGTCAACGTCCGCCATCTTGCCGCCACGCCAGTCGGCGCTACCGTCACCGCGACCGCCGAGTTGATCGAGATCGACGACCGTCGCCTCGTCTTCCGCGTCTCGGCGCGCGACGACCGCCAACTGATCGGCGAGGGCACTCACGAGCGCGCCCGCGTCAAACTCGATCGTTTCCTCGCCCGTGTGAATGCCCCTGCATGAGCCATTCTGCTTGCAACAGCGAAGCCGTGCGATACAATGTCAGCATCTGATGTGTAGCAGTCTTGTGTTCGCCGTGCGCCGCGTGACTTCCTAAAGCGGAAGAGAGTCAACGAACCAATCTGCGCGTTCGCCAGTGGGGTCTCTCCCCGCCATACGCTGCGAGCGTTACCGTTGAGGCAGGAGCCGTTATGTCGCTCATCAACATGGCAAAACGCGAGATCAATTGCAAGATCGTGTATTACGGCATCGGCCTCTCCGGCAAGACGACCAATCTGCACTTCCTGCACAAGACCGTCAATCCGCGCGACGTGGGCGACATGGTCTCCATCGACACCGAGACCGAGCGCACGCTGTACTTCGATCTGCTCCCGCTGGACCTCGGCATGGTTCACGGCTTCCAGATCCGCTTCCAACTCTACACCGTCCCCGGCCAGGTGCTCTATCAACAGACCCGCATCTCGGTGCTCAAAGGCGCCGACTGCGTCGTCTTCGTCGCCGATTCCCAGGCGAGCAAGCTGCAAGAGAACATCGAGAGCTTCAACGAGCTGAACGACCAACTGCGCCGCATGGGCAAGAATCCCGGCGATTTCCCCCTCGTCATGCAGTGGAACAAGCGCGACCTCCCCGACATCCTCCCCGTCCCCGTCCTCGAGCAGTACCTCAACGTGTATCGCGCCCCCAGCTTCGAGGCCGTCGCCGTCAGCGGCCGCGGCGTGGTGGAGAGCCTGCGCGTCGCCATCAACGGCACCCTTCGCCGTCTCGAGCGCGTTTAGGAGGACAGAGCAGAGTGTTGCAACACGGAAGGGAACGGAGGTCGACGGAGTTATGCGGGGTAAGAGAGCCCAGAACTGATTTTCACATCTTCGAACGGATGAGCTGTAGCCTTGAGGCCACTATTCGCTTGATGCGCATGTCTTCAGCCCCGTAAAGTCGTTTCTCCTCCATTAACCCCCCCTTATCCTCCGTGTTAATATCCCTCCGCTGTCCTCCGTGTCGAAAATCTGCTACTTCAGCCGCGAACCGCTGTTCAAGCGGAGCCACGTGGTCACCTCGCGCGCGAACTCCTCCGGCAGCTCGTCCTGCGGGAGCGCGCCGCAGTCAAAGACGCGCAGCTCCGCGCGGGGATTGCCCTCGCGAAAGGCTCCTGCGTTCTCCAGCGGCGTGAAGCGTGCGTCTTTGCCCCAACACAGCAAGATCGGCTGCTTCAGCAGCGGAAACATGCTCGCCACGGGCGTGTTCAGCGCGCCGGAGATGAAGCTTGCCGCGGCGAAGCGGCTCCCTGGCTGGTGCGCCATGTTGTGGTAGCGATCAACCATCTCGTTCGTCACCATCCGCGGATCGGCGTAAGTCTGCTTCTGCAGGAAGTAGCGGATGCTCGGGCGCGACGCGAAGGCGCCATAGATCGCCTCCCCGACCAGCGGCGAGCGCAACAGCGCCAGCCTCGCCCTTCGCGCCAGCGAGTCACTCGCCCGCGCGAGGGTCTCAATGCCCGTCGGCTCGATCAGCACGAGTCGCGAGAAGAGCGCCGGTCGCTCCGCCGCCGCGCGAATCGTGAACGCCGCGCCCAACGTGGACGCGATCACCGCCGCCGCGTGGTCCGCGCCGCCCACAACCTCGCGCACGAAGTCCGCGATCAGCTGCTCGTAGAGCGCCGGCGTGTAGACCAGCGCGGGACGCGCGGAGCGGCCAAAACCGAGCAGATCGAAAGCGTAGACCCGATGGCTGCGTGCCAGTAGATCGAAGACGCGTCGGTACTCGTACGACGCCGCGCCGGCATAGACGCCGTGGATCAACACCAGCGGCTCGCCCTGCCCCTTCACCGTATACCAGATGTCGCCGTGCTCCCAGGCGTAGCGCCCCCCTTGACCCGGCAGCTCGGAGGTCGGCGTGGTGACGCTGCGTGCGCTCAACCAATTCGCCAGCGCGAGGCCGCCCGCCGCGGCCACCGTCGCCAGAACGCCCACTTGCCACCCTTCCAACCCGCGCCTTCGCCTGGTGCTCATCAAATGGCCGGCGCGGATATCCCTCCCTTTCGGTGTGGGGAGGAAGCGCCGTCTCCTCTCTGTATGCTATACTGCCCGCATACCGCAGGGCCCGCGGAAATCGACGCTTGTGGATGTGGTTCACCACGACATGACCGTGTAAGACGCTCCTAGCTCGCTAGGTTCGCGGTGGTCAGCCCAAGAATCCCCCGGCTTCTAGCCGTGTGGGAGTGGTCAATTCACTGCCTTCCGCTTCATTCGCGTCTCAGGCGTCTGCTCTCGCCTCGCATGTTGGCGCCCGCCGTCGTCGCAACGCCGTGCGGTAACCATCCTCAGCATGACACATGCCGCACGGCGCCGCCGGAAGGGTCACGCTTTCGCCGCGGCGCCGTGCTCCGTTACCCGCCGCGTGAGGATGTCCACCGCATGCGGCAGCGCCGGCAGAATTACCCCCAGGCACTCGCGCACGCCCTTCGGGCTGCCCGGCAGGTTCACGATCAACGTCTCGCCGCGGATGCCCGATACTGCGCGCGTCAGCATCGCCATCGGCGTGATCCGCAGACTCTCCGCGCGCATCGCCTCCGCCAGCCCCGGCGCAACGCGCTCGACCACCGCCAGCGTCGCCTCCGGCGTCACGTCCGTCGGGCTGAACCCCGTGCCACCGGTGGTCAGCACCAGATTCAGCCGCAGCACGTCCGCCCACGAGCGCAGCACGGATTCGATCGACGCTCGCTCGTCGGCGACAATCATCCGCGCCTCGACCGTCGCGCTGAGCGGCTCGCCCGTCACCATCTCACGAATCGCGTCGCCCGATGTATCCTCGCGCTCGCCCGCAGCGCCCCTCGTGCTCACCGTCAGTATGCCGACGCTCACCATAGCCGCCCCCCAAATGTGTGAAACGTTATGTACAAGCAGCGTGCGCTTGACGCTCATCCACGTCGATCATAGACTTTGCCCAGATCTGTGCCCACTGGCACGGACGGCACTCGTATAAGCTCGAACAATATGGATTCGGGCGTCTCTACAGGGCGACCGTAACATCGCCCGTCTACGAGTGAAGTGCGCCTAGGGTTCCTCCGCGGCCGGATACGTCCGCCGCGGGCAGCGACCGAGCGGCGCAGGCGTGTCCGCGTTGCGCTCGCCGCGACGCGTGCGCCACACCACGGGGATAAAAGCCCGGATGGCAGGTTCACTTGTGTACTCAGTGTACCGCAAGGCCTGCCGCCGGGCTTCGTTGCATTTTCGCGGCGACCTCCGGTACGTGAACATCCGCGGTGAGTGCCTCGTGGGCCAGGGGACCATCGGGGCGGTGGCGGCGGACCTCTCAACTGTTGACACGACCAGCAACCGCTGAAAGCGAGACATGCATGGCCAGCGTCACGACCGACCAGGGCACGCAAACCACGTTCGAGCTCACGGGCATCGAGCGCGTCCCCGAGGACGACCGCGCCCACAAAGAGATCAGAGATACGATTTGGTTGTGGTGGTCGGCGAATTCTGTCGTCGCCACGGTAGCCCTCGGAGCAATCGCCCTTGGGTTTGGGCTGGGATTCTGGGGATCAGTTGCCGTCATCATCGTATTCAACCTGCTCGGAGTCCTTCCAGTCGCATATCTGAGTACCCTCGGCCCAAAGACGGGACTCGCCCAGATGCCCCTGTCCCGATTTGCCTACGGACTACAAGGCGCGAGGCTGCCAGCGATCTTTAATGCATTGGCGTGCATCGGCTGGAGCGCCGTCAACGCTGTCATCGGAGCGACC
The DNA here is from genome assembly GCA_963841205.1 of uncultured Chloroflexia bacterium. Lineage (GTDB taxonomy): Bacteria > Chloroflexota > Ktedonobacteria > Ktedonobacterales > JADMIN01 > CAWAWP01. Next base: position 140,239 of record CAWJCH010000011.1, on the reverse strand, counting down.
CTCATCGTCCAGTGGAGTGCCAACAAGATCCCGCTCCCGCTAGCGTTAGTCTTCCTTGCCGCCCTCACGACGGCCATTAGCGTCTTCGGCTACTTCATCGTCCACCGCTACGAGCGCTTCGCCTGGATCCCGATGGCGATTCTCTTCGGTTATGTCTTCTTCGCGGCAGCTCCACATTTCAACACCGGGGTGGCTGCGACGGCTGTCGGGGGCTTGGCCGTCTTCGCGAGCGTCGCTAGCCTGGGTGGCGGCATCTTCGGTTACGCGGTTGGTTGGTCCTCGTATGCCGCGGACTATACGCGACGCCAACCCGTCGACACTCCGGCTCGCAGCGTCTTCTGGTATGCGTTCGCCGGCGTGGCGATTCCTTGCATCCTGCTCGAGACACTAGGCCTGCTGCTCACAACTGGAGCGGCCGGCGACACGCCGGGCGCGCTTTTGGGCAATGCGATCGGGCGTAACCCGGTGTCGTACGCCGTCATCCTGCTGCTGGCGTTCAGCACCATTGCCAACAATGTCCCGAACGATTACAGCTTTGCGTTGTCACTGCAGGTGCTCGGCGTGAAGGTGAGGCGCTGGATTCTGACCATCGTCGGTGCGCTGGCGTACCTAGCCCTCACCTTCTACGTGCAGGATAAATTCAACGGCAAGTTGGAGGGCTTCCTGCTCGTCATCGCGTACTGGCTTGGCGCCTACAACGCCATCATGCTCATCGAAAGCTGGCTGCGCAAGGGCAAGTACCCCGCGGCGGACTACGAAACGGCGAGCAAGCTGCCACCCGGCATCGCCGCGATCGTGTCTATGGTCGTCGGCCTCGCCGTCGCCGTACTCGGCGTCAACCAAGCATTCCTCACCAATTACGAGGGGCCATTGTCCCACGCACTGGGAGATGCGGATGTCGGCTTCCCGCTGGCGCTGATCGTCACGGGCGTCCTCTACTACTTCCTGCGCAAGTGGGAACTCTCCCGCTACGGCCGCTAGCCCCATCTGCGTCCTCCTCTCCTCGCGGGAGAGGGGGCGAGAGAGGTGAGGTCGCCTTCTCACGCAGGGCGATCCCAATCGCGGGATCGCCCTCTCCTCATACCCATGCCCAGGCGCGACAGTGATCTCGATCAGCTTCCCACCTCGCCTCACGATCCCTTCCCTCGCCGGGATGGCGAGGTCCCCACACGTGGTGGCTCGCAGGGGTTTGTTGACACTCCACACGGGCCAAGGCCCGATGGATGCTCAGGAAACGCTTGTGGCAACCCACTACGTTAGCTCTTGAAGGGCCTGCCCGGCCCCGAGAGGCGTTGACGGCATCGCCGGGTGAGCTCGGCTCAATCAACCCGACGCAAGCGCAGCGCACCACGTCCAAGATACGTTAGTGCTTTTACCCGCAGGAACGATTGACTGCGGAACCGCCAAACCCTATTTGATTGGTGAGGTGCAAAGTGCCTATGGACCTATTCTTGCACAGGCAGGCGGAATCGGCAACCGCAACAGGCTTTCGGCTAAAGCCATGCAAACCCTTTCATCCGCATGGGCTGAAGCCCAGCGGCTTTACGGGTTCTTCGGTAAAACCAAGGGTAGGCGTCAACTTCCCGGCACGAACGATACCCTCACGTCCGCTCCCTCGCGATGGATGCGACTCTCGCTCGGCGTCGTGCTGGCGACGACGCGCCCGTCCTTGATCACGTGCAGCCGCGCCGGCACCAGTCGCAGCGCGTCGTGCGCATCGCGCGCGTCCACCACGATCAGGTTGGCCGGCTTGCCCTCCTCGATGCCGTAGCGATCCGCCACGTTGAGGGTGCGCGCGGCGTTCGTCGTCACCAGCTCATACATCCTGGCGATCTCGTCGCGCCCGCTCATCTGCGCGACGTGCAGCGCTAGATTGGCGGCGGCCAGCAGGTCGCCGCGCCCTAATGGATACCACGGGTCCATGATCGAGTCGTGGCCCAGCGAGACGTTGACCCCCGCCGCCAAGAACTCCTTCAGTCGCGCCATGCCCCGCCGCTTAGGATATGTATCGAAGCGTCCCTGCAAAATACTGTTGTCGTACGGATTGCAGATCACGTTCATGCGCCCACGCGCCAGCAGTTGCGTCACCTTGAAGGCGAAGGCATTGTCCCACGAGTGGCTCGCCGTGCAATGGCTGACCGTCGCCCGCCCATGCCAGCCCTGCGTCAGCGTCTGTGCCGCCATCACCTCCGTGAAGCGCGACTGCGGGTCGTCCGTCTCGTCGCAGTGGCAGTCGACGTCGCGGTCATACCGCTTCGCCAGCGCGAAGGCATACTCCACATCCCGCACGCCCATCTCGCGCGTCCACTCGTAGTGCGGGATGCCGCCGACCACGTCCGCGCCGAGCCGCATCGCCTCGTCCATGAGCGCCTCGCCGTCCGGGAACGACTGGATGCCGTCCTGCGGGAAAGCGACGAGCTGCAGCTCGCAGATGTCCTTCACCTCCTCGCGGACCTCGATCAGCGCCCGCAGCGCCGTCAGCTTCGGCTCGCACACGTCCACGTGCGAGCGGATGAACAGCGTACCCTGCGCCACCTCCCACGTGATCGCCTCCAGCGCGCGCCGCTTCACATCCTCATGGGTCAGCGATTGCTTGCGTTCGCTCCAGATCTGGATGCCCTCGATCAGCGTACCGCTCTGATTGTGTCGCGGCTGCCCCACCGTCAGCACCGCGTCCAGGTGGACATGGCAGTCGATCAGCGGAGGCGAGACGAGCCGCCCCCCAGCATCAATCTCCCGCGTCGCCTTCGCCTTGATCGCCGCCGCGATTCGCGTGAAGACACCGCCCTCAATGCCGATGTCGGCCGTGCCCTCGCGCCCCGTCAGCCGCGCGTTCCGCAGGATGAGGTCAAACGCCACCGGACCACCTCCTCAGCCACTAACGCGAGGTCGGCGCGGATCGTCGAGTAGTGTTCTCCCCTCGACCCTCGCCCCATAGGGAGCGGCGGGCCCCCACACATGGGGGCTCGTCGGGGGTAAGAAACCTTACGCCGTACCGAACGTCAGCCCCAACTGTCGCAGCCACGTCCGGTACGCTATCGCCGTGCGGTCCGAGCGGAGGTGAATCTCCGCCTGCAGGTCCAACGGCAGTAGCTCCGGGCGTTGCGACTCCACGATCGGCACGTCCTGCCAGGTGATCAGATTCTCGAAATCGCGGATCTCTTGGTCCGTCTGCTCGCCGTAGTCCAGCCCCACGTAGGTCCAGGCGATGCAGGCCTCCTCCGCGAGCGGCGTCACCGTGAAGTACATGGCGAAGCGCGGCCCCGCCGAGGATTTGACGAACCGCGCCGTCAGCGGCCGCAGCACCTCGTAGGTGTAGGTGACGTTCGCCCCTACGCCGGAGCCGTCCGGATCGGGCTGCCAGACCGTGATGTCTCGCGCGATCACCCCTTCGGGCGTGATCTCCGCCTCGTAGTCGCTGATGGTCGCATGCGCCGGATCGCCGAGATACCCCGCGTGCACGAACGGAAAGTGCGTCACGTCGAGGAAGTTCTCGATGGCGCGCGGCCCGCTCGCCTTGAACGCATAGGGGCCGCAATGGACCTTGCGGAAATCGGCGTCATCCCACGCGGGAAACGCCGGAATGTCGCGCGTCGGTGTGCCGAGCGTCACCCAGACCCAATCGTAACGTATCTGCGCCTGGTAAACCTTCGCCCTGGCCTTCGCCGGCGGCGTCTGCTCCGGATGCGCAGGGAAGCGCACGCACTGCCCACCCTCGTCGTAGGTCCAGCCGTGGTAAGGGCAGATCAACGTCTCGTCGCGCACCGTGCCAAGCGAGAGGCGCGTGCCGCGGTGTAGGCATAGGTCGCGCCACACATGCACACGTTCGCCCACACGCCAGATCACCAGATCTTCGCCAAGCAGGCGTGCTCCCACCGGTTTGCCCCGCGCAAGCTCCGAGGCATACGCGACGACGTGCCAATCGTTGACGAGAATGGGATCGTCGAGCATGGTCCTTCCCCGGTCGTCTCGCACACCACGTCGCGCCACGATAGTATCGACACAGATCGCGGCGCCGCAACGCGGTCGTGCGGTGTTGGCGTAGGGAGCGGCCGACCGCGAAGCGCGTTACGTGGTCCGATGGGTGTGCGCCGTCGGGCAGCGATCAGGCCGCGTCCGCCCCCACACGGTATCCCTCTCCCGCCTGCAACTCCCCGAATGTCCACCGCGTTCCCACGCAAATGCGTTACGCAAGCATGTCGCCGCGGAAGCTCTCAGATCCACGTACCAACCACGTGGCGCCACAACCCACCAGACAGCGCCACGTCCATCGAGCGAGGGCAACAGCCTAGATGCGATTGACCGTCTTTCCCATGAATTTCGCGAACAGCTTATAAGCAACCTTGCGCAGCCCATAGCGCGCGATGCGCTTCGGATTCCCGCTGGCGAGCACCTCCGCCGCGTAGATCGTGCTGTCCACCTTGTGCGCCGTCTTGGCCGCTTTGTGCTCCTCCGCCGCGACATGCTTGATCTCGCTACCCGCGCTCTTGGACTTGGTATGCGTAGCCATGGTCTGTCTCCTTGTCACGCGAACGGCATCGCGCGCCCAGCGGACGGCTGACGATGCAACCGCACGGCATTGTATGTGGCGGGCACATCCTTGTCAAAGCGACCTGCCGTTCGTACTGGCCGAGATGGGCTATCCGTCCTCCCCATATCTCGCGCGCCCGAAGCCCGGCTGCTCACCCGCAGCCTCGCTCAAGCGTACATATGCTGAGTTCGGCGGCTCTCCTCACGTGCCCAACTGCCCGCCGGGCCACCAGCAATCCCTAGAGGAAGCATCCTACATGGCGCCCGATTTCCCCCTCCGCTTCACGCCACGCGAACCCGAACCTCTCTCGCTCGGGACCGACCATATACCCGCCATCCTCGTGCGCCCAGAGGCGCCCGGCCAGCATCCCGCGGTCGTCCTGCAGCACGGCTTCGGCTCGCAAAAGAGCGACTTCCTTCCGCTCGCCCTCGTGCTCGCGGGTCTCGGTTTCGTCGTGCTCCTGGCCGACGCCTGGGCCCACGGCGATCGCCGCCTTACGTCGGCGCCTGCCGAAACCGCGGAGGCGCGCGCCCTCCACGACATGACGGTGGTGCATCGCACCATCGACGACATGCGCGTCGCGGTCGAGGCGCTCATGCTCCTCCCAGTGGTGCGAGGCGACGCCGTCATCGTCGGTGGCTTCTCAATGGGCGCGATCTGCGCGCTGGTCGTCGGCGCGGAGGATCCGCGCGTCGCCGGCATCGTCTGCCTCGCCGGCTCGCCGTTGCCCGATGTACTCAGCGCGCGCTTCGACGCCGTCTCCCAGAGCGCGGACGAAGCCCGCCGCTTCGCCCAGGTGCACGATGTGGCCGCCAAAGGCGCCGCCCTCGCTCCGCGCCCGCTGCTGCTCTCACACGGGCGCAACGACGACATGGTCCCAGTCGGCGGCACGCTACGCCTCTTCGAGGCCGTCAGCCCATCCTACGCCGCCACCCCCGACCGCCTCGCGCTCAAACTCTACGACCACACCCACCGCATCACGGAGCAGCAGCTGCGCGACGCCCTCGCCTTTATCGCGCCATTCTTCCTACCATCCCCGTCTGACGGCTAGCGCGGTCGCACGACGAAGCGCGCCGTCATGCTTGGGCGGGGAACATCTGCTGCGCCTGCTGCTTCGTGACCTTCTCTTCATATTTGCAGTTCGCGCACACCGCCTTGTAGCTCGTGCCAATCGGAAACAGGGGAATGAAGAACAGCGTAAATTTGGTCTGCGTCTTCACGACCGTATGCGGCACATTCTGATGGCAACGCGGGCAGACATAGCTGAGTTGGCCGACAGCCGCGCCCCGCTTACGATACCCCCAAAGAATCACTGGATGCACGACGCGCCTTCCCCCGTGAACGCGGAGCAACCCTCCGCTGAACTATACGGCGCACCGAGGATACCAATGACACGGTCATCCGTCAAGCCGTAATGTATCCTAGCGAACGGCTGGCAGATCGCTTCCAAATTCCGAGGCTGCGCAGGCAGCCCTCGTGGCCGCGGGCCCCCTAGGCGCGGGTTCGCCCGCCGGCCCATCTTGCCGCGAACCGTTTCCACCGAATCGAACCTACGCAGCCCGCGTCCTACGGCTGCGGAAAAGCGCGTCGTAGTGTTCGCCGACGATCTCCGCCGGGAAGAGCTTGAGGAGGTTGAACGCCGCCACCACCGCCGCCACCCAATCCAAAGACGCTTCAGCGGGGATGCCGAGCGCGTCGCCAATCCAGCCGAGTCCCGGTACAGCCGCCATGATTCCGTCGATGCCAAGCTCGGGAACGAGCACCACCAGTGCAAGCGCCCCGGCACTCACCAGAAAAGCAAGCTTCGGCGCCCAAGGCACACGAGGATCGTGCAGCACCGCCGAGGCAAGCTTAAATGTCTTGCGAATGTGAAACAGCAGCGACAGCCCGTTGACGCCGCGCCCGCTACCCGGAGTTGCCATACGATTTCCTCGACTTCATGGAAGAGGCGGACCGCGCAGCCGGAATGTTGCGCCTACTTAAAATCTACTACGCGGTGGCGGCCTTACAGTTGTACCGTGCATACGATGGTACTCCTGCACCTCAAGGTGCTAAAGCCCGATCGAGGTTGTTTTCCGTCGCGCGTAATGGTATACTTCACTCGAACAAGTGTTCTCCAATCCCGTCCGAAATACTCCCTTCCCGCTCAACCGACCTTATAATTTGGTCGCTTCGTAATGCGCCCCTCGACGAGGATGCCGCCATGCCGCTGCCGTCATCAACCCTATCGCGAGGTTCACGCACGAGACGCTCCGCAACGCCCTTTTCCGCTTTTCGTCCAATTTCCGCCCCCGCGGGCCGCCATACCCTTGAATTCACCGTCGAAGCCCGTTTCAAATCGAAAAGCGGAAGGAGGTGGAAGCGAAAACCCCGGCCATGATCTACACGATCTACTCGTGATGCGTGCGTGGGCCAGTCCGCTCCCGCCGGTTCCCCGTGAGCATGCCCGTCGCGCGCGGCTCGATGGTCGCCTGAAAGTCGTGACATACACTTCCACAGGAGGTATCCCAATGGCGCTGAACGAGCCTCGCCACGTGGTCGAGCGCCTCTGGTCGATGTTCGACGTCGGCGATTTTGACGTAGGCGCCCTGCTCCACGACGACTTCATCTGTGAGTGGCCGCAGTCCGGCGAGCGCATCCGTGGGCGCGACAACTTCATCGCCGTCAACGCCAACTACCCACGTCGCGTGCGCATCAAACTGCTCCGCACGCTCGCCGAAGGCGCTTCCGTCGTGAGCGAGATGGTCGCCACCGACGCCGCCGACCCCTCCCGCATCGACCGCGCGGTGTCCTTCTTCGATTTCCGCGACGACCTCATCGTCCACCTGCGCGAGTTCTGGCCCGATCCCTTCGAGGCCGCCGACTGGCGTGCCCAATGGGTCGAGCGCATCGCCGAGTAGCGCGCGGCACGTGCCGTGCAACGCGGCCCCACCCGTCAGGAGCAACGGCCATGAACATCCTCTTCGTCGCCGGCTTCGGCCCGATCGTCCAAAGCATGCCCACGTCTCGCGCATTCTATGGCGACGCGCTCGGCCTCCCGCTCGAAGGCGACGACACCTACACGAGCGTGACCCACGGCCAGCTGGACGGCGTCAAGCACTTCGCGCTCTGGCCGCTGAGCGGCGCGGCGGAGTCCTGTTTCGGCGTCCCCGAGTGGCCGGCGGACCTCCCAGCACCGCAGTGCTGGGTCGAGTTCGACGTGGACGACGTGGCGCAGGCGACCGCCGAGCTAGCCGCGAAGGGCCATCGTATCCTCGTCGGCGCCAAAAAGGAGCCGTGGGGCCAAACCGTCTCCCGCGTGCTCTCCCCCGAGGGCATCCTCGTCGGCCTCACGTACACCCCGGCCATGCGCGCCGAATGACGGGTAGCGCGCATCGAGTCCCGTTCGACTCAGCGACCTCCCGGCGAAAGAAAGTAGGCGATCCATGATCCTCGGCCTGCGAACGGTGAACTATCACGTGACTGATCTACAGCGCGCCAAAGCCTGGTACATCTCGGTGCTCGGCAAGGAGCCGTACTTCGACGAGCCGTTCTACGTCGGCTTCAAAGTCGGCGGCTTCGAGCTCGGCCTCGATCCCGACATGACCGGCGTCACCCCCGGCGCCGGCGGTATTGGGGTCTACTGGGGCGTAGAGAACGCCAAAGCCGAGTTGGAACGATTGACGGCGCTCGGCGCCGCCGTCCTCTCGCCGCTGCATGATGTCGGCGACGGTATCTACCTCGCCGCCGTTGCCGACCCCTTCGGCAACGCCTTCGGCATCATCGAAAATCCCCTATTCGACCGCACAACCGTCGAATAGGGTAGCGCGCGCCAAGGCAGACCAAGTCCGTTCCGATTGTTGCTGTCTGTTGCTGTTTGTTGCTGTGGCCAGCGAGGATGAGCCCCGGCCCTCAGGTCAGAGAGCGCCGAATCGACAACGCTCCAGCCCAATGTGTGTAAGGTCGCCATTCAGCACCCAGAGGAGCGCCGAGATGACCGCGAGCCTCGCCGATCTTCGCCAGCGCAGGCTGCGCAACTGGCGACAAACCCCCGACAACCGCCTGTCCGGCGCAGATGACGCTGGAAGCGTCATCGACCAGCACGGTATCGTCACACTCTACCCCGTCTCGCCCGAGGTCCCCAACCTCTTCTCTGCCTACCTGGGCGACCCCGAGGCCAAGACCGACCCCAACTGGGACAGCCCCTCCGGCCAGGTCTATACCTGGCGTTGGGTGCTCGGCCGGCGCGAGGTCGCGCTCTACGCCGTCCTCGCACGGGGCCGCCCCACCTGGATCTCCTGGGCGATGGTCCCAGCCGTCCTGCGCCTCTGGTCCGATCAGCGCACCCCCGACGAACTCTCCGACGCTGGGCTGATCTCGTCCGACGCCTATCGCATCGCCCTTGCGCTCGACCGCGCGGGCGGCGTCCTCGCCACCGGGGAGCTGCGTCAAGAGGCTGGCTTCCCGACCGGTAAGGACCAGCGCGCCGCCTTCCTCAAAGCGATCGCCGAGCTTGACGCCCGCCTCCTACTCGCCAAGACATTCGCCGGCGACGGCGACGAGATGCAGCACAACCTGATCACCGCGCGCTACCCCGATCTCGCCGCCGCCTCGGAGCGACTGGGCCGCGAAGACGCCCTCGACGCCTGGCTCCGCATCTATCTGTCGGGCGCCGTCTACGCCTTCCCGACGCCCCTCGCCAAGCACCTCAAGCTCCCCGAAGCCGAGCTCCGCGCCGCGCTCGATCGGCTCGCCGCCGCAGGCCTCGCCGAGCAGGCAACCTTCCCGGACCAGAAAGGGGCCTGTTACATCTGGCCTGGCTAGCGCGCCATCTGCTCATACGAGTACGGTGCGGTTGTCGCCGCATGCATGGCGGACTTCAGTGCGCGCGGCCCCCGACGCCGGCACGTCACTCCCGCGATCCTCGGCGACCATAAACCAGCGGGCGATCTACTCAGCCTCAGTTGAAGTGCTTCGCGCGCGACCACAGGTTCCCGAGCGTGGATCGCGGCTCCGTCGCCAGAAAGATGGGCGCGCCGTTCTCCTCAGGCATGCAATAGGTGCAGGTAGTCGTCGCCACCTGCGTCACGCTGAGGTACGACTGCTCCACGTCGGCCTTCGCCAGCCCCACGGTCAGGATCACCGTGCCGGAACACGTACCCGGACCCCAGAAATAGTAATTGTTATGCCCGCTGATGATCGTCGGCAGCCCGTACTCTTGCTGGTACAGCTGCAGCCCCGCCGCCTCGCCGTAATTCTCCGTAAACACGCAGGCCTGCGCACGTTGATCGGCGGGCAAGCGCCCGTAGACCTTGGCAACCGTCGCCGCCATCGTATCCCACCCAAAGCGATCGCCGAGGTACTGCGGGAAGACGCTCTGTACGTCCTGCCCGGCTCCCGCGTTCCCCAACCCCGAGATGGCGCCATAGCTGTTGGCGTAGGCCGCCGGCGGCAACACCGGCATGGCGAGTGGCGCCAGCAGCAGCCCCACCACGACGATAGCCGCCACGTACGCCGCCTTCGTCCACGCCCGCCGGCTCGCCAACCGCGATCCCTCGAACGCCACCGCCCCGCCCGCGAAGAGCATCGCGTAGGCCGGCGCCAGGAAATACGGCTTCACGCTCACCACCAGGAACAACACGATCAGCGCGACATATGCCCACCCCAGCGCGCGAAACGGCCTACCCGCCTCGCTCCGCAGGTAAAAGACCAGCCCCGCGATCCACAGCGGCAGCGACAACGGATTGGCAAGCAGGATCTGGTTCGCGATGAAATCGAGCGGCCCTCCGCTGTGCAGGCCGCCGTAGTTGCTCCAAAACGCCGGCGTCGGCCAGACATTCACGGCATTCCAAATGATATACGGCACCAGAAAGGCGAACGCGATGGCCCCTCCCGCATAGATCTCCCACGACCGAAAATACCTCCGCGCCGGAGTCGCCAGCAGCCCCACGACCAGCGCGAAGCCAAAGAAGAGCATCGTCAACTTCGTGAAGAGCCCCAACCCGGCCACCAGCCCGAAGACCAGCCACAGCCGCGGCTGATCGCGCTTCAGCAAGCGGATCACCACATATGCTCCGAGCGCCCACCACAGCTCGTCCAGTACATCCATCGAGAAAATCGAACCGGTCGCCATGTAGACGACCGTCACTGCCGAGGCCGTCGCGGCGAGCCCCTGCGCGAAGCGTCCACCGCCCAGCTCGCGCGCCATCAGCCCCGTCACGAAGATCAGCGCCGCCGCCGCCAGCGCGGAAACGAGGTGGATCACGACGAGGTTGTCGCCAGCGATCACGTTGAGGACACCGCCGATCCAGGCGATCATCGGAGGGAAATCGACGTAGCCGAAGGCGGGATGCCGTCCAGCGGCGATATAGTACAACTCATCTCGAAAGTACCCGTAGTTGCCGCCGATGAGCGCATGCACCAGAAACGACGCTCCCGCGATGGCGAGCACCAGGGCGTTGTCGCTGGCGAGCGACTCCCGCGAGGTGAGCCGCCGCGCCGTCGTGGTAACATCGTGAAGCCGAGTCTGAAAGTCCACCGCCATCGCCGAACCCTCCTGGGCCGAATCAACCGTACTGTGCCCATAGTGTACATGATGCTTGTAAAAGACCATGTGAGGCGTTCCACTGGGCAATACCAACCGCTTCTGGCATACTCGCCCAGAACTCCTAAACAGCCAACGTGAGCAGCGGTTGCAGAGCATGGGGAGGTGGCCGTGGGAGTGATCGACACCAGCGAGCAGATCATCGCGCTCGCCCCCGACGAACAGGTCGCCAAAGACGGCAAGAAGCATGCGACGCTCAAATTCTGGAAGAATCAAGGCCGCAACGCCGATGCCTCATGGGGTGAGTGCCAGGGCAGCGCGCTCTATCAGGTACGCGTCGAGGCCATCTCCTTCGCGGCGAAATGTACGTGTCCGAGTCGCAAGCAGCCCTGCAAGCATGTCATCGGCCTGCTCCTGCTCGCGCTGGATGCCAAGGCGGTGCCCGAGGCCGAGCCGCCGGTCTGGGTCACCGAGTGGCTGAGCAAGCGCGCCACCGAACAGCAACAGCGACAAGAGAAAAAGAAGGAGCCCAAGAAGGCCGACGACGCGCCCACCGCGAACCAATTACGCCGTGTCCAGAAGCGCGAGGCGCTAATCGCCCAAGGCCTCGACAACCTCGATCTCTGGATGAACGATCTCGTACGCCAGGGCCTCGCCACCGCCGAGACCAAGCCCTCCTCCTTCTGGGAGCGCCAGGCCGCCGCGATGGTGGACGCTCAGGCGCCGGGCCTCTCGCTCCGCCTCAAGCGCATGGCCGAAATCCCCGGATCGTCGAACGAATGGCCAGACCGGTTGCTGGGGCAACTGGGCAAACTCGCCCTCATCACACACACCTATCGCCGAGCCGACGCCCTCGTGCCCGAGTTGCGCGACGAGGTGCGCCAACTCGTCGGCTGGCGCATCGACGACGACGAGGTGCTCGCTCGTGGCGAAGCTGTAGGCGACGATTGGCTCATGCTCGGCCAGCATGTGCAAGACGAGGAGAATCATGGTCGCTCCCAGCACACGTGGTTGCTCGGCGAACGCACCGGGCGATCCGCATTGATCATCCAGTATTCCTATCTGGGCGCCCCCTGGAAAGAACCACTTCGCGCAGGCATCAGTCAGCCTGGAGAGATTGCCTTCTGGCCCGGCTCCGCGAAGCTACGTGCCCGATTCGTCTCGCGCGTCGGCGAGGCCGCGCCGCTGGCTGGACGCATACCCGGCCTCGATTCCATCGAGGCATTCCTCTCGGGCGTCGCCGCGACGATGGCCCGCCAACCCTGGCAGGAGCGCTTCCTCTGCCCGCTCCGCGACGTCTCACCGCTCTACACCAAGGAAGATGATCGTTGGTGGCTGCGCGACCGCGACGGCGTGGCCCTGCCGCTACACGGCGGCGACCATTGGAAGCTCCTAGCGCTCTCCGGCGGCCACCCAGTCGATTTCGCGGGTGAATGGGAGGGTAGGAGCGTGCTGCCGCTAGGCGTCATGGTCGATGGCGCCTACACATCACTGTGGGAGGGTGCGTGATGGATCCCCTCGTCACCGCCGCGCTGGTCGGCACCGGACAGCGCCAAGTCTCCCCGATCGAGACCGCTGCCGGCCTCGATCGACTCTTCGCCGAGTTGCCGCCTGCCGAGCCCGAGCGTGCGCTGCTGCTCCGTGCCGGCGCTTGGGCAGTCTACCGCGATGCTGGCGCCCATCCTGCCAGGGTCGATGCCGCACCTTCTGCCCCCGACGAACACCTGGAACCCTGTTCGCCCGACGCCGCGATCGTGTTGCGTCGCTTGATCGACGGCCAGATGGGCGACGTGCTACCCGAGGCGCTCGACCGGCTAAGCCGCGCCCAACAGCGCCTCCCTTTCGACCTGCTCCCCGCTGCGCTCAACATCCGCGACGCCGAGCAGCGTGCGGCCCTCGCTCCGGTCCTCGGCGAGCGCGGCCGCTGGCTGAGCCAGTTCAACAAGGCGTGGTCGTGGGTGGCCCAGACTCTCGATTCGACCACTGGCGACCTCCCGCGAGATGCGGAGACGATCTGGCAGGAGGGTGCCGCCGGTCAACGTATCGAAGTGCTGCGCCGACTGCGCGCCATCGACGCACCGAAGGCTCGCGAGTGGCTCGATGCCGTTTTGAAGAAAGAGAAGGCCGAACTACGCGCCGAACTACTCGCCACCCTCGAAGTCGGCCTTTGCCCCGAAGACGAGCCGCTCCTCGAACAGGTGCTTGACGATCGCGCCGAGCGACCGCGCGCTGTCGCTCTCGGTCTGCTCCTAAAGCTGTCGGACTCGCATCTCTCCGTCCGCATGCGCCAGCGCGCCGAAGCGATGCTTACGTTCGCCAACGGCAACCTCGACGCCAAGCCTCCCATAGAGGTCGACGCTGCCTGGACCCGCGACGGCCTGCGCAGCAAGCCGCCCCAAGCCAAAGGCGAGCGCGAATTCTTGCTCCGCGAGGTGCTCACCCGCGTACCGACGAGCTACTGGGAGCGTTACTTTGGCCTGACACCTGATGCGCTGCTCGCGGCCACCGACGGCTCAAAGTGGCGTGTCGCCATCGTTGAAAGTTGGACCAACGCTGCGGAGCGCTTCCCCAGCGGCGCGTGGGCGTCGGCGCTCTGGCAGTTCTGGAGCGCCGCGAACGACAAAGAGATCAAGCAAGCCAACGGGACGCGCGGCGCTCTGTTGACGCAAGTGCTACCCCTCGCCGCGGACGCAGATCGCGAGGCGTGGGCACTCGCCGCACTGGCGAATGCCAGCCCCACCGACGATCCGACCCTCGACGATCTCCTGGGCGCATTGCCGCGTCCCTGGAGCGAGGCCGTCGGCACCGCCTACGTGCGTGGGCTGCATGCCTTCGCCGCCACGCTGACCGAGAAGTCGAAAAGCGCCGAGCCGTGGGACGACACGCTCCAGGCCGCGAGCGTCGCGCTGCCTCGCGCCTGTTTCGCCGAAGCCTTCGAACCGATCGAGATACCCACGTCAAATCACTGGTACATGCAGAACTTCCGGCGACAATTGGACTCGTTGGCCGACATCCTGCGCACCCGCCAGCGCATCTACGAGGAGATCCCCGCATGAGCATGCAACACGGCGCGTCTAACGCTATCGTGGCAACCGAGTCGACGGAGGCGATCATCCGCCAGCACGCCGAAGTCCAGTTCGCCGAAGAGCTAGCGGAGCTGGCGAAGGTGGACGACAGGCCGCGCCCGCCGAACTGGGTGCTCTCGCCGTGGGCGGTTCGTACCTACCTCCTGGGCGGCAAGCTCTCCAACGGCTACACGGTGTCGCCCAAATACATCGGCAATGCCCGCCTGATCGAGATCGCCGTCGCTACGCTCGCCACCGACCGCGCGCTCCTCCTCTATGGCGTTCCCGGTACCGCCAAGTGTGTCAAGCACGACACGTTGGTCCTCGACACTAGAACAGGGCAGCGCATTACAATTGCCGAAGCCTGCCACAGGCGTGATATCGAGCTAGCCTCGCTGCAACCCGATTTCCGGCTCGCGTCGCAATCGCCAACAGACTACCTCGACAATGGCATCCGCCCTTGCTATCGAGTCACTACATATCTGGGGCGCGAGATAGAAGTAACAATCAATCACCCGTTTCTCACGATGGATGGTTGGCAACCACTTGAGCAGCTCCAGCCCGGAGACCGTGTCGCCCTTCCACGCTCCCTGCCGTTCTTTGGCGACGCTCAACTCAGCGATGCGCACGTCAAGATACTTGCACACCTCATCGCTGAGGGGTGTCTCTCTCAGGAACTCCCCTATTACTCCAATCTAAACCCTGACATGCAACGCGACTTCAGCGAAGCGGTGGAGTCTGCATTCCCCAGTCTGCGAGCAAAATGGTATCCAGACGGCAAAATGTGCAGTGTCTCGGGCGAGAGACGGGGTCCTGCATTCCACAACCCATGCACGAAGTGGCTCCGCGACTTGGGGCTCATGGGCACGAAATCCGGTGGCATGTTCGTTCCCGACATCGTATTCACGCTGCCCAAGCGCCAAGTAGCTCTCTTTCTCAACCGCCTATTTAGTGGCGATGGCTTTCTCCATTTACGGCCCGCGACCAATCAGATCACCATCGATTACGCTAGCAAGTCGAGACGACTGATTCGTGATGTTCAACATCTTCTCCTCCGTTTTGGCATCAACGCCCGAGTTCGCCGATTGAGTACGGGGCACTACCGCCTATTCATACACGGCACGCGGCAGAGCAGTGTCTTTCTCGACGAAATCGGGCTGCTGGGGCGCAAGTACGTAGAGGAGGCGGCGATACATCTTGATTCATTCGGTGGAAGCGTGAATCCAAACCTGGACACCATCCCTCCACAGGTCTGGGCACGCTGGGAACATGCGGCCGTAGGTGCAGGATACGCGCATGTCGGCGCATTGGTGAAGACTGAGCGCGTGGCGACGTACAAGACTTCACGGACCTCGGTGCTGCGCGGACAAAGCATGTCCCGGTCGCGTTTGTCGCGACTTGCTACACTGGCAGGTGATGACGAGTTGCTGCGCCTGGCGCAGAGCGACATCTATTGGGATCGCATCGCATCCATCGAGCCGATTGGAGATCACCAGGTTTACGATCTTAGCATGGCCGAGACCCACAACTTCGTGGCGAACGACATCATCGTTCACAATAGTTGGGTTTCCGAGCACATTTCGGCCGCCATTTCCGGCGACTCCACGCTGCTCATCCAGGGCACCGCCGGCACCGACGAGAGCGCGATCCGCTACGGCTGGAACTACGCACGCCTCCTGGTGGAGGGTCCATCTCCGGCGGCCCTCGTCGTGAGCCCGATGATGACCGCCATGCGCGACGGCAAGATCGCCCGCATCGAAGAGCTCACTCGCATCCCCTCCGAGGTGCAAGATACGCTGATCACCATCCTTTCGGAGAAGACACTCCCGGTCCCCGAGCTGAACCTACAGGTGCAGGCGCGCAAGGGCTTCAACGTGATCGGCACCGCCAACAACCGCGACAAGGGCGTCAATGAGCTGTCGAGCGCACTGCTGCGCCGCTTCAACACCGTCATCCTGCCCATGCCCTCCAACGCCGAAGAAGAGGTCGACATCGTAGATCGCCGCGTCACCCAGCTGGGCCGCGCGCTGGAGCTCCCGGCGGAGAAGCCGGTGCTCGACGAGATCCGCCGCGTCGTCACCGTCTTCCGCGAGCTGCGCAACGGCGTCACCGAGGACGGCAAGACCAAGCTGAAGTCGCCCAGCGGCACGCTCTCGACCGCCGAGGCGATCTCCGTAATGACCAGCGGCCTCACGATGGCCGCATACTACGGCGACGGCGTTCTCAACGCCAACGACATGGCCGCCGGCCTGACCGGCGCTATCGTCAAAGACCCGGTACAGGACAAGATCGTCTGGCTCGAATACCTGCAAACCGTCCTCAAAGAACGCGACGGCTGGAAAGACCTCTATCGCGCCTGCCATGAGGTGCTGTGAGTCATGTCTGTCCACGTTTTCGGCATACGCCACCACGGCCCCGGCTGTGCCCGCAGCCTGCGCACGGCGCTCGAAGAGCTGCAGCCCGACTGCCTCCTCGTCGAGGGTCCGCCCGATGCGCAGGCCGCCCTCCCGTTGCTCATGAGCGAGCAGATGGAGCCGCCCGTCGCGCTGCTGCTCTACGTGCCCGAGCATCCCAACCACGCCGTCTTCTATCCGTTCACCCACTTCTCGCCGGAGTGGCAGGCGCTGCGCCACGCCCTTGGTCGCGGCATCCCAGCCCGCTTCCTGGACCTGCCGCAGGCGATCCAACTCGCCCGCGAGCCCGAGACGGCGGAGGACGACGTTGCCCCTGGCAGCCCGGCAGACGGCCCCGAGACCGAAGGGGTGGCTCAATCGACCGCGCGCGCAAAGCTAAAATCGGCAGGATCGGCAACAACAGTCGCAAATCCGGCAAGAATGGCAACCGCCCCGCAGGGCAACATGACCTCTGCCGTCGTGATCGAGCCGCCGGCCGTAGTGCGCGAAGACCCACTAGGCATGCTCGCCGAGGCGGCGGGCTACGACGATCACGAGCTCTGGTGGGAGATCGAGATTGAGCAGCGCCGCGACGCCACCGGCCTCTTCGAAGGCATCCTCGAAGCGATGACGGCGCTTCGCGAAGACCTGACCCCGCGCGATCCCGAAGAGGCCCAGCGCGAGGCGCACATGCGCGAGACCATCCGTTCCGCCGAGCGCGAGGGATTCCAGCGGATCGCCGTCGTCTGCGGGGCGTGGCATGCGCCGGCGCTCGTCGCCCGCGATACCTTCACCGCCGACGCCGAGACCCTGCACGGCCTGAGGCGCGTCAAAGTCGACGCGACGTGGATACCCTGGACGAACTCCCGCCTGGCGTACCGAAGCGGCTACGGCGCCGGTATCACCTCGCCGGGATGGTATACCCATCTCTGGTTCGCGCCCGAACGCGGCACGATCCGCTGGGTCGCCCACGCGGCGCAGCTCATGCGCGACGAGGGGCTCGACGCGTCCTCCGCCAGCGTCATCGAAGCAGTGCGGCTGAGCGAGGCGCTTGCCGCCATGCGCGCCCTACCCATGCCGGGCATGGCCGAGCTGCACGAGGCGATTCAGACCGTCCTCTGCCACGGCGAAGAGGCACCCATGCGCCTGATTCGCGATCGCCTGGAGATCGGCGAGCGTATGGGCGCTGTGCCCCCTGAGGCGCCCGCCGTGCCGCTTCAGCGCGACCTGGACTTGCAGCGCAAACAGGTCCATCTCACCGACGCGCAGATCGCCACAATGCAAGCCCGCAATAACCTGACCTACGCCGATAAGCTCGATCTCGCGCTCGACCTCCGCCAGGACAATCACCGCGCGCAGAGCCAACTGCTCCATCGCCTGCGAATAATGGGCATAGAGTGGGGCAAGCCGCAGCGTATCGCCGGAAATAAGCGGGGTGATTTCCACGAGAACTGGGCGGTGAAGTGGGAGCCGGAGTTCGCCGTCAAATTGATCGAGCTCAACGTCTATGGCAACACCGTAGAGGCCGCTGCAGGCGCCTTCGCCCGTCACGCCGCCGACGAGGCCGACGAACTTCCGCAGGTGACGGCGCTACTGGCAAGCGTCATCCCCGCTGGACTTCCCGTGGCAGCGCAGCACATCATGGCACGCGTGCAAACGCTCGCCGCCGTCTCCGCCG
Organism: uncultured Chloroflexia bacterium; assembly: GCA_963841205.1. Classification (GTDB taxonomy): domain Bacteria; phylum Chloroflexota; class Ktedonobacteria; order Ktedonobacterales; family JADMIN01; genus CAWAWP01. Next base: position 122,049 of record CAWJCH010000011.1, on the reverse strand, counting down.
ACGTGCGACTGCTCATGGACGCTCTACCAGAGCTGGCCCGCGTGGCGCGTTATACCGATCTGCGTTATGGCGCAGCGGGAGCCGCGATGTCAGCGCGCGCACGGCCCGTCTTCGACGGCATCTTTGAGCGCGCCGTGATCGGCCTGCCGGGTGCCTGTGCCTCCCTCGACGACGATGCGGCCGCCAACATGGTGGCGAGCGTCGGTAAAACCCATGCGGCCGTATGGCTCCTCAATGATGTCACCCAGCAGACGACGCTCCTCGCCGCCCTGCGCCTCCTCGCCGAGCGCGAGTCGGTCCACGGCCTGGTGCGCGGTCGCTGCTGCCGCCTGCTCCTCGACTCCAGCGCGATGGACAACGTGGAGCTTCAGCGCCTCGCTGGGCTGGCGCTCTCGCCCGTCGTGCCCGCGTCGCAGGCCGCCGCCTGGGTAGAGGGCGTACTCTCCGGATCGTCGGCGCTGACGCTGCTGCAACAAGACGGCCTCTGGCTCGCGCTCGACGCCTGGCTCGGCGAACTCTCCGAGGATGCCTTCGTCGCGCTGCTGCCCCTGCTCCGTCGCTCATTCGCCAGCTTCCACGGACCCGAGCGCCGCGCGATGGGCGAGAAGGTGCGGCGCCTGCACATGGTAGGGGCGTCAGATGGCGACGACACGACGGGTGATCGACACGCTCTCTCCACCGAGCGGGCGAACCTCGTCCTACCTGTGCTCGCGCAGATATTGGGAGTGCCTTATGACGGCGGTAACTGAATCCGAGCGCCTCAAGCGCTGGCGACTGGTATTGGGCCGGGAGTCCGAGGGCGGCATGCGCGGCGCGGGCGGTGGCAGCGGCGACGGCGACGGCGACGCGCTCGACCTCGCCCTCTCTGCCAGCGAGCAGGGCATGGACGGCGTCCTCGACGCGCTCTACGGCGAGCAGCGCTCGGCGGGGCTCGGCGGCTCCTCACCGAAGGTCGCGCGCTGGCTCGGCGACATCCGCACGTACTTCCCGACCAGCGCCGTCCGCGTGATGCAGCAAGACGCGCTCGACCGCCTCAACCTGACGCAAATGCTGCTCGAGCCTGAGCTCCTCGAAACCGTCGAGCCGGACGTGCATCTCGTCGCCAACCTGCTCTCGCTCAGCAAAGTGATCCCGACGAAGACCAAGGATACCGCGCGCCACGTCGTCCGTAGAGTGGTGGACGAGCTTGAGCGCAAGCTGGCGAATCCCTTGATTCAAGCCGTGCGCGGCAGCCTCAACCGCGCCACGCGCACCCAGCGCCCGCGCGCCAACGAGATAGATTGGCATCGGACGATCCGCGCCAACCTGAAGAACTACCTGCCCGACCGCAAGACCATCATCGCGGAGAAGCTGGTCGGCTACGGGCACAAACGTTCCTCGCTCCGCGACATCGTCCTCTGCGTCGATCAGTCCGGCTCGATGGCGACCTCGGTGGTCTACTCGGGCATCTTCGGCGCCGTGCTCGCCTCGATTCGGGCCGTCACCACACGTATGGTTGTCTTCGACACCTCGGTAGCCGACCTCACCGACGACCTGCAAGACCCCGTCGATCTGCTCTTCGGCACGCAGCTCGGCGGTGGCACCGACATCAACCGTGCGCTTGCCTATTGCCAGCAGGTGATCGAGCGTCCCGGCCAGACCATCCTCGTCCTCATCACCGATCTCTACGAGGGCGGCAACACCGAGGAGATGCTGCGCCGCGCCTCAGAGCTGGTCGGCAGTGGCGTCCAGATGATCTGCCTCCTCGCGCTGAACGACTCGGGCACCCCCACCTTCGACTCGCGCAACGCCGCGACCTTGGTGGGCATGGGCTGTCCCTGCTTCGCCTGCACGCCGGATCTCTTCCCCGATCTGATGGCCGCCGCGATCCAAAAGCGCGATCTCACCCGATGGGCCGCGCAGAACGACATCGTCGCCGTACGCTCGCGCGACGACTGACCGCAGCCGCGAAGCCGGAGTCGCCCCTCGCCACTACCAAGCCAGCTGGCGATGCCCTCGCAGGGCAGGAGTGTAAAATTCCTCGCCTGCTGGAGCGGCAAGTGCTAGCCTCGCTCGTTATGCACTGCGGACGGGCGTGAGGCGCACCATGACGCCGTATTTCGCCATCATTCCCAGCGGCTTGACGCTCCCACTCGTGCCACCTATCATGGGCCAGTGGCGAAAGCTCGGTACGTTGGGGTGTGCCCGCGGTGATGGGCGCGCTCCCCGGTGGGCCATAGGGTGAGGTCGGAGGGCAGACGTGCGGGGGGATCAACGGCTCACACCGATCGGCGAACGTCCAACGTCGCGCCGCAAGAGGCACTCACGTGCGCAGGCGACGGTAGAGTTCGCGCTGGTCGCGCCGCTCTTCTTCACATTGCTCTTCGGCGTGGTGGAGTTCTCGCTGATTCACACCGCCATCGACATCGTCAACTTCGCCACCAAGGATGCCGCGCGCCTTGGGTCGCTCCTCGGCAGGACCGACCCGAACGTTGACACGCAGATCGTGGGCGAGATCCGTTCACGCTCGGCGGGTATCGTCGTCGCCAAAGTGGTCAAGATCGAGGTCTTCAAGTCCGACGCCTCCGGCAACCCAGTGATTTCGGGTGGCAATATCGTCGAGTACGTCTACGACATCAATGGCACCAACATCGGCATGACGAGCTGGCCGGTGAACCGGCGCAACGACACGCTGCTCGACGCGGACTTCCTTGGCGTGCGCGTTACCTACGACTATACCTACCTCACCGGCTTCATCGCGGGGGCCGGATCGACGCTGCAACTCACCGCCACGTCGGTGCAGCGCATAGAGCCGCAGGATTATCAGGGCTTCTACGTCTCGCCGTACCCGTCCACCGCCACCGCATCCGTCGCCTTCTTCCAGGGCATCGGGCCAGCGAGCGCTCCGGGCGGGATGCCGGGTCCAGCGTTCGTCGAGGCGTGGCGAAACCAGATGGAGGGCGCCGCATGAAGGCTCATGCCAAGGCGTGTGCACTCCGCGCCCGCGTGCGACCACGGCGCTCGCGTGGCCAGGCGCTCATCGAGTTCACCGCGTTCTTCGTCTTCATCATGCTCCTTGCCGCTGGGGTCGTGGATATTGGCGGGTTGCTCGACGACCACGTCAGCATCGAGTATGCCACGCGCCAGGGTGCCCGCACAGCCGCCGTGCTAGGCAACCAATCCAGTGCGGACTGCGCCATCATCGGCGCAATTGACGCTGCCGTCGCGAACATGCCGAACATGACGGTGAACCAGATCGTCATCTACAAAGCGGGCTCGGATGGGTTGCCGTTGGGGACCACTACCGAGACGATCTACCCCGGCAATACGACCTGCACCGTGAGCGGCACGACCTACACGTTGAGCCAGGTGCCGTCGATCAACAACTACCCTCCGGCCAACCGCTCGAACCTGGCATACACCGAGGATACGGTCGGGATTGAGTTGGACTACACCTACACCTTCCAGTTGCCGCTCCTTGGGGCTGGTACCTTCAGCGCCGCGGACCGCACCGTGATGCCAGTCAGCCCGATCACAATCCCGACTCCAGCTTCTCCGACTCCATAACGGGGGCGTTCTCGACGTTGCCGCGCGGCCGTCGCAGCACGAGTCCACATGCATAGAGGTGACGCACCGTGTTGAAACAACCAGAGTACACGTCGGGGCGCCGCGAGCGCGACGCGCGCGCAATTCGCGTACGACGCGCCATATCCAAGCGCCCTGTGCGGCATCGCGGACAGACTCTCGTCATCTTCGCCCTCAGCGCGACGGTCCTCATCGCACTGGCAGGGCTGGCGATCGACTCCGCGCGGGCGGTGGACCTCTATGCGCGCATGCAGCGTGCGGCGGAGGCCGGTGCACTCGCCGGCGTGCTCTACGTGCCAAGCTATTACAACACGGTCCGCCCGGGCGACACGGAATCGGCCATTTCGCGTGCCTCCGAGGAGGTCGTCAAGAACGGCTTTGGCTCGGTCTTGGCGACGAATGCGAGCGTATGCCCGGTGCAGGTGTCGACGATTGAGGTCGCGGTCTGCCAGGTCACCGGCAAGCAGGATGACCTTGAGGTTTCTATCACCGAGCATTTCGACCTGGTGCTGCTGTCCGCGCTCGGCGTCACGCCGATCACACTCACGGCTTCAGGCCAGGCGGAATACCTCCCGCCGGTCCAGCTTGGCGCCCGCCTCAACTATTTCGGTGACCAAGTTGAGTGCTCTTCGCAGAATCCGCCAATCGCCACGGGCACGCACAGTTGTTCGACGGGCGCCAACGACAACCATCTGCAATACTTCATGGCGACCATGAAGGGCCCCGCGACCCTCAAAGAGCAGGGCGATCCGATGGTGTATTGCGAAGAAGGTCCGAGCGAAATCGGCGGTACGGACGGCGTCGCCAACAGCTTCACGACGTATGACAACGTTTCGACGAACCATCCTCAATACACCGATGCCATCACGAAGCACTGCGGCGTGCCTGGAACGGGCGGCAACCCCGGAAATCCCGACCAGCAGCCGAGTGGCTTCTCGGGTCCGGCGACCGCAAACACGGCGCATCCGGGCGGCTACAACTATCAAGTCGTGGTGCCGGCTGGCGTCTCTGGGGCCTCTCTCTGGGTCTACAACCCCAGCTTCGTGGCAGGGTTGGGTGCATTCAACGGCAATGAGAGCATTGACCGCTATCCCAGCACGCACACGGCGACGGGCGGCAACGTGGCCGCGTGGAATACATACTATGATGCACCTTCGTTCTACTTTTCGACGACCTACACCCTCTATTCAGTCGCCAGCTACTATGATCGCTCTGCGGACTCTGAAATCACCAGTGTAACGTATCCGCCGTACGACGGATACGGGTCCGATTTGAACCTTCACGGCTGCTTCGGCTCCAACATGGTCTATGACCCGTATTGGGAGGACTATCAGAGCGGCGGCACGTCGACGTCGCCGAATAGCTACTACCAAGCTGGCAGTATCGTCCCTGGCCAGGGCTGCCTGGACCTCAGCACGAACACCGCACCAAGTTGGAATCCGAGTGCTCCGGCACCGTGCTACCTCCAATGGTGCACCATCGCGACGAATCTTGCGCCGGGCATCTATCGGTTCGTCGCAGAGGGCGCCGGGCTCATCACGAACACGCCGGCGTACACGTCAACGACGACCGACGGGTCCGGCACACATCTCTACGCCGTAAAGGTGTGCTCTACGTCCGGGATCAGTTCTCCGCTCGGGTGCTCCGATGGATCGTCGGGCTCGAACCCGGGTGTCTCCGTCTTCGGCTGGAACAATATGGAGGTGGCGTTCAGCACGAATGTCGGCCACCAGACACCCGACACGACGAACCCCGCCACCTCGTGCGTCACCTCATCCACCACGGGCTATACCTGCTTGGACCTGGGGTGCATCCCGACCGCGTACGCCGGTCGTGCCATGAACATCCGCCTCTTCGACCCGGGCGACGGCTCCGGTGACATCTACATAGGCGTCGTGGCGCCCGCTGGCAGCGGCGCGACCATCACCTACCCTTCGTGGGTGCCGACCTCAACCATCGATGGCGACACCGTCGTGCATGCTCATTTCAATAATCCCTTCTACAACGCCTTCGACGGGACATGGCTCGATGCGACGGTGTCACTGCCGGCAACCTATACCGGCAACTGCCTGCTCGGCAACGGCGGCACGGGCTGGTTCCAGTTGGCATACGCCAGCGCCAACGGCACACCGAACGACTGGGTAAACGCTTCGTTTACGCTGGTCGGCAGCCCGCTACACCTCGTGGCGCCGTCGCTTGGCTAGGGGCGGTTCGGCGCACAAAGGCATTTGGGCATTTGGGCCACGAGCGACAATTGCGATATGATAGGTGAGCGCACCGAGCGCAAGGGCCCGGTGCGCTCAGCCGTTAAAGAAACCGGCTGAGGCTCCCGGGCTTCCGCTCCGCGGATGAAAGCCAGGTCGCCCGAGCGCGACGAATGGGACACGCGATTGCCGGTTTTGCGTGCTCGTGCGAGAATAGTACGGTGGGCGGTCGCCTCTGGAGCGCTCTCCGGACCACTCCGCCGCCCATCGGTACGGTTCGGGCTGGGCAGGCCCGTCGCGTCAAGCAGTCCCGGTAGCCGTGGTGCCCGTGCCACCCATACGGCTTCCCCGCCGGTCGCGAGAAGCCCCTCTCCTTTGGGGATGGGGAACATGTCACTAGGTACGCTGCGACAGCATGGATATCAGCGACTTCGATTACATCCTCCCGCCTGGGCGCATCGCGCAGACGCCGGTCGAGCCGCGCGACAGCTCACGATTGCTGGTCGTCCATCGCGACAGCGGAACCTTTGAGCATCGCGTCTTTGGCGAGATCGGCGAGTACCTCCGCGCGGGCGATCTGCTGGTGGCGAACGAGAGTCGGGTGCTGCCCGCACGGCTGCTCGGCGAGAAGGAAGGATCTGGTGGGAAGGTCGAGCTCCTGCTGCTGGCCGTCCGCAACGACCTGGGGCCGGATACGTGGGAGGCGCTCGTGCGGCCAGGGCGGCGCATCCAGGAGACGCAGCAAGTGACCTTCGGGCGCGGCGCGCTGCGGGCGGAGGTACTTGACCGCACGCCATCGGGCGGCAGGATTGTGCGGCTCTCGGCACCGGACGGCGACGTGCCACGGGCGATCGAGGCACTCGGCAGCATGCCGTTGCCGCCGTATATCCATGAGCCGTTGACCGACGGTGATCGCTACCAGACGGTGTACGCGCGCCAACCTGGCTCTGCCGCGGCGCCGACCGCCGGGCTGCACTTCACTCCGGAGCTGTTAGACGCGTTGCGCGCGCGGGGCGTGGGCATCGCATTCGTCTCGTTGCACATCGGGTTGGATACGTTCCGGCCGATCGCCGAGACCTCGCTGGATGAACACGTGATGCATAGCGAGGAGATCGACGTAGACGCGGAGACGGCGGGGCGTATCAACGCCACGCATGCGAGGGGTGGGCGCATTTTCGCGGTTGGGACGACGGCGGTGCGGACGCTGGAGAGCGTCGCGGCGTTGGCAACGGAGCGCGGATCGGGCGAGATGGTGACGGCGTATCACGGCCGGACCTCGCTCTTCATCCGACCGGGGTATCGGTTCCGGGCGGTGGATGCGATGATCACCAACTTTCACCTGCCCAAGTCCACGCTACTGGTGCTCGTCAGCGCATTTGCTGGCCGCGAGCTGACGCTCCGCGCGTATGAGGAAGCCGTCCGCGAGGGATACCGCTTCTACAGCTTCGGCGACGCGATGCTCATGCTGTAATGGAGACTTGCGTCGGCCGGTTGGCGTCGGCCGGTTGGCGTCGGCCGGTTGGCTTGGGGGTGCTGCCTCGAGCCGCACGCCGAGAGCGGGTCGGAACCGCCACATCGGTGCAGTGGCGTTACGGACATGAGGGGAAGTTCGGCCCCCCAAGCGTATGGCACGGGCATGCTCTCCGCGGTCCGTCGGGCGAGAGATCAACCCCTCTCAGCTTCTGGGAGGTCACGCACCCCCGGTGCGACCGCGATAGCGGTGGTAACCCGTGGGATTGGGCACAACTACGGCGCGCCCACGCGACGAGCGGATGCACCCGGTGGTCTCCATTATCCGCAAAGAGAAACCCGCCATCTCGATTGAGAGGCGGGCTCGTGTAATGAAGACGGAGTATTCGCGAGCAACGATTCCTGCACGTCGTGCTAGTCGAGATAATCCTTCAGGCGGCGGCTGCGGCTGGGATGTCGCAGCTTGCGCAGCGCCTTCGCCTCGATCTGGCGGATGCGCTCGCGGGTCACGCGGAACTCTTTGCCGACCTCTTCCAACGTTCGGCTGCGGCCATCGTCCAAGCCGAAGCGCAGGCGCAGGACCTCTTGCTCGCGTTGCGTCAGTCCGTTGAGCGCGTCCTTCACCTGCTCCTTGAGGAGTTGATGGCTGGCCGCGTCGGCGGGCGCCAGTGCCGTGTGATCCTCGATGAAGTCGCCGAGATGGCTGTCGTCTTCCTCGCCGATCGGCGTCTCCAGGCTTACCGGCTCCTGGCTAATCTTGATGATCTCGCGCACGCGCTCCGGGCTAATCTCCATCTGCTCGCCGATCTCCTCGGCGGTCGGCTCGCGCCCGAGTTCCTGCAGCAGGCGGCGGCTCGTGCGAATCAAGCGGTTGATCGTCTCGACCATATGCACGGGGATGCGGATCGTGCGCGCCTGATCGGCGATGGCGCGGGTGATCGCTTGGCGAATCCACCAGGTCGCGTAGGTCGAGAACTTGAAGCCCTTGAGATAATCGAACTTCTCAACGGCGCGAATGAGTCCGATATTGCCTTCTTGGATCAGATCCAGAAGGCTCATGCCGCGCCCGATGTACTTCTTCGCCACGCTGACGACCAGGCGCAGGTTCGCCTCCGTCAGCTTTCGCTGTCCCTCCTCGCCGTCGAGGATGATGCGTAGGTTCTGCTCGCGGAGCGGACGCTGCCGTTCGAGCCGGCCGCGCTCCATCCGCTTGGCGAGCGACACCTCCTCCGCCGCCGAGAGCAGCGGCACGCGCCCGATCTCGCGCAGATACATGCGCACGGGGTCATCGAGGCTGCTCTCGAGATCGGCGGTGATCGCACCGAACCCCTCGCGCAGCTCGTCCCACTTGTGGCTGCCGGTCGTTTCGCCCTCGTCCTCCGACACCGCGGTTGCCCACACGTCTTTGGACGGGTCCAGCGCTTCGAGTGCCATAGGCTCACCTTGAATCTTCAACAGACCACGGAAGGGATCGTCTTCGCTGGCGTCAGCCAGCTCGTCGAGCTCCGCGTCGGGCGTATGCGGCAGAGTGTCGGGCTCGTCGCCCTCAAACTCGGCTGCGTCGACGTCACCCGCCACCGCAGACTGGGAGTAGGCGGCGGACTCCGAAATCAACCGAAGGTGCGGCTGCCCCGGTACCTCATCACGAGCGTCGAGCGCGTCATCCTCCTCATCCTCTAGGGCCGCGTCACGGTCGTCATCCCCGCCGCCCCACTCAGCCACAAGCACGCCATCCCCGTAAAGGCCGTGCCGCGCCCGCGCGCTTGAATCGCGTCTGCCCATCTCGCGCCGTTCCTCCTCCGAGCTATCACGAGTCGACGGCGAAGCCGTCGCGTCCCGGGCGCGGCGGCAAACCCGCTCGCGTGAAAGCCTGTGCCGAAACATCCGAACGCGGCGCCCGAAGAATCGCTCCCGCGGGCGATGCGTCAGCCCTGAAGTCCCGATGCGGCGTCGAGTGCACGCCGCTGAGAAAGTACGTGCAGTTTCCGCCGAAGCAGTGCCCGAAAAGCATCTTCGTCGCTGGACTGCTCCGCGTCGCGCTGCAGATAGTCAAGCTCCGCTAGCTCCTCATTTAGTCGCGTACGCTTCAAGCGATAAGCCGAGGCAGCCGTATACTTGGCGAGTGCCGTGCCCTCCGGGAGCGTCTCGGCGGCCATACGGCCCCGTGCGCGCCGCGCCACCTCATGAAGGAATGGAGGCAGCGATTCCACGAACCCTTGCGGGTCCAGGGAGCCCATCGAAGGATCGGATTGCGCCGCCGCGGAGAGAGCGGCGAAGATGGCCCGCGTCTCTGTCCCGGAGAAATCGCCATCCACTAGTATACCGTGCACCTCCGCCCACACCATCGGTCGCTCGATCAGCAACCCCAGGCACTCCTCCTCCTGCGCCTGCGCAGCAAGAAGCCTACCCCTCGTGCCGATCATTCCGAGACCGTTCGCGGCTTCGGACGAACTATACGACGGCCCAATCGCGGGTCCTCCACTCACAGAGGACTTTTCTCCCAATGGCTCGACAGATTCGCCTGTTTGGTCTTGGTCGCTCCTCTCGTCAACTTCGAGTTGGCGTGCGGGCCGGGCGTGCGCCTCGCGGTCCAGCCGCAGCCGCACCTGCGCCAGATCGCGCCGCAGATCGATCTTGTCCAGCCGCACCTTCGCGGCGAGTCGCCCCACGTAGTCATCCGAGAGCGTGCGGTCGCGCACCTCGGCGATGATCGGCAGCAGCCTGCGCGTCGCCTCCATCTTGCCCTGCGGCGTATCAAGCGCCAAATCGGCGGTCTGCGCTTCGATCAAGAAGTCGATCAGCGGCTGCGCCTCCTCGACGGCCCTTGCCCAACCCAGCGCGTCGCGTCGCACGAACTCGTCGGGGTCTTCGTGCGGGGGCAGCCGGACGACCGTGATCTCCGCGTCCACCTGCTCCTCGAAGCGCACGACGCCCTTCGGCTCGCCGCGCCGGTTCGTCGGCGCGCCAGGGGCCGCGCTCGGCACCGGCACCGCCTTCTTATCAAAGGCCTCCTGCGCCACCGCGATCCCGCGCACCATCGCCGATTCGCCCGCCGCGTCCGGATCGAGGGCCAGCGCCACGCGGCGCGTCAGCTTCTTGATCTGGCGGATGTGCTTCTCCGTGATCGCGCTGCCGATGCAGGCCACCACATTGCGAAAGCCGTACTGATGCGGCAGCACTACGTCCATATAGCCTTCGACGATCACCACGCGCTTGCCGCGCTTGATGCCCTCACGCGCCAGATCCAGCCCGTAGAGCGTCGCGCTCTTGTCGAAGAGCATCGTCTGTGGCGTATTCAGATACTTCGGCTGCCCTCCACCTAACTCGCGCCCCCCGAAGCCGATCGTCTGGCCCCGCGCGTCACGAATCGGGAAGATCACCCGGTTGCGGAAGAAATCGAAGAGCCCGCCGCCGCGACTCGCCTCGCGTTCCCGCGCCAGACCCGCCTCCACCAGCTCTTGCGGCGCATAGCCCTGCGTCTGCATGTACATCGCAAGCCGATCGCCGTCGGGCGCGTAACCCAGCCGCCACTGCGCCAGCGTCTCGCCGTTCACCCCGCGCGACTCCAGATATGCGCGGGCATACTGCGCCTCCGTCGCCTGCAACAGTTGGTGGTGGAACCAGATCGCCGCGGCCTCATTCAGCGCCCGTAGCCGCTTGCGCGCCGCCGTTTCGGCGGATTCCTCTGCGTCGCCGCGGACGAAGCCCGACTCAAAAGCGATGCCCGCACGCTCGGCGAGCAGCTCCATCGCCTCGCGGAAGTCCAGCCCTTGCTGGCGCATCACGAAGGCGAAGACGTCGCCGCCCTCCTGGCAGCCAAAGCACTTCCACGTCCCCGACTCCGGGAACACATAAAACGAGGGCGTGCGCTCGCCGTGGAATGGGCAGAGCCCCTTGAAGGCCTTGCCCGACTTCCGCAGAGGGACCACCGCGCCGATCTCTTCGACGATATCGAGCTTCTGCTTGATCCGATCGATTGGGCTGGCTTGGGTCACCGGTCTCTGCTCCGCGCTGCCACTGGGGGACGCGGACGTGCCGTCCGCAAGGTGTGCTTATCATAGAACGCACAAGTAGCCCAAAAGTCGCAATAGAGATGTCAACAAAGACCCGCGCACGACGCCGGATGCCACCCCGACTGTCGCACCTGGTTGTCCTCCTCCTCTGCCCTCCGTGATATCTGTCCCCTCAGTGGCGAAAATTCCGAGTCCGCTCTCGCTACTCCCGCGCCGCCAGCCGCCGCGCCAGGCTCGAGGCCAACGCCAGCGCCGCGACGCCCACCAGCAGCCCGCTCGCCATCCACGCCGCCCGCTGGCCGATCCGCCGAATGCCTATCTTCTCCGCACTCGTCGCGGGAACAAGATCGGCATCGCCGCCGCCCACACGCACGCCGTCGTCGGGATCGCCCGACTCTGCAAGCGCCAACGCCAGCCCCTCACCGCAACGCAACGCCACCTGCTGAAGCGCCTCTTCGGCAAGCATCGCTTGGGCGTCCTCCATTGCGACGCTGTAAGAGAGCAGCGTCTGTCCGACATGCCGCACCAGGGTGATCGATCCGCGTCCGGTATACGATCCAACGGAGCCGCTCGCCCGCAAGGCAAACTCGACGCGATTGCGCTGGCGGCCGCCGTGCGCGCGCAGCGAAACCGTCCATGCCCCCGTATCCGAGCGAGCGCGCGCCTCGAAGCTCGTGTCGCCCTCCGCATCCGTCGGCCCGAGTTGAATCAGCCGCTCACAGCCGGGGATCGCCAGCGCCAGCGCCATCGGCGTCAACAGCGTGTCATAGACCTGCTCTGCAGGCGCCGCCACCGTGTAACTTCCCTCGATCCGCATACCCCACTCCCCTCCCGTCATCACCGCAGTGCCGCGTGAGCTCGCAGTATCGTCGCATCTCTACCATAAATCCAGCAAAATCTCCGCGTGGAGGCCCCCTGGCGCGCGTGGTGCTCTGCTTGGCTCGGAGCCCATCTGCCGCATGGCGCAACTCCGGCGCCTTCATAAAGAAAAATAAAAGTCTCGCAGTGTTGCGAAGTGAGGTACGGGATGCTATCATAGCCTGGAGTGGCCGAACCGCGACGAATCGCGCCGCTCACCCGTATTGAACACGGGTAGACGTTGCAGGGAGAAGGGGTCGTTCGCGTGCACTTCTTATCGGCGTACCGCGCATACTTCCAGATCGTCCAGATGATCCTCGGTATCGCGCTCATCGTAGCGGTGCTGCTGCAATCGCGCGGTTCCGGCTTGGGCAGCGTCTTCGGCGGTACGGGCACGGTCTTCAAGACGCGGCGCGGTATCGATCGCCTCCTCTTCCGCATCACCATCTTCTTCGTCGTAGCGTTCGTGCTGTTCTCCCTCATCACCGCCGCGATCCCCGTACCCGCCTAGTAGGTGGCCGTGCGCGGCGTGGCGATGAGGTGGCGCCGCAGCAGCACATCCGCCAATGGACGCCGAGCCGAGCAATGGAGCCCGACTTCCGCGGAGGTCGGGCTTTCTGCTGGAAACATGCCGATGGTGGCGTTTGGGGGCGACGCTGTCGTCCGGGGTGCTACGACGCGAAGTATCGCGCGTTCGCCGCGATGAACGGGGTCCATTCGGCGGGAACGGCGGATTCCTCGTAGATGGCATCCACCGGGCAAGCGGGCTGGCAGGCGCCGCAGTCGATGCACTCGTCTGGGTCGATGTAGTACTGTTCGTCTTCTTCCCGCGCGTGGATACAGTCCACCGGGCAGACGTCGACACACGACGCGTCCTTGACGCCGACGCAGGGCTGGCAGATCACATAGGTCACCGGAGTTCCTCCTGAGTGCCGCGAGGAGTCTGTCCGTCATTCTAGACCTCGCGCCGCCACCGCGTCAAAAACGGAAAAAGCGGCAGAAACGGCAAGATCGAGCACGTCGCGCACTGGTCAGCATTGGAGTGGTAGCAGAGAGACGCGGGCCGCGTTGAGCCGGCGCCTCCTGACACCCGCCGGAGACGGCGGAAAGGGAGACATCACGCATGGCGATTCGCGAGCGAACGATGACGTTGGCAGGGCTGTCCCGCGAGCACCTGCTGCACATGCACGAACAGATGGTGTTGCTGCGCCGCTTCGAGGAAAAGGCCGCCGAGGAATATACCCTGGGCAAGATCGGCGGCTTCCTCCACCTCTACATCGGCCAAGAGGCCAACGGCGTCGGCGCCTTCTCTGCGCTCAAGCCCGAAGACTACGTCCTCAGCGCCTACCGCGAGCACGGCTACGCCATCCTCAAGGGCATGGAGCCGAAGGCCGTGATGGCCGAGCTGCTGGGCAAGGCCACCGGCGTCAGCAAGGGCAAGGGCGGCTCGATGCACATGTGGAGCAACGAGCACCACCTGCTCGGCGGCCAAGCCATCGTCGGCGGTCAACTCGTCATGGCGGCGGGCGTCGGCTTCGCCATCCAATACCAGCAAGAGCAGCGCATCGCGCTCGTGCTCTTCGGCGACGGCGCGGTGGACGAGGGTGCCTTCCACGAGGCGATGAACCTCTGCGCCCTTTGGAAGCTCCCGGTCGTCTTCATGTGCGAGAACAACCAATATTCGATGGGCATGGCCGTCACCAAAGCCTGGTCGGTCTCCTCACTGGAGCCACGCGCTGCCGCCTACGGCGTGCCGTACGTCCAGACCGACGGCATGGACGTGATGGCCGTCCGCGAGGCGCTGATCGAGGCCCGCAAGCGCGCGGTCGCCGGCGAGGGCCCCACGCTGATCGAGTCGCTCACCTATCGCTTCCGAGGCCACTCGATGGCCGACCCTGCCTACTACCGCACACGCGAAGAAGAAAAGCTCTGGAAGGCGACGCGCGACCCGATCGCCCTCTTCGAGGATAAGCTCAAAGAGGCGGCCGTCATGCGCGACGAAGACATCCGCGCCACCAACGATAAGGTCGACGCGACCATCGAGGAGTGCGCGCGCTTCGCCAACGAGAGCCCCGACCCCGACCTCGACGCGCTCTACGACGACGTCACCATCGAGAACGCCGGTGCCATCGCCTGGCGCACCCGCCCTAGCACCCCCCGCGACTAGCGCCTCATGCCTCTGGCCCCTCTCTCAGCAGGAGAGGGGGCGGCGGTGAGGTTCTCCAGGCAAGAGTTTCAACGTTCATCATCACGCTTCACGGAGATTGAGACAGATCATGCGGACCATCCCCTATCGCGACGCAGTGCGTGAGGCCATCGCAGAAGAGATGCGCCGCGATGAGCGCGTCTACATCCTCGGCGAAGACATTGCCGGCTACGGCGGCACTTACGCCGTCACCAAGGGCCTCATCGAGGAGTTCGGCGACAAGCGCGTCAAAGACACCCCGCTCGCTGAGGAAGTCATCGTCGGCACGGCCATTGGCTCCGCGCTCGGCGGACTGCGCCCCATCGCCGAGCTGATGACCGCCAACTTCAGCCTCCTTGCCAGCGACCAGATCATCAACAGCCTCGCGAAGTTCCGCTACATGTTCGGCGGCCAGCCCACGCTTCCCGTCGTGATCCGCATGCCGGGCGGTGGCGGCGCGCAGCGCGGCGCACAGCACTCACAGATGCTTGAGACCATGTATGCCCACATCCCCGGCCTCAAGGTCGTTATGCCCGCCACGCCATACGACGCCAAGGGCATGCTCAAGTCTGCCATCCGCGACAACGATCCCGTGCTAGTCATCGAGCACGAGCTACTCTACAGCGTCAAGGGCGAAGTGCCCGACGAGGGTGTGGAGTATACCGTGCCGCTCAACCGGGGCATCGTGCGCCGCGAGGGCAAAGACGTCACCATCGTGACCTTTTCGCGCATGGTCCACATCTGTGAGCAAGCGGCGCAGGAGCTGGCGAACGACAGCATCGACGCCGAGGTGATCGACCTCCGTGCCATACGCCCAATCGACCTCGACCTCGTCCTCGACTCCCTGCGCAAGACCAACCGCGTCGTCGTCGCCGAGGAGGGCTGGAAGTATTACGGCACGGGTCAGGGCATCGCGGCGCTGATCTACGAGCATGGCTTCGATTACCTGGATGCACCCGTCGCCCACGTCACTGGCAAAGACGTCCCCATGCCCTATTCCAAAGTGTTGGAGCGCGCCGCGCTGCCGACCAGCGCGGACGTCATCGCCGCCGTCAAGGCCATCGTGCCGGGGCGCATTCAAGCCGTCGCCGGCGCGCGCTAAGGAGCGGAGTGATGCACACCGTCGTCATGCCCAAGCTCAGCGATACCATGGAGGAGGGCAAGATCCTCTCCTGGCTAAAACAAGAGGGCGATCCCGTCGCCAAGGGCGATTCCCTCGCCGAGATCGAGACCGAAAAGGTCAACATCGAGGTCGAGGCCTTCTCCGCAGGCGTCCTCCGCAAGATACTCGTCCCCGCTGGCACCAGCGCCGCGGTCGGTGCGCCTATCGCGCTGACTGGCGCCGCCAGCGAGCCGATCCCCGCCGAGTTCGCCTCCGCCGCCACCCCCCAAAAAGCGGCAGAAATGGCAATGCCGATTGCTTCCTCCGCGCCCGCAGCGAGCGCAGCCGTTGCGACCAATGGCCAAGCGAATGCCGCGCCAGAGGTGCTCGCCCCGCCCGTGCCTCAGCCCGCCACGGCTGGCGTCCAGAACGGCTCAGGCATGCCCGCGTCGGTCTCCAACAACGGCAACGGCCACAGTCCGGCGAGCAACGGCCACGCGGCCTCCATTGAGCAGGTCAACACCGCCAATGGCCGCGTCTTCATCAGCCCGATCGCGCGTCACATCGCCGCCGAGCACAATATCGACCTCGCCGCGCTCACCGGCAGCGGTCCTTACGGGCGCATCATACGCGACGACGTAGAGGCCTACCTTGAGCGCCAGCGTGCCGAGGCGCAGCCGACCTTCGCCCCCGCGAGTGCTTCCGTTGCCCCTGCCGCACCCGCCGCGGCAGGTGAAGACGTGGAGGCCGTGCCGCTGAGCCAGATGCGCAAGACCATCGCGCGCCGGCTCCAGCAGAGCATGCAGACCGCGCCGCATTTCTACGTGACGATGGCGATCGACGTAACCCAACTCGTCGCCTTCAACGCCTCCGCCGCCGAATACGCGGCCTCGCTGCCGCAGCCGGTCAAAGTCACTCTCAACGACCTGATCATCAAGGCGGTCGCCACGGCCCTCGCGCGCATGCCGCAGGTCAACGTCTCCTTCGATGGCGAGCGCCTGCTCTTCAAGAAGCACGTCAACATCGGCGTGGCCGTGGCCCTCGATCAGGGGCTGATCGTGCCGGTCATCCGCGACGCCGACAAGCGCGGCATCCTCGATCTTGCCCGCGAGTCGCGCCGCCTGATCGAGGCCGCTCGATCGAACAAGCTCAAGCCCGAGGACTTCCAGGGCGGCACCTTCTCGATCAGTAACCTGGGCATGTTCGGCGTCGAAGAGTTCACGGCGATCATCAATCCGCCAGAGTCAGGCATCCTCGCCATCGGTGCCGCCACGCCCACGCCTGTCGTCCGCGATGGGCAGGTTGTCGTGCGCGACATCATGAAGGTCACGCTCTCGGTCGACCACCGCGCCCTCGACGGCGCCACCGCCGCCCGCTTCCTGCAGGAACTCAAGCGCCTGCTCGAAAACCCGCTCGGCATGGTGCTGTAGGACAATCCCACGCACGACGAAGCGCCCCCATTGCTGAGGGCGCTTCTTCTCGTCACGTCACGTTCAGTCGGCGTTCGTGCTCAAGAGCTAGGTCGCGCTAGCGGGAGCCAATCATGGTACCCCTGCGCGGCGCGCGGCCAGCGATCCCCGCGGGCAGCTACACGTGCCCGCTCGCTACTCCGGCAGCGGCGCGCCATGGATCCACTCCGCCGGGTCGGCGAAGCCAAGGTACACATAGGGCAGCGTCTCCTGCAAGACCGCCTCCTGCAACAGGCGCGCCATGCTGTCGTTCTCGAAGTCACTTGGCCCGCGATTTCCGCTCGCCACCACCGCGCGCGCCGCCAGCACCAATCGGTCGCCGCGCATCCAGCCGCGCATCTCGCGCACCTGCGGGAGCCTCCGCACTGCTCGCGCGAAATGGACGGCGATGTCGCGCGCGAAGTCGGCGCGGTAGGCGGCGCCCATCTGTCCGTCCAGCAAGGCCGGCAGTTCCACCTCGATGCACGGCAAGACCGTCACCTCGGGCTGATCGACTACGGCTTGCTGCCAACTACCCGTCCACTGGCTCGGCTCCGAGCGTGGCATCGAGACGGAGTAACTCTGCGAATACGGGTGAGACTGCGGCGGCAACGGCGACTGCGGCACCGGTCGGGAGGGCAACCCATAGGGTGCTTGAGACTGGCCCCTCAACTCATCCGCTCGCGGCATTCTGGTCGTCTCGGTGGTCCAGTTAGAGTCCGCCGGCCGCTGCACAGCCGGCATGCGCGGTGCAGAGGCCTGCACTGGGTCGGAGTACACGGGTGGGCGTGCTCGCTCTCGCGCTTGCGCCTGCCGCACGCTCTGCGCCCACTGCGCCGCCTTCTCCGCCTCGACGCGAAGAGGCATCCACGGTGGCTCCTCGCCCGGATGTGTCGGAGGAACAGAGGGGAAGGTCAAGGCGAGTTGGATCCAGACATCGCGCTCCTCGGCGCTCAACAAGGTATCGTGCAGGGGATCGCGGAAGGCATCCACCGTCATACTCGAAGGACCATGCCAGCGGACATGCGTGAGCGTCAGCGGATTCTCCATCCAGCGCCGCGCGCCGAGCAGCTGCCCCCCCTGGGAAACGAACGCCGACAGCGCCTGCAGAATCCCAGTGTCCGTCTCAGCCGGGCCTCCGTGCCCCCAGCCGATGCTTGCCATAGCGGCACCTCCACGAGGCCCCCAGCCCGAGTGCGAGACTGATCGACAGTCGTCCCACCCGGGCTCACCCCTCGCGCGGTCGCGTGCCGTCGGGCGCGCGCGCGAATCGGAGCCTCGCACGTCTTGATAATTGCGACGCTTGAAAAAACAGGCAGACGAGCGCGGTCACTTAACGCAACAAACACTGCGGATGAGCGCAACCATCGTGCCACGAAGCGCGCAGTGCGCGGGAAAATAAAGGATGTTGGCGCCGAACGCTTCGTGGCGCGAGTATAGCACGTGGCCGCCCGAGGGGCAAAATGTGCCCCCTAAAAGGCTAAGTCCACGAGAGCGTGCGCGCGTTCATCTACCTCTGTCAGTGTCCCGTCCCGCCTGCACTGCGCGGTGCGCCGCAGATGCCACAATAGACCTCGTTCGGCGGCATCGAGTGACCATTCACGCAGAGACCCGTGGCGGTCGGGCGCTGCAGCTGCAGAGGTGTCGTGGACTCAGCTGGCGCGCCCAAGGCGCCGTACGTCACAGGGGGCGTTCTCAGCAGTCCTCCGCTCGCCGATGTCACGGGCGCCGAATAGGGTTGCGGCGCATACTGCCCGGGGAAGGACGGTGCTGCCTGCGGCGCGCGTGCGGTGCCGACCGCCACCGAGGTGGGCATTGGCGCCTCGCCTGACCCACCCCCCGACAGCGGTATGCTGGGCGAGGGCGAGCTCTGAAGTCCGTTCGGTAGCCTGGTGAGATCGACCAGTTCGGCCGAGGTTGGCATCTGCATCGGTGTGAACGGCGGAGCCAGCGGACCGCCCGGAGGGCCAGCCTGCGAGTACGGGCTGTATGAGGGATACGTCGCATAGGCGGGGGGCTTGCGGCCTTTGCGCAGCACCAATATGAGCGCCAAGATCAAGGCCAGGATGAGTAGCGCGGCGATGGCGATGATGCCGAGGGCCAGTATGCGATTCATGTTCGTCGAAGACGCTTGCTCCGTACCTGCAGCCTGCGTCGCGTAGTCGCGATATGGCATCACGCCGCGAAATGCGGGGTAGTTCGTCTGCAGAGAGGTCAGCTCTCGCGCCGCCGTATGCCAGTGTCCCGCCGCGGAAGACGCATAGTCGTCGAACGCCTGGGTCCACAGTGCCTGGAATTGTCCTGATTGCAAGTTCAGACCGGCCTGCTTGACCAGCGCCATCACATCGCCGCTGGTGCGCAGAAAGAAGGTGCCGACGGGCGTGTCCGTACCGCTGTAACTCACCACGCCGACGAGCTGCCCCGCGGCGTTCAAGGCGGGGCCGCCGCTATCACCATGTTCGATGTTGCCGCCCACCTGGAGCAGTGTATCGCCGGTGACGCCCGATTTGATTGCCGAGACATAGAGCGTGTTGAAGGAAGGTGTCAGTAAGTCGGTCGGGTCGTAGGTACCGTCGGGGTGGAAGAAATCAGCATTGCCGGGGAACCCGATGACGGTGAGATGGTCCTGCGCCGATACGTCGCCCGAGTCGCCCAGCGGGATGAAGGGCGTGTCCGTGGCGGCCACGTGCAAGATGGCGACGTCGTCATTCTCGAAGGTGCTCGATCGTTCAAGTGTCGCGGTGAGCGAAGTAGCTGAGAGCAGCGACGTGAGGAATGAGTCCGACGTGGTGGAGGAGATTGTGCCGCTGTAGCTCGTGTCCATCCAAACACGGTAGGTTGGCTCCGAGTACTGCGTTGAATACGGGATGCCTTCGAACTGGACGAAGCCGTTGAGGATGTCGTCCGCGGTAACTGTCCCGCCAAGCTGCAGGCACGAGGCGTGCGCGTTCAGCAATGCCGCGATCGACGCGGCAAGACTCGGGCTGCCGAACCACTCCGTGTCGAGATCGGCGTGCGAGATGTTGACGACATGATCGGCGGTGAGCACGTCACCGTTGGAGGTGATGAACGCGCCGGATCCGGTGGCGCCCAGGGTAGCCGAACCAGGCAAGGGCACAGCAGCTCCGCAGAGATCGAAAGTTATCGTCCCCGTAAATGTCGTCGCGATGCGCACCACTGCGGGCGCGGCGATGTCTACCTGCCGCACCGTGGGATCACTGATGTTGCCGCCGGGCGGCCGCCCCGTCGCGCCAGCAGGTACGGCGACAAAGAGGAGAAGCGCGGCGGCGCAAAAGATGCCCGCGAGCCGAAGCACCCGTGATGTGCCGGTAGCTGTCGGACGGGAAGCCTCGAATCGCATGTCACCTCCGGCATGGGCTGTAGCTAGTGAAGTCGTACATTCCGCCAACTGAACGACGCGCCCCCTGCGCCGACCACTTGGTCGAATAGATTATGCCAGAGCAACTGCTCTCTGTGCACGACGGCGTGCCATGTATCGAGCAGTGTCCTTTCGCACGGCGAGCTGCGCGCAGCTATTGAGCCCGCACACGCTCAAAACAGGCGCTGCAATAGACCGGCTTGTCGGTTCGTGGCAGGAAGGGAACTTGAGCCTCTTGGCCGCATTCGGCGCAGGTTATCGTGTGCAGCTCACGCGGGGCGCGCTCGCCACGAGCCTGCCCCTGCGAGGCCTGGCGCCTTCGCTGTCGGCAATCCACGCAACGCCCGGGCTCGTTAAGCAGCCCTTTCTGTTGATAGAACTCCTGCTCCCCGACGCTGAATACGAATTCCTGGCCGCACTCGCGGCACTGCAGCGTCTTGTCCTCCAACATCGTTCTACCCTCCGCCCCCACCCTGAACGTGCCGTCCTGGGTCCCTGATGACCAAGCGTCACCCGCCGAGTGTGACGGCGAGACGAGTTGCGCACGCTCGGACATGGCTGAAACACGCGGCAAAGGATACAGCATAGCTCGATACATTACAATAGCTGAGAGTGCGCGTGTAATATGGCACGAGCAAAGGCGGTACGAGCAAAGGCGGGACCCATGGCGGCGAATAGTGCGGCGTTGACGTTCGAAATCGAGGCGCGCTGCGCGTCTACCCGCGCGCGGGCCGGCGTCGTTCGCACGCCGCACGGCGCCATTCGCACGCCGGTCTTCATGCCCGTCGGCACGCACGCCACCGTCAAAGCCGTAGGGCCTGACGATCTCGAAGCCATCGGCGCGCAGATTGTGCTCTCCAACACGTATCATCTGCTGCTGCGGCCCGGTCCCAAGCTGGTGGCGCACTTCGGCGGCTTGCATGGCTTCATGCGCTGGGATCGACCGATCCTCACCGACAGCGGCGGCTTCCAGGTCTTCAGCCTCGGCAAGCTGCGCGAGGTGACGGATGCCGGCGTGCGCTTCCGTTCGCATCTCGACGGCGCGGAGGTCGCGCTAACGCCGGAGCGCGTGATGGAGATCGAAGCCCTGCTCGGCGCGGACATCATCCTCCCTCTCGACGAGTGTCCGCCATATCCCTGCCCGCCAGAGGAGGCGCTTCGGGCGACCGAGCGAACGCATCGCTGGGCAGAGCGTGCGTTGGCCTCTAAGGTCCGCGCGGATCAGGCGCTTTTCGGCATCCCCCAGGGCGGCATGGACGCAGAGCTTCGCGAGGCGAGCGCCAGCTTCATCGGCGGTTTGCCCTTTGACGGCTTCTCCATCGGCGGGCTCTCCGTCGGCGAGCCCAAGCCGGTCATGTGGCGCATGTTGGAGGCCGCGGTGCCGAAGCTGCCAGACGCGAAGCCGCGCCACCTGCTCGGCGTCGGCGCACCCGACGATCTGCTTGAGGGCATCGAGCGCGGCGTCGATATGTTCGACTGCGTGCTGCCGACGCGAACGGCGCGCACCGGCGGACTCTACACGCCCGCCGGTCGCCTCAACGTGCGTGGCGCGCGCTTCCGCGAAGAACGCGGTCCAGTGGATGCGACCTGCGACTGCTACACCTGTCGCACCTTCAGCGCGGGGTACATCCATCACTTGATCCGCGCCGAGGACGACGACTCCCGCGGCGAACTCCTCTACTACCGGCTGGCGAGCATCCACAATCTCCGCTTCCTCACGCGGCTGATGGAGGGCGCGCGCGCGGCGATCCTCGAAGACACCTTCCCCGCCTACAAAGCCCACTTCCTCGCCGGATTCACCCCGCCCGATCGTGAGGCCGCCGAGGAGCAGAAGGTGAAGAGAGGATCGAGAATGTAGCTTTGCTTTAGCACTGGCCCAGCAAGAAGATATATACCTTGCTGCATCACTTGACAATCGCTGCCGCGCATGTTACTGTCGGGTTTGCAAGGCGCTTGCAAGCCCAATGACACGGAATCGTCATAGCGCTGTCCCCGCGTCCCCGCGTCCCCGCGTCCCCGCGTCCCCGCGTCCCCGCGTCCCCGCGTCGTATGATGATTGTTGGCCTGAGAAAGTGGATCGTGTATGATCAGGCAGGTGCATCGGCTCGTGAGATCGGCGAATATTGGAGCTTCCTTGGTGGTGGCATTGGCCGCACCTTCAGTTGCCCTCGCTGCATCTTATGGTTCGGGGCCTCACGGAACCCCCGGTCACGGTGGGCCATCCCGCTCGCAGCTCGCCATTCTAGCGGACCCTCCGGGGCAAACGGCACAATAAAACCAAATATAGCCTTAGACGTGAACCCATGAGGGTGCTACAGCCAGAGTAACAACCCACATCTGTCGGGGCATAATCCGGGATATGTGTCCGCGATTGGTACGACCACATGCACCTCTGTCCCGCCGGATAACTACACTGAAGGCGTCTTGTATTGCCAAGACTGTTTCCTATTTATCTGCAGTTGGCCAGAGGTTGGTGATGCATCACAAGATGTTCACCTTACGCCGCAAACGCGAGCGATCCCGAATCACCAGCGCAGCGATAACTCGTCGCATTTGTATGAGCTTGACACCTATAGCGAGGTGGACGATGGTGAGAATTTCTATTCGGCAGTGACCTACCATACAAGCAGGCGACCGTAAACTGCGGTTGACAGCGCGCTTTACTGCACCGATAGGCCACCGGAGTTCGTCATGCCAGCACTTGGTGAGGTCCTGGAACGGCTCTATTCTGCTTGGGACAACCTTAGTAGCGTGCAGGGAACGATGCGTTTACGGAGCGATCTGCAGCGCACACACCAGGCATTTGAGGCCTGGCAGCATGGATCTGTTCCCGGTAGCGTTCAGGTGCTGCGTACTTCTGTGACCGATCGTGATAGCTCGTCAGTGGCCGAGTCCGTGGACGACTCGGAGCCGAACATAGTCGAGAGCGTTTTCTGTTTTTGGATGACAAAACCCTGGCGCTGGCGCGTTGAGACCTCAGTGATCGAGCAAGGGCAGATGAGCGCCCTTCGAGAAATACTGGTGATCAACGGAGCGACCTGGTGGACGTGGACCACAGACGGTGGTGTGTATACGAACGCGCGCGCCGCTCATCCGGAGCAGCTACAGCATAGCGGAGTTGATCAGGCGCTCCTGGTTATGCTCGACCCCGCACCACTTCTTGGGACGCTCCGCATGCGGATTGATGGCAGTGCGGCAGCGCTTGGACGGCAAGGTGACCTGGTGACTGCCACTGCACGCAACCCACAAATGGACTCGGGCTTGTGGCCAGGGGCGGAGGGGTACAAATTGTTGGTTGATAGGCAGCACGGTATTCTCCTCCGGGCAGAGGCGTACCAGGCAGGGGATAACTATGCGGAAACCGCATTCTCTGATCTCGCTCTGGATCAGGTGATACCGGAGGAGCGTTTCGTGTTCGAGGCGCCGCCCGGCACCCGGACATACTACCGCCGATAACGTAGCCGTATTCTCGCAGGCATGCGCCTACTTTGGTGTGGGAAGCTCAATGCTTGCAGCTAGTTGGGGCCGGGATGATCCCGGCCCCACGTACATTTAGAGAACTCGGTCACGCCGTCTGGAACTTCAGCGCGACGCGGCCCAGGCGGATCTCGTCGCCGTCATGCACTGGCGTGGGCAGCTTCGGCGTCAGCTTCTGGCGGTTGATGAAGGTGAAATTCGTGCTGTTCTGATCCTCCACCGTATACTGATCGCCCGCGATGTAGAGCTTCGCGTGCGCCCGCGAAACGCCGCCCTCCTCGCCGCCATGTTCCGTCAGATCTACGTCGGGATAGATGTTGCTGACCGGATCTTCGCGGCCCAACAATACCTCTGTCTTGCCTGCCAGGTCGAAGGTCGTGTTGTCCGATTCGATGACCAACTTCGGCCCAACGGCGGAGGTGGAGGTGAATGCGGCGGGAGCGGGCGCCGATGCGTCGCCACCGTCCATGCTGGTCTGCGTCAGGCGCTCGCCGCACTGATCGCAGAAGATCGACCCCTCTGGGTTTTCGTGTCCCTGTGAGCATCGAATGGTCATCTGTGACTCCTCCATGCGTGTCGCGTTCCGGAGACCGCATGCGCGCCTGCCTGCTAGGCCATCCGCTGCGACAACTTGCGTGTCTTATTGCCGATGTCTTTGACGTCCTCCGCCGAGAGTGTGCCGCCCGCCGCCGCCTCGTCGAGCAGCCGCTGCGTCTGCGGATCAAGGATGCGCGTGACGTTGGGATGCAGTCGTGTCGTCACCTTCCCGGTCTTCTTGAACTCGTCGAGTACCCGCGTCACCAACCGGTGCGCGTTGGCTTTCTCCACATAGTTCAATACGACCGGATTCACTTCATCCGGATGCACCGTCTCGGTGGTGAAAGTGACGACGGCGTCCGCCCGGACAACCTCCGTCCCATGCCCTGGAACATCATATCGCAATTCTGCTTGCGCGATGCGAAAAGTACCGGCCGGCTTCGGCTCGACCAGGATCTCCAACAAGACCGCCTGCGGCGTGTCGCGTTCAAGATCGCCAAGCAGCACCACCGTCTCGCGGTCCGAGAGCGCGTCCTGGGGTTGCTCGCTAATCAACGGCAGTACCTTGACGGACTTCTTCGGCGTGACGCCAGCTGGCAGCCGCACCGTCAATTGGACGTTCTTGACGGCGACTGCCTCCGCGCTCTGGAGCTGTCGCGCGAAGATGCCCAGCGCGTCGTCAGGCCGGCGAATGAACTCCGCGGGCACGCCGCTGCTGCGCTGACCGACGTTGTCGAGCAGATCCTCGTCCCAGTCCGCGCCGATGCCCAAGGGATAGATGCCGATGCCGGCCGCACCCGCGTCGTCCGCGATGCGCCGACAGCGGTCCGCGTCACCATACGTCACGCCGTCGGTCAGCAGGATCATGCGATTGACCATGTTCGGCGTCGCGAACTTCCGCAGCTCCGTCAACCCGACGTTCATACCGAGGGACATCGATGTGCCGCCGCCGTCGCGGATGCCATCTACCAGTGCGGTCAAGCTCGGCTTGTTAGTCGCGGGCTGCGCGGGAACGACGACCTTCACGTTGTCGTCGAAGACCGTCACCGAGACGATGTCGGTCGGATCGAGCTGGTCGATCACCAGCTTCACCGCATCCTTCACCGCCTTCAGCTTCGCGCCCTTCATTGAACCGGAGTGATCGATCACCAGCGCGACGTTGAGCGGCACGCGTGCCGGCGCCACCGCCGTCGCATTGGGCCGCGCCTCCACCATCACATACGCCATCTGGCTGCCGCCCGTCACGCCCATGCGTTCGCGACCCACCTGGCAGATCAACGCAACCTCTCCGGCCATGACCAGCAGCTCCTCTCAAATCGAGTGGCGACTTTGGCGAATCGCCTCGAGGCTTAAGGCATGCCCCCTCGCCCGACATAATGCTACACGAAATACGCTTTACAAGCACGGTTTGTTAGAGCACCTGTGTGGAGGGGGCGGAGATACTGACCAATCCGTGCTCCGGCCACAATTTGCGGTCATAATGACATTTCAACCACTCTCTCTTCTGCTTTGCTGAGAAGTGCCCCTGCGGCTGATTGTAAAGGTGATGCAAGGGAGTCATCGAAGGAGAAGTATACTGAGACTCCCCCGCATGAATGCGGGAGGTTCTGATCGGCTCCCCCTCGGTTGCTTTCGCCTTCGGGGTACGAACGCTTCACCGTTCGGGGCCTTCCCAGGCGGCCCATCCACCGTCCGAGCCTAGGCTACGGTGGCACCGCGGCCGTCACCACAGCGGCCAGCCCTGCGGCTCGTGTGGAGCGCCCCCACGGCGTCCCGGTGCCCCGTCCAGCCGCACGCCGTGCAGGCGTCGCGGCGGTCTGTCGCCTGGTTGCGGGCGGAGCAGGCCGGGCAGGTCTGGCTGGGTGTAGGCCGGGTCTCCCCCTTCCACGGCGAGGCCCACGCGCTCCGCTTTGTGGGCGATGCACGTGGCGAGTTGGATGCACGTGGCGAGTTGGTGGGACGTCCAGGTGGCGATCGGGCGGTTGTTTTGGCGAGCTTTCGCTCCACCGCTTGGACGTGCGGTGCGTTGGCGGATGCCGACGAGTCGTGCCAGGCGGATGACGCCCACGCTCCGCGCTTGGGCATGGCAAACGATCTGACGCGAGAGCTTGTGGTGCACGTCGCGCATCCAGCGTTGCCCTATGCCTTGGCTCTTGCGGACGGCACGGACCTTCTTGGCGCGCTGGAGCTGCTGGCGACGCGCGTAGAACTGGCGGCGTTTCGCCCGCTGCGCACGCCCGCTGCGCACGCCCGCTGCGCACGCCCGTTGCCGCAGAAGCGCGTGCCCGTGCCGATGACCTGCACCACGGCGGGCACCTTCACCCCCAGGTCGAGCCCCATGACGCCTTGCTCGAGCGTCTGCTGCGGCTCCGGCAGGGTGTCCGCCACGTCGGCTACCCACGTGCCGCGCTTGCGCGTGCCGCGCGCGCGTGCCGCGTGCGTGCGCAGGAGGCCCGGCGTGCCCGATGGCCCGGCGCCGCTACAACGGAGGGCGATCTGCCCCACACGAGCATCCGCGTGGCAGACGGGGATGAGCAGCGTGTCCCCTTCGATGCGCCAGTTCTGGGCGCCAGTTCTGGGCGCCAGTTCTGGGCGCCAGTGCTGGTGTTCCACGGGCCGATCGGCCTGTGCAGCACGGGGAGCTCGCCGAGCTCGCAGGACCGCCGCCAGACGGAGCGGGCGTCGCGGAGCGCCTGATTCTTCACGGCGCTGGGCAGGGCGGCGACGAAGTCCTTGGTGCTGGTATCCTGGCCACCGTCGGGCAGCACATCGCTGTCCCGGGCTCGCACCCGCACGTCGACCGTGCCGATGTGACTCCCGGCAGTGGGCGCGCAGCAGGGCTGCCTGCTCCGGCGTCGGGTAGAGCCGGACGGGCGTCGTGGTCACGCGCTCACCCACGTCTCGGCTGGCCTCTCAATACGCCCCGTGAGGCCACAGTGACAGCTTACTATCCTTCGACGGTGTCCGCACGGCGGAAGGGCCATGCATCCCCCGGCTCAAGCCGAGGGGATGCATGGCCCATTTTCTGTAACGAGGCGAGAGTGGTTTTCCCAGTCATTCGTTCACGGCTCTCTTCGCAGGCAGCGCTCACTGTCGTCGCGGACGCCTACGACAGTTGCGACGCGCGGACGCGCTCACCGCTCGTACGCGGGCTCAACGTCACGTACCACGTTGGGACGGATGCACCATCGTACACTCTGCGGGCATGTCGAGCGCACTGGCGTACCACAGGGTATATCCACTGCAAGCTCGAACTTGTATGCTATCTTGGCGAGCGCGGTGCCGCCGTATCAACAGCGATATCGCGCAGAGATCATAGCTTGACGGCGAGCGTTGTAGTACCAGAGGACCACAGGTATAACGGCCTGCAACCGCATCACAGCCCTCGCAGACCGAGGCCTCGATCGGGGTCCCTGCCACGGTGACGCGACCGAGCACAATGCTCATCTTAGCGATGATGGCGTGGTGACCCTGGTTGATTTCGATCGCGGTGGTCCTGGCTGGCGCGCCTACGAGCTGGCGACGTTTCTCATGGAGGCGCGGAAACACCGCCAGGCCGATACTCTCTGGGCGCGTATCTGCCTGGATATGCCGAATACTGCCCGATGAGTGCGTCAGGGCTCGAATCGGTACCGCTCTTTTACGCCGCGCGCTATTTCTGGAATCTAGGCCCCGCGTTAGTGAACGAACCCGAATATCTCGGCGATCCCCTCGACGACGCCTACATTGATCAGATGGTAAGCGCATGTGCGAAAGCTGGGAGGCTGAGCGCAGTCCCACATAGCCACCCGACTGGGCCTCTCCGACGCTATACCGGGGATATAGATTCCTGAGGTGGTCGGTAAGGCATTTACGCGCGCGCTTCGAGCACGATCACCGAGATGTTGTCCTCGCCGCCGTTCTCATTGGCGCGGGCGACCAGCGCCTCTGCCGCCTGCTGCGGATCGGGCGCATCGGTGAGCAGGCTCGCCAGTTCGTCGTCGCGGACCATCTCCCAGACGCCGTCGCAACAGAGCAGTAGTCGCATCCCGGGCTGAAGTCGCTGCACGAACGCGTCTGGCTGCAGCGTCGGATCGTCGCCCAGGCTCTTGTAGATCTTGTTGCGCTGCGGATGGGTGTAGCGCTCCTCGGGCGTAATGATGCCGCCGGCGATGAGTTGCTCCACGAGCGAATGATCGACAGTGATTCGCCGCAGTTCATCGCCCGACAGGGCGTAGGCGCGGCTATCACCGACGTTCACCAGATAAGCCGTTTCGCCGACCACGAGCGCTGCTACCAGTGTGCAGCCGCTATCCGTCCCCGCCTCGGCGTTGGCCTGGCAGAGCGCCATGTTCGCCGTTCGCGCGCCCTCGAAGAGGAGGCCCGCCAACACCTCGTCGGCCTCGTTTCCGGCCACATCACCCGCCAGGAAAGGCAGAGCCAGCTGCCGCACCACGTAGTCGGTCAGCGTGCGGACCACCAAGCGGCTCGCCTCCTGCCCGCTAGCATGACCACCCATGCCGTCCGCCACCACCACCAATGCCACCGGCGCCATTCGAGAATCGACGCCGAGCGTCAGTGTCAGGACGCCGATGCTGTCCTCGTTCTGCTCCCCAACGCGCGTCTTTCCGACATCCGCGCTCGCGCCGATGAGCAGGCGGGCGCCCATCGGGAATTGCGACGGCTTCGTCACCTCAGGCACGACACGATAGCTGCGCCCACCCTCAATGAAGCGATGCTCGTCGGGAGCCGCGTCGTCCACAGCCGCCGGGGTATGCTCGGCCCGGTCTTCGTCCGCCGTTTCGCCAGTGGGTGCCTCAGCCGACCCCGCGCCATCGCCCTCGACCACCAACCGCTCGTACATGCGCAGCGGACGCCCGTAGAGATCGGCGCCGCAGACCGCGCAGAAGGACTCCGACGAACGCTCCGGCCCAAAGTCGGCCCCGCACGACCAACATTTCTCGTAGCCTTGCAAATCGCGCACGCGGTAGACGTTTTCGCCCGTCGCGGGATCGTCCGCGGACTGGATCACCTGCTCGACGCGATAGCGCCCGCCCTTGATGATCTGGAGAGGCAGCGGCCACGAGAAGCCGCCGGGGTTCCACGCCGACGCTGGCGAGGAGGCATCCGCCACCTCGGGGGTGCTTGCGAGTGGCAGGGACATCGGCGGCGCGACGGCGACATACTCTGCGGTCTCGGCATTCTCCCAGTCGGTCGCCGGCGCGAGTGCTTCGGCCTCCACCTCGTCTAAGGCTTGTTGTGTATCGAGCGCGCCCGCCGTGGCAGGTGCCGCGGCCTCCTCTGGCTGTTCGTCGGAGCCGCCATCACTCTCCGCCTCCGCATCCTTCATCGCAGGTCCCAGCGTAGGCCGCGGCACGCGCGCGGGACGTTTGAGGCGCGTCGCACCCCCGTCATCAGTCGAAGGAGCGTCACTGGCGGCAGCCTCGGCTTGCTGCAGTTGATTCGCGCCGCAAACACTACAGAAGTGCGCGCCGGGCCGCAGATCCGCGCCACAATGGACGCAATTCATGGTCAGTTCCTTTCGGTCGAATGCCCACACGAACCTCATCCTCGTGCGTCGCACCCGAAGCCAGCCGATAGCCCGATGGCCTTGCCGCGCGCCCAATCCAGCGCTAGATCTCGCGCAGCAGTCGCTGCACCTCCGCATCGCCGGGGTCCAGTTCAGCGGCGCGATGCAACGCTGTCCGCGCGCGAGACCGTTGTCCACTCGTGTGGTACGCCATGCCGAGCATCTTCTGAACCTCGGCGGCGTTCGGCGAGAGTTGCGCGGAGCGTTCCAGCTCGCGCACCGCCTCGGGCCTCCGGCGCAGCATCAGCAGCGCGCGACCTAGCTCGAGATGCGCCCTGGAGTCGTCCGGCCCCGCCGAGAGCGCACGACGCAGTGTATCAACCGCCTGCTGCCACTCACCCCGCGCGCCCAGCACCCGTCCCAATGCGACCAGCGCCGGCGCGGAGTCTGGCTGCGTCGCCAGCAGATCGCGCAGTTCGCCCTCCGCCTGCGCCAGGTGCCCCAGATCCAGGCAAACAAGTGCCAACTGCAACGCGACCTCACTATCGCGCGGATCGAGCTGTCGCGCATGCGCGAGTGCCACCTGCGCCTTCGCCGGCTCGTTCGCCGCGCGCCATTCAGCGCTCTCCAACATTAACGTCTCCGCGGCTGGCCGCAGCCGCGCCGCCTCGGCGAATGCGCGCGCCGCCGCCTCATGCCGCCCCAGCGCCCGCTGCGAGCGCGCCAGCACCGCGTAAAGCTCGGCGGTCGGATGCCCCTGCGCCAACGCCGCCTCGCCCTGGCGAATAGCCTGCTGGAAGCGCCCCGACGTGAAGGCCTCCGTCACTCGCTGTAAGGTGATCGTCGTCGGCGCTGGGACGCCCGCCGAGACCGGGTCCGCCTGGCCCTTACCTTTGGCGCCCGCCAGCGTGGCCGAGGGCCGCAACGCGACGCCGTCCTGCGCACAGAAGCGGGCGTTGCGCCGGTTGACAAAGCCACAACGCGGGCAGATCGTCACGCCCGTCGGCGACAGCGGATTCACCTCAACGGGCCTCGCCGCGCGCACCAGTTTCGTCGCGGGAATCGGCAGCGTGGCAACTGGGACGCGCGCCGGGGGCGGCGCCGTGCGCACGCGCGATGGCGCCAGTCGGGGAGCGGCCTGCGGCTCGATACGCCGCAGACAGACCTCCAGCGCCGTGCACATCTCGCCGGCGCTCTGGAAACGCTGCGCCGGGTCGAGTCGCATCGCGTGAATTATCGCCTCTTCCGTCGCCTCGCTAACCGCTGGAGCGAGACGGCGCAGCAACCCTCGCGCGGGTGTCTCCATCGGCGTCGGCTCGATGTTGGTCAGCAGGTGGAACAGTGTTGCGCCGAGGCTGTAGATATCCGAGCGGGCGTCGGTCTGCGTCTGGCCGAGATGCTCCGGCGAGGCGTAGGTCATCGTGCCGAGGTTCTCAGTGTTGCTCTGCTTGCCCGGTTTGTATGTCCGCGCGATGCCGAAGTCGATTAAGTAGACCTCGCCGCTTGGCGTCACCATGATGTTGCCCGGCTTGAGGTCGCGCAGGATGATCGGCGGACGCCGTCCGTGCAGATAGCTGAGCACCTGACAGACGGCGATGCCCCAGTGCAGCACGTCGCGTTCGGGAAGCGGAGCCTTCGTCATCGCCAGCCGCTCTTCAAGTGTCGCGCCGGGGATGAACTCCATCGCGAAGCAGCGGTGGCCGCCGTCGATGAGTGCCTCGCGGAAGCGGGGGATCCGCGAGTGCGCGAGCGTACGCATCAGCGCGATCTCGTCGTCGAAGCGGCGGCGTGCCCATGCCGCATCTTCAGGGGTGGCATTGGCGTCGTCGAGCAGCTCTTTCAGCGCTAGCACAACGCCGGGCCGCGTGAGGTCCTCGACCTGGTAGACGCTGCCCATGCCGCCCTCGCCGAGGGTGCGCAGTACGCGGTAGCGTCCACCCAATACCGTTCCAGCAGCCAGGGACATCTCGCTGCCCCTAGGCCTCAACGCAGCGCACGAGCACCGCGGTGATGTTATCTTCGCCGCCGTTCTCGTTGGCGCGGTCGATGAGTTGGTCGCAGGCGGACTGCGGATCGTCGATCTCGGTCAGGATGCTCACGATCTGCGGATCGCGCACCATCTCCCACAGCCCATCCGAGCAGAGCAGCAGTGCATCGCCAGGGCGTAGCTTCTCGGTGAAGATATCGACCTCGACGTCGGACTTGTTGGCGCCGAGCGAGCGATAGATCAGGTTGCGGTTGGGGTGGTCATAGACCTCGTCCGCCTCGATCTGCCCCGCCTGTACCAGCCGCTCCACCAGCGAATGATCCTGCGTGATGCGGTCGAGTTTGCCGTCGCGGAGAAGGTACGTGCGGCTGTCCCCGACATTGGCAACGAAGGCCTGATCGCCGATGATCAGGGCGGCGGTGAGCGTAGATCCGAGGCCGCGGGCATCCGAATGCTTCCGCCCGTACTCCACGATCGACTCGCTGCTCTCCTCGACCGCCGCCCGCAGCTTCTCGGCGTAGTGGTCCACGATCATCGACTCGGCGAGCTGGCGAGTCACGCCGTCGTCGGTCGAGTCGTCGGAGCTTGCCGCTGTCGCCGTGGCCGTCTCCGCCTCGGCGGACTGATTGGCCAACGCCAAGGGGCGCGTCTTATTGGGGTCCTCCTTGGCGGCGGAGCGCGGCAGCAGGCGCACGCCGCGCGACTTCGCGCGCTTCCCCTTGTTCAACCGCATCGTCGGCTGGTTACTGGGCGGCGCGAAGAGCTGCTGGAGCTGCTGGCTGATATGCTCCACCGCGAGCCTACTCGCCACCTCACCGGCGTGATAACCGCCCATGCCGTCCGCCACGATGAAGATACCGGCGGCGTTACCATCGTTCTCCACGACCTGCGCGAAGCACATATCCTCATTCTGCTCGCGCTGCTTGCCGACATCGGTTTTTGTGGCTGTCTTGAGGTGCAACGACATGCCACCTTCTCCCTCGTCTGTGAAGTGCCAGGCGACGCGCCGCGTCCGCGTGGACACAGAACGAGCATCGGCGAGGCGCGGATGAATCGACGTTAAGTAGAAATGCTTACGAAGAAATGCTAACGAATGCGGGGGAACGACTTCGAAGATCTTGAGCCGGAGGCGGCAGCGTCGATCCTGATCGTGGTGTCGGCGTTGCTGGGCACTATATCACCCAGCCTACCAGCGCGCAACTTGGCGCACCCCGCGTTTCCACTCCCTCCATGCACCATGCATACGTAATCAAGTCGCCTGAGGTTTAACCTGTCCAAATCT
Organism: uncultured Chloroflexia bacterium; assembly: GCA_963841205.1. GTDB lineage: Bacteria > Chloroflexota > Ktedonobacteria > Ktedonobacterales > JADMIN01 > CAWAWP01. Next base: position 89,034 of record CAWJCH010000011.1, on the reverse strand, counting down.
GGACAGGCGATATCTACGCTGGCCTCTGCACAAGAACAGCGAGGGCGGGAACGCCTCACGCGCCCCCGCCACCGTGTACGAGAAAGACTCAGCTACGCCGAGGCAGCCACCACTGGGCGGATGCTGACGCGCTTCTTCGTGCGGCTTTCCCACTCGAACTTCACCGTGCCGTCGGCGGTGGCGAAAAGCGTGTGATCGCGGCCCAAGCCAACGTTCGTGCCGGGGTTGATGCGCGTGCCCCGCTGGCGCACGATGATCGTCCCCGAGCTGACGAGCTGCCCGTCGTAGCGCTTGACGCCCAGCATCTTCGGCTTACTGTCGCGTCCGTTGCGTGAGCTACCGACGCCCTTCTTATGTGCCATGCCTCACCTGCCCCTGTCTACTTCGTCGCCCGCCCAGACTTGGCCGGCTTGGCGTTCTCGATGGCCTCTTCGTCGTCCTCGACCGCCGCGTCGTCGCCAACCGCCTCGTCGTACGCCAAATCATCCACAAGTTCACCCATCAGGCGAGCCTGGTATCGCTCGGCGGCCCGCGTGGCCTGCTGCTCGAAGGCGTGCCGCTCCTCATCTGAGACGAGGCTCTTGCCTTCCGCCTGGATGTCGGTGATCGTCAGGTATGTATAGTCCTGGCGATGGCCCTGCGTGCGGCGATAGCGCTTCTTGGACTTGTACTTGAAGACGATGATCTTCTTGCCGCGTCCCTCGCGCGTGATGGTGCCGACCACCGCCGCGCCCGCGACAATTGGCTCGCCAACGAGCGTGTTACCGTCGTTGGAGACGAGCAGCACCCGCTCGAGCGTCACCGTCGCGCCCGGCTCCGCGGGAAGGAGCTCCACTTCGACGGTCTGACCGGGGCGAACGCGGTACTGTTTGCCCCCCGTCTCGATTACTGCATACATGCTGCGCGTCACTCCTACAGACGAGTACAGCGCCCGCGTGGCTATTCGCACGGCGCACAGCACTTCAGACGCGCCAGTAGCGCAGAATAGTGCGGCCAGTGGAAAGAGGGTCACGGACGCGAAGATGCAACAATGCGATCTGCGAAAGACAGCCTGAAAAGCATACCATTCGCCCCCTGGCTTGTCAAGCTTCCCTACCGCCCTCGCCAGGGTCATTCAAAGATTGACGGCGGTTGCGAGACTGACCGCAGGAAGATGGAAGAGATCGGGCCGAGTCTGTTGGCCGCCTGCGCACGCGTGCCCGACGGGCGCTCGCGCCACGGCCACGGGCGGCGGTATCCCTTGCCAGCGCTGCTGCGTCTCGCCACCGCGGCGATGCGGGGCGGGGCGCGCCGTGTGGACGCCATCGCCCAGGGGGGCCGGCGGCAACCCGAGGAGGTGCGCCGCGCGGTGGGCTTCACGCCCGCAACGCCCGGGAGGGGCACGACAAGGCCGGCGGCGACGACGCGGCACGACGCCTGCAAGCGGCTGGAGGTCGTCGGCGTCGAGGCCGCCCGGCACGCGTGGGCCGTCGCGGCGCTGGCGCCCACGGATCGGCCTCTGGTGCTCGACGGCAAGGCGCTGCGCGGCCTCCCTGGCGAGGCGCTGCCCGGGTGCCCGGGATACGCCCGGTCGCCGTCTACGCGCCTGAGGCCGGCCTGGTGCTGGCGCAAGCGGGGGGTGAGGACCCGCGCGGAGCAGGCGCAGACGGAGGAGGAGCGCGCGCAGGCTCAACGCGCAGGCTCAACGCGCAGGCTCAACGCGCAGGCTCAACGCGCAGGCTCAACAGGCGGCGGAAAACAGGCGGCGGAGCGCCGCGCGCGGTGGCGCCGCGGTGGCGCCGCGGTGGCGCCGCGCCGAGTAGCGCGCGGGCGCCCGCTGTTGCGTGGGCGCGTGGGCAGCGGCGACGCCCTCGACTGCCAGGAGGCCCGGTGCCGCCGGATCCACGCAGCGGGCGGTGAGTACCTCTTCGCGGTCAAGGCCAACCAGCCCGGCCTCCTGGAGGACGTCAGCCTGCTCTTCTGCGATCCGCCCCCCGGCGAGGCGTTCCGCCAGACCCCTACGGTGGACGCACACGGTGGACCGCCACACGGCGGACGCACACGGCGGACGCACACGGCGGCCGGTGGAGCAGCGGTGGCTGCGGGCGAGCACCGCGCTCGCCGGCTCCCTGCGGGCGGCTGGGTGGGAGGGGGCCGGGCCGGTGCTGGAGGTCCGGCCAGCGGTCCGCTGGCCGACCTCTCCGGAGCGTCCGCCCCGCCAGGAGCTGCGCTCCTTCCTGAGCAGCCTGCCCGCCCAGGTGGCGGCGCGCCGCGCGTTGGCACTGCTGCGCCAGCACCGGCCCCTCGAGCACCGGCGGCAGTGGCCGCGCGACGTGACCCTGGGCGAGGATGCCTCGCCCGTGCGCTCCGGCCACGCGCCGCAGGCCCGCAGCGCGCTTCGCAACGTCGGCGGCGGCGGGCTCCACCGGCACCACGTCGCCAACCTCGCCGCCAACCTCGTCGCCGCCCTGCGTACCCCTGCGTACCCCTGCCTGGTCCCCGCCGGCGCGCGTCCTCAGCCTGCTCGGCCCGACTCCCTTGCAACTTTGAATGACCCTAACCGCCCTCGGGCGATGGGAACACCGGTTGCGCCCTCGCGTAAATACGCCCTCGCCTGAACGTGGTGGCAGAAGCAGAACGACGCGCTCGCAGCCCCGCGCACCGGACGTGCGGATTGCCGGCAGACATCCCCGCGAGCGTCACCACGTCGCGTCCCTGAGTCGGTGCCGCGCGGCGGCACGCGCACTTCGCCCGTGCCGATTTCCCCCCAGTAGGAGAGGGAGGCATCATCGTGCCACGCCTTCACCATCGTGCCCTGCATCCATTCCATCTGCTGCTCGCCCTCACCGCGCTCGCCTGCGCCGGCTGCGCCTTATCTTCCAGCGCCGCCACGTCGCAGCGCTCGCCGACCGTCACGCCAGTGCCGCCGACCAAGTCCCAGGCCGCGGTGAAATACAGCGGCCAGCACGGCCCGATCTTTTACCTCGCTTGGTCGCCCAATGGCAGTGAGATTGCCTCCACCTCAGCGGACGACACCGTGCACGTCTGGAATGCGATCACCGGCGCGAAGCTGCTGACCTACACCGGTCATCACTCCTCCGTGACTGCAGTGGCCTGGTCGCCTGACGGCGCGAAAATCGCCAGTGGTGCGGGCTACTCGCCACTCGGCACCGTCTCCGGAGACACCCTGATTAAGATCTGGGACGCCGTCACCGGCAAGACCCTCCTGACCTATGCCGGCCATATCCAGTACATCAACTCGATCGCCTGGTCCCCCGATGGCAAGGAAATCGCCTCGACCGACGGCGGAAACGTGGTGCAGGTCTGGGACGCAATAACCGGCAAACTACTCCTCACCCATAACGGCCACAGCGATCAGGTAGGTTTTGTCTCCTGGTCGCCTGACGGGACGAAGCTGGCCTCCGCCAGCCAGGATGGCACCGTCCAAATCTGGACCGCGGACGTTGGCAAACTGCTGATGATACGCCACGCTACTGGCAAGTCCTGGGGCGTCGCCTGGTCGCCCGACGGCTCGCTCATCGCCTCCACCACCGCCGACTACAGTGGGCAAGCGTCACCGCCGGTGGTGGAGGTATGGGACCCCGCGACCGGCGCGACGAAACTGACCTATCGCGCGCACACCGCGAACATCTGGACGGCCGCCTGGTCGCCTGACGGTCGTCAGCTTGTCTCAGCGAGCGGCGACGGCACAGTGCGTGTGTGGAATGCCGCGACCGGTACGACCATGCTCATCTACCGCGGCCACACCGGCCCGATCTACTTCGCAGCCTGGTCACCCGACGGCACGAAGATCGCCAGCGGTGGCAACGACGGCACCGTGCAGGTCTGGTCGCCCAGCGTATAACAAGCTCGTGCCGAGGAGAGGTGCCCATTCGGCCCATGCCCGAGACAGATCGAGCGGCGGAGATCGCGGCGCTGCGGGAGGTCCATGCCACCGACCGCCGCGCGCATATCGAGACGAGCGTCAACCTCATCCTGCGACACGCGGACGACACGTTCATTGCGGTCAGCGGCGGCGAGGTCGAGCACATGACATTGGCCCAAGTTGCCGGCGGGTTCGTCGAGTCCTTCCGCGGCGCGACCTATTTCGAGGGGGACGACCTGGAGCCGCCAATCATCCGCGTCTCCGACGATGCCAGCATGGCCTGGATAATCGTTCGCGTGCGTGCGCGCAAGACGCAGCCCGACGACTCCGACGAGCCCCACGAGCGAATCTTCGTTTATCAGCTCGCGCGGCGTGAAGACCCCTGGCTTGAGCCATGGGGAGGAAACGCCGCGCGCCGTCAGGCGCTCCCGACAACCGGACACCAAACGACCAGGTGTGCGATACGTACGCCCTACCGCAGGGCCTGCGGGAAGGTACGCGTGTGGAGGTGGCTTCGGGCCACGACAGGACCGTGTACGACGCTCCTAGCTCGCTAGGTGAGCGGTGGTCAGCCCAAGAATCCCCCGGCTTCAGCCGTGGGGAGTGGTCAAGTCGGCATCATGACCCATGAGAAGCGCAACGGCCGCTGGCTCCGCATCCTCAACGTCTCCACCTTCGCCTGAACCGCATTCACCGGCCGTAGAGCGCGGCCAGCCGAGCGAGATCGCGGCTCGCGGCGGGCGTGAGGTGGTCACCGGTGAACCGCCATTCCCAGTTGCCCGTCGGGCGCGACGGCACGTTCATGCGCGCCTCGCTGCCCAGTTGGAGCACGTCTTGCAGCGGCACAACGGCCAACGTCGCCACCGAGGCGTAGGCGAGGCGGATCATCGCAGGGACGACGTGCACCGCGTCCGTGTGCAGATAGCGCAACGCGAAGCTCCGCTCGTGCCGCGACGACGACGCGAACCACCCACGTGTCGTGTCGTTGTCGTGCGTGCCGGTGTAGACGACGCTGTCGGGCGCGAAGTTGTGCGGCAGGTGCCCGTTGCGGGCATCGCCATCAAATGCGAACTGCAACACGCGCATGCCGGGGAAACCGAATTGCCGCCGCAACGCGTGGACCTCTGGCGTGATCAGCCCTAGGTCCTCGGCGAGGATCTGCGCCTCGCCCAATACCGTTTGGATCGCCTCGAAGAGCGCCGCGCCAGGGCCAGGCGCCCAGCGCCCCTCGGCAGCAGTCTCTGCGCCGCCGGGCACCTCCCAATAGGCCTCGAAGCCGCGAAAGTGGTCCAGGCGGATCGCATCGTGCAGCGCGAACGCACGCCGCGCCCGGGCAATCCACCAGGCATAACGCGTCCGCCGCAGCGCCTCCCAATCGTAGAGTGGCGTGCCCCAGAGCTGTCCCGTCGAGCTGAAATAATCGGGCGGCACGCCAGACACGACCGTCGATTTCCCCTTAGCGTCGAGCAAGAAGATGTCGGGGTGCGCCCAGACGTCCGCGCTCTGGTGCGCCACGAATATCGCCAGGTCGCCGAGCAGCCGCACATTCCGTGTCCGTGCCCCAGTGTGAATCCGATCCCACTGTCGAGCGAAGAGGAACTGCGCAAACGCATGGAACGTGATCTCGCGCTCCAGCCGCTGCCGCGCCGTCGCCAGCGCTTTCGGCTCGCGCCGCGCCAGCCTCGGTTCCCACTCGGTCCACGACGTGCCCTGTCTCGCGTCGTGGAGCGCCGCAAAGAGCGCGTAATCATCCAGCCAATCGTGCTGCTCCGCCCGAAACGTCTCGAATGCCACCCACGTGCTCCGCGGCGCCCGCCGCGCGCGATAGGTGTTGAACGCGCGCTGTAGCAGCGACATCTTCCACGGCGTCACCGCCGCGTAATCCACGCGATCGCTGGGAAATGCCGGATGCGTTTCGATCTCAGCGCGCGTGAGCAGCCCATCCTCGACGAGCCGCTCGGGCGAGATCAACAGTGGATTACCCGCGAAAGCCGAGACCGAGGAGTAGGGCGAGTTGCCGAGCCCACTAGGACCGATCGGCAGCATCTGCCAGACCGTCTGCCCGCCCTCGACCAGAAAGTCGAGGAAGCGCTCCGCCGCAGGACCGAGATCGCCGATGCCGAACGGGCCAGGCAGTGAGGTAGGATGCAGCAGCACGCCGGCGCCGCGGGGCCACTGCATCTCGCCTCCTCCACAGGTGTCGTAGGTGACTGGTAGCCCGGGCCATCTTGCTGCGCCTCCGTCCCGTCGAGGTGGGGCGACCGCTCCGAAATTGGGGAAGCCTCAGCAGACCGGCGCCAGACGCCACTTCTGTCGTCGAAGCCTATCAACCGTATCTCGGCGGCAATACCCCTAGTCGGCATGCTGCGAGTGCCTGCAAGCTACACATGATGACTGGCTTCCGCCAATTGGTCCATTGAGCCGTCCCTGGTTCAGCCGCTCCGCCGAGCAACACTCTGTTTGGATGGAAGCGACTGCGCGCGCTGCACCCATACTACCATGCGCAGCGTTGCCGTCGAAGCCCGCCCTCCGGCGATGCGGCCAAGGACTATCGTAAAGCAATGCTCGACTTCCCGCGTCTCCACGCTGTCGGTAGTGCACGAATAAATGCACAAGGCAATGGAACCTTCAGGCGATGGGAGAGCGTCGAAGCGCGGGGGTTCACACTACGGGGCACCTCGCCAACGCGATCGATGTCCCACCCGTCCTGCTCGAACCCGTCTCGCCAGCATTCTATGCGAGAGGTCATCGCCTACTACAAGCGTGCACCGGAGGGGCGAGTCGCGGCGAACTCGCTGCGGCACAATTGCGGCACAATTCAGGCATCATTGCAGCGTCTCGCGTACAATCGAACTGGGAGGTCCGGCGCGGAAGAATCGCGTTCTCCGGTAAATAGAGCCGTGCGCTAACTTACGCGAGGCGCGCCCATGCCTAATCCGTGGGTTCCGCAAGACGACCACGCGCGTGGGCGGGCTGTGTCATACGTTCGAATCATGCGGCTATTTCCGCCAGGAGCTTCAGCGTGAGTGAGCCAGATCAGTCACCGGACGCGGCAGTGGACGCGGCGCCTCTGAAACAGGAAACTCGTCTGGCTCCGCGCGGACCACTCCTCGAAGTCGGCTTGCTCTTTTTCGTGCTTGGCTGCACCGCGTTCGGCGGTCCGGCGGCGCATATCGCGTTGATGCGCGAAGAATGCGTCAAGCGTCGCAAGTGGATCAGCGAGGAGCGATTCCTCGATCTTTTCGGCGCCGTCAACCTCATTCCCGGCCCCAGTTCGACGCAGCTCGCCCTCTATCTGGGCTACGTGCGCGCCGGATGGCCGGGCTTGGTGCTGGCAGGTATCTGCTTCATCACGCCAGCCACCGCAATAGTGATGGCGCTGGCGTGGGCTTACGTGGCGTACGGCTCCCTCCCGCAGGTTGGCTGGCTCCTCTACGGCATCAAGCCCGTGGTGATCGCCGTCATCGCGCAGGCGATCTACGGCCTCGGCAGGACGGCACTACGTGGCGCACTGCCAGCCGCCTGCTTCGTCACGCTGGTCGCGCTCTATTTTCTCGGCATTAACGTACTCGTCTTGCTCGCTGGCGGAGCGCTCGCCTTCGCGGTCCTCCGCATGGGGCTTACGCGCGTCTCCCTTCCCAAAAACAGCGCTTCAATGCTGGTGCTGACCGCCAGCTCCGTCCGTAGACTCGCGGCGGCAAAGATCGCACCACTCGCGCTCACGGCGGCGCTCACCGTTGCCGCACCCATAACCTTCCTCGCGCTGTTCTTCACATTCGTCAAGTTGGGCGCCGTAGTCTACGGCAGCGGCTACACGTTGCTCGCCTTCATCCGCGACGATTTCGTGAACGGACTCCACTGGCTCACCGAACGGCAGGTCCTCGATGCGATCACCATCGGCCAGGTGACGCCCGGTCCAGTCTTCACCACCGCGACGTTCATCGGCTATCTCGTGCTCGGTTGGCAAGGCGCACTAGTCGCGACAGTGGGCATTTTCCTGCCGTCCTTCGCATTCGTGCCGTTCATCCATCTCGCCGCCACGCGGTTGCGCAACTCGCGCTGGGCCACTGCTTTTCTCGCCGGCGCGAACGTGGCGGCGCTCGCGCTGATGGTCGGCGTCTCGCTAACACTCGCCGGCGGCGCGCTGATAGACCCGTACACCTGGGCGCTGGCCGTTCTGTCGCTCTTGCTCCTACTTCGACTCAAGGTCAACCCCATGTGGCTGATCGTGCTCGGAGCCGCCGTCGGCATCGGCGGGCATTTTCTGCTAAACCTGCTGTAGCAAACGTCGTCCCGGGAATGCGCGATCACCCCGGTCGCCCGACCACAAGAGGATGCGAATGTATTCGAGGTATGGTCGCATCCATTGAGGTGCCGAAGGTGGAGGCGCCGCGGATCGTCACCCAGGTCTCTGCGCCGCGCCGCTCGGCATATCCTTCTGGGTGACGGTCAGATAGGCGACCAGCGCGATGATCAATGCCGCCAGCACGAAACTCACCGGCCCGTCGCCGAGATCGAGCCCGCTCACACCACGCGGCTTCCCGAGCCAGTCGGCGATCGATGCCCCGAGCGGGCGCGTCAGGATGTAGGCAGTCCAGAAGGCGGCGGTGGCGTTCAGTCCTAGTCGCCAGTACCCGAGAGCGGGCAGCGCGAATAGGGCGGCGAAGAGCACGGCAGACAGGAAAAAGCCCAAGTGGAATGTAACGGCCGTCAGGTCACCCGCGGCGGTTCCAAGCGCGAACGTCGCCATGACGGTGGCCCAGTAGAAGAGCTCGCGTCGCAGGGTGTCAATCTTGTGGATGGAGAGCGTCTTCTCGGTCAGATACCAGACAGTGAACACGACGGCGAGGGTAACGACGAAAATTGCCGTCGATTGCCAATACTGGAATCCCAAGACGATGTGCGCCACGTCGGCAGCCATGGTCCCGACAATGGCGACTAGTACCACCGTCAACCAGTAGATCGCCGCGATATAGCGCCGCACCACAAGCTGCACGACGAGCGCGACCGCCAGCACCAAGCCCCCGATGATGACAGCGATGTACGGGTCCATGTGATAGACGAAGTAATCCGAGGTGGATTCACCGAGTGCGGTGCTCAGCAACTTCACGATCCAGAAATAGAGCGTAATCTCCGGTACCTTCCGCGCGGTATACAACGCACCACGCTTGGCCATCGCCCCCTCGCGGAGAACACCAAGACTGGCGTTGAATTGCTCAGTGTGCGGCTGCCCCATCTTCCACGTCTCCTGCAAACTCGATTGGATTCGCGCCTCGCGCCTCAGTTCGGTCCCGCGAAGGCACACGGACTCATGGCGCTCGCCACAGGCGAGCATACCGATGACGGAGAGGGGTGTCAACGCCGAACGCACGAAAGTCCGCTCGCACCCCCGTTGTCGAGTGTGCCACGTCCGCGGGTGTAACGTGCGCACTCAAGTACGTCGGGCGAGGCGGCATAGGGTCGGCAACGCGGCCACGACGCACTCGTCGCCTGCCACCGGCTTGGCCCATCGCCGAACGCACACAGCACAGCCCGGGACACCGAGCGATCGAGTGCAGACCCGATTGGCAAGGTGTCGCGGGAGTCGACGTGGTACCTGACGTAGGTCCGTGACAACTCCCCACGGCGAAAGCCGGGGGCTTCTAGGCCGAAGCCAGAGACTGTTGTCCCAGTCTCAGAATATTTAGACTTGCATTGTAGTCGCGGTCTAACACCACCCCACAACAGGGGCAGGCAGAGGTGCGGTCGGAGAGGGAGCGTGTTGGCCGATGTCCACACTGTGAGCAATCTTGACTCGTGTACGCGGGGTTCACGGCGACATACTTCCGACCGGCCCATGCTGCCTTGTACGAAAGGAGGCTGGTGAACTGACTCCACGCTGCGTCATGGATGCTCTTGGCGAGACAGTGGTTGTGCACCATCCGATTGACCGAGAGGTCTTCTACTGCGATCAGGTCAAATCCGTCCACGATGCGGCGGCTGTGCTGATGGGTGAAGTCGCCGCGCCGCCAGGCAATGCGCTCATGGACGCGCGCCACGACCTTACGCCGCTTAGCACGTTCCGGTGTATCGTTCTCTTCCTTCGACAGACGCCGTTGCGCCTTCGCCAGCGCTTTCTCCTCAGCCCGGAAGAAGCGAGGGTTGGCGACTTCAGCACCCGTCGAGAGAGTGGCAAAGGTCTTGAGACCAACGTCAATCCCGACCTGTTGACCAGTCGCTGGCAGCGGGGACGGCTCGACCCACTCGCAGGAGAGGCAGACATACCATTTGTCGGTGCTACTGCGGCAAATGGTCGCTGTCTTGGGTACGCCTTCCAGCGGTCGATGCGGGATGATCTTTACTTGTCCGACGCCATGCAGACGAACGCGCCGAGTCTCCGTGTCGAGCTTGCAGCCCACCGGCACCTGGGGATACGTGATGCTGTCGTAGTGCCATTTCCCGCGAAAACGCGGATAGCCCGGTTTCTCGCCAGCGCGCACGCGTCGGAAGAAGGCTTGAAAGGCCAGATCAATGCGAACCGCGACGTTCTGCAACACCTGTGACTGCACAGCAGCCAGCGCGGGCCGGGTCGCTTTGAGCAGCGGCAATGTCGCCTGCTGGTCATAGAGGCGTACCGACGCCTGTCGCTGCTCCCAGGCATCACGCCGCGCGGCGAGCAATTCATTGTACAGCCAGCGACATTCCTCAAGCTGTTGCGCGAGGATACGCCGCTGCTGTTTGTTCGGGTACAGGCGGTACTTGAACGTCTTACGCACACGTGTATAAGATGCTTAAAGCATACGTACTATCAAGGCGAAATGGCCATTCATCCCCACGCCTGAAGGCGGGGGCCTTCTGGCCACAAAAAGGGTAAGAATTCTCGTTCGGTTGCCGTTCTGTAGATACTGTGGCAGAACACCTACAGGAGCAACGACATGGGCACCCTGGACTACCAACGCGACGAACACCAGGTGCATCTGATTGTCTACCACCTCATCTGGTGTCCCAAGCGCCGGAGAAAGGTGCTGGTGCATCAGATTGGCAAGCGATGTGAAGACCTGATTCGCCAGAAATGCGACGAGAAGGGCTGGACGATTTTGGAACTGGCGGTACAACCCGATCACGTCCATCTCTTCGTGCGGGTCTGGCCCTCGGTGAGCGCGGCCGATGTGGTCAAAGAGTGCAATGGCTTCTCCGCCTTCACGCTCCGCAAGGAGTTCCCGGAACTGCACCGCCTGCCTTCGCTGTGGACCCGCTCGTATTTTGCCAGCACTGCTGGCAACGTCAGGAGCGAAATCATCCAACGCTACATCGAGGCGCAAAGCCGCCAGTAGGTGGGTTCTGTGAGCGATGAGGGATTGCGCAAAGCCTACACATACAAACTCAAGCCGACCGCCGAACAGCAGCGGGAACTTGAGCGCGTGCTGTGGCGCTGTCGCACGCTCTACAACACCGCGCTCGAAGAGCGCATCACCGCCTACCGGCGCTGTGGCGTCACCCTCACCTGCTATCAACAGCAAGCCGAGCTGCCGGACCTGAAAGCGGTGTTCCCCGAATATGGAGAGATCCACTCGCAGGTCTTGCAGGACGTGTTGACGCGCCTCGACAAGACCTATCAGGCGTTCTTCCGGCGCGTCAAGGCAGGACAAACACCCGGCTTCCCGCGCTATCAGGGACGCAACCGATACCATAGCTTCACCTACAAGCAGTACGGCAACGGCGCGCGATTCGATAGTGGCTTTCTGGTCCTGTCGAAGATAGGCCGCGTTGCGGTCCGCTGGTCACGCCCCTTGGAAGGCACGCCCAAAACCGTCACCCTCTCCAAAGAAGCCGATGGCTGGTATGCCATCCTCTTGTGCGCCGATGTGCCGGCCCAGCCGTTGCCGCCTACCGGACGTGAGACGGGTGTTGATGTCGGCCTGAAGGTCTTTCTCATCACCGCCGATGGGGAGGTCGTGGACAATCCACGCCATCACCGCAAGGCGGAGAAGAAGCTCGCCAAAGCCAGCAAGCGCGTGTCCAGACGCAAGAAGGGCAGCCATCGCCGCCGCAAAGCCGTAGGGTTGCTGGGCAAGCAGCATCAGAAGGTGAAGCGCCAACGCAGCGACTTCCACCACAAAACCGCCAACACGCTGGTATGCCAATACGACACGATCTATCTGGAAGACTTGCGGGTCGCCAACATGGTACGGAACCACCATCTCAGCAAGTGCATCTCGGATGCCGGTTGGGCGCAGTTCCGCGCCATCCTCGACGGCCAAGGCAGCATGCGCCGGGCGTCGGGTGATCGCGGTTCCCGCGCAATATACCAGTCAGGATTGTAGCGGCTGTGGGGCGCGCGTGCCCAAGAGCTTGAGCGTGCGCACCCACGTCTGCACCTCCTGTGGCCTCGTGCTCGACAGGGACGAGAACGCGGCCAAAAACATCCAACGGGCCGGGCAGGCCCTTCGGGGACTCGTAGCGGTAGCTGCGGGGACGAACCGAGAATCCGTCGGGCTTTAGCCCGTGCGGAGTGTCAACGGAGCGCGCTGTCGAGCACCATCAGCGCAAAGATGATCGCCAGGTAATAATTTGAGAACCAAAAGAGGGTGCGCGCCCGCGCGATAGAGGGCGAAGTCACCAACCGCACCGCCAGGGCCAGCAGCCATCCGCCGGAAAGCAGCGCCCCCACGAGATAGAGCGCGCCCATCGCATGGATCGCCACCAGCGAGAGCGATCCGGCGATCAACACGACGGAGTACATCACGATTTGCTTGCGCGTCTCGGCCTCGCCACGCACCACCGGCAGCATCGGTATTCCGGCCCGTGCATAGTCATTCTTCAGCGTGATCGAGAGCGCCCAGAAGTGCGGCGGCGTCCACAGGAAGATGATGGCAAACATCAGCACCGGCGTGAGGCTGAGGCTGCCCGTCACCGCCGACCAGCCGATCAGCACGGGCACCGCGCCCGCCGCGCCGCCGATGACGATGTTCTGCGGCGTCGTGCGCTTGAGCCACATCGTGTAGATGACGACGTAGAAGAGGATCGCCGAAAGCGCTAGCGCCGCACTCAAGAGATTGACGAACACGGCGAACAACGTGACCGAAGCGACGCCGAGTGCCAGCCCGAAGAAGAGCGCGTGCATCTCCGAGACGCGCCCCGCCGGCAACGCGCGCTTACGCGTTCGGCTCATCAACTGATCGATGTCGCGGTCCCAGAAGCAGTTGATGGCGTTTGCGCTGCCTGCGGCCATCGCCCCACCGAGCATCGTCGCCACGGTCACGCGGAGCCCCGGCATCCCGTGGATCGCCACGGCCATCGCCGCGAGCGTCGTCCCCAACAGCAACACCGTCACGTGCGGCTTCATCAACCCCACGTAGGCGCCGAGCGTCGCCCGCAACGGCACGCGAGCCGACGAGCTGCTCGCCGTCATCCCAACAGTCGAAACCCGTTGCATCGAGGATATCTCCCCTCACGGAGTGCGAGGCCGAAGGACAAGGGAATAGTCAGGAGGCGCGCGCCGCGCCGCCCGGAGACTCCAACGGAACTGTCGCGCCTTGGCGCTCGTCCTCGCGGAGCCACAGGTAGATCAGCGTCGCCATCCCCAAAAAGAAGACGGTGACGCCGGGAACGTCGAGCACAGCACCGGCGAGGTGCTGATCGACCAACGCGGAAGCCGCGCCGACTGGTCGATCGAGCACTACGTAGCGCTCATAATAGGGAGCAACCGAGAACATGTAAAAAGCGCCGACCATGCTCGACCACATTCCCGCGACGCCGAGATACAGCGCGCGCGCGACGTAGTTGAGCCGAGGCCACGCCGGCCGCGAAGGGATCACCTGCGCCCAGAAGAGCAGCGACGCCGCGAGCAGTATAACCTGCATCAGCGCACGCAGCGCACTCGACCGCAGCACCGCGTCGAAGAGCGTCGGCGCGTACCAGATCGTCGTCGCCGCGATGTATACCACGAGCGTTGGTATCGGGCGGAACAGCGCGCGGACGATGCGTCCCAAAGCGCCCGAGCCCCCCCACCGTTCAGCACTCGGCGTCGCAGAGAGGCGGGCAGTGCCAGCGAGAAGGCCCAGCGCGGCGCGCCAAGTAGCAAAAGCGGAGCGGCCAAAAGCACGATCACCTGCTGCTGCCCAACCACCGCGATCAACCAGGATCCGCCCGCAGCCTCGACTGGCCCGCTGAGCGCCACAAAGAGCACCAGCAGACCGGCGGCGAAGGCCGCAATGCGCAGCCTCCCGAGCGAATTTTCGAGGCCGGCTCGCCGCGCATTCGCCGTGCCCCGCCAGTACATGGCCGCGAGGACCACGACGAGCGCCAATTCGACGAGCGTGCGCGGCAGATCCGTCAGGAGAGCTACCATATGGACCTCAGTCTCTGCCTTCTCTCGCGAACGGACTAGATCTTGGGCGGCAGCAGCGTCATCAACAGCCACACAATCACCGGCGTCAACGCCATCCAGTACCAGAAGTAGCCGATGGTGGTCACGCCAAGGTGCCGCTCGCTCGAATAACGTCCGCGCCAGGCGCGATTCACCAGCCCCAGGCCAAGGAATGTGCCGATGAGGAGGTGGTAGATGTGGTAGCCCGAGAGGAGCAGCCACTCGCTGGCGAATGAGCCATCTTGCGCGGCAAACGGCTGTGATCCCATGAAGCGGATCTGCCCCACCAGCGTCACCACCGTCAAAATCAGCGCCAACGTGGCGAAGACGCTGAGAAGCGCCTTGTTACCAGCAAGGATTGCCCGATAGCCGATGAAGAAGCACACGCCACTTGCCACCATCAGCAGCAACAGAACGAAGCTCGTGCCCTCGTCAGGCACCGAGAAGCTCTTGAATGGATACCAATCGCCGTTTACGTTGTACGCCCGCAGCCACACGTAGCCCACGAGCAAGAAGATGACGAACGTCACGTCCGTGAGGACGTAGAAGAGCATGCCGAGTCGTACTTTGCTGTCGTTATCCATCGAAGTCGAGCTGTCAGGCGCCTCGACTGGTATCGCCGCGCTCATCGTGTAGTGCCCTCCACTTGAAGCTCACTGAAGGCTCGATGACCATGCCGACCGTCGAGCCCTCGACGAAGCGATCACCGTCATCAGCCCGCCGACTCACCCACCGTCTGCTCGATACCTGGGGTTGCGGGCGCTGGCTGCCCGTAGTTGTACGGCCAGCTGGTGACCACTGGAGTCTTCTCGAAATTCTCCAGCGGGACTGGCGTCGCCGTCTGCCACTCCAGCGAGAGGCTGTTCCAGGGATTGGCCACCGCCTTCTGGCCACCGATCCACGAGATGACGACGTTATAGAAGGTGATGGCAACCCCGCCGATCAGCACGAACGCGAAGATGCTCGTGATGAAGTTTGAGGTGGCGAAGATCGGATCGTAGTCCGCGACACGGCGGGGCATGCCCTGCAGGCCAGCCACGAACATCGAGAGGAAAGCGACATTGAAGCCGATCTGGATGAGCCAGAAGCTGATCCACCCGAGCTTCTCGTCCAGCATGCGCCCGGTCATCTTCGGGAACCAGAAGTAGAGCGCCGCGAAGAAGCCCATCAGCGCGCCGCCGACGATCGTGTAGTGGAAGTGCGCCGTCACGAACATGCCGCCGTGCAGCTGGATGTCCGCGGGAACGTCCGAGAAGATAGACGCCGGTGATGCCCCCTATGGCGAAGTTCCAGAGGAAGGCGATCGCGAAGAGCATCGGCACCGTCACCCAGACGCGCCCGCGCCAGAGCGTGCCCAACGCCGTCAGGAACACCAACCCTGTCGGTATAGAGATCAGCTCGGTCGTCGCCATGTACCAGAAGCGCAGCTCAGGCGCCCAGCCCGAGACGAACTCGTGGTGTGCCCAGACGAGGAAGCTGAGGACGACCACGCCCAGGATGCCCAGGATGCCCATCTTGTAGCCGTAGAGCGGCTTGCGCGAGAAGACGGTGATCACGTCGAGGACGATGCCGAACGCCGGCAGCACGATCACGTAGACCTCGGGGTGGCCGAAGAACCAGAACAGGTTCTGCGAGAGCCAGGCGCTGCCTCCGCCGGTCCCTACCGTGGCGCCACCGACCGACGCATAGAAGAAGCTGGTGCGGTAGAGGCGATCCATCAGGATCATCAGCAGGTCGACGGCGAAGGACGAGGTACCGATCGCCACCAAGATCGCAGCGCCGAAGATGCCCCAGACCGTCATCGGCAGGCGGGTCCAGCGCATGCCCGGGCGCGCGCATCGAGATGATCGTCGCGATGACGTTCACGCCGCCGAGGATCGACGAGAAGCCCGCCAGCATCACCGCGATGCCGAGCGATGTCATGCCCTGGCCGGACTGATCAGCAATCGGGCCAAGCACCGTCCACCCCGTCTGCACGCCGCTGCCAGTGCCCGCCACGTTCTGGTTCAGGCCAACGAAAGGGATAGTGGCGAAGATCGCCATCGCCGCCAGCAGAAGCGCGAAGCTCAACGCGTTCAGCCGCGGGAAGGCCATATCGCGCGCACCGATCATGATCGGCACGATGAAGTTGCCGAATGGACCGATGAAGAAGGTGATCGTCGCCAAGATCATCAGCATGCCGTGCATCGTGACGATCGTGTTATAGGTGGACGGATTGAACGCCTTTGCCCCCGGCGTAATCAGCTCGGTGCGAATCAGCAGCGCGCCGATGCCACCGAAACCCAGCATGATCAGCGACAGCACGAGATATTGGATGCCCACCACCTTGTGGTCGGTGGTGAAGCGGAAGTACCGTCCCCACCCCTGATCTTTGCCAGCCAGGCGCAACTCCTCATGGTGATCGGGGTCTTTGAGCCCCAAGGCCCACGTAAGCGGTAACTTCACAGCGCCAATGCCGACCAGCCAGCCTATCAGTCCAAGGATGAAGCCAATCGCCAGCCCCTGCTCGGTGAAGTTCGGTCCGGCCTCGTCATGGCCCTCGCCGATGAAATGGACGACGAACCAGTTGCCGACGAAGAAGCCGGCGACGCCGAGAATGGCCCCCGTGAGGTAGCTGGGAACAAACCTGCGAATGCCCGTCATTCGTCTACCCTACCCTTCTGCCACGGAGGAGTAACGCGCCATGGTCCCCGTGAGAGCGATGTCCGGCGGGGCGAAGCTCGATGGGGCCGGCGCCGGAGCCGGCTGCTGAGCCGCCCACGAGGTGAAGTCTGCCATGCTCACCACGTGCACCGGCGTCTCCATATAGGCGTGATACAGCCCGCAGAGCTCGGCGCAACGAACAACGTAATCGCCGAGCTGTTTGGGCGTCACGCTGATACTGGTCGTCTCACCTGGGACGGCGTCCTGCTTGATGGCGAACGCCGGAATCCAGAACGAATGTTGCACGTCAACGGAATGAATCGTGAACTCGACGGGCACATTCACCGGAAGGTAGAGCTGCGTACTCTGGATCCCGCCGTATTGCGGGTCGGTGTAAGTGTAGTCCCACATCCATTGCTCGCCCGTCACGGTGACGTGCAAGACGTTGCCGGTCGGCGAGGCGCTCACCTCGTTGAGGAAGGCGAGGCCGTAGAAATACAGGAAGGCCACCAGAACGATCGAGACGATCAGCCAGATGGCCTGCAGCCGTGGGTTGACCACGACCGCCGGACCATCGGCCCGTGGGCCAACCCGGGTTCCATTCTTGAAGACGCTATAGATCGCGAACACCACCACGAGCACGAAAACTGGAATCGAGAGAATGGTGAAGATCGCAAGGACTGAGTTCACTGATCCCGACCGGTCGGAGGCTCCGGGCGGCAAGACGTTCCATTCAATGAGATGTGGCGCCAGCAACAGGAAGATGGCCTCAAGCACCACCGTAAAGACAACCCACAGGATCACCGCGGTCCTAATTTGACGGACACGGGTGGGAGTGTTCTGCATGGTTCCGCTCACCGTGCCTTTCTCTTATTGGACCGTAATCGTGCCGGACATGTAGCCTTTGGTGCCCATCGGCCCGCCGAAGCCGTTGAAGTTCGAGCCGCAAGGCGCGACGCACTGCCAGATGTAGGTACCCGGATCGCCGGTGATGAACGAAAAAGTCGTCACGACCGGGTCATTCGGCATACCCGCGTCATCGGCGGGCGCATCATCGTCCTCGGCCGAGACGGGCACGCTGACGAAGAGCCACGGCTGAGCGGAGTTAGGGATCGAGTGGATCGTGAACGTGTGCGCCACGAGCGTCGGATCCTGGGTCGTCAGCTCTTGATTGTTGAGTTGATTGCCGTTGACCGTCCCGTTCACCGACATCACATCTTTCGCGCCCGTAGCGGGATCGATCGTGCCGTGGGGTGACGCGTAATAGTTGTTCAGGAGCGGGGCTGAGCCGTCGTAGTTATAAATCTTGACGGTCACGAGCGCGTGCGCTGGAACGACGAATGCCGTCGTCGGCCAGTACGTCACCCAATCCTGATTGTCACCGGGCGCCGAAGGATAGGGTTCGCCGTCCAGCGTCTTGCCGGTGACGTTCTTGTCGATAAAGTCCTGATCCTCGTACGGGTTGAACGGGAAAGTCTCGATCGACATCGACGCCTGTTTCATACCTGCGAACTGCGCGATCGGCGACGAACTGTTTACGGCACTAACGGGTGGCAGCTGTTTGCCCCCATTCTGCAGTACCGCAATTGCCCCGAGACCGAGCGCCGCCGTCACCACGAGCGCGATCATGGCTCCCACAAAACTGCGCATAATGCCTGGCTCCCCTTTCGCGACGCCGGGGGGTTGGCGTCTTCTGTGGTTAGCGGCAGCGGCCCATGCGCGGGCGAAAAGGGCCACATTGCCCGCCTTGAAAGGAGATGTAACACAACCGAGCACTCGCAACATGGTGCAAACGCACCATTTCGCGCGTTGCGGTCCCAAAAATCTTCAAATTACGACCAAACAAGCGCACAATTGTCACTCGTCAGTCGTCCACGGGTGATATCGCTAGTTCAAAACACAGTGGCCCGACGCGTCTCCCAGCGACACTGCCTCGCGCGTTCTATCGCGTGGCGGCGATCACGGCGACCACGAGGACGAATGCCGCCGCGTGAACGAGGAAAGCAATCCAGACGACCGCGATAAGAAGTCGGTTGAATCCGTCCTCTTGGCGCCGCTCTGCCGCTTGCGCTTCCTTCCTCGTCATGTCCGCTCGCGTCACGCCCAGCTCGCTGGCGGCCACGCCCACCGCGATGCGCAGCCGCATCGGCGCATCCGCTCGGATTCGCTCCAATTGCTGTGTCACCTGCGCGCCGCACCTCGCGCACAGCGTCCAAGCAGAGGGCGGATCGAGCCCCTCGGCCACCTCGGCGAAATAGAGGCCCGACCCCGCGATCTGCCGACCACAGAGGTCGCAGGAGAGCTGCCACCACTTGGCGGCGCGAGCCGCCGTCTGTTGGAGAGATCCCATCGGCGAATAGAGCTTTCCCGCAGCGAATCCACGAGCGCGCCTACCATACTGGGGCCAGTGGACCCTTGTCTATAGACACGGGGTGAATAGCCCCTTGCCGCCAGGCAATCGGCGTGATATAGTACAGGTGTTCGCATGGGCGATGAACCCGTGTTTGGTGGCCGCAAGGCCAGTGCACCTGCACAACCCATCGAGTGTTCGGCGCGTTGCCGGGAGCAAGCCGTCCCGGCGTAAAACAGTCGCGGTCATCTTGGATGCCCCCAAGTATCTGGGAACCCTCTGTCCCCAGTAGTTCCGGTGGACACCCGGCAAGTAGCTCGTTCCTGGCTCCCGCCAGGGCCGAGAAGCCCCGGCTTTAGCCGCGGGGAGTGTCACAGCCAGCCCTTGCGCGTCGCCACGACCACCGCTTGCAACCGCGTCTTTACGCCCAACTTCTCGATCACGCTCGTGACGTGGTTACGCGCGGTGATCGGGCTGATGCGCAGCGCGCCGGCGATCTCCCCATTCGAGAGGCCCGTCGCGAGCAGCTTCAGCACCTCACGCTCGCGCTTCGTCAACGTCGGCGTGATCGCGCGTCGAGAGTCCGCCCCGCCCGTGGCACGCCCGGTCGCGGCTGCAGTGCCGTTTACATCTGAACGTGTCGCCCGGCCGTCACCCTCTGACGAGCCTGGCACCATTGGGCCAGTCGAGGCCGACCTAGGCTCCCGAACGAAATGAATCACCCGTGTTGAGCCGTCGGCATTATGCCCCATCATCGTCGTCATCCGCACCGGTTTGCGCGTGCCGTCGCTGGCCGTCGCCGTGACGACGCGTCGCACCACTTCGCCTTCGAGCAGTTCCGCCCAGGTGTTCGGCCCTAAGCAATGCGCGCAATCGGCCGAATTCGCGGCGCTCCCGCCGACGATGTCGCAGCAGCGCAGTCCCGCAGCTTCTTCTGCCGCATAGCCTAGCAGGCGGGCAGCACCGTCATTCCAGAAGACTACGCGTCGTCGCTCGTCCACCACGAACGCGCCCATGTGGGTGCTCGCCATGTCCAGCATGACGTTTCGTTCGCCGGTCATGAGGTCAGTTTGTAGCATGCTTCGCCCCTAAGCGCTACGTGCCCCAGAACGCCCGCGCGATGTTTGGACGCCTCACCGCGAAGACAGCGATACGCGTCCTGCTCCGTTCATACTATAAACTATATGTGAACCGCTTTGACACTCCGCACGGGCTAAAGCCCGATGGATTCTCGGTTCACCGCCGCGGCCTACGCCGCGACTCCCCGAAGGGCCTGCCCGGCCCATAGGATGTTCCGCGCCGCGTGCTCATCCCTCTCAAGGATGAGGCCGCAGGTCGTGCAGACAGGGGTGCGCACGCTCAGACTCTGGGGCACGCGTTCCCCACAGCCGCTACAGTCCTGGCTGGTGTACTGCGCGGGGACCGCCACAACTCGACGCCCGGCGCAGGCTGCCTTGGCGTCAAGGCTGGCGCGAAACGCCGCCCAGCCCGCGTCCGAGATGGACTTCGCGAGGTGGACTTGGCGAGGTGGCGGTTCCGCACCAGGTTGGCGACCCGCACGTCTGCGAGAGAGATGGCGTCGTAGTCCCGCAAGAGCGCCAGTGCGGTCTTGTGGTGGAAGTCGGCGCGTTGCCGCTGCCCCGTCTGATGCGCCCGCCGGAGTTGGCCCACGGCCTTGCGCCTGCGGTGGCTGCCCTGCTCGCGACGGGAGACGCGTCGCTGTGCTGTGGCGCGTTGTTTTTCCGCATGGCGATGGTGGCGCGGGTTGTCGATCACCAACCCCTGGGCGGTGATGAGGAACACCGTCGAGCCCCCGTCGATGCCGGTTCCTTGCCGCTTGCCGGTCTCCTTGCCGGTCTCCTTGCCGGTCGGTGGCAAGGGCTTGGCGGGTACTTCCGCGCAGGAGAAGACTACGTACCAGCCGTCCGCCTCGTGGGAGATCGTGACGGTCTTGGGGGTGCCCTCCAGCGGACGTGACCAGCGCATGGCCATCCGCCCAATTGTGGACAACACCAGGAAACCGTTGTCGAGTTGCGCACCGTTGCCAAACGCGTTGTAGGTGAAGGAATGGTAGCGGTTGCGTCCCTGGAAGCGCGGAAATCCCGGCGTCTGTCCCGACTTCACGCGCCGAAAGACGGCTTGCTACGCCGTGTCGAGCCGCGCCAGCACGTCTTGCACCACGTGGCGGTGCAGGGCGGCGTATTCCGGCAGGCTGGCGCGGAGGTCTTGCCGCTCCGCTTCTTGCTGATACCGTGAGACGGTGACGCCGCACTGGCGGTAGGCGTCGATGCGTTGTTCGAGGCCCGCATGGTAGAGTTGGCGACAGCGCCACAGCGTCTCAGCCAGCACGATCTCCTGCTCGGCTGTTGGCTTGAGCTGGTCCTTGTAGCGCTTGCGCACGTTCTCCACAGTACTCCTGCTCTCGCGTATCGCGTTGCTGTCCGCGTTGAAGTTCTTCGGTGAGGCGTCGGACTCGTACCTGAACCATGCGCTCGTGCATGCGAGCGGCAATCAACCGCAACGCTCGCAGCGTGCGCGTCCAGATGCGCATGGTGGCGTACTCAGGTGGCGTCGTACTCATGTCGTTAATTTACAACACAACAAGCAGGGGCGCAAGGGCTAAAGCCGGGAGCGCCTATCCCCATGGACGAAAGCCGCAGCGGCTTGCAGCGGGCTAAAGCCCTTTTCTGTCAAGCACGAGTCGCCCATATGCCGCTTGGCCTCGACCACCGTAGCGACCACCGAGCCGCTGATCAGCTAGCGGCGGACTCGCGGTTGCCCACGGTCCTGCATATTGCCGGGCGTGTGGTGCGAATGCACCATGCGCTGGACCCGCAGGATATGCTAATCCTCAGGGCAACAAGATTGCGGAATGCAGCGCGGCGCGTACCGGCGCACCGAACGGCTCCCGACGACCGCGCGGATCGTCCCTTCGATGGCATAACGCAAGAACTAAGCGTTCATGGTTGTCAAATTCGACAAAGGCTGGCCCACCGGTGGATCTATCGTCGATACTGACGCAGTGGTCATTCGAACCGCTGGTGACGCTCGGGCTGTTGGCGAGCGCTTTCCTCTACGTGCGTGGCCTGGCGTATTCCTTGCAGCATGGCATCGGCGAGCCGATCCCCTTGTGGCGGGTAGTGTGCTACTTCGCCGGACTCTTCTGCGTGCTGATCGCGCTCGAATCCATCATCGACATCCAGGCCGCACAACTGCTCTGGGTCCACATGGTCCAGCACGACCTACTTACGCTAGTGGCCCCGCCTCTGCTACTCCTCGGCCTGCCGATGTGGCCCATCTGGCGCGGCATCCCGCGTGGCGCGCGGCTGACGTCCCTTCGTTGGGCGCTGAAGCAGCCCGGCGTCCGCCGCGTCTCGACGGGCTTCATGCACCTGCTCGGCAGGCCGCGCGTCGCCCTCGTGCTCTTCGCCGGCGGTTTCGTGCTCTGGCACCTGCCCGCCCTCTACGATCTCGCGCTTGAGCAGCCCACCGTCCACATCGTCGAGCACCTCACCTTCCTCGTGACTGCTCTGATTTTCTGGGCCCAGGTGATCCCCACTCGTCCCCTCAAGGGACCGCTCTCCTACCCGCTGCAGGCGCTCTATCTCTGCGTCGCGGCGCTCGCGCTGAATGTGCTCGGTGGCGTCTTCGTCTTCTCCACGGGGCCCCTCTATCCCTACTACGCGGCCCTCAGGCGCGACGCACAATCCATCCCCGTCCTGATCGATCAGCATCTCGCCGGCGCCGCGATGGACGTTCCTGGCACATTCATCTTTTTCACCGTCATCATCATCATCCTCTGGCGCTGGCTCGAGAGCGACGAGCGTGAGGCGGCAGTCGAATCGTCGCGCGTCGCAACGCTCAGCCGCCTCCGGGCATCGGGCCTGCCCCCGTCCACCTAGCAAAATCCCGGCTGAGGCCCCCTACCTTCAGGCATGGGGGTGAAAGCCGGGCCGCCTACAGGCGGCGAATGGTCATGGTTTCCGGTTTACGCCAGTCGGGCAGAATAGAGCGACATGGAACCGCAGAGCATTCGCAAGACCTACAAGTACAAGCTCAAGCCGACTCCCGAACAAGAGCGGGTCCTTGATCGTACCCTCATGCTCTGCCGTCACGTCTACAACGCCGCCATCGGCGAGCGTCGGGAAGCCTGGGGGAAGTGCGGCGTCTCGGTGGGCTACTACCAGCAGAAGGCTGAGCTTCCCGACATCAAAGAAGCGATGCCGGAGTACGGCGAGGTCAATGCCCAGGTCTTGCAGGACGTGGTACAGCGGGTAGACCGCGCTTTCCAGGCGTTCTTCCGCCGCGTCAAGAGCGGGGAGACACCCGGCTATCCCCGCTTTCATGGGCGCAACCGCTACCACTCCTTCACCTCATCCCCAAGTCGGTGAGCATGGCGGCGCGCGGCACGATAACGGTGTCCTGGTCCTGTCGAAGATTGGGCGGATTGCCGTGCGCTGGTCCCGTCCGATTGACGGTACGCCCAAGACGGTCACGGTGTCGCGGGAAGCGGATGGTTGGTACGTCTGCTTCTCGTGCGCCGAGGTGCCGACGCAGCCGCTGCCTGCTACTGGACAGGAAACGGGCATCGACCTGGGGCTGGAAGCCTTCGCCACGACGTCCAATGGCGAGCGCATCTTTCATCCCGGCTGGTATCGCCAGGCAGAGCGGGCGCTCAAGATGGCACAGCGCAGGGTCTCGCGACGCAAGATGGGGAGCAACCGGCGGCGCAAAGCGGTAAAGTTGCTCGCCAAGACACATCTGAAGGTCAAGCGCCAACGCGCCGACTTCCACCACAAGACGGCGCTCGCCTTGGTCCGGAAGCACGACACGATCTATCACGAAGACGTGCAGACGGCCAACATGGTCAAGAATCACCACCTTGCCAAGAGCATCAGCGACGCGGGGTGGTCCCAATTCTTGACCATCCTCAGCGCCAAGGCAGCATGGGCCGGGCGTCGAGTCGTCGCCGTGCCGCCTGCCTATACCTCGCAAGCCTGTAGTGGCTGCGGCGTCATCGTCGCGAAGGGCTTGTCGGTCCGCTGGCATTCCTGTCCGGACTGCGGCACGAGCCTGCATCGGGACCACAACGCCGCGAAGAACATCGAAAGGCTCGGGCAGCGCCTTCGGGGAGGCGTGGCGTTGGCCGCGTCGTAGAACCGAGCATCCCCAGGCTTTAGCCGTGGGGAGTGTCAACCAGCGCTAAGTCCAGTCAACCTGATATGCCGCGACGCCGACGGCGATAACGCGACCTGACCGTGCCCTATTCTGGCCTCGCCAGCAGTCCACGGGAGCTCGCGGGTACCAGATCGGCGTATTCAGGATGCCGCCGGATATACGCCGCGACATACGGGCAGCGAGGAATAACGGCGAGTCCCTGCGCGCGGGCATCGTCGAGCGCCGCCTTCGCCAGCTCGCCGGCGATGCCGTGCCCCGCGAGCGCCTCCGGCACACTCGTATGGATCAGCGTGATGTGATCGCCTTCGCGGGCATACTCCAGCAGTGCCAGCTGCCCCCCGATCGCTACCTCATAGCGGCTCTCCGCCGTGTTGTCCCACACCTCGGTGCGATCACTATCAGACCCCATGGCCGCTGCTCCATTTCGTTCGCACACCGGCTACGCCGCAACTGGACCTCATAAGTACCATATCATCCAGGAACGCCCCGGCGACGTTGCCGGTATGTCCGCCATATCCCGACGCTCGTGGGACCTCGGGCCATCGCGGTGACGGAGCGCACCGCCCGCGCGTTGCGACACACAGGACGCGTTGACCCTCAGGGACGTACGAGCGTACACTGAAATGATGCCGCGGCCGCTTCAAGAGCCGCAGCCGCAAAGCTTAACGCAGAGCCTGGCGGGACAGTTGTGCCGGGGGTGCCATGACGGACCAGCGAGAGACCCGCGACGAACATTCCGCGGCCGCGACGGACCGCTCCGCCGCGGCAAGTGGCGCACGTGCGCCGACAGCGATCGAGGATGCGGCGGCCGTGACAGCGCACGCCACCAAACGCCGCACCGCCAAGCCGAGGGCCGCGGCGGCCGGCGAGACGCACGCGCCGGCACCCGGTCTCGTGGGCAGTGAACTGCCCGCTGGGCTCGGGCGCAATCGCGCCCCCAGCCGCAACAAGCGCACGCGCGAAAGTGGCATTGCTGGCCTCGGCGAACGCGCACGCCTCGGTGCCGAGACGACGCACGCCGGCGTGCTCCCCGACCGCTTGATCATCGACGCCGCCGGGCTACGCGGGGCCCTGCTCAATCGTCCCTTCGACGAGGCAATTGCGGCGGTGGTGGCGCAGGTGGCGGCTGCGCTGGCCCCTGCGGTCGCGCAGGTCTGGCTGCCGGATGCCTCACCGCTGGCGGGAGAGACGGGCAACGCTGGCGGCCAAGCGCTGGCGCCGTCCCTCACCCTGCGCGCCTCGTCGGTAGTCGCCTCGCCCGACGCCCTCGATGCGCCCCCGATGCCCCGAGCCCCGGAGACCTTGCCAGCCTCTACGCGCGAACGCCCGCATTCGCCGATACGTTCGCCGAGGAGGTCGCCGCCGCCCGTCGCCCACTCGTCCTCTATGAAGGCGACGCCGAGCAGCCGGGCAAGGCCATCCTGGGACTGCTGGCAATGCGAGCGCGCGACCTCGGCCTCCCCTGGAAACCCGAGGCGCTGGCGACGCTGGCGGGCTATCCGCTGCGGACGCGGGGCCAGTTCCTCGGCGTGCTGCTGGTCGGAGCGACGGCCCGCCTGGGCGCACGACACCATGCCCTGCTGGAAGAGCTGGCCGACGTGGCCGCACTCGCCGCAGACCGCGACCACCTGCGCGCCTACTCGCGGAGCCAAGAGGCGCTGGCACAGGCCGTCGTGCGGCAGGCCCCCGTCGCCATCGCCGTCCTGCGCGGGTCCGAGCACGTTTTCGCGCTGGCGAACCCTACCTTCAGCCTCCTGCTCGGCGTGGATAGCGCCGCCGACCTGACGGGACGCAACCTGCACGAGGTCGTGCGCGAGCGCGCCGCGTCACTCGCCGCGAGCCTGCGCTTGCAGGCCGTCGCCCTCGGTGGCGAGCCGCAAGTGATGGTGGAGTTGCCCCTGCGGCACGTCGATCGCGGCATGACCTACTGGAACGTCACCAGCACCCCTTTGCCGATGTTGGCCGAGGGTGGCGGAGGCGTGCTGGTCGCCGCCGTCGAAGTGACGCGACAGGTGGTGGCGCGGCAGCGCTCGCAGGAGACCGCCGAGGTCGCCCAGGAGCGCATCGCCCAAATGATGACGCTCCACGCCACCTCGCTAGCCGTCGCAAGCCAGCTCGGTGCCGACCCGCGCGAGCTGCTGGCCGACATCCTGCGCCGTTCCATCGCCCTGTTGAATGGCCGCGCTGGCGCCGTCTACGTCCGCAACGCGCGCCGCGAAGACCTAGAAGTAATCGTGTCGCAGGGCCTGCGCGGCGACTATATTGGCAGCCGCATCGCCGTCGGCATCGGGCTCGCCGGGCGTGTCGCTCAGACCGGCCAAGGTCTTTACGTCGACGACTATCGCGCCTACGCGGGCCGCGCCGCGATCTACGGCGAGGAGGACTTCAGCGCGGTGATCGCCGTGCCGCTGATCCAGCGCGGCCAGGTCGTCGGCGTGCTGGACGTGCTCGACGACGCCGAGCGCCGCGCCTTCACCGACGACGATCTCTGGCTGCTCGAGCTCTTCGCGGCGCAGGCAGCGCAGGCCATTGAGAACGCACGCACCTACGTCGAGCTAGAGCGCGCCTATCGCAAACAGCGCGACCTCGACCGCATGAAGGACGACTTCATCGCAACCGCCTCGCACGAGTTGCGCACACCACTCACCGGCGTACAAGGCTTTCTCGATCTCCTCGTCGAGTTCCCCGGCTCGCGCGACGAGCCCCTCGCGCTCGACTTCCTGCACCAAGCTTCCGCCTCCGCGCAGGAGCTGGCCGAGATCTCCGAGCGCCTCCTGCAGACCTCGCGACTCGACACCGGGCGCATCGGCCTGCACCTCGTCCGCGTGCGGTTGGCGCAAGTCGTCGAGGAGGCGCTTCAA
This sequence comes from uncultured Chloroflexia bacterium, assembly GCA_963841205.1. Taxonomy (GTDB): domain Bacteria; phylum Chloroflexota; class Ktedonobacteria; order Ktedonobacterales; family JADMIN01; genus CAWAWP01. The sequence continues at coordinate 61,789 of CAWJCH010000011.1, read as the reverse complement.
TCGTTTCGCACACTGCAAGAAGCGCAAGGCGGGAAACACGTGCTCTTCGCCGATGTCTCTCCAGACGTTTACGTGCGCACCGACCTGGGTCGTCTCAAAGAAGTGCTGGATAACCTCGTCGGCAACGCCATCAAATACAGCCCGCAGGGTGGACGCGTCGTCGTCTCCTGTGCCCCCGCCGACTTCACCGACGCCGACGAGGTCACGACGACACTCCCACGCCGCGGCGACATCGAGGAGCGCCCCACCGAGATCCTCCCGCTACTCGCCGGCGCGCCCGACCCAGCCGAGAACCCTTGCTCGCCGAGGCCGGCGGTGATAACCGCGGCGGCCGAACGGCGGTACTTCATAGTCAAGGTCTGCGACGATGGCATGGGCATCCCGATGACCGAGCAGCGGAGGCTTTTCGGCCGCTTCGCGCGGACAGAGGAAGCGAAGGCCAGCCAGATCCGCGGGACCGGGCTGGGCCTCTACATCTGCCGCCAGATCCTGCGAGCGATGGACGGCGACGTCTGGCTGGATCAGAGCGCGCCAGGCCAGGGCAGCACCTTCGCCTTCGCGCTGCCCGAGGCGCAGCCACACGGCGCCCCGCAGGGAGAGCGAGAGGGTGCATGGCTAGAGCCGCAGCCGCAAAGCCTCTGAATGCGCAAAGGCTGGCGTCATTAGCGCGGCGCGCGAGCGAATGCTTTCCCCTGCGCCACCTCACGCTGGCCTTGGCAGGGGCCGAGCGCTCATACACCGTCGCGCTGCCCGCCGACCCCGATGCCCCGCTCGATCGCTTCGCCACCGTGCTTGCCACCCAGAGGCGACAAAACACGGATCTGCGCGGAGGCCTGCGGAGCATGCCCAATCCAGACACGTCACATCACCCTTTCCTCCACGACCACGACCCCGCTAAAACCTCGACCCCTCCGCCAACTTCCGTGGTGCTCTCGCCGTCCGCATCCCCCGACGCACTCGCCGCCGATCAGGCCCGCCGCTCTGTGGCGAGCGGCGCCCATATGCCCTACTGGGGCCTGCTCTGGCCAAGCGGACTAGCGCTCGCCGAGGCGCTGCTGACCGACGGAACGACCTCACGCGGCGCACGAGCGCTGGAGCTCGGTTGCGGCCTGGGTGTCACGGCAACCGCCGGGATTGAGCGTGGCCTCTCGCTAACCGCAATGGACTGCTTCACCGAGGCGCTGCTCTTCACGCGCTACAATGCCCGACGCAACATCGGGCGTGAACCACGCACCGTGCTAGCTGACTGGCGCAGCGTCGAAGGACGCGCCGCCTGCCTCGATTTGGGCCCGTTGGATATCGTCCTCGCGGCGGATGTCCTGTACGAGGAAGAAGACATCGCGCCACTGTTAGAGTTGGCACCACGACTTCTCGCCCCAGGCGGCACGTTCTGGCTGGCGGAACCGGGCCGCCGCGTCTCAAAGATCTTCGTCGAGGCGGCGCGCGCGCGCGGCTGGCGCAGCGAGACGCACATCCGCGATCGGGCATGGCCACCGGACGGCGATGTAGTGCGCGTCGCCGTGCACCGCTTCGAGCAGATCGTCTAGCGAAGAAACCGGCTTTCACCCCCCTGCCTAAAGGCAGGGGGGTGAAAGCCGGGTCGCCCGCAGGCGACGAGAGTACCACTAGTTGGCACCGTTCCATCTATCGTGGTATATTGCCTGCATGAACAACATGCGAGGCAACAACAACGTCGTCTACGTCTGCCGATACCACCTGGTGTTCTGCCCGAAGTACCGGCGCAAGGTGCTGATGCCGCCGATAGACGAACGACTCAAGGTTATTCTTGCCGAGCAGATTGAACGGTGGGGGCAGGACCTCATTTGAGTTGGAGGTCCTGCCTGACCACGTGCATCTGCTCGTGGGCTGTGATCCGCAATTCGGCATGCACCGGCTGGTGAAGCTGCTCAAGGGCTACAGCTCGCATGCGCTGCGCGCGGAGTTTCCCGCACTCAAGCGGCGACTGCCATCGCTGTGGACGAATAGCTACTTCGTGAGCACGGTGGGCGGAGTGACCTTGGAAACGCTCAAGCGGTATGTGGAAAACCAGAAGGGCAAGTAGCGCGTGGAAGCGACGGTGCGCAAGACCTGCAAGTACAAGTTGAACCCAGCGCCCGCCCAAGCACGGGCGCTGGGGACGGTCCTGTGGCGTTGCCGCACGCCCTACAACGTCGCCCTGGAGGAACGCACAACGGCGTGGGAGCGGCGCGGCGTCTCGATCCCCTACTACCGGCAGAAGGCCGAATTGCCCGACCTCAAAGCTCCCTGTCCCGAATAGGCCGAGGTCAACGCGCACGTCTTGCAGGATGGTCATCCGGCGCGTCGAGCGGGCCTATCAATCCTTCTTCCGCCGCGTCAAAGCCGGCGAGGAGCCGGGCTACCCGCGCTTCCAAGGCCGCACGCGCTATACCAGCTTCACCTATCCGCAATACGGCGGCGGCGCGGTCGTGGATGGTGGCGTGCTCAGCTTGTCGAAGATTGGCCGCATTCCCCTTCGTGGGCATCGTCCGCTGGAAGGCGCCCCCAAGACCGTGACCATCTCGCGGGAGGCCGACGGGTGGTACGCCTGCCTCTCCTGCGCTGAGGTGCCTACACAACCCTTGCCGCCGACCGGCAAAGAGACCGGCAAAGCGACCGGCATCGACGTGGGCTTGCAGGTGTTCCTCGTCACGGCAGGCGGCGAGATGGTGGAGAACCCTCGGCACGACCGGACGGCCGAGAAGCGACTTGCCAAGGCGCACCGGCGGGTGAGTCGCCGAAAGAAAGGCAGCAAACGACGCTGCAAAGCCGTGGCCCTGCTCAAACGCAAGTACCAGACGGTGCAGCGGCAACGCACGGACTTTCACCACAAGACGGCGCTCGGTCTGCTGCGCCGCTATGACGCGATCTCTCTCGAAGATTTGCGGATCGCCAACCTGGTGCGGAACCATCACCTCGCCAAGAGCATCAGCGATGCCGGCTGGTATCAGTTCCGCACCATCCTCGAAGGCAAAGCAGCATACGCTGGCCGTCGGGTGATCGCGATTCCCGCACAGTACACCAGCCAGGATTGTTCGGGCTGTGGGGAGCGGGTGCCCAAGAGCTTGCGAGTGCGCATCCACGCCTGTCCCTCCTGCGGACTGGTGCTGGATCGCGACGAGAACGCGGCGCGCACTCTCCAATGGGCCGGGCAGGCCCTTCGGGGACTCGCGGGGCTACCTGCGGGGACGAACCGAGAAGCCCCTTCCCTTTAGGGATGGGGAGTATGTCACCAAACCGTCCACGCGAAAGGTGCGAAGTCCTGGCCCCACGTCATCCCATCGTCGCTCCGTCGCCGCCGACTCCGTAGCGGACATCGGACAGCATGCCAGCACCACAGTACCCTGTCTCAACCAGTCCGCATCGACTGTATCCGAGCGCGACTGGGAGCGAATCTCGCTACATGCCCGTATCCCTCGGCGGCCGTAGTTGCGCTACACGTCGAGATAGCCCGCGATGTCCGCTGCCCCTCGTGCGCGCCATCCCTCGCGCTCGCGAAACCTGCATGGTATACGCAATCGAGGACAAATGTTCCGTTCAGTCTCTTCCCACCCTCAGCCGCCTTCCACACCCCAACCTCCACCTCACTATTCTTGACTACCCCGCGAACCCCCACACCACAGTGCCCTTTTCCGCGTCGGGAGGGCGAAGTACTCCGCCGAGACTTCGGAGCCGGATAGGTTCCCAAATCAAAACGCAAAAGCGGAAGGAAACGGAAATCGATCGAGAAGCGACTCTGGACTTCTTCCACTGCGCTAGCGACGAGACCCCGCCCGGCGTATACTGGTCCAAGAGGCAGAAGAAGTGGGACCACTCCCTCCACACGGCTTTCCGCTATAATTACGAATTGCGTGGCGGCATGGCGTCCCACAGATCTTTCGTCGCCATATGTCTAACTCGCGATTTCCGCCGCCACCGTCGAAATTTTTCACGTTAGCGAGGCACATTTCCTCGCCAGAACAGTGCTTCCGCCCCACGGGCCCAGGAGGGACCAGTCATGGCACAGGTACAGCAGAAGACGTCTCCCTCCCAGGGGAGACCCAGCGCAACTTCCGATAATGTGGCGGCGAGGCCCGCGAGCGGCTTCCGACTCAAGCTCCCGTCTATTCTCTCCCGAGCAGGCAACAGCGACAGGCCGCGCGGTCCCTGGTCTCGACTGATCACGGGCATGATCGTGCTGCTGGTCGGCTTCGAGGTTATCAGCGTCCTCATCAGTTTCATCTTCAGCCACCTGCCGCGCACCACGCAGGACGCGCTCTCGTCCCCACTGGCGAGCAAGAATACCTTCCTGCTGGGCGGCCTTACGGGGGTGGAACTGATCTTCTTCCTCGTAATCGGCGCGTTCTACATCGCCCTCTTCCGCTTCAACATCATCCCGCGCGACCCCTTTAATCAGCGCGCACGTGCCACGGCGCGCGCCGCCACCAATCGCTCGACAACCAACTCCGTCAACCTCACGCCCCAGACCAGAGCCTCTCGCCGCCAAGCCGCTGTTGCCACGGCGACCGCCGCCGCCAATTCGAAAAACGGCAAAAATGGCAAGACCAACGCCAAATCCCCCGCGACCGCCGCAAAGGCCAAAGCTGGGCAATCAACCGCCAGCGCCAGTTCCACCGCCTCGCAGTCGGGCACGCACGACACCGAGTACGAGCGCGTCAAGGCCCTCCAGCGGCAGCAGCGCCGCCGCGAAGCCAAGCGATAGCGAGCGACGTTCCTCAATCCGAAGGTGCAACATGTTGGATGAATTGCGCATCGGCGCCACCGTTCACGGCGCCGACCACAAGAAAATCGGCACCCTCAAGCGCATCGTCGTCGAGCGCGACGGCACCCATGTCACCCATCTCGTCGTGGACCCCGGCCTGATCGAGTCCGGCAACCTCTTCGCTCCGGGCGGCTGGGAAAAGCCGCGCGAACGCCTCGCGCCGATCGGGCTCGTCTCCGCCACGAACGACGACGGCGTCACCCTCTCGTGCGACGAGGCCGCCTTCTTGGCGCTGCCCGTCTTCGAGCGCGAGACCTTCGAAGACACGCCACCAGGCGGCAAGCCCTTCAACCTTGGCGAGCTGGTGAGCTACATCGCCACCGGCGCGGGCGTCGGCGCGGGCCCCTACACACCCTCTGATGAAGAGCTGGACTTCAACGAGTCCCCCGGCTCCGTCGAGATCGCCGAAGGCTCGCCCGTCTGGCGCACCATCCCCCACGAAGAGATTGGCGAGGTCGTGCGCGTGCTCTACGACGACGCCACCGACTCCGTTCGCTCTCTCGTCGTCCGACATCGCCGGCTTGGTGGGCGCAGCGTCATCATCCCCATGAGCAATATCGTGTCGCTCAGCGACGGGGTCGTCCACATCAATCTCACCGACGATGAGCGCGACGCCCTCCAACCCTACACCCCGCCCGATGACTAAGTCGATCGCCACTGACATCCAGTGACATCGGAACATGTCTCCCGCGAGCGACGCCTGGCCGGAGGATGAAGTCCACCTGCGTTGCGCCCCACGCGCAGAAAAGGCGAGGAAGGGACTAGCCCCTCCCCGCCCACTAGGCTTGCGAATACGCTCGTTAGTACGAGAGGACGCACTCACCGCCCGCCGACGCATTGCTCCAGAGCGACTGCACTGGGAACGTCGCGCCGTTCATCGTCACGTTGGCCGAAGCGCCCTGGCCCGAGCTGATCCAGGCGCACTTGTCGCCGTTCTCGGCCCCGCCGCTGTCGAGCCAGCCGCCGTTCGGGAAGATGTCGCTCTCGGTCTCGGCGAACTCGTGGCCGCCGACGATCGTGATGCCGGCCTTTGCGCCAAGCCCATTGAAGTTCGCGCCGCAGCTCGCGCCCGCGTCCGTGATGTACGGCATGTTGGTGTAGGCGACGTTGCCGTAGCTGGAGCTGGTCGAGCTGTGCCACGCGCACCACTGCGTGCCGAAGCCGCGCATGCTATGGCCCGTCGACGTGTTGATCACGTACTGGACGGTGGTGTTCGAAGCTGCCGTCGTGTTGCCGAAGTGCGCTGCCGCCCTGACGGCCTCAGCGGCAAGCTGAGACTGCGTCGGGTGGGTCGGAGCCGAGGCCGAATTGTCATTCCACGTCGCGGCATAGACGCCGGTCGGGTTGGTGGCATGCGTGCCCGAGGAGCCGCAGTTGACGGTGCCGGTGGCGACGCCTTGGCAATACTGCGTCACCGAGTTGTTCCACGAGCTCCCGCCGACGTGCTGGAAGAAGCTCAGCTGAATCGCGGCCTCACCCGACGGATCGTTGTTGTTCCACTGCGATCCCCAGTAGATGAGATAGACCTTGTCGGCCCCGGTCTCGACGCCGGATCCACTGACGCCGCCGTGGTACGTCAGGTTCGCGACTGCCGCGGCCTTGACAGCTGCGGCTTGCGTCCCGCTATGCACGATCCCCATGACGTGCGCCGAGGTCGAACCAGCCGCTGCGGGAGCGGCGCCGGCGTTCCCCGCGAAGAGGCTCAGCGACAGCGCGAGCGCTGACGCGAACGGGGCAAAGGCCAGCAAACGATTTCGTCTCACCGAGGTGCTTCTCCTTACAATGGGGAGGACTACCAGAGGCGTCCCCATCAATGCGTGCAGCCCACCTGCCCACATCGGGCGCTTGCAAACAACGCAAGGTGCGAGTCTGCAGTGTTGCTTGCGGAGGAAAGCATGGTCGAGGATGGATGTGCCAGCAGCGCACACGCAACCCACGAATCGGCCTCACGTCTCTGTGCGCAGCAGGGCGCTGCGCCTACCTCCTTCCGCGATCCCCCACACCCGAGCCACATGCCGGAATGCCGGCCCAATGCCCCACGTCCCGCGCGAGGTAACAGTGAAGAGTGGCGATCGGGCGCAGATGCGCCATCCGAAGCGCAATTCGACGCTCTCGACCAGCCGTTGCGCCGTCCATGTATCCAACACCGGCTGGTGAGTGCAAGTATACTGAAAACAGTGCCAGTTCGCTAGTGTCTGGTCGAGGTATCTCACGCCGAACGTCGACAGAACCAAAAAATGTCGACGTTTGCCTCCTCCGCCTCCGCAACCCCTTGCGACTGCCGCGTGTTGATCTGGTGTCGGAGTGATAGGGCCGCCAAAGTTGGCCTGTTCGAGACTGCGACGCCCAAGCGCGTCGAGGAAGGTCGTATGCCAGATACACCACTGAGCCGAGACGACGCCGGGATCCTCGCCGCGCGCGTCTTCAACCTCGTTCGCGCCTGCCCCGCCGGTCGCGTCACCACCTACGGCGCGCTATCAAGCGCCGTAGGGCTGCATAGAGGTGGCGGCGCCCGCGCCGTTGGCTGGATCATGAACGAGTCGCCGCGCTGGAACAGCGTCCCCGCGCAGCGAGTCATCAACAGCAAGGGTGAGCTGACCGGCAGTTGGGCCTTTGGGCAGCGCGGGCGCATGCGCCAGCTCCTCGAATCCGAGGGCATCGAGTTCACGCCGGAGGGTCGCGTCGACCTTAAGCGCTACGCGTGGGAGCCCCTGCGCGATCTCACCGACGAAGACCGCGCCCGCCTCTTCGCCGAAGCCGATCAACGCCCCGAGCCGGTCAGCGACACCCTCATGCGCCTACTACTGGACGATCCCGCCTCGCCGTTCCGCATCCCCCGCGCCGAGGGCTAGCCCTTTCCCGTATCGATGTCTGTCAGGCTCTTGCGTGTCGTTCCAGCACCTCACGAGGATTACCCTCAGCCTTCAGGCCAGTGAGCAACGCCAAGCCGGGGAGCGACACGAGGCCGGGAAGCGACTCCAAGGCAACAGTCCCCGCCTCACCCGCCCGCCGTGCCCAGCAGCGAGCCGCCATTGGTCGCCGCCACCCGCGTCACGAACGTCGCGCTATCCTTGGGGACGCGCCGCTGCGTGGCATAGTCCGTGTACACCAGGCCGAAGCGCGGCCCATACCCCAACTGCCACTCGAAGTTGTCCATGAACGACCAGACCAGATAGCCATGCAGCGGCACCCCTTCCGCGATCGCCCGCCGCGCCGCCAGGAAGTGCTCGCCCAGGTAGTCCACCCGCGCCGGATCGTGCACCGCGCCCGCCTCCGTCGGCACATCAGCGTACGCAGCGCCGCTCTCCGTGACGTAGAGCCGAGGCGGTGCATAGTCGCGATGTAGCCGCGTCAGCACCTCGTAGAGCCCGTCGGGATAGACCTCCCAGCCCACCGCTGTCCGCTTCTTCTTGGGAGCCTTCGATGCCGCGATCGCCGGCTCCGGCCCGCGCCCCTTGCCCGCCTTTGCCCGCGTCCGCGAGTAGTAGTTCACCCCCAGGAAATCCGCTGGCGTCGCGATGATACCTAGGTCGCCGTCGCGTACCAGTTCGTCTGGCATAGCCAGCGCCGCCCGCGCGTCCTCGGGATACACACCCTTGTAGAGCGGATCGAGGTACAGGCGGTGCCACATCCCATCCAGCAGCCGCGCCGCTTCCACGTCCGCCTCACGGTCAGTCGCCGGCTCAATCGGCGAGACGTTCAGCGTGATGCCCACCTGCGTCGCCGGCGCCAGTTCCGCGCGCAATGCCTGCACCGCCAGCCCGTGCGCCAGCAGCAGGTAATGTGAGACCGGCGCGATCAGCGAGGCATCCTGCTTCCCCGGCGCCTTCTGCCCGTGCAGATAGCCTTCGTACGCGACGATATGCGGCTCATTGAGCGTGATCCAGTGCCCCACGCGGTCGCCCAGCCGCTGCGCCACTGCCTGCGCGAAGTCCGCGAAGTAGAAGCTGGTGTCGCGGTTCGTCCAGCCCCCCGCATCCTCAAGCGCCTGCGGCAGGTCCCAGTGGTAGAGCGTCAGGAACGGCTTGATTCCCCGCGCCAGCATCCCGTCCACCAGCGACTCGTAGTAGTCCAGCCCCTGCTGGTTCAGCGTCCCGCGTCCCGCCGGATAGATTCGCGGCCACGCCACCGAGAAGCGATACGCGTTGTAGCTGAGGCGTTGCATCAGGTCGAGGTCTTCGCGCCATCGTGTATACGCCTCGCAGGCCACGTCGCCGTTGCTGCCATCGAGTATCTTCCCCGGCGTATGGCTGTATCGATCCCAGATCGACTCGCCCCTGCCGCCCTCGCGCACGCCGCCCTCGATCTGGTATGCCGCCGTCGCCGTGCCCCAGACAAAGTCCGCCGGGAAGCCCGTCTCCGTGACCTCGAATGCCCGCGTGCCGGTCGCCGTCATCGTCAACCTCCCACCGATCCCTTACGCTCGCCACCCCGCACCAGTGAGGTCAACACCCCTACGGCGGCGATCGCCGCGCAAACCACGAATGCGCTATGGAAGCCTGTCACAAATGTCTGCTGCAACGCCGCCACCTGCGCCGGATTCGCCCCGTGGCTGCCCTGCATCGCGGCGAGTTGGCTGCCCGCAGCCGCCGCGCCCGCTCCAGCGAAGATCGCCCCTGCCAGTGCCACGCTCACACTCTGCCCCATCACGCGTCCCGTCGCCAGAAAGCCCGACGCCGTCCCCTGCCGCTCGCGCGGGGCGGCGCCCATCAGTGCGCTATTGTTCGGCGACTGGAACAGTCCCTGTCCCAGCCCCGTCACACATAGCCGCCAGATGATGTCCGGCACGGAATCATGCGGCCCCAATTGGCTGATCAGGATCAGCCCCACGCACGCCAACGCCAGCCCGATAGAGGCCAGCCAGCGCGTACCAATACGATCCGCCAGCGCGCCACTCCACGGCGCCACCACCGCAATAGTCAGCGGCAACGGCGTCAGCAGCAGCCCCGCCTGCTCCGCCGAATAGCCGCGCAGTTCCTCCAGGTAGAACGGCAGCAAGAAGCTCACCGCGAAGAGCGCCAAAAAGCTCAATACCAAGCTGACGTTCGCCGAAGCGAAGACGCGATTGCGCAGCAGCGAGAAGTCCACGGTCGGCGCCGGCACCCGCAGCTCCACGATGACCAGCGCGACAAGCGCCACCACCGCCGTGCCGAGCGACGCCAGCAGTTGCGGCGAGGTCCAGCCCCACTCCTGCCCGAACGACAGGCCGAGCGTCAGCGTCGCCAGCCCCACGGCCAAGAGCACCGCTCCCCACATATCCAGTCGACTGCGCCTGCGGGCGGCGGTGTCTCGAAGCACGAGGATTGTCGCGATGAAGCCGATGACGCCGATGGGCAGGTTCACGTAGAAGATCGCGCGCCAAGTGAACTGCTCGGTGAGGAAGCCGCCCACCGTGGGTCCCACGCTGACGCCGAGCGCCACCACCACCGCGTTGAGCCCCAGCGCACGGCCCCGCTCCTGCGGTGGGAACGCCGAGGTCAGCATCACCGGGCTTACCGCCATCAACAGCGCGCCGCCGATACCCTGGAAAGCCCGCGCCGCCACCAAGAGCAGTAGCGTTGGCGCGAGGCCACAGAGCGCAGACCCGACGGTGAAGATCACCAGCCCCACGCTCCAGATCGTCTTGCGCCCTATCAGGTCCGCCAGCCGTCCCACGGAGAGCAGCAGCGCCGCGACCACCACCAGGTAGGCGATCACGACCCACTCAACCGTCCCGCTGAGCGGCACGCCGAAGTAGTGCGCGATGCTCGGCAGGCTGATGTTGACGATGGATGAATCGATCGTCGCCATGAAGACACCGACGGCGACGATCACCAGCACAGCCCACTTACTTGGCTCGCCGCGGCCCCTGCCTCTGTTTGCGGTTGTCTTGCCCCGCGATCCCTCAGTGCGCAGCTCAGTCGATGTCATGACGACCTACCCCGATAGGTGACAGCCGGCGCAGTCGCCCCAAACTGTTCGTCCTACAAGGATAGAGCACGCGACGCGGGCCGTGCTATACTTGCTTTCCGACAACGAGTGCGGTTCACGCGGCTACGTGGCCGAGAGGAGGCTGAGGACGATGCGAAGTCGCAATGCGCAGCGCGGCGGCTGGGATGACGACCCTCAGGGCCAGTCGGGCTACTACGATCAGCAAGGGTATGACGGATACAACGACTACGGCGGCGCGGACGACTACGATCCCGCCGAGGTCGGCTGGGGTTCCGAAGAGGACGAGCGCGGGCTGGTGTTCCAGCAGGAGCAGTCCCTCGTCGGCGTCTCGAATACCGTCACCCAGCACGGCGTGCCCCTCCTCTCCTACTCGCGCACCATGAGCCGCTTCTACAGCAACCGCAAGCAGCGTCTGAGCCTCGGTCGCTTCAAGTGCGAGGTCTGCGGGCAGCGCATTCGCTTCTGGGCGTGGCAGAACGAGTCCGGCAAGCGCACCCACGACGGCTGCTACGAGCGCCTCGCCTGGACGTGGACCAACGTCTACGCCGTGCAGCAGCAGCTCGCCTCCGAGGGCCGCCTGGAATAGCCTCGCACGTCCATTGGACCGCGACCACCTGCGGAAGTCCACCCCATTGTTCGCGTCCCAGTTCAGTGATGGCTCGCGGCGGGCTATCCCGCTGCTCCGCGCCTGATGCAGACGCCCTCCGAAACACGCCCACGTCCGGCAAACCGCTTCCCACGGCGTGGGCCGTCGTGGTACAATAGGTGCCGGTTTCAACGCATTGAGGACTCACCTCCGACATGTGGCGAGTGGTCAATTTTGGCGTGTGGACGTTGTGGGGCGCGGAGCAGTAAGGCGGCGACGGCATGTTCGAGAAGGTGTTGATCGCAAATCGCGGCGAGATTGCGCTGCGCGTCATCCGCGCCTGCCGCGAAATGGGGATCGAGTCGGTCATCGCGTACTCAGAGGCCGACCGCGATTCCCTCCCCGTGCGCACCGCCGACCGGCGCATCTGCATCGGCCCCGCCGCCAGTAGCAAGAGCTACCTCAACATCCCCAACTTGATCAGCGCCGCACTCCTCACCGGCTGCCAGGCGATCCATCCCGGGTATGGCTTCCTCTCCGAGAACGCCAGCTTCGCCGAGATCTGCAAGGAGGTCGGCCTCATCTTCATCGGCCCGCCGCCCGCCGCGATGGTGCAGATGGGCGACAAAGTGCAGGCGCGTATCGCCATGGCGCGCGCCGGCCTCCCCATGCTGCCCGGCACGGACGTGCTGCGCAGCGTCGGCGAGGGCGAAGAAGCCGCGGCGCGCGTCGGCTTCCCGCTGATGCTCAAGGCCGCGGCGGGCGGCGGCGGTCGCGGCATCCGTCTGGTGCATCGCCCCGAGGAGTTCGCCCACGTCTTCACCACCGCGCAAAGCGAAGTGCGCGAGGCTTTCCATGACGACGGCCTCTACATCGAGAAATATCTCGGCCGTGCCCGACACGTCGAGTTGCAGGTGCTCTGCGACACGCACGGCAACGGCGTCTACCTCGGTGAGCGCAACTGTTCCGTGCAGCGCCGCCACCAGAAGCTGCTCGAAGAGTCGCCAAGCCCAAACCTCAGCGACGCCGCCCGCAACGAGATGGGCCAGCGTGCCGTCAAGGCCGTGCTCGCCATCGGCTATCAGGGTGTCGGCACCCTCGAATTCCTGGTGGACGAAGACGGCAAGTACTACTTCATGGAGATGAACACGCGCCTGCAGGTCGAGCACCCCGTCACCGAGATGGTCACGGGTATCGATCTCGTGCATCAGCAGCTCAGGGTCGCCGCCGGGGAGCATCTGGCCCATCGCCAGCAAGACATCGAGCTGCGCGGGCACGCCATCGAGTTCCGCATCACCGCTGAAGATCCCACCCACGATTTCCGCCCGCAGACTGGCGTCATCGAGGAGTATCTTCCGCCCAGCGGACCCGGCGTGCGGGTGGATTCGCACCTCTATCGCGGCTACAGCGTGCCGCCGCATTACGACTCGCTGCTCGCCAAGCTCATCGTCTGGGCGCCCACCCGCCCAGAGGCCATCGCACGCGGTCAGCGTGCGCTGCGCGAGTTCGTGCTCGAAGGCGTTCCCACCACGATCCCGTTCCACCAGAAGCTGCTGGAAAACGACACGTTCCTCCGCGGCGAGACCTACACCAATTTCCTTGCGGACTACGGCGTCGAGGTGCTCCTTGCGGCGCGATAACTGCAAAGCGATACCCGCGTCACCCGGCAGCGCACACGCGGCACGCGGGTTCGCCCTTCGTCGCGGCGCGGACACAAGAAGGATAAGGGCATGACCAAGCGCGTCGTCGTCACCGGCATCGGTCTGGTGACCCCCGTTGGCAACGATACCGCATCCACCTGGAAGGCGCTCTCCGAAGGGCGTTCCGGCGGCGGTCATATCACCTACTTCGATACGGCCGGGTTGGACGTGCGCGTCGCCGCCGAGGTCAAGGACTTTGACGCTAGCCCGTACCTCGACCGCAAAGATATGCGCCGCAACGATCGCTTCGTCCACTATGCGATGGCGGCGACACGCCAGGCCCTCGACGATTCAGGTTTCGAGATCACCGACGAGAACGCCGACGACGTGGGCGTGATCATCGGCTCCGGCATCGGCGGTCTCACCACCTGTCACGACCAGTTCAGGGTGCTCTTCGACAAGGGGCCCGATCGCGTCAGCCCCTTCTTCATCACCATGTTCATCACCGACATCGCCGCGGGTTACGTGTCGATCCAGATCGGCGCGCGCGGCCCGAACTTCGCCACCGTCTCCGCCTGCGCCACCAGCGCCAACGCCATCGGCGAGGCCGCGGAGATGATCAAGCGCGGCGACGCCATCGCGATGGTCGCCGGCGGCACCGAGTGCTGCATCACCCCGATGGGCATAGGCTCCTTCGGTTCGATGCACGCGCTCACACGCCACAATGACGACCCCGCACGCGCCAGCCGCCCCTTCGACGCCGAGCGCGACGGCTTCCTGATGGGCGAAGGCTCCGGCATCCTGATCCTGGAGGACGAGGAGCATGCCCGCGCCCGCGGCGCCCGCATCTACGCCGAGGTCGCCGGGTATGCCTCCACCGCCGACGCGCACCACATCACCGAGCCCGCCCCCGGCGGCGCGGGACTCGTCCGCGCCATCAACCGCGCGCTGACCAAAGCTGGCATCGCGCCCGACGAGGTGGGCTACGTCAACGCACACGGCACCGCAACGGTCTACAACGACCGCAACGAGACCGCGGCAATCAAGACGGCCTTCGGCGACCACGCCACGAAGCTCGCGGTCAGCTCCACCAAGTCGATGATCGGCCACACCCTCGGCGCGGCGGGCGGCATCGAAGCAGGCGTCACCGCGCTCAGCATCTACCACGGGTTGCTTACGCCGACGATCAATCTGACGCATCCAGATCCTGAGTGTGACCTCGACTACGTGCCCAACACCGCGCGCGAAGCGAAGATCACCGCGGCGATCTCGAACTCGATGGGCTTCGGCGGCCATAACGCCGTGCTGGCAATGCGCCGCTTCGTCGGCTGATGTCGTCCAATTCGCGTGGAGTGTGAGATAGGGGAGGCGGCATACGGAACGGCACACGTTGGTCAACCGAATCAAGGCGCTCGCTGAGGCGCTCGAAGGCAGCGATGTCGGCGAGCTCGACCTCACGGAAAGCGGCCTGCGCATTCACATCCGGCGCCGCCTCGAAGCCGAGGTCGTCGCGCTGCCCCAGGCCCTCGCCGCCGCCCCGGCCGTTCGCCCCCGCGCCGTCCGTGCGAATCCTCGCGCGATCGACCATGTGCCCGCGTCCGGTGCGCCCGACCCGACGGTCGCCGTCATCGCGCCCCTCACCGGCGTCTTCTATGCCTCCGCCTCGCCCACCGCCGACCCGTACGTCACCGTCGGTGATACGATCCAGGCGGGTCAGACGGTCTGCATCCTCGAGGCCATGAAAGTCTTCAACGAGATCAAATCCGAGGTCGCCGGCAAAGTCACCGCGGTCGTCGCCACCAGCGGCAACCTCGTCCAGAAAGGCGACGCCCTCATTCGTGTCCAGCCCGTCTAGGCCCGCGGCAGCCAGCGGCCCCACTCCCCCGCCACTCGCCGACACTCGCGGCAAACGCCTGCGCGCGCGGATCACCGGCTGGCGTGAGCGCGCCACAACCTTCGGTTCGCTGGTTCAGCAGTACGATCAGCGCACCAATCTCTGGCTGAAAGTGGCTTGGATTGGGCTCGCCGTCGCCTTCGTGATTGAGGTCGCCCTCGTCGGCCAGCATGCCCTCGTCCGCTACCAGTCCTATCACGCCGATGCCTTCGATCTGGGCAACATGGATCAGGCCGCCTGGAACACGCTCCACGGCAATCCTTTCCGCTTCACCAACCGCGGTCTCGACTGGCAAGGCCCGCCGACGCGACTGGGCCAGCACGTCGAGCCAATCTTCCTGCTTATTGCCCCGCTCTACCTGATCCACTCCGGCCCAGAGACGCTGCTCGTGCTCCAGACGGTCGCCCTCGCCCTCGGCGCTCTGCCGCTCTTCCTCCTCGCGCGCCGTCTCATCCCTGCTCTGCCGCTGCTCGCCCTTGGCTTCGTCCTCGCCTACTACTGGACCCCGTCTGTGCTCGGCGAAGCGCTCTGGGACTTCCATGCCGTCTCGCTGACGACCCCGCTGCTGTTGACGGCGCTTTGGGCGCTCGCCACCCGTCGCTACGCTTGGTTCGCGGTCGCCGCCACCCTTGCCGCGCTCACCAAGGAGGACGTCGCGCTCTCGCTCGTGCCGCTGGGGCTGCTGATCTGGTTCGTGCATGGCCGTCCGCGCTTCGGGCAGATCGTCATCGTACTCTCCTTGCTCTGGACGGCGTTCTGCTTCTTCGTCGTCCTGCCGCACTTCAGCGGAGGCGCCTCCGGCGGCAACAACTTCTGGTATCGTTACGCCTGGCTCGGCTCCTCCGCCGGCGACGCTGCCAAGAACCTGCTCACCCACCCCTGGCTGCCGATCCAGTTAATCGTCACCTCGCCCGCTCGCCTGGGCTATCTCGCTAAGATGCTCGCCATCGGCGGCGGGCTCAGCATCTTCGCCCCGTATCTCTGGCTCTCCGCGCTCCCCGAGCTCGCCGTCAACGTCTTCAGCTCCCACGCCGAGCAGTATTCCGGCTTCTATCAATACAACGCCATGACCGTCGCGTACCTCAGCGCGGGAGCCGTCTACGGCGCCGCCCGCCTCTACAACACCCGCTCGCACGCCGCATCCCCCACCGAAGATGCCACCACCGAGTCCGCCTCCCCTTCTCCGCCCGCCACGAACGGCCTGACCTTCAGGATCGCATCGCCGTATCGTCGTGGCTTCCGCTGGGCCAATCGCCAAGTCACGCGCCTCCCGCTCTCCGCCGCGATCGTGCCCTGGTTCGTCGCCCTCCTGCTCCTGCTTACCACCATTGCCAGCGTGCAGAGCGCCAATCCGCGCCTGACCTCCTTCTGGAACGTCGGCGGCGGGCCCATCCGTGGCCAATCCGCCATCGACGCGCTCCTCGCCCGCGTGCCCGCGAACGCCCTCGTCGCCGCCACCGACACGCTGGACCCCCATCTCAGCGACCGCTACACGATATACCTGATGCCCGATCCGCGCTCCTACGCCGCCGAATACGTCGCAGTTGACGTGGTGGACGCGGCGGTTGAGAATCGTACGGCGGATGGCTCGATGTTCACCCGCATGCTCACCTCCGGTCGCTACACCACAGTAGGCTCGGTGGAGAACGTCACGCTGCTCGAGCGTACCGGGCCACCGCTCTCTCCGGATGGGCTACAATCCATCCAGGCGCCGTAATCCGCGTTGCGCGCCGGTTTGTCGTGCTTCGTCTCGCTACTAGCCCTAACGTCGCCGAGAAGAGATTTCGATGTCGCTTGCCCGCCGCCTCTTCGATCCGCTCCTCGATCAGATCTTCCCACCTCACTGCGTCTCCTGCGGCGCCACCGGCGCGCTGCTCTGCGTCGCGTGTCAGGCGATGATCCACACACCCAAACCGCCGCTCTGTGTCCACTGTGGCACCCCGCTCGCCTCAGCAGGTTCACCCGGCGAGACGCTCGTCCTCGGCGCCCAGGCCACGCTCTGCCCGTCTTGCTCAACGGGGCACGGCCCTGCCTCGCTCACCGCGCTGCGCGTTGCCGCCGTCTACGAAGGAGCCGTTCGCGACGCCATCCTCGCGTTGAAGTTCCACCACCAGCGACGGGCCGCTCAGCCGTTGGGGACACTGCTTGCGGCGCAGGTGGGTAGTGCGGGCCGGCGACCAGAGATCATCCTCCCCGTTCCGCTGCATCCCGACCGCGCGAAATGGCGTGGCTATAACCAGTCGGGCCACCTGGCGCGCGAGTGTGCCCGTGCGCGGGGCATCCCCCAACTTGCCGATCTGCTCGTTCGCCACCGCGACACGCGTCCCCAGGTCGGCCTGGGCGTCACGGAACGCCATGCGAATGTCGCCCACGCCTTCGCGCTTGCCTCCCCGCATGCCGCAACTGTCCTCGCCGGGCGGCGCATCCTGTTGGTGGACGAGGTCGCCACCACCGGCAGCACCATCGACGCCGTCGCCTCAGCGCTCCTGCCAGTGCGCCCCGCCGCCATCTGGGGTCTCGCCGTCAGCCGTCCCGATCTCGCCGCCGACAACGCCGGTGCGTCGTCCGGCTCCAATACCGCGCTCCATGCGGTCCCGCCGGCAGCGAGGCGAGCGCGATGACCTACAATCAGGCCACAGCCGACACGGTCGGCATCATCGTGTTGCTCCTGATCCTCACGATGGCGGTGGCGCTCGTCGCCCGATCGCTCCGCCTGCCCTACACCCTCGCGCTCGTCCTTGCCGGCCTTGTCATCGGCTTGACTCCGCTCTTCCCCAATCTACATCTCGATTCGAACCTGGTCCTCTTCCTCTTCCTGCCCGCACTGCTCTTCGAGGGCGCCTGGACCGTGGACACGAAGGTGCTGCGTCGTGACGGCCTGCTGGTCTTCGCCTTCGCCGTGCCG
This sequence comes from uncultured Chloroflexia bacterium, assembly GCA_963841205.1. Taxonomy (GTDB): domain Bacteria; phylum Chloroflexota; class Ktedonobacteria; order Ktedonobacterales; family JADMIN01; genus CAWAWP01. The sequence continues at coordinate 44,053 of CAWJCH010000011.1, read as the reverse complement.
GGGGTCTTCCTCTCGCTGCTCGTCATCGCCGCCGTACTACACTTTGGCGCCGCCCTCGCCTGGCTCCCCGCGCTGCTCGTCGGCGCCGTCATCTCTCCTACGGACCCGCTCGTCGTCATCTCATTGCTGCGCCAGCTCGGCCTGCCGGATCGCCTGCTCACCATCCTCGAAGGCGAGAGCCTCTTCAACGACGGCGTTGGCGCGGCTGCCTTCGAGATCATCCTCGCCGCCTTACTCACCTCACTGCACATGCACAGCGAGTTCACGAGCCTATCCACACCCCTCATCGTATTAAAGGTGCTCTGGCTCCTCGGCGGCGGCGTGCTGATTGGCGCCGTCGTCGGCTACGTCGTCAGTCGCCTCGTGCGCGTCGTGAACGATCCACTCCTCGAAACCACCGTCACCTTCAGCGTCGCCTATGGCGCCTATATCCTCGGCGTCCTCGCCGGCACCTCCGGCCTCCTCGCCGTCGTCACTGCGGGGCTCCTCCTCGCCGGCTACGGCAAGCGTACCGGCATGTCCGAGCTCACCATCGAGTTGGTGGATAGCGTCTGGGAGTTCACCGGTTACCTCGCCAACTCTTTCCTCTTCCTGCTTCTCGGTGTCACCCTCGGGTCAACCTCTATCGGTTCGGCACTCCCCGCGATCCTGTGGGTCGTCGTCGGCCTCCTGGCGGGCCGCGCTCTCATGATCTACGCCCTCGTCCCGCTCTACAATTGGCTCGCCAGTCATCGCTCGCGTCGCGTTACCGTCGATCCCGTGCCGCGCGCCTGGCGCCCGATCATGCTGCTCTCCGGCCTGCGTGGCGCGCTCTCCTTAGCGCTGGTTCTCAGCATCCCTAAGCTCATCCCTGGACAGGATCAGCTAAAACTGGTCGTCTACGGCGTCGTCCTCATCACCCTACTTGGTCAGGGCCTCGGACTGCGTATTTTCCTGCCTCGGCAGCCCTTCCTTCGCGCTCGCCCCGCCGGCTCCTAGTGGGAAACATGCTATAATCTGGCAATCTCGGCCCGCGCTGGCTGTTCGAGGCTGGTGCGACCGCGAGGCCGTCGCCTACGATGACGGCGCGCCTCCCCCAGTAGCCTCGTCCAGCGGCGAACCGTCACGCTACAGTGAACCCTCGCCCGCGTCGCTCACGCGCGCGTCAGAAGGATGGATGCCCATGACCACCTCCGCCACCACGCAGCCGGCCGACGGATCGCTGGCGCCCAACTACTTCGTCCACACCTTCGAGAACGGGCTCCAGCTTATCGGGCAGCGCATGCAGAGCCTCGCGTCCGTCACGTTCGGCATTCAGTTCGCCGGTGGCCTGAAAGACGAGCCCGAGTCGAAGATCGGCCTGACGCACCTCCTCTCCGATATGCTCTTCCAGGGCACCGAGCACCGCACCGTTCGCCAGCTCACCGACGACTTCGAATCCATCGGCGCGCGCAGGGGCGGCGAATCCGCAAACGACTTTGGCCGCTACTCCGCGCAAATCGTCGGCAACCGCCTCGACCGAGCGTTTGAGCTCATGGCTGATGTCGTGCGATATCCGGCCTTCCCCCAGGACGAATTCACCCAGATGCGCAGCGTACAGCTGCAAGAGATTCGCCGCCGCGACGACGAGCCTATGCGCCGCATCTTCGATCTCGTCCGCGAGCGCTTCTACAGCGGGACCACGCTCGGCCGGCGCGGGCTCGGCTTCCGCGACACCGTCGAGTCGCTCGAGCCGGACGATCTCCGGACCTTCTATCACACTTGGTATCAGCCGAAAGGAGCGCTGATCGCCATCGCCGGCAACTTCGACTGGGGCGCCGTCGTCGCCCGCGTCGGTGAGCTCTTCGGCGATTGGCAGGGCGTGCCGCCCGTCGCCGAGCGGCAGCAGCCGAACCCCGTCGCCGCCGTCAACATCGAGTTGCACGACGGCACCCAGGAACACATCGGCATGGCGTTTCCGTTTCCGAAATACGGCGATCCTGACTACTACGCTGCCTCCGTCGTCAGTGAGATCTTCGGCGGCGGCATGACCTCACGTCTCTTCCGCGAGGTGCGCGAGAAGCGCGGCCTGGTCTACTCCGTCGCCTCAATCTTCGCACCCAACGGCGTCTACGGCGCCGAATTCCTCTACGCCGGCACCACACCCGAGAAGTCGCCCGCAACCGTCCACGTCTTGCTCGACGAGCTGCGCCGTCTCCAATCGGACGGCGTCTCGCAGGACGAATTGGACCGTGCCAAGGTGCAGCTCAAGAGTGAGTTGGTAATGCGCGGGGAGAGTTCCGGCGCGCGTGCGTCCGCTTTGGCGCGCTCGTGGTGGTTCGAGCAGCGCATCATCACCATTCAAGAGCTCAAAGAGACGATAGACGCGGTCACACGCGAACAGATCCTCGGTCTGCTCCGCCGCTTCCCTACCACGGAACCGCTCGTCATCGCCGCCATCGGCCCGCGCACCGAGGAAGAATTGATCGGCACGACCCTGTCCTAGCGGCCACTTTCCCGGCGCGGTGCACGTCGCCTGCTCCGCCCGCCCGTGCCGCCATGTGATATACTGAGTGGTACGAACGACGTTAATCCCGCCGATTTCGCGCGAGGCACTTCAATCAATCCAAGCATTTCAGGGGTGAAACAACATGGCCAAGAAGGGCGAGCTTTCTAAGACGGCGCGCGCCTCGCTCGGTAAGCTGGACGACACCAATTTCGTTACCGACCGCGTCTGCGCGAAGTGTGGCGAGCCGATCATGCTCAAAGAGCTTCAGCCGGTCAAGGTGTTGGGGCAGGGCATGACCTACTATCATAAGAACCACTTCGCCGCTAGCTAGCGCGCGTTGACTCAATGGCCCCCGTGCAATTGCTTGCGCGCGGGGCCATTCTTGCATCCTGATGTATGATGTACATCTAACAGCTAACAGCGGTCAAACTCGAGCGCTGCGCAGATATGTGATACCAAGTTCGATGCGATCGTCGCCGCAGAATGGGTGGACCTCACTCCGCATTCCCTACACGCCGGAACTGCTGTGCCGGCTCGCAATGGCGGCGACCGAGCGCGATGTAGCACGATGAATAGAAGTGATATGAACAGGAGATCCGGCCCGATGGCATCCGGCGCGTCCCAAGGCGAGTCCTCACCCTCACCGCTCGGCTCCCAACGTCGCCCGGAAGCGAACGTGAACCGCCAACGAACCTTCTCCGCGCTTAAATTCCGCAATTATCGCCTCTTCTGGACTGGCCAAGTCGTCTCCGTGACGGGCACCTTCATGCAGAGCACCGCACAGCAATGGCTCGTGCTCAAACTCTCCCACGGCAATCCTTTGGCACTCGGTATCGTCGGCGCGCTCCAGTTTGGCCCACTCATCCTGCCCCTCGGCGGCGCGATAGCGGATCGTTGGCCGCGTCGCAACGTCCTCGTCGTCACTCAGGGTGTCAGCGCCGTGCTCGCCTTCATCCTCTTCATCCTCACCGCGGCTGGCATCACGCAGATTTGGCATGTCTGCGTTCTCGCCTTGCTGCTGGGCGTCATCAACATGGTAGACATGCCTACCCGGCAGGCGTTCATCAGCGAGATGGTCCCGCCCGATCATCTGCTCAACGCCGTCTCACTCAATTCGGCGCAGTTCAACGTCGCGCGCATCGCGGGTCCTGGGGTGGGCGGCGCACTCATCTTTTGGCTCGGCATTCCTCTCCTGTTCCTGCTCAACGCCCTCAGCTTCCTCGCGGTCATCGGTGGATTGCTCGTGATGCGCCCCTCGGAATTGATGCCCGTGCCACAGCGGGACCCGCGGCACGGAGTGGCCCGCATCCGCGCGCTCGGCGACGGATTCCGTTTCATACGCGGCAACAAGTCGGTGCTGATCGCCTTCATCATGATCGCTGTCATCGGCACCATGGGCTTCAACTTCAATGTGTTGCTGCCCCTCGAAGCGACTGATGTGCTGCACGCGGACGCTTTCGTATTCGGCCTGCTGACCTCGTCGCTGGGGGCTGGTGCGTTGATCGGCGCGCTCGTCCTCGCTCGGCGTGGAGGTGCGCCCACTAACCGCCTGCTCATCGGCATGGCTGCCGTATTCGGCCTCCTCGAAACCGCCGTCGCCTTGCCACGGTCGATCCCGGCCACCTTGGCGGTCATCGCCTGCGCCGGCTTCTTCATGAGCTCATTCAGTGCCGCCGCCAACACGCGCGTGCAGCTCTCAAGTCCGCCGGAACTGCGCGGACGAGTCATGAGCGTCTACTCGATGGTGTTTATTGGCACGACGCCGATCGGCAACCTCATCGTCGGCGCCGTCGCCAGTACAGCCGGCGTGCCGTGGAGCTTCGTCGTCTCCGGCGTGCCTTGCGTCGCCTCCGCTCTCCTCGCACTCTATCTCTGGCGGCGTTGGGGCACCCGCGCCAACGCTACAATCTATCGCCCTCCCGTCTCGCCGCCGCTCGCCGAAGCCCTTGCCGAATCTCCGCCAACCGATACACCGCCGCTCGCCCTGCCCGCCGTGCCTGACGAAGCCTTCGACGTGCGTGAGCCACTCCCACGGCGGTGATTCGCCGTCAAACCCTGCTCGTCTCCGGCCAGCGGATTCGTCAATCGTTGCATGACGCTAAACACAAGACAGCGCACCGTGTTACACGCGCTCGCATACCCCGCAAAGTTGTCCACGCCCTCGCGTCGGCGCCGACCTGTCATGAACATCGCTCAGATGAAATCATTGACTAAATAACAAGTAATCTATTGACATATTAGCTCGTACAGATTACAGTAATTCTTAGTGATTAGTGTTACATCGGCATGGCACGGCGCTGCAGGTTCGCGGGCGTGGCAGTCGAGTGGCTTCACGGTCTTACCCCATATGGGGGCGTGTGCATTGACGCTCGGCGCGGTCGTTGCCGTACCGGCGTTTCAGCGTCCGTCGCCCGCCTTGTCGTCGCGGCGATTGCAGCGTCTGCAGGCCGGATGTCCCGCCGGTGACATTAACACCCGCCGCTGGCAGCGGTCCGCACCTGCGGGCAGACTCATCGAGTAGTCTCACCGAAGTGTGAGGGCGTGGCCTGCGTCTCGGCCGCCTCAGTCGACCCGTCCGTCGCTTCCCACTGAGCGGCGGCAAACCAACAGGGAGAACCGATCGATGGAAAACGAGCAAGAACTGGCGCTTCCGGTCAACGTGTGTATTGACGTCGAGACCGACTACGCGCTCAATGATCTCATTCTGCTCGCCGCGACCCTACGACGTGACGGCTCACGCTCCGCCGTCGATACCGGCCTCCACGCGAGCGACGGCGCGCTGGCCTACGTCGCCTCGGCGTTCGAAAAACACGAAGTGCAGAGGTTCCTGCAGCTCGCTGGCATGTGCCTCGACCATCTGCATCACCTTTGGAATGAGCAGTGAGGCCACCCAAACCGCTCATTGCGGTCGGCAGTCGGTACGGTCCGGAGGAACCGTCCTACGATATTCGCTATCATCGCCCCCAAGTAACCAACGGACAGGCAGATCGGTTCTCAGTTAACCCTAGTACCTTTCCGATCGGGCAGCCTGCCGAATGCAGTCCGCGGGCTCGCGCCGCCGGCCGATAGAATTATGAGACATTCAGGCCCGTCAGCACCGCGATCGCGATCATCGCTTCTTGAACCCGCGTAAACCACGCCGACAGAGCAACGAACGAGCACTCAATGCTATCGACGGTATCTTCAGAGCGCTCGCAACTTCCCTGGGCGTCGTCGACCCGCGCCCTCATCGGGCAGTTACGGCGACGCGAAGGTCGTCTTCACGACCTCGTCGCCTCCGTCATGAATATCCGCGACCAAGCCGGACGCATCGCAGACGAAGGCAGCATTCAGCGCTGAGCAGTCGCCAGGTACGCTTTCGAGCGACAGCGTTACGTTCGGCACAGACGACGCCTGGAAGCGATCACTTCGCGTCGAGCGCCGCCAACACCGGCGCCATCCGTGCGATGCCCTCGACCCCTGGCGTGCCCGGAATGACCACGAGATGCCGCACTCCGGCGTCGGCAAACTCCTGTAAGTGCGTCGCGACCTCGTCCGCCGAACCCGCGAATCCCTGCCAGTCCTCGGTGAGCTCCTCACCGGGCAGCAGCACCCGCGCCAACGTTCCCGCCGTCAACTCCACCTCCATCGGATTGCGTCCCACACGCTCGCACGCCTCGGTGAACGCCGCGTACGCCTTCGTCACGCCCGCCGCATCCTTATGCCACACCGTATTCCAGGCATCAGCGTACCGCGCCGTCAATTCGAGCATCCGTGGCTGCCGACCACCGATCCAGATTTTCGGCCCTCCAGCGGTCGGCCCGCGCGGTCGCAGCACGCAATCCCGCGCCGAGTAGTACACGCCCGCGAAGTCCACACGCCCCTCGCGCAGCAGCGGCGCCACGATCCGCACCGCCTCCTCGAACCGCGATACCCGGTGGTCATAGGGATACCCGAATGCATCGTATTCTGGCTTGTGCCAGCCCGCACCGATGCCCAGGATGAAGCGGCCGCCGCTGATCTCGTCCAAACTGTCGGCCATCTTAGCCAGCAGCGTCGGATTGCGGAACGAGGTAGCCGCCACCAACGGACCCAGCGTGATGCGCGCGGTCGAAGCCGCCAGCGCCGCCAGGAACGTGAACGCCTCCCAGCAGCCGCCCTCGTCGATGTCCACGTTCTCCGTGCGACGGATGAGCAGATGATCCGCCACCCAGAACGAATCAAGCCCGATCTCCTCGGCCTTCCGCGCCTGCGCCTGGACCTCGCCGAAGCTCGCCGCGCGCCCGTCGGGCTGATCGTCGCCCAGTTCCGCGATAACGCCGATCCGCATGCGTCGCCCGCCTACCAAATCCATTCTCACCCGCCGCTCCTCGCTCACCTTCTCGCCGGAAACGTCGCCCGCCCGCGCTCGCCTGGCATCCAACATCCGCCTGCACACCTAGACGCCACGCCAGCCGCGCATTTACGCCGCGCGCCAGACATGCACCGTCCCGTCGAACGACGCCGACGCGATGTGCGTGCCGTCGGGCGACCACCCTACCGTGTGGACCGTGCCGAGCGGTAGGTTGTCACTCGTTACGCCGTTGGTCTGGTGGCCCATATACGTCAGCCGCGGCGCACCGGACGCGGCGAGCCAGACCTGCGCAGTCTGATCCTGGCTGCCCGTCACGACGCGCGAGCCATCGGGCGACCATGCCACTGCATACACCGCGGAGGTGTGTCCCGGGTAGGTCAGCAGCGTCGCTCCGTTCGCCGGATCCCAGATCTGCGCCGTCCCATCACCGCTCGCCGTGACGACCTGGTTGCTGCTGGGCGACCAGCTTACCCCGTACACTTCTCGGCTGTGATTGCGATAGATCAGCTCGTTCCCGCCGCTCGCGGCATCCCAGACGTGCGCCGAATAGTCGCCGCTGCCGTCCGCGATGCGCGATCCGTCCGGTGACCACTTGATCGCGGCGATGTAGCGCAGATAATTCTGGCCGGTATAGAGCGTCTTGCCACCGGCGGTCCAGACGCGCGACGTGTGGTCATCCGCGCCCGAAGCCAGAGTAGTGCCGTCCGGCGACCAGCAGACGTCATCCACGCCGGCCGAGTGTCCGCTATATGTCAGCACGCGCTTGCCCGTCGCCGCGTCCCAGATCTGCGCCGTCCTGTCCTCCCCCGCCGAGGCAACCTGCGCCCCGATCGGCGACCAACTGACGCCCCACACCTTGCCCTCATGCTGCTTGTAAGTGAGCAAGGTTGCGCCGGTCCCCGCATCCCAGATCTGCGCCGTGCCGTCGTCGCTCGCGCTCACCACCTTCGTGCCATCTGGCGACCACGCCAACGCGTTGACCGCCTTGCTATGTCCCCGGTAAACGAGCAGCGGACCCGCCACCTTCGCCGCGATAGGCGTCGCCGTCGGCCCAGACGCCGCGCTGCGGGTGCCGCAGCCAGCCAGAAAGGCCGCCGCACCCAGCCCCAGTGCACCCCCTATCGCCGCACGGCGCGTTATCCGTTGCATACTCGACCATCTCCCGACGTCTCGCGCACCCCTCGACGGGAGCCAGTGTCTCACACCCGGTCGGAAATGCAAGCGACGGCGGATCCGGAAGCCTCACACCTGCCGCGCGCGTACGGTGCGCCGACGACGGTGTGGCGGCGGCTCCGTCGCTGGGGCGAGGACGGCGTATGGGAGCGCCCTTGGCGTGCGGCACTGGCCGCCCTCGACCAGCAGGCCAGCTCGATTGGAGCATGGCCTTCCTCGACGGCTCGTTTGCGCCGGCCAAGAAGGGCGGCGACCAGGTCGGCCCTACCAAGAGGGGAAGGGCACGAAGTGGATGCTGGCCGTCGACGGTCAGGGGCTCCCGCTCGGCTTTCACCTGGCGAGCGCCAGCAGGGCAGAAGTCAAGCTAGCAGAATACACCCTAGAGCAACTTGCGAGAAGTAGGGGCAGGCACAGGTTGTGCAGAGATGCGCGGGTATGCGTGCCTATTCGACCGACCTGAAAGAGCGCTTGGTGCGAGCGGTGGCCGACGGTCCGCCCAGGCGAGAAGCCGCTCGCCGTTTCACCGTCGCCGTGAACACCGTCAAACGGGCCGTCGTGCAAGAGCGCACGACCGGTTCGCTGGAGCGCCAGCCCATTCCCGGCGGTCCACGCCAGATTGGGCCAGAGCGGGAAGCTGGCTTGTTGGCGCGCCTGGAGGCGGCGCCCAACGCCACGGTCTTGGAGCACGGTGCCTGGTGGGCCGAGCACCACGGCCAGCAGCTGAGCGAGGCGACCATGTGGCGGGCGATCCGCCGCCTGGGGTGGACCCATAAAAAAAAGCACTGGCAGCCAGCGAGCGCGACGAGGCGGCCCGCACCGCCTGGCGCGCAGCGGTCGCGCAACTTGCCCCCCAGCGGTTCGTCTTCGTCGACGAGAGCGGCACCACCATCGCCTTGACGCGCCTCTACGGTTGGGCCCCGCATGACCGGCGAGCTACCGGCAAGGTGCCACGCAATTACGGCAAGAACACCACCCTGGTGGCGGCGCTGACGCCCGACGGCCTGCGCGAGCCCTGGCTGATCGAGGGAGCGATGGAGACGGCGACCTTCGAGTGGTACATCACCGAACCACTCGCACCGACGTTGCGGCCCGGGCAGATCGTGGTGCTGGATAACTTGAGTGTCCACGAAGCTGCCAGCATTCGCCAAGCGATTGCCGCGCAGCACTGCCAGCTGCTCTTCCTGCCGCCCTACTCACCCGACTGCACGCCGATCGAGCAGGCCTTCTCGAAGGTCAAAGCCATCCTGCGCGGACTCGGCGCCCGCACCCTTGAAGCTCTCTGGGAGGCCATGCGGGTGGCGATAGCAGCGATCACCCCCGCGGATGCCATTGCCTGGTTCGCCCACGCCGGCTACACCCTGCCCGCTCCAGCTACCTGAAAGTTGCTCTAGACACCATCGGGGTGTCCCGCCCGCGGGGACGCCCCAAGCGGCGGCCTGAGAAGCTGGTGGCGGATCGGGGCTATGATAGTAGCGCATTCCGCGCTGCCCTGCGGCGCCGTGGTATCCGCATGTGCATCCCGCCCAAGCGCCGCCCGCCCACCTGGCGAGCCAAGCGGGGACGTCCCATTGTCGCCCGCAAGGAGGACTATCGGCTTCGCTCTACGGTGGAGCGCAGCTTCGCGTGGCTGGGGAACTTCCGGCGTTTGCTCATCCGCTGGGAACACCTCAGCAGGGTCTATCGGGGGTTCTTCACGGTGCGCTGTGCTGCTGGTGTGCGTGCGCCGGCTCCATGCTGGCACCGCCGCCGTGGCAGGTAATGGGCGGGTGCTCGCACCACCGGCGTGAGACCAGCGAGACCGGGGAAGAGGGAAAGGAAGCGGGAGTTGGCGGGCGAACGCACCTTCCTCGAGCGCTACCTTGCTGGGGGGTACGAGCAGATCTGGGACGAAATGCTCGGGCTGGGCGCAGCGGTGCGCACGCCGCCCCTCTCGCGTGACGCCCACGCGGTTGCGCGTGAGACCATGCGGCGGGTGCGCCACAATATCGAGGCGCTCATCCCACGCCTGGAAGCTGCCGGCTACCAGTTCGGCTATGGGTGGGTGTGCGGGCATGCGTTCCCGAGTGGTCCGCCCGATCCCGTCTTCGCCCCACCGCCACCCAACGTCGCGCAGCGGCTCGCCGAGCTGGAGGCGCGCACGGGCGTGCTGCCGCTCTCGCTGCGCGCGTTCTACGAGGTGGTGGGAGCGGTCAACTTCGTCGGTGAGCCGCCTCCCGCATGGGCCGACTGGCGCGCCCTGCCCGATGGGCTGGATGCGCTCTACATGTACCCGGTCGCGGGGACGCTGGAGGACGTCTACGCGTGGCAGGACGAGTACGGTGGGTTGACCGAGGAGGAGTGGAGCCTGCCCCGGCCCTGGCGAGGACGATACCTGCGATGGCCGTGCCTACGCGGCGCTGTCGCACGATTGCTGGCTCGTGCCGATCGCTCCCGATGAGTGCCAGAAATACGACAGCAGCGGCTGTGGCGCATACGAAATCGCCATTCCGAACGCTACTGCCGACGCGCGGCTGCTGGCCGAGCGGCACCGCACGACCTTCGTCAACTACCTCGGCAACTGCCTGCGCTGGGCGGGTTTCCCCAAGCTGGAGCAGCTTGCGGGCGACCCTGCAGCGATCGCTGGGCTCTCTGCACTGACCTCTGGTCTCCTGCCGATTTGACTCAGCCCTCGTCGCGTTGGAACCTCCCGTGATCTCTGCTCGGCAGTAGCGTCGATCTCGTTTCGGAATGACCCGTACGTCAAAGTCGTTGGTTAAGCCCCTACACTTGCCGCGCCACACGTGAGAGCGGATGGCCCTTCGCCTGCATATCCAAGCGATTGAACCAACCGAAAGCAGTCTGGTCGACGTTGTAGCCTTTGGCTTCCAACTGGGTTTGCGTCGAGGTGAGCACCTGCTGTGCGGTCGCGGGCGTCGACAGATCGACGAATAAATGGGCGAAGGAATGCAGAACGACACTTTGTACGCCTAGCTGCAGTGCGACCTCGTCGATTGCCTGGGCCGCGCGCGTGCCGACCGCCTCTGACTCCACTTCGTCACTCTTCTCAACGGCGGCAAAGACTACCACGCCCTCAGTCACGCTGACGGGATGCGGAACTGTGTCGGCAATCTTCGAGCGGCCCCGTTCGGATGGCACTGCCTTGAAGCTATCAACGTGCCAGATCAGCAGACGCATAAGTCACAGGCCTCCATTACGCCGCCTTCCACGCCCGTAAATTGTAGATCAGGCTTTGCAACTCGCTATGTATTGAACTCGAATACATAATATTGAACCAGCCGAAGGCGCTTTGGCTCACCACATAGTCGCGCTCCCGCAGCAACGCCTCCGTGCGGTCGAAGACCTGCCGTGAGATGGCGGGCGTCGAGAGTTCCACGAACATGTGCGAGAATGAGTGCAGCACCACGGTGCGCGTGCCCAGCCGTGCCGCCACATCCTCGATTGCCTCCACCGCCCGCAACGCCACGGCCTCTGGGTCTGGCTCGTCAGCTTTCTCCGTCGCCGCGAAGACCACCATGCCCTCGCCGATGGCAACTCCGCGCGGTTCCGCGTCCGCGACCTTCGAGCGTCCCCGTTCCGTCGGCTCCGCGCTGAATGCGTCCACGTGCCAGATCAGCAGGCGCATCGTGTCCTACCCATCGTCAGCGGTCCTTCCCCGCTCCATCGCTGCAGGATCCCATCAGTTCCCTGCAGCCATTCCCAACAGGATTCGTCCCCAAGACGGCACTGCTCCTCGTTCACGCGTGGGAACAACAAGAGCACCGTATGGGACTCGTCGTTCATCTCGTTCGCTTTCGCCTCCACGCCTACTCCCCCGCGACGGTCAGCGATGCGAAGCGCAGTCCAGCGGGGCCATAATAACTTCCGTCCGCGTACGTCTCGCGCGAGAATCGCACATCCCCCAGCGCCTCGAACAGATTGCCGCTCAGCGATCCACCCTTGATCGGGCTGGTGCCGGACGCGTCGTGGCGATAGCCCAGCTTGATCTCCGAGACGAAATCGCCCGACACGGGATCGGGCGTGAACGCTGAGAATGCCACGATCTCGTAGATGGTCCCTCCGGCTGCTGAGCGCAGCGCATCGAGCGGCGTTTCGCCTGACAGCACCGTCGCGTTGCTGAATGCGCCCGTCGGCGCCATGCCAAAGTACGCTCCATAGCGGCTATCGGCCCACATGTTCCGGAAAACGCCATCCTCGATCACCGTCAGCCGTGCCGCCGGCAACCCGTCGGCATCACACGGCGCCGTTTTCGTCCCGAACGGACGCATCGCGTCTGAGATCAGCGTCAGCCGGTCGCCGCGCGGCTCGCCACCGGTGATCGACGCGCCGAGACTGAGCCGGCTCAGCCGCTGGAAAGCCGCCTGCGCCGAGGTGTGCAGCGAGAATGCGCTCGGCAACCCCAGGTTCTCCAGCATCGGCACGAAGAAGTTCGACGCCGCCTCGCCGCTGAGCACGACCGCCCCCTGATACGTCGCGGGAGCGGTGGCGCGCAGCGAGTCGTGGGCGAATGTGGCGTACGCCGCGATCATGCGTTCGAGCGCCAAATCTTCGAGGCGCCGCCGTGCGCCCTCCGCGTGAAACTCCGCCTCATTGCCGTCCGCCGATGCGATTAACACGATGTCGAACGCCACCGAGGTGCCGGGATACGCGCAGCTCGCGCCCCGGCTCGTGCGCACCATCCGCTCCCCGCGCGTAACGTAGAGCTCCGCGCTGCTCAGGCGCACGCCGGCATGCCGCTGAACTTCCGCAGCCATGCGCGCGAACGCATCCTCCAGCAGCCCATCCGGAGCCGCATCTCCCGCCAGCGCCGGATCGAACGTCTCCACGGTTGGATACGCTGCGGGCGGATCGGGCAGCCGGAATACCGGGTTGTCCGTGAGGCCGGCAATGCTGAGTGTCTCCGCAAGGCGCACGCCCAGCCGGTCGGCATCGGCGAGCTCGTCGGGCAGCAGCGTCAGCGTCGCGCTACCCCGCGCAAGCGACGCGCTGGGCTCACCGGGCGAGTCGCCATCCGCGCGGGGGGCGTGGTCATGGTGGAGCGTCACCCGCGCCTGCTCGTCCACGACGAGTCGGCGCGACTCGATGCGGTCGCCGATCGCATAGAGCTGCGTCTCCTCGTTTCGCCGCGCCTCGATCTGCCACTCGCTGGCGCCAGACAGCGCGTCAAGCCCCGCCGCCAACGTCTCTGTGGCCGAGGCCACAGAGATCCCTCGGTTCGTGTCGGTCGAGCCCATCAGCCAAGCCTCGCTTTCATCCGAAGGTGCGGTCCGCCCGACGAGACCGGCACGAACTCTTTGTGACCCTTGCCGCAGGTGGCGCCGCCTTGCAGATCAAAGTCGTCGCCTACCGCGCTGACGCTCCCCAGCACCTCCGGAACGCTCCCCGTCACCCCGACCGGGGTGAAGAGCCGTCCAGTCAATTTGCCGTCGCGGATCTCCTCGCCGATGCGCGCCGTAATCTGGATTCCCCAGCCCATCGGGTCCTCCATGCCGCTCTCCGCCTGCCGCAGATAAATCCCCCGCTCCACACCGGCAATCATCTCCGCCACCGGCGTCGCGCCCCGCGCGAAGAACGTGTTGGTCATGCGCGCGTACGTCTTGCGCGTGAAGTCCTGGCGGCGTCCGTTCGGCGTGCGCGCGCCGGGGGCGAAGGTCGCCGAAGCCAGATCGCTGATCGGCGAGACAAACATGCCCTCGCGGAGGATCTGCACCGGTCGCGCCGCTTGGCCTTCGTCGTCGAAGAAATACGAGCCGTAGCCACCGGCGAAGCTCGGATCGTCGTACATCTGCAGCAGCGGCGACCCCACCCGCCGATTGAGGAAATGCGCCGAACGCGCGCGACCCTTCGGATACAGATCCATCTCCACGCCGTGGCCGAAGCTCTCGTGCGCGATCACACCCGAGATGCTTGGATCGCTGATCACCTCATACTCGCCGGGATCGATCTTGCCCGCCTCCAGCAACCGCACACCCACCTCCACCAGGTCGCGCAGGTCGCCATCGCTGACGCGCGCGATCTCGAATCCGCCGGTGTTGCCCTTCACGATCCCGTTCTGCCGCAGCACCGTCCCGTCAGACGCCGCAACCAGCGCCGCCAGCGCGATGCGCGTGACCTCTTGCTCCAGCCAGCGCCCGCGCCCGACGAACGCGCTGCGCTCCGTCCGCTCGATGTACTGCACTCGCGCCTGTACGATCCGCGGGTCCGTCCCTTGGATGCGCCGCTGGATCCCCGCGACGTGGGCCAACTTCTCCGCCAGCGGGACGGCGCGCGGGTCGACCTCCATCGCCGTACGGAACGAGCGCGTCTCCTCCGCGTCCGACGCCGTGCCCGGCGCCTCCGCGGGCAGCTGCGGCCCGCCGGTTGTCACCCGAATCCCGCTCGCCCAGGCGCGCACCTCCCGCGCCAACCCGTCGGGAGCCAACTCGCCGCTCGCGTACTCGGCGAACGACGCCCCATCGTAGACGGTGAAGACGACGCCTCGCGCCGGAGCCAGCTGCACGGCGTTCTGCTCTCGCCCCAAATCGAGAAGGCGAACTCCAGCCACGTCGCTCAGAAGCGCGGAGGCGTAGGGGAAACGCCCCTCAAGCTCGGCCACCAGCTCGCGCAGCGTCGCGGCGAGCGCGTCAGAAGCAAGTGGTATATCTGGCATATGCGTTCTGTACCTCTCCGGAGGGGTCTTCCCAAACTCGCCAACGCCGATGCGCTAGATTGTAGCCTGTTCGCGTGTAGGTGGGTCGCGCGTCCAGCGAGGCGGGTTCCTATACTCGCCAGTCGGTTTTCGCAGTCTAACCATCGCCCGGTCGTCAGTCAAGCCCCGAGGCAGCTCCTCTGCCCGTCGAACGGTACCACGTCCCTGCCACCCTCGATTTTCAAGCTCACTGGCTATGCCCGAAACCGTGCATCGAAAATATCGAAGGCAGAGTCCGCTTGGGGCGCTGTCGTCAGCCGATCGAAGGCGGAGGAGATTCGCCCCGGCTTTCAGGCCGGAGAGCGGAAATCGCGCAGCCGCCGATCCCGCACCGCACGACACCGGAGTCCCTGTGCGCCGCCTCAGCCGGTTCGGTATAGTCTGTGGCAGAGGCTGGAAAGCCCGCGCTCCACAACACACGACCCGATGCCGCGAAAGAGAGTCAAGCCGTGGACGAACGCATCTGCCTGATTACCGGCGCCACCTCGGGCATCGGTCGCGTCACCGCGCGCGAGCTCGCGCGACGCGGCATGCGCGTCGTCCTGATAGGCCGCGATGCTGCGCGCGCCGAGGCTACCGCGGCCGCCATCACCGCCGAGACCGGAAACCCGGTGGTAGAATACCTCGTCGCCGATCTCTCCTCGCAGGCCCAAGTGCGTGACCTCGCCGACGCCTATCGCCAGCGCCACGACCGCCTGCACGTCCTCGTCAACAATGCAGGCGCGGTCTTCGCCCGCCGCGACGTCACGGCGGACGGCCTGGAGCGCACGTTCGCGCTCAATCACCTTGCCCCGTTCCTGCTCACCAATCTCCTGCTTCCGACGCTCCAGGCCAGCGGACCCGCGCGCATCGTCACCGTCGCCTCCGACGCGCACCGGGGTGCCTCCCTCAACTTCGACGACCTGCAACACGAACAGAGTCGCTATCGTTCCTTCCAGGTCTACGGCCAATCCAAACTGGCGAACATCCTCTTCACCTACGAGTTGGCCCGCCGCATCAAGGGTACGAACGTCACGGCCAACACCCTTCACCCCGGTTTCGTCGCGAGCAACTTCGGCAAGAGCGAGGGCGGCATCTGGAAGCCTGTCTTCACCATGCTTCGGCCCTTCATGATCAACGCCGATCGCGGCGCCGAAACCTCCGTCTATCTCGCCTCGTCGCCCGAAGTCGAGGCCATCAGCGGCCAGTACTTCGTCAGGTGCAAACCAGCGCGCTCGTCTCGTCAGTCCTACGACGAAACCGCCCAGCGCCGTCTCTGGGAGATCAGCGGGGCGCTCACCGGCATCGTCGCGACCACCGCCGCCTGACGGCCCCGGCCGCGACGAGTATCACGTCGCGGCGATCGCCGCGCGACCCTACGGCGCGAACTTGGCCGACCACTCGCGACACATCATACGGATTTCGCGTCGGTTCTCGTAATTTGCGTCTCGACAAAGTCCCATGAATTCGAGCTCGCCGGCCACATTATCCAACTACCATCGTGAAGTTGATATCATCTGTTGCTCGCCGGGGTGGACGCGCCAGATCGCCTCACAATCGATGCAGACACTGAAGTCGAGGCAGGCGCACGCCATCTCCAATGGCAGGAATCGCGTGAAACCGTCGGCGCCAGTCCCGCCAAACAAATCATCTCGTCTTGGATCGCGCGGGGCGGCGTACCAGCGTGCACCCGCTGTTCCCGCCGCCCCTACTCGCAGAAATTGCAGCCCTCCGAACACTTGTAGCCGCTGACCAATGACGCGCTAGTCAACCTGCACGTTGCCAGCATCAAGGACCTCGAAGACACCCAACTCACCCACTACGCCGTCCTGCAACACCGATCGGACCGCATCCACTCGAGGACGCGCCTCCATTCGTGGCCGAAGCAGACGCATAAACGTCGAGGACCCAGGCGGAGCTGATACGACTCTCCTTCAGTCCGCGTCTGAGGGTCCGCTGCGGTCGTGTTTCACGGGCTGATGAAGCACTCCACGACCAGATCGAATCGATTACATCGCTCCTTTACTACTGTGTCATAATACTATCACCTTCGCGTGGGAAATAACTATTCGCTCGGCGCGGTGGTGTAGTTTCAAGGGCTTTGTCGATGTTCAACGACTATGATCGCCCTGGCACCCGTAAATTACGAGAATGCATGCGTATTGGATCGGTAGCAAACATTCAAGCATGTGTGTTTTAGAGGACTCGCGGGCGGGGCCAAAGCAGCGACAGAAACGCAGATTGGCGCAGCCACGCTCTTCATCTGTCATCTAGTCTGGCTATGTATCAAAAAGCATGGTATTGTACACAGGTAATATCGACCAGGCGGCGATGTGCATTAGCTCTTGCTTATCAGCCAAGTAGCGCCGCTCATCTCTCCCCACACCTCTACTCAGGAGGCGAACCATATGATCGGCCCGCGCACTCGCCCGAAGACCGCAAAGGATTTCCTCATTATACGCATCCTCAAGCGGGCAATGGTGCAGTCGATGGATGAGGACACCATGCCGATCCCCGTGGCGAAGTGGCCGACCAACCCGAGCATCCCCCTGCCGCCAACCGCAGCGGGACCACACGGGCTGGCGCTACCGCATTTTCTTAATGCCGAGTTCGACGAAACAACTCGCATAGCCAGCCTACGTCAGTGGCTCCTCTCGCAGCCAGATGTCGTGCAGCGCATCGATATTGGTGTGAACCAGGAGTTCGGCGAATCAGCGCTGCAGCTCAAACGCAGGGCATTGTTCTTCCACATCCTCCTCACATCGGGCGGCATCGTCTTCGGGATCATCGTCGGTCTCGGCGCGGCGGGCCTACTCGGCATCGGGCGGTAGGATACCAAGCCTTACCCTCGTGCGGTCTGGCCCTCAGCAAATTAGGAGCGGCATCCAAGACGTCGTCTAAGTCTAGATCCGAACGTCCGATTTCGATGCTGTCCGTCCTACTTCGAGCCTTGGACGGCGCGTGGTTCGTGAACACAGCAAATCATCAGTTGCCCTTGACGTTCGCGGCACGAACGGACGCCGCCCAGCCTGCCAACGTACAGGTGCCTTTAGCCTGCTTTCGGAACGACGTGCCCGGACAGGTCGCACATCTCCGCGACATAGTTATCGCAAATGACGAGCTGTAGCGGCGCGTCGATGACGCTGTTCGCGCGGAATTCGAGGCGTGGGCAGGGACGCAAGGCCGCAAGGCGCACGCTCGACGTGGCTTAGCTTGGGCAGGAATCGCGCTCGGCATTTTGCTCGCCCTCGCCCTGGGATTTTCGCTCGCCGTCATGCTTCACGTCGCCCGCTAGCCATAGTTACTTTGCCCGCCGCCGACCAGATCAGCGATCGGTCACGCTTGACGGCGTGCACGAGCGGGCCTCCAGGCCGCGCGCGAGCTCGTGCAGTAGGTCGCTTCCTGCCCGCTCTTCCAGTACCAAAGCGACTACCTCGTGGGTCCCGACGTCGTCGGGACGTGCCACTCGGGCCTCGGCCTCTTCCTTGAAGACAACTGGCTCGCCAGCTACGTCGCTCGGCATTGATTGCTCTCGCCTAGGGACCGTCCAGTTGACACTCCCCCCGGCTGAAGCTGGGGGATGCTCGGTTCACCGCCCCAGCCTACGCCGGGACTCCCCGAAGGGCCTGCCCGGCCCAGTGGATGTTCCTGGCCGCGGTCTCGTCACGGTCCAAAACCAGCCCGCAGGTGGGGCAGACCTGGGTGCGTGCGTGCGTGGGTACGGGCGTGGGCATTGGTAGCGCGTGCGCGTCGTGCGTTCTGCCCGGTCTGCCACGACTCGGCGGCCCGTTTGGCCCTCGACGACGTAGCGTCTCGGGGTTTCCGGCGTCACAGCGCCCGTCGTGCTGACGAAGGCGGCGTCCGTCCACGGCGACGGCCGCCGCCGCTTCACGGCGGGGACCGCCGCTTCACGGCGGACCGCCGCTTCACGGCGGGGACCGCCGCTTCACGGCGGGGACCGCCGCTTCACGGCGGGGACCGCCGCGCGCAGCGCCTGCGACGAGTGCCCCTTGAGGAGCTTCACCGGCCGGTGCATCCCGACCCGCGGGTCACACCCAACGCGCCGGTGCACGTGGTCCGGCCGGGCCGCCAGCTCGATGAGGTCCCGCCCCCGGCGTTCCAGGTGCTCGCCAAGAATGACCTCGAGCCGTTCATCTCGGGGCGGCGTCAACACCTTGCGGCGGTCCTTCGGGCTGAACACCACGTGCTACCGGCGGAGAGGGACGACGTTGTTGTGACGGCGCATGGCGCTCATGCAAGCGGTAGACACCAACAGGTAGCGACGCGACACCTCTTGGCGCCGTCGGCGTCGCCCGCGGGCGACAGGGCTTGCAGCCCTGTCTTTGCTAAAATAGCGCCATCTATCCGCCGCGTTCAGCGACGTGCGCCACTGTCCATCGTAGCCCAATGCTAGGGCAATCGATGGACGAGTTCGTCCCGCTGTGTCCGTCTTCGTCCGCCCGCGTTGGGGTCAACTGTGATACTGGTGGCGAATTCGGTTTCGCTGGTCGCGACGCCGGAAATCCTGCACGACTCCAAACGAAGAATTCGGGCCTCCCAGCGCTCCTTCTGAATTCGCCACCAGTATCAACTGTGGGGCCAGACACCGCGAAGGCCACTGCGCGCCATGCCCGTCACTTGGCGCACGAGGCGCTCGGGGAGGGGCTGAGGCCATAGATAATCCGCATCGATGCTACCGCGTCCCCGATGGTCTGGGGCGACGCGGTGGTCAGCGTATCGTAGACGAAGCTGACCGACAGCACCTGGCCCGACTGGATCCCGGCGAACCCGCCGATCGCGACCACGTGCTGGCCTCCGGGCGCCAGGGGCTGAGACAGGCTCGAGCTGTCCAGTAGGCAGCGCCAGCCGTTGCTGGGCAGTTGCCGCGCGAAGAACTGGTGGAGGCTCTCGTACGAGGTGGCGGCGTCGATGAAGCTCCAGGCGTGGATGCCGTGTTTGGTGGCGTCGTTTTGGTAGACGGCCCCCGAAGGGATTGGCGCCTCGCAGACGAGCCCGTGGCGGGCCGCGCCGAAGAGGCCGCACTGCCGCGGGAGATTGATCGCCATGTAGGCCCCGCCAGCGAGGAGGAGCACTGCTACGAGCGCGACGGGAATGAGGATCTTGGGCCAAGGCCGCCGCCGCCGAGGTGAGGCGTTGGCCATCCCATCCGCGACCGGCGGCCCGGAGGGTTGATCTGGCGGCGACATCGCGGTTCCCCCCTTCACATGCAGCCATGAGCACCCTGCTCGGCCACGGAACGTAGAGACGAATGGTCGCACGTTGCAATGGAGGGGACCCGCAAGTCAGGTACTCGTTGCGTCCTATACGTCCATGCCCACCGACGTCCGTAAACGTCCAATATTTCCCGAAAACCGACACTCGCTCGTTCGTCTCTGTCCGTCTCCATTCGCGCCCGTTCCTCCTGCACATTGTGTACCACTCCTTCACCGCGCATGACGACCGTCGCCGGTGACGAGGAGTTGTGCGCACCGATCGGCGTGTCAGGGTCGGCCAGAATCAGGTAGGTGGACAACGGCGAAATTCCAACGACCGCCGCGAACTTCCTCCGAAAATCCTCTCCTGAGCCTGTCGGTCAAGTGGCTGCAGCCGGCGTGAGCGTGACGGCATAGCCGAGCTGCTCGAGGCGGTGGACGATAGTGGCGCTGGATGTGGGGGGATGCGAGGCGATCGAAGTGGTCGGGGCCTAGGTCGCGGTACGGCTGGTGGTCGCGCAGCATGTAGTAGATGCTCACCAGCAGGCTGTGGGC
Source organism: uncultured Chloroflexia bacterium (assembly GCA_963841205.1). Taxonomy (GTDB): domain Bacteria; phylum Chloroflexota; class Ktedonobacteria; order Ktedonobacterales; family JADMIN01; genus CAWAWP01. Next base: position 23,648 of record CAWJCH010000011.1, on the reverse strand, counting down.
AAGGGCGACGATCGCTTTGTGCTTGCCACGCCGGCGTGCCAAGCGGTGATAGAGAGCAGACAGGTAGTTTCCGGAGGTATGGGTAATCGACCACGCCACCTCGCCGAGTAGCGCGCGCAGCCAGACGTTGCCTGTGGTGGTCTTGCCGCTCAAGCGTCTGCCGCCACTCTGCTTATTGCCGGGGCAGACGCCCGCCCAGAAGGCCAGGTGTTTGGCCGAAGGGAATCGCGTCATATCCACGCCAATCTCGGCGACCACGGCGCTCGCGGCAGCCTCCGCCACGCCTGGAATCGTCTCGAGCAGTGCGACCGCCTCAGCGAAAGGGGCGAGCTGCGCCTCGATCTCGGTGGTGAGCTCGGCCAGTTGCTGCTCCAGGAAGTCGATGTGGGTCAGCACATGGCGAATCAGCACGCGGTGCTGCGCTGTCACGCGCCCCTCGAGCGCTTGGCGCAACGCGGGCAATTTGGCCCGCAAGCGGCCGCGTGCCAACTCCGCCAGCGCCAGCGGGTCCTGCTCACCCGCCAGCAAGGCCTGGAGCATGTCACGCCCGCTGGTCCCCAGCACATCCGTCGCCACGGCCCCCAGCTTCAGGTTGGCGCTCTCGAGCACTTTGTGCAGCCGATTGACCTCCTGCGCTCGGGCCTGCACCAGCGTCTTGCGCTAGCGCGTGAGCTCGCGCAACTCGCGGATCGGCTGCGGCGGGATGCAGCTGGCCTGGACCAAGCCGTGCCGCAGCAGGTCGGCCAACCACCGAGCACGCCTTGACGTCGGTCTTCCGGCCAGGCACCGCCTTCAGATGCTGCGCGTTGACCAGCATGATCGGTGATCGGCCTCGAGCAGACTGAACACCGGCCGCCAGTAGACCCCCGTCGACTCGAGAGCGACCTGCTCGACGGCCAGCGCATTGAGCCAGTCGTTCAGGGCGAGCAAATCCGCCGTCATCGTCCCGAAGGTCCGCACCTCATGCTGTACACGGCCGGTCGGCTCGGTGAGCAACACGCAGGCCACCACCGTCTTCTGATGCACGTCCAAGCCGCAGCAGCGCGTCGAAACTACTCGCATCGCGGGTGCTCCTTTCTGTTCAAGCATCAAGCGGTAAGAACAGCGAGCGACGGGTGCGGGAAGACGGACAAGATTCCTCCGCGTGCTCTCCTCCCACGATCGGGGTGGGGCAACAGTCAGCGACTTCTGGGCGCACCTGGGTCAGCTTGATAACGGGCTCGGGTTTGGGGCCCGGCACCGCTTTCGCGAATCGACCTCGCGCCACTCGCCTCACGGCTCACTTTACGCCATTTTCACCTGCTGCGCTGACTGCTCCAGCCATGGAGCTTGATATGACTTGATATGACTTCATTCACTGGCGGGGAACTTCCCGCTCGGCCGTCCGTGTCCGACGGCGTTCGCAGCTATCCACGGGCGACGCAAGCATGAGGCTTCGCCGGCCTGAGCTGTCCTCCAGTGTCCATGGCAGCCCGCCGGTGTTGAGGCCAATCCCGGGGTCAGCACGGCCATTCGCTGTGCCTTTTTGTTGAGAAACGATTGCTGAAGGTGGAGATAAGGATTAGCTCGATGTAGAGGCCGATGACTGCCTCGATTGCCGCGATGCGCGCAACCCTGTCGCCTAGCGGCAGCGAGCCAGGGAAGCAGTCGCGCCCATGGAACGACGTGAGGCTGAGGACGGGTGCTTCAACCCTGGACAACTGCGCCAGCTTCGTCTCCACCAGGTGCGTCACAACCACCCTGCTGCTGGCCCAGGGCATAAACCCCAAAGTCGTCAGCGAAATGCTCGGCCACGCATCCATCGCGCTCACGCTCGGCATCTACGGACACGTCATGCCGCACATGCAACAGCAGGCAGCAGTAATCATGGATCGACTCCTATGGGGGTCGCCGACCGCGTAGGGGTCAAAAGTGGGGTCAAACGGCCGTACTGCCAAGAGAGGCGAGACGACCTATGTCGCGGCGATCCCCATGAATTCACGATTTGTGCGCAAAACACCAGCCCGGTTTTTAGAGGCAGTCGCACTAAAATAACGACATCTGCTGCGGCGCCTGCCCGTCGTCTGTCACATGGGATCCGCCCAGCTTACCCTCCGCCGCCAACCGCCGCGCCTCGGCCATCGCCGCCGGCAGCGCCCGCGCAAAATCGTCCACCACCGTCTGTCGCAGTTCCTCGCGGTGCAGCGCCGCCGCCGGGTTGAACATCGCCACCAAGATGCGGCCTTCGTGCAGCCGCGCCTGGCCATGGATCGCCGTAATCTTCGCTCGCGGCAGAAACCGCGCCAGCGAATAGCGACCCAGCGTCACGATCACCTTCGGATTCAGCGCCGCAATCTGCCGCGTAAGATAGCCCGCGCACGCCGCGATCTCGTCGGACTGCAGCGTCTGCCCCTCCGGGACGCGATGCTTCACCACGTTCGTCAAGAACACCTGCGAGCGACCGAGTCCCGCCAACCTCAACAGCTCGTCGAGGAAGGTGCCCGACGGCCCCGAAAACGGCACGCCACTCCGGTCGTCGTAGGAGCTCGGCGCCTCGCCGATCAGCATCACCTCCGCCCGCGAACCGCCCGAGCCCGGCGCCGCCCGATGCGCGCCCACGTAGAGAGCACACTTCGTGCACACCTGCGTCTCCTCCGCGATGCGCGACAGCGATTCCGCCGCGCTGCGCGCCGTCTCGTCGCTCATGCAGTCAACTCCTTCAGCGTCCGCTGGCCATCATCCCACTTTACCGTTCCCGTACCGATAGCCCGCAAGTACCTGCTCACGACCGCGATGTGCACGTCACATGCCGCTCCCACGGGCTGGTCCCGTGATGGTGCCGCGCCGCGCCCGATCCATCCCCGATCCGTCCCACCCAGAGGTGGGCACGAATGTTGCATACCCTTCCCCACGGTGCCGACGGTTGCCCACGGGCCTAGCCTCACGCGCTGATGATGACCGGCTTCCACAGCGACTTCGTCGAGGAGGACGCATCCCAATGAACGAGGACATGACCCGCAACGTGAACAACGACGACATGACCCGTGACCCTGACCTTGGCGAGCAGGGTTCCGAGCATCAGGGGCAAGGCAAACTTGACAAGCTCACGGGCAAGGTGCAAGAGGAATTTGGCAAGCTCACCGGCAATAAGGACACCGAGCTCAAGGGCAAGATGAAGCAGGGCAAGGGCAACCTTGAAGAGGGCGCCGGCAAGGCCGAGTCGACCATCGACGACGCGCTCAATCGCTAGCAGGGCGTTCGAAGAGCTCATCGCTCACTAGCGTCAACGCACCCCAACCGTCAGTTTCGCACAAGCGGGTTGGGGTGCGTCGCATCAGCGCCGTCCACCCTCACGCGCGCAGGTACTCCGTCGCCCGCGCATACATCACGTCGTCTACGCCGCCCGTCGCGCGCCAGTGGTCGAGCAACTGGCCGAGTCGCACCGCGGCGTGCAGCGTATACCCCGCCGCGGCAAGCTGTTGCGGTCCCCCCTGCTCGCGATCGACCAACACCGCCACATCGCGCACCACCAGACCGTTCGCCTCCAGCACGCGGATCGCTTCCAGCTTGCTCTCCGCGTGGCTCACCACATCGTCGATCGCCAGCACCGTCTCCCCCGGCGTGAACGCCCCATTAATCGTGTCCGCCGTGCCGTGCGACTTCGCCTCGCGCGGCGTGATCATCGGCACCCTCGTGATATGCGACAGCACCGCCACCAACGCCGTCGCCGCCAGCGGAATACCCGCATAGCGCGTGAAGCGTAGCCCCGCCGTCTTGATCACCTCTTCGAGCGCCGCTACCGCTGCATCCATCGCGTCGGGGAACGATTGCAGCATGCGCAGATCGAGGTAGATCGGCGAGAGCGGCGCGTCTGGCTGCGTCTCGTGAAGCTTCAGCCGAAACGCGCCGAAGTTCACCGCGCCGCAGCCCAGCAGCGCGTCCGCGAAGCCCCGCTGGCGCTCACTCAACGTTTCTCGCGCCGCCTGGCTCACAGGTGCCTCCTTGTCTCTTCGCGGACGATGCTATCGTCTATGCCGTTGTACGTCTGGCGTCGCTACCTACCCGCTCCGGAATGTCGGCGCAGCAATACCGCGCAATGCAAACACCAGAATGAGTCGCCCTCGCTTTGCCCTCTGTGACCCTCGTGTTCTCGGTGGTTAACCTCTGCCACTCCTGCTCCGAACGCCTTCAATCCGATCCCGCAGCCGCATCGCTTCGCCCCGCGCCGCCTCCGCGTAATCCTCGCCGCTTGACGCATACAGGATGCTCCGCGACGCGCTGATCAGCAGGCCCGCGCACCGGCTATCCATCCCCGCGCGGACCGAGGCTTCGAGGTCGCCGCCCTGCGCGCCGATCCCCGGCACTAGGATCGGCAGATCGCCCACCGCCTCTCGCACGAGGTGCAGCTCGTCGGGATACGTCGCGCCAACGACCAGCCCGCAGTTACCCCGCGTATTCCACACCTCCGCCAACCGTCGCGCCACCGCCAGGTACAGCGGTTCCTCCCCCGCCATCCGCGCGCCGGACACCGAGCATTTGCAGATCGCCCGAGCCCGTGTTCGACGTATGACAGAGCAGGAACGCCCCCCGATCCGAGTACGCCAGGAACGGCTCAATCCCCTCTCGCCCCAGATACGGATGCAACGTCACCGCATCCGCGCCGATCACCTCGTAGACCGCCCGCGCATACAACCTCATCGTATTGCCCGTGTCGCCGCGCTTGGCGTCGAGCAGCACCGGCACCTTGGGATGCCGCGCGTGGATATGCGCCACCAGCCGTGTCAGCGCACTCAGCCCCGCAACCCCATGCGCCTCGTAGAAGGCCGCGTTCGGCTTGTACGCGCAGGCCAGGTCAGCCGTTGCGTCCGCGATCGCGCACGTGAACGCGAAGATCGCCGCCTCGACGACAGCTTCATCCCTCTCGTCCCCCCGCAGCGACGCCGGCAGCCGCTCCCACTCCGGATCGAGCCCCACGCAGAGCAGCGTCCGTCCATGGTCCCACCGGTCCCGCAGCCGTTCCATGAACGTCCCCGCCACGGTGGACTCGCTCGTGGCCGATGTCTCGAAGACGGTGCTCGCGTCGCTCACATCACGCCTCCGTTGAATCGTCCGTGTGGACGCTCGCCTCGGCGTCACCGCGCGCCGAGCGCGGCGGCACCACCGGCAGCGACAGCACGAGGTCGAAGTCGTCATCCGCCCCGATGCGGTTGAAGCGTTCGAAGCCGCAGCCCAGGCAATGATGCACGATGCAATGCTCGCCGTTGGGCCGCTGAAACGCCCCAACCGGCGCCATCAGCGCGTTACACGTACTCGCGCGGTCACCGGGCCGCTTATCATCCACGTGCCGCGAATAGAGGCAATAGGGACAATGATTGCGCTGCCTACCCCCGCTCGGCAGCGCGCCGATGAACCGCTTGCAGTGCCCACACTTGAAGCTCTGCTCCGGCGTATGCCCGCGCCCGCGTCCGGGATAGCGTACCGGCGGCTCCTCCAATGGCAATCGGAGCGACGTCCCTCTACGCCTGTCCCGTCCCGCCCCCCACGCGCGCCCCGCGGTCCGCTCGCGCTCGTCCCGCCGTGCGCCTCGCGGCTGGCCACGCCCGTCATCTCGCTGACGCGTCATCGCTGCACCCTCTCGCCGAGTTCCCACGTGCCGTCGGGCCGCAGCAACACATTGTCGATCAGCCGCGCCGGACCGACCCGCGCCGCAAGCGCCAGCAGCGCCGGCGCGCGTAGCTCCGTCAGCGGCTCGAAGTTCTCCGGATCGCAGATGTCTGCATAGTCCAGCGTGGCGCGCGGCTCGTCTTCGACCGCTCGTACGATCGCCTCGCGCACCGTCTCCACGCCCCCCGCCTGCCCCTCCTCGAACGCGGCCACGCCCGCCCGCAGCGCGCGGAAGAGCACGGGCGCCGCGGCGCGATCCTCTGCCCCCAGGTAGCTGTTGCGGCTGCTCATCGCCAGCCCATCGGCCTCGCGGATCGTCGGCAGCACGCGCAGCGTCAGCGGAAAGTTCAGGTCCGCCACCATTCGCCGCAGGACCGCCACCTGCTGGGCATCTTTCTGCCCGAAGTAGGCGAAATCCGGGCGCGCCAGATTGAAGAGCTTCGCCACCACCGTAGCCACCCCGCGAAAGTGCCCGTGGCGGCTCGCCGCCTCCAGCCGCTGCGTCAGCGATCCCGTCGGATCGACGTACGTGACGAACCCCGCCGGATAGATTTCCTCGGCGCTCGGCGTAAACACCACGTCGGCCCCCGCCGCTTCGAGCAGCGCGAGGTCGCTCGGCAGATCGCGCGGATACCGCGAGAGATCCTCATGCGGACCAAACTGCGTCGGGTTGACGAAGATACTCACCGCAACGAGATCGTTCTCCGCTCGCGCACCCGTGACGAGCGAGATATGCCCCGCATGCAAATAGCCCATCGTCGGCACGAGTCCCACGCTGCCCGACCATGCCGGACGGTCACGCACCAGTTCGCCAAGTCCCTCGATCACGCGCATGGAAACGTCCACTCCGTAGTCGCTCGCGGCCCAGCCCATCGGCGATTGTATCACGTAGGCACACCTTGATCGGTGGCGTGAACTGCCACGAAGCATGCTTGCGTACAGCGCTCTAGCTGAGCTTCCGGCTGAGGCCCCCTTGCTTGCGCTCTGGGGATGAAAGCCCGGTAGCCCGAAGGGCTACGAACGGCTCAGGCACAGGCCACTTTTCTGACGATCAGGCAGCGTGGAGAGGTCTGGAAGAGCCGGCGGCGCGGAAGAGCTACCGATACGCGCTCAGGCCCACGCCCGAACAGGAGCGGGCGCTTGAGCGTACGCTCCTGCGCTCCCGTCACCTCGACAACGCCGCCGTGGGGGAGCGCCGCGCAGCCTGGCGGAAGTGCGGCGTTTCGGTCAGCTACCCCCAGCACAAGGCGGAATTGCCCGACATCAAAGAAGCCCCGCCGGAATACGGTGCGGTCCACCGCCGGGTCGTGCAGGACGTGGTCCCGCGGGTCGACCGCGCCTATCGGGCATGCTTTCGCCGGGTGCAGGCCGGTGAAAAGCCGGGCTATCCCCGATTTCAAGGCCGCAATCGGTACAACAGCTCCGCCGATCCGCCGGTAGGCGAGCAGGGTGGGACGCGGGTCGATGATGGGTTTCCGGTGCTTTCCACGATCGGGCGGATCGCGATCGCGGTGCGTTGGTCCCGGCCACCGGAAGGCACGCCCAAGACGGTGACGATCGCGCAGGAAGCGGATGGCTGGTACGCCCGCATCGCGCGCGCCGAGGTGCCAATCCACCCGCGGCCGCTCACCGGTCGGGCGACGGGTAGAGACGTGGGCCTGGAGTCGTTCGCCACGCCGGCCGATGGCGCGAGGATCCACACGCCGCGCTGGTATCGCAAGGCCGAGCGCCGCCGGGAAACGGCCCACCGGCGCGTGTCACGCCGCAAGCAGGGCAGCAATCGCAGGCGCAAAGCCGTGAAGCTGCTCGCCAAGGCGCACCAGACCGTGCCGCGGCACCGCCAAGACGTCCACCGCAAGACGGCGCTGGCCCTGGCGCGACGCGGTACGACGCCATCGCTCGCGAAGACGTACGGGCCGCCAACATGCGCAAGGGCCACCATCTCGCCAAGAGCGTCGCGGATGCGGGATGGTCGCGGTTCTTGCGCACCCTGCGCTACAAGGCCGCAGGCGCCGGTCGCGCACCGGTCGCGCACCGCTCGCGCACCGCTCGCGCACCGCTCGCTCAGTGGTCGCCGTGCACCCCGCCGACACCAGCCGGACGTGCTCTGGCTGCGGCGCGCTGGCCTGGAAGGGACCCTCGGCGCGGTGGCAGACCGGCCCCGCCTGCGGGACGAGCCTGCACCGAGACCACACCAGCGCGAAGCACCGAGTGCGGGCCGGGCAGGCCCTTCGGGGAGCGTAGGCCGTTGGGCAACGCGAAGGACCGAGAATCCCCCGCCTGTAGGCGTGGGGAGTGTCAACTTGCTATGCTCTGCCGTGGCGACGTGACGCTCGCACCCCGCGCTCGCCACACCAGATCACACGAGGGGCGGCAGATCATCAACACACAAATCTACTACTACACGCAGCTCCTGCTTGCTCCCCTCCTGGTAATCGGCGTCACGGGCTTGGCGCGCGAGCCAGAAGCGCGCCATCGCCGCCCTGGCGGTGGCGGCAATCGTCATGCTGATCGTGGGTGTCGTGTTCTACGACGTAGTGTCGGGCCTTCGCTCCCTCACCGGCTATCTCGCCACCCATCGACTAAACGCGATAGCTTACATCCAAACCGTCGAGTTCTCATACGTCGCGATGGCTGCGGGCAACGCGCTCGCCTCCGCCGCAGCCGTCATCGCATTGAGCCAGGCGGCCCGGCTTGGTCGATGGAGACGGTTCGCGGGACTCGCCCTCATGATCGTCTTCGCGCAGGCCATCACTTTGCTCTTTCAGGAGTTTCCATTGGCCGACCTCAGGCCCGATCTCTACGCGCTCTACGAGCAGGGCGATCCGAGCTTCAGCGTCGCCTTCTTCACCACCATAAGCATACTCATCGTGTTCACCCCACTGGTGAGCCTCTTGTACGGCCTTCGTGCCGGCGCACTTCCTCGACGATCGCGCCGGCGGCGCGGCCGACCGCGGTCATGCCCATGGAGGCGAACAGATAAGGCAGCATGCCGCCGAACAGGAGCCCGACCACGACGTAAGGATTGGTCAGCGCGAAATCGAGCTTGATGCCGGTGAAGTACGGGTGCGCCACCGGATCCTTGGAGAAGAACAGCAGGTCCTGGTTGTAGGCGGCAAACAGCACCAGCGCGCCGAGGCCGGCCGAACCGATGGCGTAGCCTTTGGTGATCGCCTTGGTGGTGTTGCCGACCGCGTCGAGCGCGTCGGTCGCCTTGCGCACCTCCTTCGGCAGGCCCGCCATTTCGGCGATGCCGCCGGCATTGTCGGTCACCGGGCCGAAGGCGTCGAGCGCGACCACCATGCCGGCGAGCGCCAGCATCGCGGTCACCGCGATGGCGATGCCGAACAAGCCCGGCTTGCGCGTAGGACACCAGAATGCCGGCGATGATGACGATGGCCGGCAGCGCGGTTGCCTCCATCGAGATCGCCAGGCCCTGGATGATGTTGGTGCCGTGGCCGGTCACAGACGCGGCCGCGATCGACTTCACCGGGCGGAAATTGGTGCCGGTGTAGTATTCGGTGATCCAGATGATGAGACCGGTCACCACCAGGCCGACGACGGCGCAGATATAGAGCGCCATGCCGGTGAAGGCCGCGCCCTGGATCGGCGCCGAAGCCGATGAGTTCGTAGGTGACATACCAGATGGCGCCGAGCGACAGCACCGCCGAGGCGATGAAGCCCTTGTACAGCGCGCCCATGATCGACTGGCTGGCGCCGAGCCGCACGAAGAACGTGCCGATGATCGAGGTGATGATGCAGGCGCCGCCGATGGCGAGCGGGAAGCGTCATCATGTTGAGCAGGATCGGCGTGTCGGCGAAGTAGATCGAGGCCAGCACCATGGTGGCGACGATGGTCACCGCGTAGGTCTCGAACAGGTCGGCGGCCATGCCGGCGCAGTCGCCGACATTGTCGCCGACGTTGTCGGCAATGGTCGCCGGGTTGCGCGGATCGTCTTCCGGAATGCCGGCTTCGACCTTGCCGACCAGATCGCCGCCGACGTCGGCGCCCTTGGTGAAGATGCCGCCGCCAAGACGGGCAAAGATCGAGATCAGCGAGGCGCCGAAGCCGAGCGCGACGATGGCGTCGATGACGATGCGGTCGTTCGGCGCATAGTGCAGCGTGCCGGTGAGGAAGCCGAAATAGAGCGTGACGCCGAGCAGCGCCAGCCCCGCGACCAGCATGCCGGTGATGGCGCCGGCCTTGAAGGCGAGCTCGAGCCCGCCGGCGAGCGTCTTGGTCGCGGCCTGCGCGACGCGCACGTTGGCGCGCACCGACACGTTCATGCCGATGAAGCCGGTCGCGCCCGACAGCACCGCGCCGACGGCAAAGCCCGCCGCCACCAGCCAGCCGAGCGTGAAGCCGAGGATGAGCGAGGATGACCACGCCGACGATGCCGATGGTGGCGTATTGGCGCTTGAGATAGGCCTGCGCGCCCTCGCGCACGGCCGCGGAAATCTCCTGCATTTTCTTGCTGCCGCTGTCCGCGCGCAGCACCGAGCCGGTCGCCCAGATGCCGTAGAGAATTGCGAGCACGCCGCAGCCGACGATGACCCATAAAGTCGTCATGGGAATTCAACCTCGATTGATGGTGGCGCGAGACTGGAAAAACGCTCCCGCCGGCGCCAGGAGCGTCGAGGATGGCCGCTTGTTAAGGGCGCTTCACCCCGACCGGAAAAGCGAGCCGGATATAGCCAAAAAGGTGTGTCCGACGCAATGCTGGAAAAACGCGAGATTTGCGAGGTTTTTTGGCGGCCGCCGAGACTCAGACCGGGCTTTCGCGCTCGCGCCACCTGAGCCAGGCCAGCATGGCGCCGGCGACGACGACGGTCGGCAAGACCACCTCATTGACCGCCGCCCAGCCGAAATTTTCCAGGAATTGGCCGGAGGAGAACGAACTCACCGCCATGCTGCCGAAAATGAGGAAATCGTTGAACGACTGCACCCGGGTGCGCTCCTCCGGCCGGTGGCAATAGGTGACCATGGTGGTGGCGCCGATGAAGGCGAAATTCCAGCCGAAGCCGAGCAGCACCAGCGCGGTCCAGAAATGCGCGACCGTAATGCCCGACAGCCCGACGATCGCCGCGGCAACGCGATCAGCAGCCAGGCCGAGCGCGGTGACGCGGCCGACGCCGAAGCGGACGATCAGCGTGCCGGTGAAAAAGCTCGGCGCATACATCGCCAGCACGTGCCACTGGATGCCGAGCGTGGCGTCGGTCACCGAATGGCCGCAGCCGACCATGGCGAGCGGCGCCGAGGTCATCATCAGGTTCATGGTCGCGTAGCTGGCGACGCCGCAGGCGGCGGCGACGATGAAGCGCGGCGTGAGCACGATGGCGCCGAGCGGGCGCGCATCGACGACCGCCTTGGCGGCAAGCGGCGGCGATTTTACGAATTGCAGCACCACCGCCGCGAGCAACGCGCAGGCCGATTGCCCGAGATAGCTCGCCGCAAACAGATGCGGCGGCAGCAGGTCCTTGGTGAGGATGACGATCTGCGGCCCGATGACCGCGGCAAAGATGCCGCCGGCGAGCACCCAGGACACCACCTTCGGCCGGTAGGCTTCGCTCGCGGTGTCGGCGGCGGCGAAGCGATAGGACATGTGCGCGGCGGCATAGAGACCGCCGCAAAACGTGCCGAGGATCAAGAGCCAGAAGTTTCCCTGCATCGCCGCGGTGTAGGAGATCAGCCCGGAGAGCACGCCGAAGGCCGAGCCGCATTGCAGCGCGAAACGCCGGCCGATAGCGCCGCGCCAGCGCGCCGACCGGCAGCGTGCCGAACCACATGCCGAACACCATGCCGGTGATCGGCAGCGTGGCGAGACCTTTGTCCGGCGCCAGCATGGCGCCGAGGATGCTGGCGCTGGCGACGATGACGGTATTGTTGCCGCCGGCGAGCGCCTGCGCCACCGCCAGCACGATGGCGTTGCGGCGCGCGAGCCGGTCGTCGAAGACGGCTGTTGGATGGGTTCGGCCAGCGCCGACATGATTAGTTCCCCGGGCGCCGACGGTTCTACCGGCGGCGGCGGCGAATGACCACTGCGGCCCATGCAGGTCAGGTTTGATCGTTGCGGTCGAAGCGCCAGGCGCCGGGATGGCGCACCGTGGCCAGGCGCGCCTCCTCCAGCGAACGGGCGCCGATCTGGCCGAGCGAGGAGCGCAATTCGTCGACATAGAGATCGATCAGGTGCGCCGGCCCGTCGTCGCCCGAGCGCGCCGACCGCCCAGAGGAAGCTCTTTCCGGCAAAGGCCGCCTTGGCGCCGAGCACCAGCGCCCGCATCACGTCCTGCCCGCTGCGGATGCCGCTGTCGAGCACGACGGTCGCCTTCTTGCCGACCGCGGAGACGATCGCCGGCAGCACGTCGATCGACGGCGCCAGCGCCTCGATCTGCCGGCCGCCGTGGTTCGACACCCAGATGCCCTCGATGCCGAGCGACACCGCCTTTTCCGCGTCGGCCGGATGCAGGATGCCCTTGACCAGCATCGGCCCCTTCCAGCGGTCGCGATAGCGCGCGACCTCCTCCCAGGAAAACACGCCGCCCATGTTGCTGCGCGCAAAGCGGATGACCTCGTTGGTGCTTTTGTTCTCGCCGGCATATTGGCGGATGGTGGCAAAGCGCGGATAGCCGTGGCGCAGCAGCGCCATCAGCCATTTCGGCCGCACCAGCATTTCGGAGATCATGCGCGCGTTGGGTTTGAATTCGCGGCCGAGCCCGGCATAGCTCTCGCGCGAGCGCGTGGTGCGCACCGGCACGTCGATGGTCAGCGCCAGCGCTTTGACGCCGGCGGCGGTCGCGCGCTTGATCAGGTCGAAGCCGATGGCGTGATCGTTCTGGTAGAAGCGGTAGAGCTGCAGCCAGAACACGTCGGGCGCGACCTTGGCCACCTCCTCGATGGTGGCGCCGCCGGCAACGCCGAGCGTATAGGGGATGCGCGCGCGTTGCGCGGCCTTCGCCATCAGCAGATCGGCGCCCGGCCAGACCAGCGACGGCCCGCCCATCGGCGCAATGCCGATCGGCGCGGCATAGCGGCGTGCCGAACAATTCGACATCGACCGGCGGCACCGTGGTGATGCCGCCATAGCGCGGCACGATCTTGATGGCGTCGAACGCCGCCCAATTGTGCTCGATGCCGACATCGGCGCCGGCGCCGGTGTCGCCGTATTCGAAGGAAAACAGCGGAACGTTGCGCGGCGCTCGCGCGCGCAGATAGTCCGAGGTCGGGAAAAGCTTGTGCAGCCTCTCGAAATTCGGGCCGATGCCATAGGGCAGGTGCTTCAGTTCTTCTTTTGCCGTCATGTCTTGCATGGCGTTTCCTCAGATTCCGTTTGTCATTATACGCATGGCGTTGAGCGGCGTCCCGACATTTCAGAAATGGCTGAAGGACGGCTGCTTGAAGACGAGCGGCTTGCCGTCGCGGCCGAGAAAGCGGGCGCCCTCGCCGGCGGCGATTTCGCCGATATCGGTCACCGACGACATTGGCCGCTTTCGCTGCGGCGCGAAACGACGTCGGCCTTGCGCGGGCGGCACGGTGCAGACGATCTCATAGTCGTCGCCGCCGGTGAGCGCGGTTTCGATCAGCGCCGGCTCGGCGGCGAGCACCGCCTGCGCGGCGTCCGACAGCGGCACGTCGCCACCTCGACGTCGGCGGCGACGCCGGAAACGCGCGCAAGCTTGGCGAGATCGCCGGCGAGCCCGTCGGACACATCCATCGCCGCCGAAGCGTGGCTGGCGCACGGCCTCGGCCAGCGCATTGCGCGGCTGCGGCAGCAGATAGCGCGACGGTGAGATGCTCGCGCTGCGCCGCGCTCAGCGTCCAGTTGCGCCCTTGCGCAATCGCAAGCCCGAGCGCGGCGTCGCCGATGGTGCCGCTGACGAAGATGCGGTCGCCCGGCCTTGGCGCCGGCGCGGCGCACCATGGTGCCCTCCGGCACGCTGCCGAACATCGCAACGGAGACGGTGACCGGCCCCGGCGTGCGGTCGGTGTCGCCGCCGAACAGCGGGCAGCCGTAAGGCCTCGGCGTCGGCGCGCAGCCCTTGCGCGAACGCCGTGAGCCAGTCCTCGCCGATCTCCTTCGGCAGCGCCAGCGACAACAGAAAGCCAAGCGGCTTGGCGCCCTTGGCGGCCAGATCGGAGAGGTTCACGCGCAGCGCCTTGCGCGCCACCAGGTCGGCGGGATCGTCGGCGAAGAAATGCACGCCGCCGACGATCGCATCGGTCTTGAGCACCAGATCGCAGCCCGGCGGCGGCGTGATGAAGGCGGCATCGTCGGACAAGGCCGAGCGCGCCGGGATGCGTGGCGAGCGGCGCAAAGAAGCGCGCGATCAGGCGATCCTCGGCCGACATCTTGTCGTCGGGTCTTTGCCACGGCATCACCCGGCGGCGCGGCCGAATTCGTCGGCGCGCAACTGCCGCGCCAACTGGTCGAGCACGGCGTTGACCATGCCGGTCTCGTCGCGCTCGACGAAGGCGGCGGCGACGTCGGCATATTCGGAGACGACGACGCGCGCCGGCACGTCGCGGCGGTGGTCGAGCTCGTAGGCGCCGGCGCGCAGGGCGGCGCGCAAGATCGCCTCGATGCGCTTGAGCGGCCAGCTTTTCGCCAGCGCCTCGTCGATCAGCGGATCGATCTTGCGCTGCTCGCGCACCACGCCGGAGACGATGTCGCGGAAGAACGCGGCCTCGGCAGGAAGATATTGCGCGCCCTCGACCTCGCGGCCGAGCCAGTGGCTTTCGAACTGGGCGAGGATTTCGTTCAAGCCGGTGCCGGCGATTTCCATCTGGTAGAGCGCCTGCACCGCGGCGAGCCGCGCCGCGCCGCGCTTGTTGGCCTTGCGCGCGTCCTTCGCCGCGTGGCGCGCCCTTTGCCATCAGCGCCCCGCCAGCCCGCGCTTGAGCCGCACCATGGCGAGCGCCGCGCGCGCGGCGTCGCCGCCCTTGTCGCCGTCGTCGATGCCGGCGCGGGCATGCGCCTGCGCCTCGTTTTCGACGGTGAGAATGCCGTTGCCGATCGGCGAGCTGCTGGGCGACGCGCAAGTCCATCAGCGCCGCGCGCCGACTCGTTCGACACGATCTCGAAATGATAGGTCTCGCCGCGGATGACGCAGCCGAGCGCCACCACGCCGTCGTAAGGGTTGAGCTTGCGCTGCGCGGCGTCGACGGCAAAGGCGATCGCCGGCGGGATTTCCAGCGCGCCGGGCACGGTGATCACGTCGTAGGTGCGCGCCGGCGGCGTCGAGCGCGCGCGTCGCCCCGCGCAGCAGCGCGTCGGCAATTGCTCGTGATAGAAGCGCGCCTCGACGATCAGCATGCGCGTCTTGTCGCGCCGCTTGGCGCCGCGCGCTGCGCCGTTTGCGTCTCTTGCGTCGCTTTCTTGGCCATGACGGCGGACGCGTGGTAGCAAGCGCGCGCGCGGCGAACAAGGCCCGTGCTGACGGCTATTTGCGCTCCATCAGCCGCGCGGCGTAGCGCGCCATCTGGTCGACTTCGAGATGCACGTCGTCGCCCTTTTTCAGCGCGCCGAGCGTCGTCACCTTCAACGTGTGCGGGATGATCAGCACCGAGAAGGTGTCGCCTTCGACCGCGTTGACGGTGAGCGAGACGCCGTCGAGCGCGACCGAGCCTTTCGGCGCGATGAAGCGGGCAAGCTCGGCCGGCGCGCGCAGCGTCAAGCCGCGCCATGTCGGTCAGGTCCTCGCGCGCCGTCGAGCGTGGCCAGACCGTCGACGTGGCCGGAGACCAGATGGCCGCCGAGTTCGTCGCCGATCTTGAGCGGGCGTTCGAGATTGACCTTGCTGCCGTGCCGCCAGCGCCCGACATTGGTGACGCGCAACGTTTCCGCCGCGGCATCGACGGCGAACCAGGCGCGGCCGTCCTCCTCGCCGGCGCCGACGATGGTCATGCAGACGCCGGCGCAGGCCATCGAAGTGCCCTCGACCAGCTCGGCGCGCGGGTAGCCGCAGGCGATGGTGATGCGGGTGAGATCATCGGCGCGCGGCTTGACCGAGCGCACCTCGCCGATGTCGGTGACGATGCCGGTGAACATTAGCCGCGCTCGAAGGTTTCGATGTGTCGGTGCCGAGCTGCTCGCGGCCGCGCGCCTGCAGCTGTTGGTCAGCGCCGTCGAGCGGCATGCCCTTCGAGCGCATCGATGCCGGCGCCGATCGCTCTTGTCGGCGCGGATCAGCACCGCCTCGTCGACCAGATCGGCGGCGACAAGACTGGCCGCCACCTTCGGGCCGCCCTCGACCATCAGCCGGGTGATGCCCTGCTCGGCCAGCACCTTCAGCACCTCGTCGAGATCGAGCTGGCCGTTGCGCTCGCCGACGCGAAACACCTGCGCGCCCTTCTGCTGCAGGATGTCCTCGGCAATCGCCGACGGATTGCCCGAGGTGATCACCCAGGTCGGCGTCTCGCGCACGGTCGCGACGACCGAGGTCGACAGCGGCAGCCGCAATTGCGAGTCGAGCACCACGCGCACCGGCGAGCGCTCGTTCATGCCCGGCAGCCGGCAGGTCAGATGCGGATTGTCCGCCAGCACCGTGCCGATGCCGACCAGGATGGCGTCGCTCTGCGCGCGCATCTGGAACACGCGGCTCGCGCGCCGCTTCGCCGGTGAGCGCCACCGGCTTGCGGCCGGGCAAGCCCGACCTTGCCGTCGGCGGAGAGCGCGAGCTTGAGCATGCACGTGCGGGCGGCCTTTCGTGATGCGCGTGATGTGGCCGATATGAGCGCGGCGCGCCTCCTCGTCGCCAAGCCCGACCTCGACGGCGATGCCCTTCTCGCGCAGCCGCGCGTGGCCCTGCCCGGCGACTTCCGGATTGGGGTCCTCCATCGCCGAGACGACGCGGGCGATGCCGGCGCGGATGATGGCGTCGGCGCAAGGCGGCGACTTGCCCTGATGCGAGCACGGCTCCAGCGTCACGTACAGCGTGGCGCCCTTGCGCCAGCTTTCTTGGCGCGGCGCAGCGCCTCGACCTCGGCATGCGGCCGGCCGCCGGGTTGCGTCCAGCCGCGGGCGAGGATGACGCCGTCCTTGACGATCACCGCGCCGACCGCCGGATTGGGCCAGGTATTGCCGAGCCCGCGCCGGCCGAGCGCCAGCGCAAGCTGCATGTAGCGCGCATCGTCCGCTTGCGGCGGCGGCCGGCGCTGGCGCGGCAAGGTCGCTCATTTGCGCGCGTCGCCGCGGGCTTGTCCTCGCCCGACAATTCATCGAGCGCGGCGCGGAAGTCCTTGGCCTCGCGGAAATTGCGATAGACGGAGGCAAAGCGCACATAGGCGACGTCGTCGAGCTCGCGCAGATGCTCCATGACCAGTTCGCCGATGGTCTCCGAGGTGACCTCGTTCTCGCCCATGCTTTCCAGCTCGCGCACGATCTTGGAGACTTCCTGCTCGATGCGCTCGGGATCGACCGAGCGCTTGCGCAGCGCCACCTGCACCGAGCGCATCAGCTTGTCGCGGTCGAACGGCACGCGGCGGCCGTTGCGCTTGATCACGGTCAGTTCGCGCAACTGCACGCGCTCGAAGGTGGTGAAGCGGAAATTGCAGGTGAGGCAGACGCGGCGGCGGCGGATCACCGCCGAATCCTCGGTCGGCCGCGAGTCCTTCACCTGCGTGTCGAGGCTACCGCAACTCGGGCAACGCATGACGCCCCTAGCCGCTCAGCTTTGATAAATCGGAAAACGTGAAATCAACGCCTTCACCTTGTCGCGCACCGCGCTTTCGGTCAGCGAATCTCGCCTCGGCGCCCTTCTGCGACAAGCACGTCGAGCAGGTCGGCGATCATCTCGCCGACGCTGCGGAATTCGGCGATGCCGAAGCCGCGCGTGGTGCCGGCCGGCGTGCCGAGCCGGATGCCGGAGGTCACCGTCGGCTTTTCCGGATCGAAGGGAATGCCGTTCTTGTTGCAGGTGATGTGGGCGCGCTCGAGCGCCGCCTCCGCGACCTTGCCGGTGAGCCGCTTGGGCCGCAGATCGACCAGCATCAGATGCGTGTCGGTGCCGCCGGAGACGATGTCGAAGCCGCGCGACTTGAGCGTCTCGGCGAGCGCCTTGGCGTTCTCGACGACGTTGCGCGCGTAAGTGCGGAAGCTCGGCCGCAGCGCCTCGCCGAAGGCGACCGCCTTGGCGGCGATCACATGCATCAGCGGCCCGCCCTGCATGCCGGGGAACACCGCCGAGTTGAGTTTCTTGGCGATCTCCTCGTCGTCGGAGAGGATGACGCCGCCGCGCGGGCCGCGCAGCGTCTTGTGCGTCGTCGTCGTCACCACATGCGCGTGCGGGAACGGCGAGGGATGCGCGCCGCCGGCAACGAGGCCGGCGAAATGCGCCATGTCCACCATCAGCAGCGCGCCGACCTCGTCGCAGATGGCGCGGAAGCGCGCGGAAGTCGATGATGCGCGGATAGGCCGAGCCGCCGGCGATGATGAGCTTCGGTCTGTGCTCCTTCGCCAGCCGCTCGACCTCGTCCATGTCGATGCGATGGTCGTCGCGGCGCACGCCGTAGGGCACCGGCTTGAACCATTTGCCCGACATGTTGACCGGCGAGCCGTGCGTGAGATGCCCGCCGGCGGCGAGATTGAGCCCCATGAAGGTGTCGCCGGGCTGCATCAGCGCGAAGAACACTTCGGCGTTGGCCGAGGCGCCGGAATGCGGCTGCACGTTGGCGAACTTGCAGCCGAACAGTTTGGTGACGCGCTCGATCGCCAGCCGCTCGGCGATGTCGACGAACTGGCAGCCGCCGTAATAGCGCTTGCCCGGCAGGCCTTCGGCATATTTGTTGGTCAGCACCGAGCCTTGCGCTTCCAGCACCGCGCGCGAGACGATGTTCTCCGAGGCGATGAGCTCGATCTCGTCGCGCTGGCGGCCGAGCTCGAGCCGGATCGCCTCGGCGATCTCCGGGTCGGCTCTCGCGCAAGGACGTGGTGAACAGGTTGTCCGCTTCGCCTGCGGGCGCGGGCTTGGACGTCGCCGACATTACGATCTCCTGGCGGCCGGGCGGAGCGAGCGGCGCCGAATGGCTGAAAAGTCCGGGATTGGCTCCGCAAATAGCATATCGGCCCGCCACACGGCCAAGCATTGGCATGTGGACAGTCGCCCAGACCGCAATATCTGGGGTGCCGTGCGGGGCAAAACAAAACCCCGGCCGCGAGGGCCGGGGCAAGTTTTCCCACCGCTGTTGGATCATTAGAGCCGATAGAGGATCTGGTCGGTCCAGAAGCGCTCGAGCCGGTGCAGCGACTTGTTCAGGGTCGCAAACTCGTCGGAATTGATGCCGCCGACCTGCTCCACCGTGCGCACGTGCTTCTGGTAGAGCGTCTCGACGATGTCGCGCACCTCGTTGCCCTTGTCGGTGAGCTTGATGCGCACCGAGCGGCGGTCGACGCGCGAGCGCTGGTGATCGAGGAAGCCCATCTCGACGAGCTTCTTCAGATTGTAGGAGACGTTGGAGCCGAGATAGTAGCCGCGCGTGCGCAGCTCGCCGGCGGTCAGCTCCTTGTCGCCGATATTGTAGAGCAGCAGCGCCTGCACCGAATTGATGTCGGCGCGGCCGCGCCGGTCGAATTCGTCCTTGATGACGTCGAGCAGGCGGCGATGCAGCCGCTCGACCAAGGTCAAGGCTTCCAGATACAGCGGCCGAATATGGTCGAAGCGCGGATCGCGCTCGCCTTCGACCGTCTTGGCAACGGCTTTCATGTCCAACGCCCCTTTGTCGCGTTTTATTATCTTTGCTCGACCGCCCGCGGGGCCCTGTTTTCCCTGCTCCAGACATCGCACCGTAAAAGGGGCAGTCTAAAAACGGCTTAAATAACACCATAAAGATTAGGTTTATTTGCAACGGTGAATGCTTTCTTGATCGCGCAATTGTAGCGAGCGGAGCAACATTTCATTCACCGTAGCAGCGCCCGTCAGCCGCGGACGAAACGGATGATGCCGGAAAAATCCCGCCCCGCCTCCCCGCTTTTCGACGTAGTCCGAATAAATACGTGCGGCGTCGGCGCCGAGCGCGGTTTTCGCGCCGGCGGCTTTCGCCGCGGCCTGCGATAAGTTCAAATCCTTAAGCATCATCGCCGCGGTGAAGCCGGCCTGATAATCGCGGTTGGCGGGCGACGTCGGCACCGGCCCCGGCACCGGACAATACGTGGTCATCGACCAGCACTGGCCCGACGACTTCGAGGCGATGTCGAACAGCTTCTGGTGCTCGAGCCCGAGCTTCTCCGCCAGCACGAAGGCTTCCGACACCGCGATCATGGAAATGCCGAGGATCATGTTGTTGCAGATCTTCGCCGCCTGGCCGTTGCCGGCGCCGCCGGCGTGCACGATGGTCTTGCCCATCTTCTCCAGGATCGACTGCGCGCGCACGAAAGCCTGCGCCGGGCCGCCGACCATGAAGGTGAGCGTGCCGGCGGTGGCGCCGCCGACGCCGCCGGACACCGGCGCGTCGAGCATCAACAGCCCCTTCGCCTCCGCCGCCTTGGCGACCGCGCGCGCGGTTTCGACATCGATGGTGGAACAGTCGATCAGCAGCGTGCCTTCGTTGGCGCTCTCGACGATGCCGCCGGGGCCGAGATAGATCTCGCGCACCTCCTTGCCCGCCGGCAGCATGGTGATGACGACATCGGCGCGCGCGGCCGCAACCGCCGCCATCTCGACGCGCGACGCCGCCCGCGGCTTTCAGCTTCTCCACCGCCGCCGGATTGACGATCGACGCCCTCGACCTGGTGGCCGGCCTTGATCAAGTTCTGCGCCATCGGCAAACCCATGTTGCCGAGGCCGATGAAACCAATCCGCGCCATCACTTCCCTCCCGATTTTATCTCGTTTCACTCAAGGCGGCTGTTCCTGCGCCGATTTCAACGCCAGCCACAGATAGACCGCAAGCAGCACCGCCTCGAGAATGCCGGTCAGCATGCCGCCGTCGAACACCTGCGGGAAAAATATTTCGACCGCCAGCATCGAGGCAATCGAGGTGAGCCAGATCACCGCGCCCCAGGCCGCGGCAAGCCACAAGCCCACCGCCGCCACCAGATCGATCACCGCGAAGAACACCGTCGCCGTCTGCCAGGCGATCGAATGCAGCACGAAGGCGTCGCTGTCGGCAACGCCGATGCCGGTGATGCGCGACCAGTGATAGAGCCCCTTGAGCATGCGAGACCGCCGGCCATGAGCGCGCAGGAACAACACCAGCCGCCGCGTCCACAGCCCGATCGACGGCTCGCCCGCGTGCTCGCGCACCGGCTCGAGGCCTTGCACCTCGTCGCTCAGCGTCGGATCGCTCATGGCAGTCCGTTCACGGCAACTTCAATTCGTTGCTGCCGAGCGGCGCGAAATGGCGCTCGACCTCCGCCTCGCTCACCTCGGCGAGGCTTGCCGGCCGCCAGCGCGGCGCGTTGTCCTTGTCGACGATCACGGCGCGCACGCCCTCGTAGAAATCATGTCCGTGGATGACGCGCGACACTATGCGGAATTCGGTTGCCATGCACGCCTCGAAGTCCAGCGCGCCGCCGCGCCGCACCTGCGCCAGCGCGAGTTTCAGACTGAGCGGCGATTTGGTGCGGATCGTGGCGGCCGTTTTCCCGGCCCAATCCGCATCGACTGCCGCCGGAGGCCGCCTCGCGGTCGAGCGCGGTCAAAATGTCCTCGACGCGGTCGCCGGCAAACAAGCCGGTCGATCGCCGCCCGGCGCTGCATGATCGGGCCCGCCTCGGCCGGCTCGGCGAAGGCCGCCAGCACCGCGTCGACCGACACGGTTCCGCTCAAGCCCTCGAGCAGCGCCGGAAAGCGCGCCGAGGGAACCCGGTGCGTGGCGATGCCGGCGGCGAGCGCATCGCCGATGCCGAAGCGCTCGCCGGTCAGCGCGCAATAGGTGCCCACCTCCCCCGGCATGCGCGGCAGGAACCAGGTGGCGCCGACATCGGGGAAAAAGCCGATGCCGACTTCCGGCATGGCGAAGGAAAAGCGGTCGCCGGCGACGCGATGCGAGCCGTGCACCGAGACGCCGACGCCGCCGCCCATGACGATGCCGTCGATCAGCGCCACATAGGGCTTGCGATAGTTCTTGATCGCGACGTTGAGCGCGTATTCGTCGCGCCAGAATTGCAGCGCCTCGTCGTGGCGGCCGGCCTTGCCCAGATCGGTGAGCGCGCGGATGTCGCCGCCGGCGGAAAAGGCGCGCTCGCCCGCCGCGGTGACGACGACGCGGGTGATGGCGGGGTCCTGCGCCCAGGCATCGAGCTGGGCGCGCAGAGCGCCGCACCATGGCATGGGTGACGGCATTGAGCGCCTTCGGCCGGTTGAGCGTGACGACGCCAGCGGCGCCGCGCCGCTCGAAGAGGATGTCGGCTGCGCTCACGCGACCTCAATTCAGCGCCCACAGATCGGCGGCGACCGCGAGCACGCCGAGCGCGCTGCGACCCATGTGCAGCCGCCCCCACTGCTGGATAAATTCGCGGGTCTGCTCGCTCGCCGCCGCGCGGCGACGTCGCATTCAGGACGTCGTTGGTCGGCTTGATGATGAACATCGTATAGGGCCACGGCGCCAGGATGAGCGCGGCGCCGAGCAGCCAGCGCCAGTCGTAGGTCAGGAGAAAGGCGATCAGCGCCAGCGCGCCGGAGACGACCGCGAGCGTTCCCTGCATCGAGGCGCCGCGCGCGTAGCTCGGCTGCCACTCGCGTCAGCAGCGCCTTGGTGTCGAGCTTGAGCCGCGCCGGCTGCTCGGCAAAGCTCGACATAGATCGCGGCGCCGGTGAAAATCGCCGCCGTCGCCAAGCGCCAGATCGCCGCTCCACATCGCGCTGCCTCCTCTCAATCGCTCACGACCGCAGCGCCGGCCAGGCGCCGGCCTTTCCAGCCGCGCCATCGCCTGATCGGTGAACTCGGCGCGCGGTGCGTCGCCGCCGATGACGAACATCAGGATCGATTCCGCGTTGGGATCGCCCTTGGTCACGTTCTCGAAGCGGCGGATCATGCCCGGCGGAAACGACACCACGTCGAGCGGCCCGAGATCGACGAATTCGACCTCGCCTTTCTCGTTCTCCCAGCTGGCGCGCCAGGTGCCGGTCATCGGAATGAAGGTCTCGTTGGTGTCGTGGTTGTGCATCTCGGGGCCATGGCCGGGCTTGGCCTTGCAGTAGCCGAGGTTGAAGCCCTCGCGGATCTTGATCGCCGCCATCCGCGCGGCCTGCGCGCCGACCGGCGAGGTCACGCCGCCCTCGCCGATGTCGTCCGGCGGCTGGAAGCCGATGACGTTGAACAGCATGCGCTCGCAGCCGGGCATCCTGCTGTCGGGCAGCCCGCCGTCGAAGCCTTTGAGGTCCTTGAAGCGGGCGATGCGCTTCTTCATCTGCGCGCGTGACGATAAAGCCGCGGCAGCTTTTCCATTTTGCCCTCCCTGAATTCTCAGTTGCCCAGCATAGCGCGGCTGATGATCAGCCGCATGATCTCGTTGGTGCCTTCGAGGATCTGATGCACGCGCACGTCGCGCAAGACCCGCTCGATCGGATGGTCGCGCAGATAGCCATAGCCGCCGTGCAGTTGCAGGCAGCCATTGACCACCTCGAAGCCGGTGTCGGTGGCCAGGCGCTTGGCCTCCGCGGCAAGCCGCGTCGCCGCCGGCTCGCCCTCGCCGACGGCGACCGCGGCGCGATGCAGCAGCAGCCGCGCGGCGTCGAGCTCGGTGGCATAGTCGGCAATTCGGAATTGCAGCGCCTGGAAATCGGCGAGCCGCGAGCCGAACTGCTTGCGCTCCTTCATGTAGTCGACGGTGCGGTCGAGGCAGAATTGCGCGCCGCCGACCGAGCAGGCGCCGATATTGAGCCGGCCGCCGTCGAGCCCGGCCATGGCGATGCGGAAGCCCTGGCCCTCGGCGCCGATGCGGTTCTCGACCGGCACGCGGCAGTTCTCGAACATGACCATGGCGGTCGGCTGCGTCTTCCAGCCGAGCTTTTTTTCCCGCGCGCCGAAGGAAAGTCCCGGTCCCCTTTTCCACCACGATGGTGGAGATG
>CAWJCH010000010.1:0-385704 GCA_963841205.1 uncultured Chloroflexia bacterium | reverse complement strand
CGGCGGTGGGTATCTGCCTGGCTTCCCGCTTTCCCATGCTCCTGTGGTGGGGGCCGGAACTGATCATGCTCTACAACGACGCCTACCGTCCGATGCTGGGAACAACCAAACACCCGCAAGCGCTGGGACACCGGGGACGGGACTGCTGGTCGGAGATCTGGGACATTATCGGCCCCATGCTGGCAGGAGTGGTGCGGACCGGAATCGCCACCTGGTCTGATGACAAGTTTCTACCCCTGGAACGCTACGGCTACAGCGAGGAATGCTATTTCACCTTCTCCTACAGCCCGATCCGCGATGAAACGGGCGGCGTGGGCGGCGTCTTCACGGCGGTAAACGAAACGACCAGCCGGGTGCTGAGCGAACGTCGGAGCCGGACAGCGCGGGAGTTGGCAGCGGCCCTGGTGAATACCCAGACCAGCGAGGAGGTGTTACTGCAGGCCGCGCGCGTCTTTGAGGACAACCCCCAGATCTCCCCTTCACGCTGCTCTACCGCCTGGAGTCTCCCGCACCGCTGGCGCACCTGGTGGCAACCACCGGCCTGGCCGCGGGCACACCGCTCAGTCCGCACCACCTCTCCCTGACCGATCCGGAAGCCTGCTGGCCGATCCAGCAGGTCACCGAAACGTTGCAGGCAGGGCTGGTGACTGATCTGGCCCCGCGCTGGGACAGCGTAAGCGTCCAGGCCCGGCCAAACCTGACGCCTCACAGCGGGTTGGTGCTGCCTTTGCTTGAACCCGGTCAGACGCGGCCAACCGCCCTCATGGTGGCGGGCATCAGTCCTCGCCTGGCGCTGGACGACGCCTACCGTGCGTTCAATGACCTGCTCGCCGGGCATGTGGCGACCGCACTGGCCAGTGCCCACGCCTACGAAGCTGAACGCCGCCGGGCGGAAGCGTTAGCCGAACTCGACCGGGCCAAGACGGCCTTCTTCAGCAACGTCAGCCATGAATTCCGGACTCCGCTTACGCTCATGCTTGGTGTGCTGGAGGACCTGCTGGGCGCGGCGGATCTGCGGCCGGATCAGCACGACCAACTCCACACGATCCACCGCAATGGTCTGCGCCTGCTCAAGCTGGTGAATACTCTGCTGGACTTCTCGCGCATCGAGGCTGGGCGGGCCGAGTCCGTCTTTGTACCCACCGACCTGGCGGCGCTGACCCGCGACCTGGCGAGTGTCTTCCGTTCGCTGATCGAGCAGGCTGGAGTGCAGTTGGTCGTCGAGTGTCCGCCGCTCTCAGAGCCGGTGTATGTCGACCGCGAGATGTGGGAACAGATCGTTCTGAATCTGCTCTCCAATGCCTATAAGTTCACCTTTGCAGGCGAAATCACTGTCGCTCTGCGCCAGGAAGAGCATCAGGTGGAGCTGGTGGTGCGCGATACGGGCACAGGCATCGCCTCTGTTGAAGTGCCGCGGCTCTTTGAGCGGTTTCATCGGGTGCAGGGGGCGCGCTCGCGCACCCATGAGGGGTCAGGCATCGGGCTGGCGTTGGTGCAGGAACTGGTGCATCTGCACGGGGGGACGATCGAGGTCGAAAGCCAGCTCGATGTCGGCACCGCCTTCACGGTCCGCCTGCCGCTGGGCACAGCTCATCTGCCAGCAGACCGCATCCAGGCCAGCCGAACGCACGCCCCCACGGCACTGGGCGCGGCGCCGTTTGTCGAGGAGGCGCGTCGCTGGTTGCCGGAGGTCACATCGAGTCAGGAACGGGAGAGGGAATGGCCGTTGCATGATGCAGGCAGGAGCCCGATGTCCGTTGCTGGTGGTGAGGAAGCACCTCTGCCGCCTGCACGGATTCTAGTAGTAGATGACAACGCTGACCTGCGCGACTACCTATCCCGTCTACTCGCGCACCACTATGACGTCGAGGCTGTTGCCGATGGTGCGGCAGCGCTCCAAGCGGCTCGACGTAGCCCGCCAGATCTGGTGCTAGCCGACGTGATGATGCCTGAACTCGATGGCTTTGAGCTACTGCATGCTCTCCATGCCGTTCCGGGCCTCGAAGCGCTACCCGTCATCCTCTTGTCGGGTCGCGCAGGGGAAGAAGCCACTCTTGAAGGGTTGGCAGCAGGTGCCAACGATTACTTGGTGAAGCCTTTCTCCGCCCGAGAGTTGCTGGCCCGGATCGTCACCCACTTGGAGATCGCTCGCCTTCGCCGGGAAGCTGATGCCCGCGCCCACGAGCTCGAGGTCATCCTCGAAACGATGGACGATGCGGTGCTGCTCATCGGTCCGGGCGGCGAGATCAGGCACACCAACCTGGCGTGCTTTCGGCTGCTCCAGATCGAGCACTCGGCTGACTGGCAAGCCGTCTTTCTGCGGGCGACGATAGCCGAGCGCAACGCGCTGATGCGCACGACCGACCCCACTGGGCATCCAACTGCGGCGGAAGCGTGGCCGGCCGCGCGGCTCTTACGCGGCGAGACCTTCACGGGCTCCCAGGCACAGGAATGTCGCATCACCGGGATGGCGGGACAGCAGAGGGTGCTCAACGTGAGCGGGGTTCCCCTGTACGACGCGCAAAGACAGGTGCACGGTGGGGTAGAAGTGCTGCACGACCTCACCGCGCGCTACGAGCAGGAGCAGGAGCGCGCGCAAATGCTCAACGTCGTCGCCCACGAGCTGCGTACGCCTCTGACCAGTTTGAAGATGGGCATTCAGCTCAATCTACGGCGGCTCGCACGAGGCACGCCGGTGGAACCGGACCAGCTGCAGCGGAACGCACAGGCCGTCGAGCGCATGGAGCGCCTGGTCAACGATCTGCTCGACTGCCGCGCAGGCCGAAACGGCGCAGGTGGAGCTCCGGCGGGCGCCAACCGACCTGACAGCGCTCTGCAAGCAGGTGGCGACCGAGCAGGTGGGGCCAAGTGGACGGAAGATCGACTTGGAATTGCCCGAGGAACCCTTGGTTGCCGAGGTGGATTATGGGCGCATTGGCCAGGTGGTCGAGAACCTGCTCTCCAATGCGCTCAAGTACTCGCCTGCCGAGGCCACAGTCGCGCTGCAGCTGCGGGGGCAAGGTAGTGACGCGCTGATCACCGTTCAAGATAGCGGTCCAGGGATTCCGGCGGCTGTTCAGCCGCGGCTCTTTGAGCGGTTCTACCGGGCGCCGGGGGCCAAGGTGCTGCACGGGACAGGCGTCGGACTCGGAGTGGGGTTGTATCTGTGCAAGCAGTTTGTAGAGCGGCACGGTGGTACGATCTCCGTGGCAAGTGAGGTGGGCCACGGCACGACGTTCACGGTCCGGCTCCCGCTCGCCGGCTGAGCGCATCTCGCGCAATCGCTGCAGCTACTTAGTCGCTGGTTGGTCAAGTTGGGGCGGTAGGTGCCTCAAGGGGTAGAGAGCGACCGACGTGGGCGAAGTGTTAGGATGCTGGTCCTGGGGGGGGTAGCCCGCGCAACCGGGTACTCGTCGATTGCACACTCGACTCTGAGTTTGCCTAAATAGTTGGACAATGTCACATTCGGAGAAGGAAGCGTGGAGGGTCTGAGCCGGCCGTGGTGCGACGCATGATAGGCTAGGCGAAAGGAGGCGGAGCCGAATGTGGAGGCAGCGGACGCGAGGGAAGCGGCAACGGTTGAGACGCCCGAGCGCTGGGGGTTGGGGGCGACGACCATTGGCGAGGTGGCCGAGCGGGTGCGCGCGGTGTGGGAGCGATACCGGGCCTGCTTCCGCACCCAGACCCGCGACACGAGTGAAAACGCCTGGATCTGATCCTGCGTGGGTTGCTGACCATGGACCAAGAGCGCACGTTCGCCAACATCGCGCGGCGGGTGCAAGGCCCAGAGGCGGATGGCCAGCGGGTGCAGCACTTCCTGTCGACCTCGCCCTGGTCAGCGCAGGGCGTGCTGGCCCAGGTCCGCGCCGAGGTGGCCGCGACCCCGGCGCTCCGCGAGGGCAGCGTCCTCATCTTGGACGAAAGCGCCGACAGCAAGGCGGGGACTAAGACTGCTGGCGCAGGGCGCCAATACAATGGGCGGCTGGGCAAGGTGGAACTGAGCCAAGTCGGCACGTTCCTGGCCTTGGCCAACCAGGCACAGCGCTTCTGGACCTGGATTGACGGCGAGTTATGCATGCCGGAGCACTGGTTTGCGCCGGAGCGCGCCAAGGTGCGCGTGCACCTCGGCCTCCCGCCCGAGCGCCACGCGGCCACCAAGATCGAGTTGGGCTGGCAGATGATCCAGCGGGTGCGCGCGGCGGGCGTGCCCTTCGAGGCGGTGCTCTGTGACGAGTGGTATGGGCGCAGTCGGTGGCTGCGGGCCCAGTTGGACGCGGTCGGTCTGCTCTATCTGGCGGAAGTACCAGCCGATACGCCGGTGTAGCTGACGCCACCAGCCTTCGGCGTGCCGCCCAAAGCCCCAGGCGCCAAGGGCCGCGGGTTCACCCAGCCGCGCATTCTCGATGCCACGCCGCCGGTGTCGGCCTCCCACGTGGCCCTGTTGCCCGACACCCACTTCGTCGTCGTGCCGGTGCACGAAGCCGAACGCGGCCTGCTGGCCGATGCCTTTGCCGTGCGGCGGGTGTGGACCGTCCGGCAGGGACAGCTCGCCACGGAGTGGCTGGTCATCCGCCGGCATCACGGACACCAGGGGGCCGCGACCAAGCGGAAAATCAGCTAGGCCCTCTCGAATGCCCCGGCGGAGACCCCGCTCGTGCGGCTGGCGGAGCTCAAGTGCCTGCGCTATGGCATTGAATGCGCCAACCGTGAGGCCAAATCGGACCTGGGCTGGGACGACTTCCGGGCGCAGAAGTAGCGTGCGTGGGAACATCACCTGGCGCTCACCATCCTGGCCGCCTGGTTTGTGGCCCAGACCAAGCTGGAGTGGACGCAGCAGACCCCGCCCGATCCGGCGCTGGCTGGAGACCTCGGCGTGGTGCGCGGGCCCGCGCTCTCGGTGGCCAATGTCCGCGAACTGCTCAAAGCTAGCCTACCGCTGCCCCAGCTCACACCCCAGCAGGCACAACGCTTGGTCGTCAAGCATCTCGTTGGTCGCTCGCGCGCCACCGCCAGCCGCACACGACGCCACCCCACCAAGGACACGACGTGAAATGTGACATTGTCCAAATAGTCACGGGATCCCTTGGCATGAGGTGTTTCCAGGGCTTCCCATGATGGTCGTGGTAGGGACGAATCAGCAATGTCCGCCAATGGTCGCGTTGGGTGTCATGAATGGTGCGGATATGGTGCGCTCGGGCCTTGCAACCTTGATTCTTCCTTTATCTGAAGTGCAGTTCGCGTAATGTCGGCGCGCTACCCTCACTCACATCTGCCCGGGACGTCGAGGCCACCACGTGCCCCTGACGTAGGATCACCGGCCTACGATCACCGGTTCAGCGGCTCCTCGACAGACGTTTGTACTCGTCGATGCCCCCGGCCTCCATCCGGCGGCCGGCGAACGCGGCTTGCAGTGTCACGCTCCCGCACGGCGCGGTGATCGCTCCGAGCGCGTGCGCGGTCACTCGGAACGGAGGAGGCAGCAACATGCGCAAGAGCAACATGCGCAAGTGGGTAGTGTTCAGATTGGTGGCGGGAAGCGTCTTGCTTCTTGGCTTGTCGCTTAGCATGCTCCTGAGTGGGGGGAGTTCCGCACTCGCTTCAGCACGCAGCAGCGTGGCAACCCCGCCCCCAGACAAACAAGTGTACTGCAAGACGTACGAACAGGCACTCGCCGCAAAGCTGAAGGTGACTATGGCGGAGCTTGCTGCCGCGAACAAAAGCGCGCTGCAGACCACCATCCAGAAGGCCTACACCAACGGCGACATTACGAAGGAACAGGAAACCAACCTGCTGAGCAAAGTCGAAAAATTTGGCTCGGATCCCTGCGCGGATCTGGCAATGGCCGCTGCCTCACTCCCCGCAAGCGAGATGTTCGCACAAGCGCATCAGGCCATAGTAACGGCGGTCGCTGGCGCGGTCAACCTGCCACCCGCCACGCTCGAGCAGGACCTCGCATCCGGGCAGTCGGTGGAGCAGATCGCCGCCGCCCAGCACGTCAGTCTCGAAACCGTGAATGCTGCCTATCTTGGTGCCGTCCAGACTCAGCTCAAGTCGGCAGTGGCGAGCGGCATGATCACGCAAAGTCAGTCGGACGCGGCGTACGCTCAGATCCAGGGCGCGGTCTCCCACGGCAAGTACCCCTTGCTACACGCCCACAAATAGATCGATCGAGAGCCTGTTGTGGACTACCCACTAGAATGCCGAATTCATAGGAACTTGGCGCATGTCCGCCTTGTTGCCACCAGTCCTCTTGAAATCAGGATTCCAATGCGAGTCCACAACAGGCTCTAGTTGCCGCAACTCTCCGCTCTCAATCCGCAAGCGGTGTCCAACCGTGGATGCTATGCGATGGTCCACGGTTGGACAGGCGCTATTCGCGACCCACGCTGACTGCGCCGTCCTTCCCCCGAACGCAAGCGCGGTATGCCGCCAGAAGCGCTGCATACCAGTGACCGCTGTCCTTGACAATCCTACGTTGTGATGGGTAGTCGACATACACTAGGCCAAAGCGACAGCGATATCCCTCAGCCCACTCGAAATTATCCAAGAGTGACCAAGCGAAGTATCCTTCTACGGGCACACCCAACGACACTGCCACCGCAAGCGCCTGAATATGAGCGCGGACGTAGGCAACGCGCTGTGCATCGTGTACATGTTCGCCACCGGCCCACGTATCGTGGAATGCCGCTCCATTCTCGGTGATGGCAATCGCGCGCGGGCCATAGTCGCGTCGCAGAGCGACCAGCAAGTCTACCAAGCCCTCTTGGTAGATTTCCCATCCCATGTCCGTATAGGTGGATCCTGACACTGGGGCGATCGGGCGCTTGCCGTCGAAGCACCAGACCTTGCGCAGGATCGGCTTCAGCCCGACGCGGTGCTCGTCGGTCGCCCAGAGCTCGTCCGCGGCCTCGGGGTGGGCGGTGGTGAACGCCTGGACGATCGGTCGGAGCTTCTCTTGAAGTCGGCCTGCTGCTGGGGATCGGCCCGCACATGGCGCGGCCGGGGCCTGCGCCGCAGGCCGTCCGGGCCCACATAGCGCGCTTCCAGGTCGTCCACACTCAGGTCGGTTTGCAGGTGAATTCGTCTCATGCTGCCGGAGTACCACAGTAACGCAAGAGTTGGCATGACACTTTCCCGACCTGCACCTGCGAACCGGCGTGACGAACGAAAAAAGCCGCTGAGGGCCACCCCCCCTCAGCGGCAAACAACTCTGATCGCGAACTGCGCATGGCGGTGCGCTAGGGGGTTGAGCGGGCGCGACCGCCGGTGAATGCGCGCACGATGAGCAATAGGACCACCGCGCCGATGAAGGCCACGATGATGCTCCAGATGTTCAATCCGGTGACGCCCGAGGCGCCGAAGAGCGAGACGATGAAGCCGCCGATCAGGCCGCCAACGATGCCCACGACGATGTCGCCGACGAGGCCCAGGCCGCTGCCGTGCACGACGAGGCTCGCCAACCATCCACCGATCGCGCCGACGATGATCCAGATGACGATACTGCCAATCATGCGGAGTCCCTCCTTTGGGGGAGCAGCGCTCTCGCGCCTACTCTCAAAGTATCTCGTCATCGCGCCGAGATAAAGGAGGGAAAATGCAGGTTCTGTGCCACCCTCCTATCCGCGGGTTTGCGCCGTGCGGGGCAGCCCCAAGTGCGCTACCTGTGATACCAACTCCGGCTGGATGATCGGCGTAGGCCGATCGCCCCGACCCGGGACTCGCCGCAGCTTCATGCGCTCTGCAACATCCACCACCTGCGCGAGCTGACGTTTGTGGAAGAGCAGTACGAGCAGTCCTGGGCCAGAGATCTCAAAGACGTCCTGCTGGAGATGCTGGCGGCGACCGACCAGGCGCGGGCACAGGGCCAAGCGCAGCTCCCCGCGCCCCAGCGGGATGCCCTGGCCACCCGCTTCCCCTGGTGGCCTCGGCAGGTCCACGGACGGCGGGGTCCCAGGCGCGGCTGACGTCCGCCCGGGCCGCCTACTCGTCCCCTTGCTCGGCATCTTCCTGCCCCTCTGCGGGGATCTGCCCAGAGGCCAAGATGTCGCGCACCACCGCCTCCAACAGCGAGCGATCACGTCGTGCTACGAACAGGTCTGGCGGGAAGAGGTAGGCGCCGCCGAGATGATCGCCCGTCGTCAGGTCCGCTTGGTGCGCACGTTCGAGCATGCGATAGGTCCACACGTTTAGGCCGTAGCGCCGACCGTCCCGCATCTGGTACGACAACGAGAGCATGCATGCGGGCCAGTCGGGCCCCGTCATCGAGCGGGAACTGCGCGAGCGGCCCGTCTTCCTCGTGGTGCTCTCGCCCGCCGCGCTGCGCTCGCGGTGGGTGGAGGACGAGACGCGCTGGGCCTACGGGCTGCTACGTCGGGAACCCTCGCGCATCATCCTGCCGATGCTGGCGATCGACGATGTGGTGAGTCACGCGGAGAGCAAGCTGGAAGCGATCCGCGTGCTGGAGGCGAACGGTCTGGTGGTGCGCGACGTGGCGGTGCTGGTCGATCGCGAGCAGGGGGCCGCAACAGCTTGCCGCGGCGGGGTATACGCTGCACGCCGCGGTGCGGCTCGGCCATTGGCGCGCGACGGGCGGCGTCGACGACGTGATGTATGCGCGGGCGACGGAGTACCTGCGCGCGTGAGGGCGGACGGCGCAGACGCGACGCACCCCAACCCGCTTGTGCGAAACTGCCGATTGGGGTGCGTTGGCGCTAATGGGCGATGAGCGCTTCGAGCGCCCCGCTAGCGATTGAGCGCGTCGTCGATGTTCGACTCGGCCTGGCCGGCGCCCTCTTCAAGGTTGCCCTTGCCCTGCTTCATCTTGCCCTTGAGCTCGGTGTCCTTATTGCCGGTGAGCTTGCCTGTTTCCTCTTGCACCTTGCCCGTGAGTTTGTCAAGTTTGCCTTTTCCCTGATGCTCGGAACCCTGCTCGCCAAGGTCACGGTCGCGGGTCATGTCGTCGTCGTTCATTGGGATGCGTCCTCCTCGACGAAGTCGCTGTGGAAGCCAGTCATCATCAGCGCGCGGGGCTGGTCCCGTGGGCCAACCGTCGGCACCATGGGGAAGGGTATGCAACATGCGTGCCGACCTCTGGGTGGGACGGATCGGGCGCGGCGCGGTGGTCCTATTGCTCATCGTGCGCGCATTCACCGGCGGTCGCGCCCGCTCAACCCCCTAGCGCACCGCCATGCGCAGTTCGCGATCAGAGTTGTTTGCCGCTGAGGGGGGGTGGCCCTCAGCGGCTTTTTTCGTTCGTCACGCCGGTTCGCAGGTGCGTGTGTGCATTCGCAAACGCCTAGGTCCCAGGAGAAGCTAGTACCATAAGTCGGTTTTGCCCCGAAAGTCGAACGTTTGCCCCTTAAGTCGGCCCCAACATTTAACCCCTTCAAGCGAGCGAAAGGCATGGAACGCGGCCAATCGCCGGATGGGGCAGTGGGGCGCCGCCTCGATCTGCGGCGCCGTTGTCAGGATGGTTGTGCATTTCTATTGGCCCCTTGCACCCTCCCCGCCCCTCCCCTCGCCGAGTCTGTCTCGTGTCAGCCACGCGTCACGCGGGTGCTTGTTCATCTAACGGTGTCAGTGGTGTAGAGGAGGCGGTGCCACCGCCTCGCCGCCCGTCAGCAAGGATGCCGCCCGCTCCGCGACGAGGGCCAGCAGTGCGTCGATGTCGAAGGGCTTGGCGAGGGTGGGGATGCCCAGGCGCGCGGCAAGTTCGGCGTACTCCGTCGTGAGCAGGCGCGACGGCGTGGCGAGGAAGGAGACGACGGCGCAGCGCGCGGCGAGCGCCGGCATCTGGGCGATGTGGCGCAGGACCGGCGTGGCGTCGCCATCGGGCGGCAGCAGGAAGTCCAGCAAGACGACGTGCGGCCCCGACGCGGTGTCGAGGTAGCGGATGGTGTCCGCGACGGTGGCGGTGTCGACCACCGGATAGCCCGCACCTTCCAGCACGACGCGCACGGTCGCGCGGATGTCGTAGTCGTCGTCCACGACAAGCACCGGGGGGCCGGATGGGCGGGACGGCGCCCGAGGAAGTGTCCATGGGTCACTTCCCTCGCTCGTAACGTTGTTCGCCTAATCAGCATGCGCCATATGCATACCATCGCAAGCGAGCGAGTGCAAGCGGCGGGCGGCAGCAATGGGATGTGAGGCCCCATGTCAGTCGGGGGAACCTGTCCCGCCTGAACACACGGGCTACGAACGAGCACTCCGTACAGCCTAACGACGTCTCTGCTTCTGTCACCTGACGCGGCGAGCATCACGCCCATCCTGTAGTCGCCGCGCTCGCCCTCGTCCGTCTCCGGATCTGAATCGCGGCGCCTTTCTACCTATTCCCGGCAGAATCCGAGTTCGTGCATATCCCCCGTGCCCGCCTCGACCACTGTGCAGACCTGCTCTGCTTCTCCACCCTACTTAGCTGATACCTCTAGCGCTCGATAGGTTGGCACCTCGTTGGCACTGGTCTTGCATTCGTTACCAACGTAGCTACGGCCCAAAAAAGCCGAGCCGAGAGGTTCCTTACTGCTCACCTGTAGCGACGTGGGAGGTGACTACTCGTACGCCATCAGGCGTCGGGAGGAGTTCCCAGATGCAGACCTGGATATGGCTCGCCATTGTCCTTGCCGTTGTCATCGTCGCCCTGGCCCTTGCGGCGTGGGTACTCATGCCGCGGCGCAAAAGCCAGCAGCTGCACGAGACATTTGGCCCCGAGTATGATCGTGCGATGTCCCAGTATCACAGTCAGAGCCGCGCCGAGGCTGACCTGCAGGCGCGCCAACAGCGCGTGCACGCCATGACCATTCGTCCACTCACGCCGGATGAACGGACGCGCTTCGCTCGAGATTGGCGCGCGACGCAGGCACGGTTTGTAGACGAACCCGCCGCGGCGACTGCTGAGGCCGACCGGCTGATCGCGGACCTCATGGGGGCTCGTGGCTACCCGGTCCGCGATTTCGAGCAACGCGCCGCGGATATCTCCGTCACCTATCCCCAAGTCGTGGAGAACTATCGCGCCGCCCATGCGAGTTCGCTGGCGAGCGCGCGCGGTGAGGCGAGCACCGAGGACCTGCGGGCAGCGATGATTCACTATCGCGCGCTGTTCGATGAGCTCCTCGGGACGTCAGCGACTGAGAGAGCGCCGGCCGACAGAACACCGGCCGATAGAGCGCCGGCAGACAGAACACCGGTTGATAGAACACCGACCGAGAGAACACCGGCCGATAGAACACTGGCTGAGGGCTAGGAGGTCAGAGGATGAACGAGCAGGTCGATCCCATGAACGAGCAGCCGAATGACCAGCGTGACAGGCAGGACATCGTCTCCGCCGACCCCACCCGTGACGCGACGCCAGGCGTCAAGCCAGCTCCTCAGGGAACGCCGCCAATGAATCCGCCGATGAATCCGCCCGTGGATACGCGTGGCGCATCGGTGAATCAGCAGAACCAAGAGGCGTCGCCGGCTCAGCGACCGCAACAGAACGCGGTCGATACGGCCATTCCTGCCTTCGGGGAGCCGCCCGAGCGCAGATGGTGCATCCGTCGAGGCCAGAGATGCCAGACCGGGGCCGAACGCGACGCCAACGCGCGCGGCAGGCCCGCAGGGACCGGGCGATGCGCAGCCAATGCCGCTCCTTTCCGCTGATGTCGCTGGCGCCTTTCTGGCGCGCTGGAACACGATGCAAGCCACGTTCGTGGACGAGCCACGCCGCGTCGTTGAACAGGCCGATGGCCTTGTCGCGGAGGTCATGCAGCGGATCACCGAAACCATGGCCCAGGAACGAAAGGGCCTCGAAGGCCAGTGGGCTGCGGGCGACTCGGTCAGCACCGAGGACCTGCGCGTCGCGCTGCAACACTACCGCTCCTTTTCCAGCGCCTACTCTCCGCATAGTGCACAAGCCGCAAGCTGCCACGGCCCGCGCGCCCTCGAAGAGTGTCGCGCCATCTTAGCCGACGCAGTTGGCCAGGCGAACGCCAACGCCCACGACGCGGGGGCGCGTCATGGCGAGCGTGCGGAGACTGTTCACTCTTCTGCCAAGTTGGGAGGAGTCGGTGGTGAGTAGTCAAGAGGGCGCAGAGGTCGGCGAGGCGGCAAAAGGTCGGTTTGCCCAGACCACTGCGCCACGGGGCCCAGTGTGCCGAGCGAACAATGAAGCCAGCGCACGGTGTGCTGCTGCGTAGTGCTGGAAGGCGCATTGGATGCATACCTTCCGCGCCTTCTGGCGTTCCAATCTTTGCAACTAAAAGCAAGTAGACGTGAGACCCCCTCTTCGAACCATCAAGTCGCGGAAAGCGGGGGCATCCAGGATACAAGGCACTGTTCTGAGGAGAGTGGCCAGCGTGGAGGCAGCGATCGAACGAACGTAGAGGGTGTCTGAGAAGGGATTAGCTTTCGCTGGCCGCGAGGCGTCGCAGCATGACGCGGGTCATGATGGCATAGATGACGCACTCCGAGGTCGCGGGCAGGTACTCGTCGTCCTTGCTGGTGCGGTGCCAGCGCCCGAGCCACCCAAACGTGCGTTCGACGACCCACCGGCGCGGCAGCACCGGGAAGCCTTGCGGCGCCTCCGGCGGCTCCTGCCCCGGCCCCACCCAGCACCAGCGGCGCGGCCGCCGCACGACCGCCACCGTCCAGCCCAGCGTCCGCTCCACCCACTCCTTGAAGCTGCCTTGGTAGGCGGTATCGACCCACAGGTGGCGCAGGCGGGGCAGGGCGTGGGCCCGGTCGGCAATCGCTTCGAGCAACCGCTGCCCGCCCACGCCATCGGGCACATTGGCCGGGTGCACCAGCGCCTTGACCACCAGGCCGGTCGTCTCGACCAGCAGGTGGCGTTTGCGCCCCTTCACTTTCTTGCCGCCGTCGAAACCGGATGAGTTGGGCGGTCCCCTTTTTCGGTGCTCTTCACGCTCTGGCTGTCGACGATGCCGGCGCTGGGGGTCGTGGCCCGACCTGCGTGCACCCGCAGGCGCTCCCGCAGGATGGTGTGGATCCGCTCCCAATCCCCGCTCAACCGCCAGGCGCGCCAGTAGTGGTAGACCGTCTTGCACGGCGGGAAGTCGTGCGGCAGCGCTCGCCAGGCGACCCCGCCACGCAACCACTAGCTGATGGCATCCACGATCTCGCGCAGGTCCACGCTGCGCGGCCGCCCGCCCGGCTGGGCCGCGGGCAACAACGGCGCGAGCAGCGCCCATTCCGCATCATGCAGATCGCTCGGATACCGACGACGGGCCATAGGGCACCTCTTTCGCTGGCGCCCGTGGCTCCTCCCGCCGGCTCGCCACCTCCCGTCCCCGCACGATCCGTGCCCTTCTCAGACACCCTCTAGTACTACAGTTGTAGTTCAGCAGTAGGATCAGAGGAAGGAGGGTGGTGCGCAAGGCGAGAGGAGCGACCGCTATGCCAGCCGACCGTGCGGTGACCGATTCCCGTGTGCTGTCTGAGCAGGAGGCCATGCCGGTGCAGACGCTGCGGGCGCTGCGGGCGGCGGCCGACGAGGTGCCGCGCGTCGCGGCCCGCATGGGGCCCCGCTTTGCGCGGGAGGAAGCGCGCTTGCGGGCGCCGGCCTATCTGCGCGGCCTGCTCAGCGCGGTGGAGCGCAAGAACGGCTGGCAGCTGGCCGAGGCGGCCGGCGACCGGACGCCGTACGCCACCCAGCATCTGTTGGGGCGCGCCGACTGGGATCCGGAGGCGGTCCGCGACGACCTGCGGGCCTACGTCGTCGAGCAGCTGGGCGACGACCAGGCGATCCTGGTGCTCGATGAGACGGGGGTCGTCAAGAAGGGGACGCACTCGGCGGGGGTGGCCAAGCCGTATGTGGGCGGCGTCGGCAAGGTGGAGAACGCGCAGGTCGGCGTCTTCCTGGCCTAGGCCAGCCCCACGGGCGTCGCCTTCCTCGACCGCGCGCTCTCCCTGCCCGAGGAGTGGACCGCCGACCGCGCCCGCTGCCGCCAGGCGGGCATCCCTGAGGACGTCGCGTTTGCCACCAAGCCGCAGCTGGCCCAGGCGCTGCTCGCCCGCGCCCGGCAGGCCGGCGTGCCGGCGGCCTGGGTGACGGCCGATCGCGTCTACGGCGACGACCGACACTTGCGCGTGGGGTTGGAGGCGCAGGAGCAGGCCTACGTCCTGGCCGTCTCCGGCAAGGCGTATGTCAACGTGGCGGCCACCTGGACCCAACGGCGCGTCAGCGCCCTGCTCCAGGAGGTGCGGCCGCTGCCGGCCGACGCGTGGCAGCGGCTCTCGGCGGGCGACGGGGCGAAGGGGCCACGCTGGTACGACTGGTATCGCCTGCCGCTCGTGCCGCCGCTGCAGGAGGGCTACGCGCGCTGGTTGCTGGTGCGGCGCAGCCGCGCCGACCCCGACGACCTGCAGGCCTACGTGACCTTCGCCCCGGAAGGGACCACGCTGGAGGACCTGGTGCGGGTGGCAGGGCGGCGCTGGACGATTGAGGTGGCCTTCGAGCAGGCCAAGGGCGAGGTGGGCCTCGACCAGTACGAGGTGCGCAGTTGGACCGGCTGGTAGCGCCACATGACGCTGGCCCTCTTCGCCCAGGCCGTGCTCACCGTCGTGCGCCTGCGCCTGGCCACCGCCCCCGCCGGACGGCGCCAACGGGGGCCGCGCCAGCAGGCGGTGTCTCGCCACCAGGACAGCCTGGCGACCTTCCGGCGCCAGCGCCAGATCCAGGAGGGGCGCTGGTCCCACCCGACCGCTCCTCCCTCGCCGACCGCATCCCGCTGACCGTCCCCGAAGGGCGGCGCCTCCTCTGGGGCGTGGTGTGGCGCACCCGCCCCGCGGTCGAGCACGTGCTGGCGTGGTCGCGCTGGCGGCGCCATCACCAGGCCGTGGCCAAGCGCTGCCACTACCAACGACGCGGCATCATCTTCTGCTAACTACAACTGTAGTACTAGTGCGTCGTTCGTCAAAGGCAGTATAGGAACCGGCGACGGAGCGTGCGGTGTGGTGGAGGTCGGCGCCCCCAGATCCAGGGGCGGGCGCGAGCATTGAGCTGGTGCGTCGCGAGACGTGTGGCCACAGCCAGGTCCCGGTGCTTGGCGAAGTCCTGGCCCGCGAAGGCTTTGCGCCGAAAGATGCGCCACCACCCTTCAATCAGGTTGAGCCAGGAGGCGCCCACGGGAAAGGGGACCGGGTGCACGCGTGGGTGCGCGGCGAGCCAGTCCTGGATGGGTCGGCTGGTGTGACTCGAGCGGTTAGCCGCGATGAGCGAGAGGTCTCCGGTCGGGTTGGCCTGCGCTACCGCCGAGAGCAGGGCCAGAGAGCCGGTGGTATGGCGCGCGGGCGCGGTCTGGGTGAGGACCTGCCCCGTCTGGACCCGGAGCGCGCCAGAGACCCAGATCGTGTCGGTGCCGCGCCCATACGTCAGCTGGGCTTTGCTGCGGTGCCCATCGGGGGACCAGCCCGGCGCCGGGGGGAAGGCCCGGGGGGTCACGGGGCCCAACTCGTCGAGACAAAGGACCGTCGTGCCTGCGGGTGGGTCGGTGGAGAGCGCGACGATCTGGCCCCTTGTGGGACAAAGTCCGCCTCCGTGCTCGTGGCCCAAGGAGGCGTGCGGCGCCAGCGCACGCCTTCGTGCAGGAAGATGCCGCGCACCTGGCTGCGCGCCACCTGGATGCCGCGGGCACGGGCCGCCGCCGTCAGGGTAGCCAACGTCCACTCGGCCGGCGCTTCCGCGCGCTCATCCTGTGCTTCGAACGCCCCCGTGCGCGCGTAGCCCGGCTTGCCCGGCGGAGGCCGCTTGACCAACGCGAGGATCGTACTGCGTTCCAGTTCGGTCAACCGTGGCTTCCGCCCGCCCCCCGGCCGCAGGCCCAGCCCCTCCACGCCCCGCTCGTTAAAGGCCTGGATCCGCTCACGCACGGTTTGGGCGTGACAGCGCAGCGCCGCCGCAATGGCCGTGGTGCGGGCGCCTTCCCAACTGCGCAGGCTCATCTTCGCGTAGACGATCCAGTCGGCCGGGGCATGGCTACTCGTCGCCAGTTTGCGCACCTGACGGGCCTCGCGCGCGTCCACGGCTGGCCGCGCCTGCAGGAGCTTGGGCATCGGACACCTCCTTGTCCCTGTCCCCCTCCACTAACTGCACCACCATTGACGAACGGCGCACTAGGGCGCGCCCGTGTGGGCGCAGAAAGGGCCTGACCGCACATGCAGTCAGGCCCGATACGCTACGCGGTGCCGTCCTGATGGACGCCCCTACGCTACGTACGTGCTAACAAACAAACCATGGGAGCTACTGTTGCTCTTTCGGCGGCACCGTCGGCTGCGCGCCGACCTCCACCACGCCGCAGGTGTCGCAGGCGCGCACCATCACCCGGCCCCTGCGCACGCGCACGCTGCCCGCCGTGCGCTGGCCGCCGTCGCGGCAATACATGCACGGTTCGATCGGGACGAGATCGAGATCGCGCACGGGGCGGAACGACGGGCGCAGCATCACCGCCAGCAGCTCATCGCTGCGCAGCTGCATCAGCGCCTGAATCGCGCGCCATCCCGGCTCAAGCTCCGTCGCTGGAGCCAGATCGTCGGCCTCCTCTGGCGCAGAGTTGGCGTCAGGAGACGGATCGGAACCTACCCAGCCCTCGTCTTGGCCCCACAGAGGCTGCGGCATGCAACTACCCCTCGACATCCTAGCGTACAACGTGGATGCGCCTCGCGTAGCATCCATCGCGCCCGACGCACGGGTGCCTGCCCTCCAACCACAGTCGCACCCAATCTGCCACCCACATCCCTTCTCGCGCGTACACGTGCATAAATCGCGCCAGCACTGTGCACAAGCTATGAGCGCGCCGCACCCCCCTCCAGCCGCGTCGCGTTCCGCGCACCGTCGCGCTCCCCCACGCCGTTTCCTGCTCCGCGACTCCCGCGCAACTGACGCGTTAGACATCACGCGATAAGTGCCGCGTTATACCAGCACTGCGGTGCGCGATCCGCGCCTCGCCCTTGCGCTCCCTCGTACACCATGGTATAGTGGACCAAGAATATAAGTTCGTACCCCCCATCTCACATCGCCGCCCCCACCACTTTTCCCCTCCTCACTCCTCCGCCTCCCGCCAAGGATTCCGCCCCATGCGCCCCATCGCCCCTTCCGCCTCGCCAGAGCGTGCCACCATCTCGCGCCTGAGCACGCCGTCGCACGATGCCCCACGCCTGCCAGCGATCCCCTCGCCCCCGGCCCCCTCACTCGCGGGGAAGGCAGGGTACCCACGCGTGGGGGCTTGTAGCGGTGAGGTTCCCTCGCCGGGGACGTGGTGGGCGGTCGTTAGGCGCCCACTTCCGCCTTCCGCTCCTGGCCGCCTCGAACCGCTTGTATTCCAGGCCAACACCCCGTTTTCGAGTGAAAAGCGGAAGAAAGCGGAAATGGATCGCACGGGCGACGCACCGCGCGCCGTCGAGCCACATCCAGCGCGACGCGCCGGCCTCCGGCACGCCCTGGGTTGTGTCGCGCCCCTCGCATCGGCTACAATGGCCCCGCCACGCACACGCGCAGCCGGCGAGGCGCCGGTCACATCGAGCAGAGTTGCGCGGGAGCCGAGAGCGGAGCGTTGAGCATATGTACGCCGCAATTCTGGCCGGGGGTAGCGGGACACGCCTCTGGCCGCTGAGCACGAGCGAGACGCCCAAGCAATTTCTCCCCCTGCCGGGGCCGCGCACCATGCTGCAAGAGACCGTCCATCGCGTCGAGCCGCTGACCGCACCCGACGACGTCTACATCGTCACCTCGCACACCTATCGCGGACCCGTCGGCGCGCAGCTCGGCGCCCTCCCCGCCGGCAACATCGTCTGCGAGCCGGTCGGTCGCGGCACCGCCGCCTCCATCGGCCTCGCCGCCGTCCTCATCGCCGCGCGCGACCCGCAAGGCGTCATGGGCTCCTTCGCCTCCGACCATGCCGTCTCAGACGTCGAGGGCTTCCGCACCGCCCTCACCTTCGGCGAGCAGCTTGCCCGCGAGGGCTACCTCGTCACCCTCGGCATCCAGCCCACGCACCCCGAAACCGGCTACGGCTACATCCGCTACGGCGCCGCGCTCTCCCACTCCGGCGGCCTCGGTGCCTACGTCGTAGACGCCTTCATCGAAAAGCCCAAGCGGACCGTCGCCGAAGAATACCTGCGCGCCGGCAACTACGTCTGGAACGCCGGCATCTTCATCTGGCGCGTCGACCGCATCCTCGATGAGCTGCGCCGCTACGTCCCCGCCGTCGCCGACGTGCTCGACGAGATCGGCGCCGCCGCGCGCCAGACCGGGGGCCGCATGACGCCAGAGGTCGAGCGCGTCATGCACGCCGTCTGGCCGCGCCTGCAAGACAGCGTCACCATCGACACCGGCGTCATGGAGCGCGCGCAGCATATCGCCGTCATCCCCATCTCCGTCGGCTGGAACGACATCGGCAGCTGGATGCAGGTCGCCACCCTCTTCACCCACGACGAGTTCGGCAACGCCGCCGTCGGCCTCGCCCCCGACCGCCACGTCGAGATCAACACCACCGACACGCTGCTCTACAGCACCACCGGACGCCTGATCACCACCGCTGGCGTCGAGGGCCTCGTCGTGGTCGATACCGGCGACAAAATACTCATCTGTAGCAAGGAGCACGCCCAACTCGTCAAAGAGATCGCCGAGCATATGCGCCGCCAGCAGCCGAGTGGGCAGTAACGTGGCGAGCGGTGATCGCGCCCTGTCTCGGGGCAAATCGCCGGAGCCGGACGCGTCGCGAGCCCTGTTCCATTTGCTCAGGTCGTGCTATACTGCCCGCAACTGAACATGTATCCGCAAAAATAACCTGCCGAAAACGCCGACGATCGTCTCTCCTCTTTACTCACTCGCATCTGTGGCGGATGGGCACGCAGCGTCGCGTGTCGAGTGGTGGCCCAATTTGGAGTGCGACGGTGTGAGCGACCGGCGAGTCGCGGCGAAGGGCGCATAGGGAACACATGGGCAAGCCGAAAGTTACCGCCACCGACCAGCTTTCCAACGTCATCGAAGTGGTCGAGCTCGGCCAGCGCACCGGCATGCTCCTCGTCGAGCGCGGCTCTGGCTCGGTGCTCGAAGAGGGCGAGATCTACTTCGTCGGCGGTCGCGCGGTCTACGCCTCCCTCGCTGGCCTGCGCGGGCGCGAGGCGCTCTCGGCGCTCGGCCGCTGGGGCGCCTGCCGCTTCGCCTTCGACCGCGAGTCGATGCGCCCCGACGCCAACCTCACCAACCCCAGTGAGCCCGCCATCCGCGCCGTGCAGCCGCGGTCG
Source organism: uncultured Chloroflexia bacterium (assembly GCA_963841205.1). Taxonomy (GTDB): domain Bacteria; phylum Chloroflexota; class Ktedonobacteria; order Ktedonobacterales; family JADMIN01; genus CAWAWP01. The sequence continues at coordinate 366,465 of CAWJCH010000010.1, read as the reverse complement.
CCCGTCCCCAGCTCGCGCCCGTCGTGGCCCAGCGGCGGCTCGCAGCCCGGCTATCCCCCGCAGCGCAACTTCGACGGCAGCGGCTCTTGGCCGATGCAGCAGGGCACGCGCCCCGCGCCGCAGAGCCCAGGCGCCGCCTACGCCGGCCAATACAGCGTCCCCGCTGTGCAGCCCGATCCCCAGACCTACGCCCCCTCGGCAAACTACCCGCCACTGGCACCGAGCCCCATCCCCTTCCCAGGGCAGTCCGCGGGTTACCGGCCCGCCCAGGCGCAGCCCGGCGTTGGGACGCTGCAAGGGGCCGATCAGCTGCGTCGGCGCCCGCGTCGCGCCCCCGATGTGCGCGACCTGATGAACGTCGTCACCGCGCACAACCTCTCGCGCAGTCACCGCACGCTGCTGCTGCTCGCCGACGGCGAGCATACCGTGGAGGATCTCTCCCGTCTCTCTTCCAAGCCGCTCGACGAGGTGACCGGCCTGCTCGATGAACTCGAGACGCGCGGCCTGGTGTATTATTACAATTAGTGAGCGGACTTCAGGCTCCCACCCGCCATGTGTGAACCGCGTGTTGACGTAATGCGTGGCCCGATAGTCCTGGATCGACGCGCGTCGCTGGCCCGCGTGTGAGAGCATGCAGCGAATCGTAACCTTGGCGCGTCGGTAGATGGGGTGGCGGCTGGGTCCGTGGCGCTCGGCCAGTTGGGCCGTCCTGGCTATCCATCTTCCTGAGCCGTGTGCTATCGTTATCCTCCGTTATCCTCCAGCCGTCGCCGGTCAACGTGGGCGCGGGCTGTGCAGGGCCGCATAGCCGAACAGGACGGCGGGCCGCACGGAGCGCTCTCACCCTGCTATCGACCCGTCCGCGCGGAGACGCTTCGCCCGCTCCGCTGCCATTCTCCCCGGAAGACGAGGGACGCTCTCATGGCAAAGTCATCCTACGCCAGCGCCGCGCGCCGCCGGCTGTCGCTCTCCGTGCGGCTCTCGCTGCTGATCCTCCTCGCCGCGTTGCTGCCGCTGGCCGCCGTCGTGGCGATCAACGACGTCAGCGCCCGTGGCACGCTGATCAAGCAGGGCCAGGCGAGCCTCACGACGGACTCCCGCAATAACGCCGAACGCGTCGATACGTACCTCAACGAGCGCGAGCTCGACGGCGTGGCGCTCTCGACGCTGCCGACCACGCCAGCGTTCCTCTTATGCGTGCTGGCGAACGCGCAGCCGAGCCTCGCCCCCGCAATCACCGCCAAGGTCCCCTGCGGCGATCCGCAGATCGGCTTCGACTTCTTCAAAGGATCGAATTGCCGCGCGCTGAACGTCGGCGTCCTCCGCGAGGCCAATTACACGCAGTGGAGCCTCTTCAGCGCCACCGGTGTCGAGCTGCTCGGCCACCTGCGCAGCAACACCAACGACACCGCCTGCAATCCGATTGGTGGCGCCGCCGTACCGGCTGAAGACCTCAAGCCCGTCGTGCAAGACAACAAGTCGACGATCTCCCCCGTCTATTACGACAGCAAGACACAGCACACCTTCGTGCAGGTCTACACGCCCGTGTCTGCGCCGCTCGGCAATGCCAACCAGGTGATCGGCTTCCTCCGCGCGACGCTCAACCTCGACGCCGTCGACGCCATCATGCAGAGCGAGAAGGGCGCGGCCGGCGCCGGCAGCTACGCCTTCATCACCGACGAAAACGGCATCCGCGTGGCGGACAGCAACGCCGGCGATCGCTTCACCGCAGTCGCCCCGCTCAGCGTCGGCGCGCAGCAGCTCATCACCAGTGAGAAGCGCTTCGGCCCCGTCTCCGTGAACGTGGTCGGCCTGCCGGGCAGCAACACCTTCCAGACCGCCGATAGCACGCTCACCAACGTGCCGTGGACCTACTACGTCGTCAGCCCGGTCGCCACTGTCACCCAGGTCGCCAACGACCAATTGCGGCTCTCGCTGCTCAGCGCGGGCGTCATCGCGCTGCTCGCCATCCTCCTCGGTTGGCTCCTCGGCCAGCAGACGGCGCGCCCCGTCCACGAGGCGACGGAGAACCTCCAAGGCGCCGCCGCCTCGCTGAAGCTGCTCGCCAGCCGCCAGGAAAGCTCCGCCAGCGAGCAGCAATGGGTGGTGGATGCCTGCAAGACCGGCCTCGAAAGCGTGCGCTACCTCGCCGACGCCATGAACCAGGCCTCGCGCCGCATCATCGACGCCAGCAATTGGTTCGGCGAATATTGGGACAAACTCACCGATGAGCAGGCGCGCCGCACGGTGGCCCACCTGCAAGAGCTCGCCCGCTACGTGGATGAGGCCGCCCGCCGCCAGCACGTCAGCAGTGACCGCCTCGGCAAGGCCATCACCGTGACGACCCAGGTCTCCGAACAGCTCGTGAGCGGCGCCAGCGCCGCCAAATACAGTGCCGACCAGCTCGAAGCCGTCGTCGGCGATCTCCGGCGCGTCGTCGGCGGCAAGGCGGTCGAACTGCCGGAGTTCGAAGAGGCGGAACAGCTGGAGCAGATCGAGCGGCTGCGCGGCGCGCCCGCACTGCCCCCCGCCACCATCCGAGGCGCGCAGGCGGGTCACATGCTGCTGCCGGAGCAGGCGCCGCGCCAGCTCGCCGCCCCCGTCGCGCCCTCCATGTCGCGGGTCGGCGGCTACAGCCGGATCGGCGGCGACCCCACCCCATCGCGCTACCAGAACGACTGGCAACAAGGCAACCGCCCGCCCGCGCCGCCGTCCCAGTTCGGCGGCATGCGTCGCCCCGCACCGAGCCAGACCTTCGAAGCCGGCCCGAGCTATCCGGGTGCGCAGAACTACGGCGAAGACGGTTATAGCGATGGCTACGCCGGCGGGAACGGCAACGGTGGCTATAACAATGGCGGGAACGGGTATGGGAACGGCTACGGCAGTGGCAACGGCTACGACGATCCGCGCGGCAATCGCCGCCCCAACCCGCCAAGCCGCACCAGTTGGGACGAGTAGGCTGGGCCGAAGCCGGTATCGTCTCGTTAGCGCTCTCGCTCGCGAGGCGCGTCCCGACGACGTGAATCCGTCGTTTTGCCCGCCGGGCGCAGCGGCTGCTTGCGGGGCGCGGCGCCGTTCGCGCGCGGGTGTGCCCGGTCGCGCAGCGGTCGTGAGACGCTGCCGGCGAGCCGCGCGATGGGCGCCATCGCCTCGCCCACCAGCCCGCGCGCCGTGCGCCGAGCCGCCGATGGGATCGCCTGTTTGACGCTGCTCTGCTCGCCCTGCCGCCGCGCCGCCGGCAACAATACCGTGAAGGTGCTGCCGATCCCCAGGCGGCTCTCCACGCGGATCTCGCCGCCGTGCGACGACACGATCCAATCCGCGATCGCCAACCCGAGGCCGCTGCCGTGCTCGTCGCGCGCCCGCGCGCCCTCGCCGCGGAAGAACCGCTCGAAGATGTGTGGCAGCAGCTCGGCCTCGATGCCGATCCCCGTGTCCATCACGCTCAGCGCCGCCCGCCCATCCTCATGGCCGACCGAGATGCGCACCCGCCCGCCCGCCGGCGTGTACTTCAGCGCGTTGTCCAGCAAGATCAGCGTCACCTGTCGCAATTGGCCGGGGTCGCCATCCACCGCCATCGGCTCGAGCGTGCCGATCGTCAGCTGGATGTGCGAGGTGGGGCGTGCCTGCAGCTGCACCCGACCCTGGCGGAAGAGGTCGAAGGCGAGTTGGTCCAACTCTACCAACTCGCGCCGCCCGCGCATCTGATCATCCGTGCGTGACCCGCTCGCCGCGGCGGCGTCCACCCGCGCCAGCAGCAGCAGATCGTTGACCAGTCCCGCCATGCGCTCCGCCTCGCCGTAGGCGTCGCCGATCGCCGCGACGCGCTCTCCTTCGGGCAGGTCGCGCGCGTCGCGGAGGAACTCTAGGCTGCCCTTGATCGTCGTCAGCGGCGCGCGCAGCTCGTGCGACGCGTCCGCGATGAAGCGGCGCTGCGCGCTGGCCGTGCGTTCCAGCGCCGCGAGCATGTCGTCGAAGGTGGAAGCAAGCTCGCCCACCTCGTCGCGCGGGCCACGATAGCCCACGCGCTTGCCGAGCGAGCCGCGACGCGCATTCGTCGCAATGGAGCGCGCGGTGCGGGTCACCGACGCGATCGGCCGCAGCCCATTGCCGGCGATCAGCCACGCGCCAAGCGAGGCGACCAGCAAGGCGATCAGCACCCCGGCGAAGAGCAACTGGCGCAGCGTGCCGAGGGCGCTGTTCACGTCATCCACCGACTTGGCGACCACCACCACACCGACGATCGAAGCGCCCGCCGAGACCGTGCAGCTCGTCGGCCCCATCGCGTTCACCGCCGTGTGGGGAGTCGCGGCGCTCGCGGGCAGGATCAGCGGATAGAGGTAGACACGGAGCAACGAGCCATGCTGGCCGACCGTGTAGGCCGTGCAGGCGCCTTGGTGCAGCGCGGCGTGCAGATTCGGCGCCTGGATGGTGAGCGGCGACGACTCCACGTTCGAGGACGCGTAGACTACGGCCTGCGTGGAATCTAGCACCTCGAACGTCAAGTTCAGTCGCCCCAGCAGGTCGGTCACCGCCTGGCTCCGCTCCAGCCGCTGCTGGATCTTCTTCTTCGTAGAGGGATCGATCGGCGGCACCGGAGTCTCCGTCGGCTGCGCGGTCGGCGTGGAGGTTGCCCCTGGCGACGCGGTAGCGCTGGCGCTCGGCGTAGCCGTCGGCGCACTAGTGGGCGAAGGCGTCGCGGTCGCCGTCGGTGTAGATTGCTGGCTTACGAGATCGCCCCGCACCGTCTGCGCGATGATCTGCGCGTTGCTCTGCAGGCTCTGGTCGAGGCTGTTCTCGATCTGATACTGCGCCACCGCGTAGACGATCACGCTGAAGAGTGTCAGGGTCACCGCCACCAAGAGCGCGTACCATACCGTCAGCCGCACGCGGATCGAGAAGCGGTTCAATGCCCACCGCGAGGCGACGCCTAGCCATACCCGGATCGGCATCGCTCGTCTCCCTTTTGCCCTCGATCACGGCATAGCTATGCGTCGGTCGGCTCGCGCAGCACGTAGCCCGCGCCGCGCACCGTGTGGATCAGCCGCGGCTCGCTCTTGGCCTCCAGCTTCGTGCGCAGATAGCCGATGTACACTTCCAGTACGTTGGATTCGCCCTCGAAGTCGTAGCCCCACACACGCTCCATGATCACATCGCGCGTCAGCACCTGCCGCGGTCGTCGCATGAACAACTGCAGCAGTTCGTACTCGGTCGTCGAGAGGGCGAACTCGCGCGCCCCGCGTTTTGCCAGCCGAGAGCCAGTGTCAAGCTCAAGATCGGCAAAGCGCAGCACCTCCGTCTGCTCGGGATTGTGGCGGCGCAGCAGCGCCCGCACGTGCGCCCGCAGCTCATCGAGCTCCATCGGCTTGACGAGATAGTCGTCCGCGCCGGTGTCTAGACCCTCCACGCGGTCGGGGATCGAATCTTTGGCCGTCAACATCAAGATCGGCACCTGGTTGCCCGCGGCGCGCAGGCGGCGGCAGACCTCCAGCCCGTCCATGCCCGGCATCGTGCGGTCGAGCACGATCAGATCCGGCTGATGCTCGATCACCTTCTTCAGCGCCTCGTCGCCGCGCAACGCCACCTCGACGGAATAGCCCTCGTACGCCAGAGCGCGCCGCAGTGTATCGGTGATGGGACGGTCGTCATCCACCACCAGAATATGTGCTTTCATGAGCGTCCTCCCCTCGGCGTTCCGCCCGCGCCGCGCCGTTCCCGCGCCATCGCCGCCGCCTCCGGGCGGCACGCGTCTTGCCAACAGAACTGAGGGCCGAGAGCACGCTATGCAGGCGAGTTCGCCGTCGGGCGCCGGCAATGAATGGGCCTCCGCCTGGAGGCGCTGTGCCACGGTGCGCCGTGACGCGCTCGACGCTCCGGATTGTACCACTCGCAATCAGGCGGGCGACGGTCGCGACGAGGATCGTCGCGGCCAACGGCTGTGTGCTTGTTCGGCATGGAGCGTGCTTGTGTGGCGCCGAGGACGAAGTCGCCACGAACCTTCGCTCTTAGGTGATACTTATCTACGATTCACCTTCCTCTTAGCTCCGTGTGGCACGGTATAAGGGGACGTGGCGACCCGCGCGGAGCTTTCACCGTGGCTGGGCCGCACGGAAGGAGTAGACATGCGGGACACGCGGATGGACCATGCGGTGCCGTCGCATCGGGCGCTCGTCAGCCCTTCAAGGCTTCCAACGAGGCAGCCAGTGCTTCACTCCAATGGGCGTTTCCCCCCCGACGTGATCTTCGTGACGAATCGCGGCCCGATCGAACATTCCTACGATGCGCATGGTGAGCTGCAGACCGAGCGCGGGGCGGGTGGTGTCGTCAGCGGATTGCTCTGTGCCGCCGAGGGACGCCGCGTCACCTGGATCTCGCTCGCCATGACCGACGCCGATCGCGACGCCTCCGACCAGACCATGTCCGGCGCTAAGCGCTCCGCCGTCCTGCCGGAGATCGCCTCTCGCCTCGTCAACGTCTCTCGTGCGACGTATCGCTTCCACTACGACGGCTTTAGCAACGGCATCCTCTGGTTCCTCCAGCATGGCCTCGACGCCGATTGCCTCTCTACGCCCGGCGAGCTCGAGACCTACTGGCGCCGCGGCTATGTCCCGGCGAACGAGGCGGTCGCCCGCGCCGTCATCTCCGAGCTCGACACCACCGCACGGACCGGCAACACGCCGCCCGTCGTCTTCCACGACTATCACCTCTACCTCGCCCCGGCGATGGTGCGCAGGGTGAGGCCGGCGGCGCGACTCCAGCACTTCGTCCACATTCCGTGGCCCGCGCTCGACGCCTGGGCGCGCCTGCCCTACGAGTTCGTGTACGAACTCTACGCGGGTCTCGCCGCGAACGACGTCGTCGGCTTCCAGACCGAGCGCGATGCGCGTAACTTCCTGGCGGGCGCCGCGCGCTACCTCGGCGTGCGCTGCACCGACGGCGCCAGCTTCCGCTGGCAAGGGCGCATCGTGCGCGCCGCGGCCTACCCCATCGCGATTACGCCGCGGGCCGTCACCGCTCAGGCGCACACCGCCGCCGCCGAAGCCGCCGCCGCGGAGCTGCTGGCGCCGCTCGGCCTGGAACGCGGACGCAAGCTGATCCTGCGCGTCGATCGCCTTGAGCCGACGAAGAACATCGTGCGAGGCTTCGAGGCATACGAGCGGTTGCTCGACGAACACAAGGCTCTGCGCGGTCGCGTCGTCTTCCTGGCGCTGCTGGTGCCCTCGCGCGAGAGCCTGCCGATCTATCAACAGTACGCCGAGCAGGTCAAGGCGACGGTCAAGCGCATCAATGCGCGCTTCGGCACGTCCGATTGGCAGCCGATCGTCGACGTCTACGGCAACGACCACGAGCGTGCCCTCGCTTGCATGCGCCGTTACGACGTGCTGCTGGTGAACCCCCTGATCGACGGCATGAACCTCGTCGTCAAGGAAGGTGTGATCCTCAACGAGCGCGACGGCGTCATCGTCCTCTCCACCGAGGCGGGGGCCTACCACCAGCTCGCCAAGGGTGTCTTGCCCGTCGATCCGCGCACAGTGGAGGAGACCGCGCGGGCCCTCTGGAGGGCGCTGTCGCTCACGGCGGCGGATCGCAGAGCGCTCACCGATCGCGCGCGCGGCGTCGTCCTCAGCGAGAGCGCGGGGGCGTGGTTGCGGCGCCAGCTCACCGATCTCTCTATCGCGACCGCCGCTCGCACGCCCGCGCCGCTCTATCATCCGGCCCGCTCGCCGCTCGATCTCGGCATCGCCGCGCTCGACGTGCCCATCACCGCGGAAGATCTGGGGCGATCGTCGATCCTACCAGCGCCGGTTCGCGACGGCGGTCGTGACACTGTCCCGCTGGCCTGAGGCGCAGGTCCTCAAACGTGCGGAGATTTCCCCGTCCTTTTCCCACGCGCCCTGGTATCCTGCGAGTCGCCACGCCGTGTAGCGGTGAGGGATCGCATGGGGAGCGAATCGCCGTCTTCCCGCGCGCTCTGTTGCCGCGCGTTGACACAGTGCGCGCCGCCCGCGTACACTGCCGTCGCGGGCACCGGCGTCCGCGCGGAGGGACGCGCCAGCCGCCGCGCCGCAGGGAATGCCTAGCCTATGCCCCCGCAGGACGACCTCAACGTGCGCGCGCTCGACGGCGGTGACCTCGCTGCCGTACGCCGCATCCTCGACACCTCCGACTACCTGCACTATCGCTTCGATCCGCACGAGCTCTCACGCCTGCTGGGGCGCGACCCCGCCGTCGGCGCCTTCGCCGAGGCGCCCGACCGCTTGGCGCTCGTCACCTTGGGCACGCTCCGTGCCTTCCTGCTGATCAACTGGCTCGTGCCGCCCAGCGCCTGGATCGGCGGCTTCGGCGTCACCTGGAGCGAGGGCGAGCGCTACCGGCGCTACCTCGATGCGCTGCTGCCACCTCTCGCGCGGGCGGCGCGGGATAAAGGTGCCCACACGCTCTACTACTCGGGCAGTGACCTCGACAACGACTGGCTTCGTGACGCGCTCGAAGCGCGCGGCTTCCTGCTCGACTCCCTGCTGCGCTCCTATGACAAGGAAGACTATCGCATCCCCTGGCCCGGCAACACCGCCGTCCGCGTGCGCCCCTTCGTCCCCGCGGATGCCCCAGCCGTCGTCGTCGTCGAGAACCTCTGCTTCCCGCAGCTCTGGCGCCACGATGTCGCGAGCTTCCTCGAAGTGGCCGAGAGCTACCCCTACTTCGTCGTGGCCGAGGACGACGACGGCATCTGCGGTTATCAATACAACGCCGTAGACGCCTCCACCGGCTATCTCGTGCGCATCGCGGTGCATCCGCGCGTCGAGGGGCAGGGCGTCGGCACACGGCTGATGGCCGAGGCGGTGCGCTACTTCGAGCGCCACCGTGTCTGGAAGATCGTCCTCAACACCGAAGAGACCAACACCCGCGCCCACGCCCTCTACGAGCGCTTCGGCTTCCACCGCATCGAGCAAGTCGGCTTCGTCCTCGCCCTCCCGCTCGCGGATCAATCCACCTGAGATCGTGAGATCATGCGGGCACATCTATGAACTGCGCCACTCTCCGCGCCGGTCCACCCGTGCTATCATCGAGTTGAGCAAGGGAGCATGATTCCAAAGGCGAGCGCCGCCGGCGCGTAGGCTGGAGCAGAGATGAGCGGCAAACTGATCGCGCGATGGCGTCTACGTTCCGCCAAGCGAAGGGGCGCGCCGCTTGCGCTCGCCGCGACTTTTCTCCTGCTCGCAGCGTGTGGCACGAGCGTCTTCTCCCAGAACGACTCCTCAACGTCCAAAGCGCCGTTAGCCTCTCGGTCAACGCCAACGGTCTGCGTTTCCGTGAATGACGCTGCCAAGCTCGCATACTCGTCGGGTCCGCCCTGTGGCGGCACGCCTTCCAGCACGGGCACGGGCAAACATCTCGCTACCTGCGAGAACCGGGGCAGCCGACCTGCCCGCCCCTGCCGGATACGTGGACGCCCGTTGCCTCCACCTCTGCCGCCGACGTGTTCGCCGCGCTGCGGGCCTGCCCCGACTACCAGTCACCCGCCGATGAGGCGCAGGCCGGAGCGAGCGTTGTCTTTCGTTTCGACGCGCCTGTGCTTGTGCTGAATGCCACCACGGGATCAGGCGCTCAAGGGATGGACCTGCCGTATTTCGTCATCAGAGCGGCAGGCGCTGGAGTCGGATCCGTGGTGTACAGTGTGCAGTACGATCCCGCGAAACAGCGACTTCGCATCTCGTCTTTCGGTCAGATGGCGTTGAGCGATCCACGTAACGCCAGGCCCTTCCCTTGGGACGGCCTCTCGGCGGAAGCTGCGGTCAGTGCGCTCGTCTCGCAGCGTGGCGTGGCCGTTCGATCCGGCACAGCCCCGCAGTTGGTGGATTTCGCGCTGAATCCGCAGGCCGGTCCGCCCCGTCCAACTATCATCTGGAATGGCGGGGGCTACAACGAATTCGAGCCGCTCTGGCGTGTGCAAGGCGCCGACGGCGCGCTCTACTTCGTCGGCATCGACGGCCGCGCCTACGTCGCGAGCGACCTGCCGTTGGCGCCGAATGCCACGCTCGTCCAGCCATGAAGTACCCATTCCCGCACGTTCTCCTCGTCACCACTCGTCACCACTGTCACCAAAGGAATCGCGCATGTCCCAAACCAATGATCGTGATGTCCTCGTCGGTATCTGGACCGGCGTGGCGGGCTCATACGATGCCTATCGCCCGCGCACGCCCGACGCGCTGCTCGACCTCATGCCGCAGCTCGCCCACGTCGCCCGGCCCCGGCTCGTCGTCGATCTCGGCAGCGGCACCGGCCTTTCGACGTATGCCTGGGCCGAGCGCGCCGACGAGGTGATCGGCATCGATCCCAATGACGACATGCGCGCGCAGGCCGAGCGCAAGGGCGCCGGCCAGGGTACCTTCGCGCACGTCAGCTTTCGCGCGGGCCTCTCGCACGCCACCGGCCTGCCCGACGCCTGCGCCGATCTCGTCACCGCCTCGCAGTCGCTGCACTGGATGGACGCGCAGCCGACCTTCGCCGAGGTCGCTCGCATCCTGCGCCCCGGCGGCGTCTTCGCCGCCTATGACTACGACTGGCCGCCGGTCATCACCCCCGAGACCGATCAACTCTACGACGACTTCAAAGCGGTGCTCGATCCGCTCTTCGCCGGATTCCCGGTCGATCTCGGCCTCGGCCTCGGCGAGCTCAAGACTGGCCACCTCGGTCGCATGCGAGAGAGCGGCGTCTTTCGCCTCGCCCGCGAGATCGGGATGCACTCGATCGAGCAGGGCGACGCCGACCGGTACATCGGCCTGATGCTTAGCAATTCCGCCTCGATCGTCCTGCGGCGTGGCCTCGTCACCGAGCAGCAGCTCAAGCTCGACGTCTTCCGCGCGCGGGCCGCCGCGCTCTTCGCCGCCGACGCCCCGCCGTGGTACCTCAGCTACCGCGTGCGCTACGCCGTCGTCTAGATCGCGAGTTAGTTGCCGAACGCGCCCTTGCCGAGCGGGTCCAGCTTCAGCACCGCGAATTTGCTGATGACGAGCGGCATGTCCTGGTCCAGCAACCTGAACGTCGCCGGCGAGAGCGTCACGGGCGCGTTTAAGCCCCCATTCGCCGCCGACGCATTCGGGAAGAAGCGGATGCCCTTGTTGTGGACTTGTATCCGATACGTCTTCCAGTCGTCGTTCGGGAAGAAGTCGGCGGTGGCCCAGCCGGTCGAGCCTTGCGCGGTCACCGCGAGCAGCGATGCGGCCGGATGGTGCGACGGGCTCGTCCCGAAACAGTAGATCTGCGCATAGTAGAGCTGGTTTCCACCGCCGTCCAGCGCCTCGATGCCATAGAGTTGCAGGCACGACGACGGCGTGGTGATGGCCGCCGCCTTCGCGACCAGGTCGACCTCATAGTCGGGCGTCGTCACCGTGTAGGGCATCGGGATCGGATCGAAACCCTTGCCGTCGTTGACCAGCATGCCGCCCTGGATCGACCAATGGGCCGGCAACGTCCAGCCGCCCGCGCCGTGCGACCAGTCCGCCTGGTACAGCACCGTGGGGATCGCCGTGGGCGTCGAAGTGCTCAGTGGCGTGGTCGTCGGCGTCACCTTCGCGCTCGACCCCGTGGCGCATCCCGTCAGCAGCGCGACCACCGCGACGATCAGTATCGTCAGCATCCGCATCTTGATGGCAGAAACCTTCATGCGTTGCGCTCCCACACTCTGCGGACGGAGTTGTCCCCTGAGCGGCACCGGCGTCGCATCAACGGGCTGCCGCTGTGCCGGTAACACTAACACGTGCATGGCCGGACGCATTTACGCGGCGCTTCAGACTGGGGCCTGCGTACATCTCCGATGCGCTACCCGATCGCGTTCAGTTTGAGCACGGCGAACTGCGTGATGACGAGCTGCACATGTTGGTCGAGCAGGCTGAACGTCGCTGGCGCGAGCAGCAGCGGCGCATGCACCCCACCGTTGGCCGCCGCCGAATTGGGGAAGAAGCGGATGCCCTTGCCGTGCACCTGCACGCGGTACGTCTTCACGTCGTTGTTCAGCGCGAAATCGGCGGTCGCGGCGAGGGGATTGCCGTCCCCATCCACGTAGAGGAGCGACTCGGCGGGATTCTGCGGGTGCGTGCCCATGCAGTAGATCTGCGCGTAGTAGAGCTCGTTGGCGCTGGCGTCCGCTGCCCGCATGCCGAAGAGGTTGCCGCAGTTCTGCGGCAACGCGACGTCGACCACCCGCGCCACCAGATCGACCTCGTAGTCGGGCACGGTCACGGTGTAGGGCATCGGGATCGCCTCGACTCCGCCGCCGTCGTTGACCAGCGCGCCGTCTTGGATCGACCAGTGCGGGGGCAACTGCCAGCCGTCCGCGCCGCGCGACCAATCCGCCCGGTAGAGCACGGTCGGGATCGGCGTGGCCGTCGCCGGGCGGATCGGCGTGGCCGTCGGTGCCGTGCGCGCGCTCGACCCTGCACTGCAGCCCGCCGCCAGCGTGGCGACCGCAAGCATCACCGCCAGCATCCGCAGCCGCATCGCGGCGTACTTCATGCTCTTCGCTCCGGCGCAATAAAGAGGAGATCGTTTCGTAGCGCGGCGTGGAGCACGTTGCTCGCGAAGAGTCGCCGCACTCGTACTACGTCCATCTTCGCCGTCAATTTACAAAAAGGGGCCATTCATCCCCTGCTTTCAAGCAGGGGATGAATGGCCCCTACGCCTTGCCGGTGTCGCGGCAATCGGGCAGAATAGATAGGCATGAACGAGCAGGCCGTACGCAAAACGTATACGTACAAACTCCGGCCGACTCCTGAACAGGAGCGAGCGATGGCGTTTGTCGTGCGTCGCTGCCGCGAGCTCTACAACGCCGCCTTGCAAGAGCGCCGCGACGCCTGGCAGAAGCGCGGCGTGCGCGTCACCCTCGCCATGCAAAGCGCCCAGTTGCCAGGGGTCAAGGACGTTCGCCCGGAAGAGCAGGACCTCCACGCCCAGGTGTTGCAGGATGTCTTGACGCGGCTTGATCGCGCCTTCCAGGCGTTCTTTCAGGCGTTCTTCCAGGCGTTCTTTCGGCGGGGTAAAGTCGGGGCCGAGGAGAAACCGGGCTACCCACGTTTCCAGGGACAGAACCGCGACGACAGCTTCACCTCCAAACAATCCGACAACGGCGCACGCCTGGATAACGGGTTTCTCGTCTTGTCGAAAATCGGGCGTGTGGCGGTGCGGTGGAGCCGCGCGCTGGAAGGGGCACCCAAGACCGTCACCATTCGCACCAAGAGGCGGACGGCTGGTACGCCTGTTTCTCGTGCGTCGATGTCCCAGTACAGCCCTTGGAGCGCACTGGACACGCGACGGGCATAGACTTGGGTGTGGGGTCGTTTGCCACCTTGGCTAACGGCACCATGATGCATACCCCTGCCTGCTACCGCAGGGCCGCGCGCAGACTGAAAACGGCCCAACGCCGGGTGTCCCGCAGGAAGAAAGGCAGCAACCGCCTTCTTGCAGGCGGTTGCCTCGCTGGCGAAGGCTCACCAAACGGTCAGGCGGCAACGCCGAGACTTCCCCCACAAGGCTGCGCTTCAGCTCGTGCGGCGGTACGAGGCGATCTCGCACGAAGACGTGCAGGTCGGCCAACAGGCTTAAGAACCACCATCTGGCCAAGTCCATCGCGGACGCCGGCTGGGGCGCGTTCGTGAGCATCCTTGCTTTCAAGGCAGCGTGCGCCGGGAAGCGAGTCGTTGCGGTGAATCCTGCCTACACCAGCCAGACGTGTTCTGGCTGTGGCGTGCTCGTCGCCAAAGGCTTATCCGTCCGCTGGCCTTGCTGCCCGGATTGCGGCCCGAGCCTACACCGCGACGTGAACGCTGCCAGGAAGAGAGAACGGCTCGGGCAGAGCCTTCGGGGAGCCGTGGCGTAGGCCGCGGCGGAGAACCGAGAATCCCCCGGCCTTCGCCGGGGGAGTGTCAAAGGAGGCGCCGAGGTGCGTGGCAGGTGTACTGCGGTGGACGCGCGAGCGGCGCGGTTACGCGACCTTGTCGTGGGCCTTGCGCAGCCAGGCGATCACCTCTGCGTCGAGCTGCGACGGGTCGTCGATGCGCACGCGGTGCGTCACCATCGAGTTCCACGCGCCGGCCTCCTCGAAGCGCCCTTCTGCCGGGGCGCCCTTCAACTTGATGCCGAGGTCGAGCCGGTTGGCAGTCACCTGCACGATGGCGAACTTCTTCGCGCCGCGCAGCAGGCTGATATAGGTGGAGCCGGGCGAAACGTGCACATCCGGCCCGAAGCCGTTGACCTCGGCAAAGAGGGTGTCGTATGGCGCTTTCCAGCGCGCCTTGCCGCCGGTGAAGTGCTTGGCGACGTGCTCCTCCAGCGGCGTATGGTGATCCTCCTGGTGCAGGATCACCACGACGAGCGCCCTGGCATGCCCGATGCCCAGGCCATACTCCGTCGTCAGCCACGACACGATCGCCGCGTGCGTGGTGAGTCCCTTCTCCTCGGCCAGCGCCTTGAACTGCTCCGGTCTCATCCCCGTCTTGGCGTAGATCGTGTCCAGATACGCTTGAAACGTCATGGTGTGATCCTCCACGGCTGGCGTGCTGAATGAGCCCTAGACGAATTGGGGATAGCGCACCCATCATACCTGGGTGATCCCGAGTCGCTCCCTCTACGATCTCTTCTTTCGCTTGGCCTCGGATGCGGAGGTTGAAGCGTGCCGTTACGGAGTCGCGTCCTCGGTGTGCAGGTCGTGGGTGAGGATATGCGTCGCGCGTAAATGGCCTCGCACCGCGGCGACGAAGGCCCGCGCGGCGGCGGTGAGCGGTGTCTCGTCCTGCCTGCGCACCAGAGCGCCCTCGCGCGAGAGCGGTTGCAGGTCGGAGACCTGTACCTCGACGAGCCTGCCATCCTCCAGGTCGTCGGCGACGAGCGGCCGCAGGAAGAACGCCGCGCCGATGCCGCGTCGCACCAGATCGCGCGTCGCGAGGCTGGGCAGCTCCATCGTCGAGGTCGCCCGCGGGGCCAGTTGATCCAGCAGCACGCCGGTCGCGCCGTCCCAGCGCAGCAGGTGGAGCGGATCGGCGAGCGCGGAGACATCCGCGAGCGTGAGGGCGCGGCGCTCGGCCAGCGGGTGGCTCGGGGCCACGATCAGCACGATCGGCTCGCGGAAGCGCAGCAACGGAGACACCGCCGCGTTGAGCGCCGGCCAGATCATCAGGGCGAGCTGCGCGGCGCCGTCCTGCAGCAGATGGGGCACCTCGTCGTCTCTCCCCTCGTGCACGGCCAGCTCCATCTTGGGGTGTGCCGCCGCGAAGGCGAGGGCGATCGGCGTGAGCAGCGTCTCGGTCAGTGACGGGATGATGCCGACCGTCACGCGCCCGTGCTCGCCCGCCTGCGTGAGCCGCGCCGCATCCTGCCCCTCCGCCAGCAGCGCCAGCGCCCGACGCACATAGGGTAGGAACGCCGCGCCGCGCTCCGTCAGCGCCGATTGCCGCCCGCCTCGGACGAAGAGCGGCCCGCCGACCTCCGCCTCCAACGCCGCGATACGCGCGCTGATCGCCGGCTGCGACAGCCCCAACGCCTCGGCCGCATGGCCGAAGCCACCCTCGCGCACGACGCGGTCGAAGGCCGCCAACTGTCCCGTATCCATGGTTCGTTCACCGCCAGAGCGCACACATCAAAGAATTCTATCGCAATTGTAGCGACTATATGGCTGCGCTTTCTCGTCGCGCTGCCATTGGTCCATCTCGCCGCGACCGAATGGGCTACTTGTCTGGGTACGTGCCAGCGTCCGGTAGGTGCACGCGGCGAAAGACCGCCCACAGCGCCAGGTCATACGCAGCCTTGAGCGCGCCCGCCAGGAGAAATGGCAGGCCCAGTACGAGCAATGGGCCTCGCAAGAGGGCACCCGCGATTACCGGACTCGTCGCCGACCCACCGCTGCGCGCGATGGAGGTGACGCTCGCAGCCGCGGTGCGCTCCGCGGGATCGACCAGAGCCATCGTGTAGGCCTGGCGCGTGGGCACGTCGAGCTGCGAGAGCGTCTGCCGCAGCAGCAACGTCACAGCGGCGAGCGGGAACGTCGGCATGAGCGGCATGAGCAGCAGCAGGATATTGCTCGGCAGGTGGCTGAATACCATCGTGTTCAGCAGACCGAAACGACGCGCCAGTGCAGGCGCGGCCAGAAACGACAACGCCGAGAGCAGGTTAGCCCCGAAGAAGAGTGCGCCGAGCAGCCCGAGCGACAGCCCGAAGCGCAGATGGAAGTAGAGCGCCATCAGCGTCTGCGCCACTAACCCGCCAGCGAATGCGTCGACGGCGAAGAGTCCGGAGAGCCGCAGCACGATGCGACGCGAGCGCTGAAGGTCGGGAATCACGCGTCGCGCGGGCTTGGCGCGCGATATCTGCGTCCGTGGAGGCGCCTCCACCGCGAGCGAGAGCCGCGCGATCAGCGCCACGACCGCGAGCGCCGCGACTGTATACAACACGAATACCAGCCGCAGGCTGCCTTCCAGCGGCACCCCTCGGCGACTGAGGAAATTGGGTATCCCCGCCGCCAGTGCGCCGAGCGCCCCCGAGAGCGAGGCGACGAGATTGTAGCGGGCAAATCGCTGGGTGCCGCCCTCCGCCTTCCCCACCTGCCCCAGCATCGCCTGGTCGATGGGTAGGAAGGGCGCCGTCTCCGAGGCGGTCGTCCCCAGTGTCCCGAAGAACGCGGCGATGAGCAGCAGCGGATACCAACGCGCAAGCCCGAAGATCAGCCCCGTGGCCGCCATCAGCGACGCCAGCACGACGAGCGTGCGACGGCGCCCCCACGTATCTGCCTGGCGACCGATCAGTAGGGTGGAGAGCAGATCTCCTGCCAGCGAGACCGAGACGAGTAGGCCAATCGCCGTGGGCGAGAGTCCTTCGTCGGTCAAGGAAACGGCCAGCACGACGCCCAGCATGCTGTAGGCAAACTGGCGCAGCCCGCGCGCCGTGGTGATGAGGCGCACGTCTAGTGAGCTATCCATGCGCCTCGCTCGTGCCTGCTCGTGCCTGCTCGTGCCCGTGCCCTCATGCCGAGGCGAAGTCGCCATTGGGCTTGCCCTGCGCCACCATCGCCTGGCAATAGGCATAGAGGGCGTCGTAGACAATCCATTCGGCGGCGTTTTGCTCGTGGTCGTCTTTGTATCCCAGGTGTCGGAAGCCTTCGGCGATGGCCTCGAGACCTGGCCCCTCGGGTTGGTTCCAAAGGGTATTGTCGGTGTCGGCACCGTTGACGATCTTGCCCAGCAGCGCCAACGCGGGGTCCTTCATCAGGTCGTACTTGCGCAGGATTGCCTCGAACGAGCATTCCTGGCCGTGATGTCCCAGCTCCACGCCCTTCACATCGTACGGAGTCGCGCCCTCGTGCTCGGCGACCGCCATCACCTGATCGGTCGGCACAAACAGAAACTCCGCGCCGGAGTCCACGAATTTGCGGATGAGCCAGGGGCACGCTACCCGATCCACTTTGACATGTTCCCTCGTGATCCACTTCATGGCTGGTCTCCTTCGTCCGACTCGGCAAACACGTCCGCCCGACACGTTTCGGGCATGAACACGTACACCACCCGGCGTTCACGATCGAATGCTGTGGTGTGGGCGCCGCGCTCCGTCGTCACGGTCTGTGCCAACTCCATCGCGCGGGTATCTATCACCTGCACGATGCCGGGATCGCCGATGGCGACGTAGAGCCGCGAGCGGTCCGCGTCGTGCCAGATCGCATCCGGCCCCCCGCCGATGGCTATTTGGCCGGTAACCTCGCCATTGGCCAGGTTGATTTGCACCACCTGGCCATCGTCGCAGGCCACATATCCCCGGTGATTTTCAGGGTCGATATCCAGTCCATGCGGTCCAACATTCGGAATCGGCCATCGGGCCACAAGTGCGCAGGACGATGCCTCCAGCATCGCAACGCACGCCGGCTCGCGGATGTTCACCAGAAAGCGATCGTGTGTGGCGTCGAACACGCACCACCGGGGGCGACCCGGCAATGGCGTGACGGCGAGCGTCTCACCCTCAGGTGTCACAAGACGGGCGGTATTCTGCTGCACATCGGCCACCGAAGACATAGCAGCGTGGCGAACAGGCGGCGGCATCTTCAGGGTGATCGCGCGAGCGCCACGCGCGCCGCCTCCACCAAGGCCTCGCGGGTACGCGCGCCAGCCCGCGCAGGATGGCCTTGAGCTTGGAGAACGCCTGCTCGATCGGCGTGAAGTCCGGCGAGTACGGCGGCAGGAAGAGCAGCTCACAGCCGCGCGCGGCGAGCGCCTCGCGGATGCGGGCGGCTTTGTGGACGCTCAAATTGTCGAGGACGACCACCTGCCCTGGCCGCAGCGTCGGCGCCAGCTCCTCGGTGATGTACCAAGTGAAGGTGGCCGTGTCCATCGCCCCCTCGAACATCCAGGGGACACGCAGCCCGTCGGGTGTCAGCGCCGCGACCAGCGTGGTGTTCTTGCCGCGGTTGCGCGGCACGGATCCAGTCGCCCGCCGGTCATGCGGCGCCCAGCCATAGAGCCGCGTCAAGGCGATGTGGGTCCCGCTTCAAAAGGCGCTGCACCGCTCTATTCCAGGCTAGGCCGTTGGGTCGCGGATCGACCGCGATGCGACGTCGCACGGCATGGGTGACCGCGTCGATGACGAGCACCTGCCCCGTGCCCCTCGACGCGGCGAAGACGAGTCCCGCCTCCTGCGCCACAAGCACGCCGCTGGCTTCGGCGCAGCCTGGAATCGTCGCCAGATGCACGCGGCGGGCGCCGTCACCGTCAAGAACCTCCACCGTGCCCGCGGCGGTATGGGCTACGAAGACCTGGCCGCTGGCTACGTGGACGTCGCCATGGTCAAACTCGCTCGGCGCGTGGGGTGGTATGGGGATGAATCCGCTTGGGACGAGCACAATGTTCCTCACTTTCCGCATCGGCACCGACCAGCTAGGCTTGCGGCGCCGCCTCCTCCGCCTCCAGCTGCGCGTAGAGCGCGTCATAGAGCAGGTTTCCGTGGGTAATCGCCTCCAAGTCGTCGTGGCTAACTCGGCGGAGGCCACGGCAGAGCACGTCGAGACCCGGAGCGGTTGGCTCAAGCTCGACATCCTGCACGGTATCGGCCTCGTCCACGATGCGCGCGATGCGCGCGAGAACTCGATCACCCAGATCATGGGCGGCGAGGAGGGAGTGAAACGTACAGTGCCCGCCGTGGTGGGAGAACCGCGTGCCGGGGATGTCGAAAGGCTCGGCGCCGGGCGGAAGTGCATCGCTGCCCTCCGGGATGAAGAGAAACGCTGCGTTTGGGTCGATGTATTGGCGGATCAGCCAGGCGCAGGCCATGCGATCGACTCCGACACCCTCCCAAGTTACCCATTTCATGCTCTGCCCCCTTCGAGGCGAGATCGCACCACGTCCGACGATGGCGCATGGAAATAGTCGATCGACAGCGCCCGCTTATAGCGAAGGGCAAGCGCCGCTGTGTCGCCTTGCTGCTCGTTGAGCGCCGCCAACAGTGCCTGATACTCCGCCTCCGCTTGGGCTACGAAGATGCCTATGAGCGCGTCGTCCTGTCCTGGGAGCCCCTGCTCGGCGGTCCAAACGAGCGCCTCACCATCAGCCTCCTGAATCTCGGAGGCGAGCCAGCGTAAATGCTCGATGAGAGCCGGTTTGTGTGGCAACACCCAGACCGCATCGTGTAGCAACACGGCGCCGAGCTTCTTGAGCTTGCGCCAGATTGCGACTCGTGGCCCGCTCGGCTCGCGCGGCAAAGTGTAGATCAGCAGGGCCCAAGGATGCGCCACGTTACCTCGATTCCTGCATGCCTGTCTGTGTAACCACGGTTACATTGTACCTGATAGTCTCGCAGGGCGCAAGTGCGGTTGTGCATTCTTTGGAGGCTCGGGCGACCGCCGCCGTGTGGAGAGTGCCCTGATGGTGGTCCCTTGCCAAGCGCCTGTTGTGGAACTTGTGGCGCTCCTCAGGCCAGGCCGTCGAGCTGGTAGACGCTGAGGGGCTGCGTCTTGCCCTTGAGGATCATCGGGTCGAGGGGACGGGCGAGGATGTGCGGGGCGACCTCGGCGTAGGTGGCGGCGCTGAGCAAGATTGTATTGGCGGTGGCGGCGGCTTGCAGGCGCTGGGCGGTGTTGACGGCGTCGCCGATGGCCGTGTAGTTCTGCAGGCGGTCGCGGGCGCCGATGTTGCCGACGACGGCGAGCCCGGTGTGCAGACCGATGCCATACTCCACGCAGGGGGCGCTGGGGTCGCCGCCGAACTGCGCGTCGCGGCGGTCGAGGGCGGCGCGCATGGCCCAGGCGGCGCGAACGGCGCGCAAGGCGTGGTCGGGCTGCGGCAGCGGCGCGTTGAAGATCGCCATCAGTGCGTCGCCGATGAACATGGTGACGGTGCCCTCGTGCTGCCAAACCGCCTCGGTGAGGATGTCCAGGTACGAGTTGAGGATGCGCACGAGGTCGGCGGGCGCGTGCTGCTCCGCGATGCGGGTGTAGCCGCGGATGTCGGCGAAGACGACGCTGATCTCGCGGGTCTCGCCGCCGAGATGCACAGCGCTGGGGTCGGCGAGGAGTTGCCGCACCACCGCCGGATGAACGTAGCGGCCGAAGAGGCGCTGGATCTCCTCGGCCTGGCGCTGGCTGCGGCGCAGCTCGGTCAGGTCGTCCACCACCATCGCCACGCCAAGCGGCTCGGGCAGGTCGGCTGCGGAGTCGCCCGCTTCGGTGGAGCGCAACGGCGAGACGTTCAGGCGCAGGCAGACCTCGCCGCGCCCCGGTACCTCGCGCGTCAGCTCGTGGCCGAGGGTCACGCGCTGCTCGGCGACGGCGCGGCGCAGGATCTCCGCGATCTCGGCAAGGTCGCCGCCGCTGGCCGAGAGGTCTTTCAGGACATCGGCGTAGGGATGGCCGAGCGCGGCCTCGCCGGAGAGGCCGAAGATGCGCTCGGCGGCGCGGTTGAAGGCGGTGACGACGCCGAGCGTGTCGGCGGTGATCACGCCGCTGGCGATGGAGGCGAAGATGTTGTCGGTGTAGGCCTTCATCGCGCTGATCTCGCGGATGTGCCGGCGCAGGTCGGCGAAGAGCCGCGCGTTCTCGATGGCGATGGCGGCTTGATTGCAGAAGGCGGCGAGTAGGTCGAGGCTGGCGGCATCGAAGAGCGCCGCCTCGCTGCGGCTATCGACGTAGACGATGCCGACGCAGCGGCCGCGCACGCGCAGCGGGGCGCACATCACCGAGCGGATGCCGTAGGCGATAACGCTGACGTGCTCGGCGAGGCGCGCGTCGGATTGGGCGTCGACCGTCAGCAGCGGCTGTTGCTCGCTCCACACCTGCCGCACAACGCCGGAGCTGATGTTGACGGTGGCGAAGTCGGCCTCGCGCAGGGGATGCCCGGCGGCGTCGCGAGCGGCGCGGAAGCGCAGCGCATTGGCCTCGTCGTCCCACAGCAGCACGAAGCCCCGCTCGGCGTGGACGACCTCGATCAGCTCGGCCATCACGCGCGCCAGCACGTCTTCGAGATCGAGGGTGGAGTTGAGGTGCTGGGCGACGGCGTAGAGCGAGGAGAGCCGCTCGCGCTCCTGCTGGAGCGATCCCACGCTGGCGCGGGCTGCCTGGACGGAGGCGCCAAGACGCTGGAGCGCGCCACCGAGGCGGGCAAGCTGGAGGTCGGCCTCGCGGGCGACGGTGAGCGACTGCGAGAGCATCTTCGTTCGCGGGTCGCCAGGGTCGCGCGCGAAGCTGCCTTCGACGGCCTGTTCGAGGGCGGCGGCGTGGTTGTGCAGCGACGCGGCAACCTCAGTGAGGCTGCGCGCGACGGCGGCGAGATCCGCCTGGACGGTGTCGTGCGCGGCGCGGATCACCGTCGCGGCCAGCCCCGCGCGCTCCGTGACGGCAAGTGTGGTGGTCAGCCCGCCGGCGGGATCGGAGCGCGGTGTGGTGATGTGCGGGGCGGGCGGCGCGAAGATCGGCGGCGGGCTCGCAGCAGGACTCGATCCGCCGGGGATGGGGACGCTGCTGGGGTGCATGCGCACGGTCGGCTGCGCGTCGTCCTCTGGGCGAGCGTTTTGTGGCGCGGGCTGGGCGGAATGTGAGAGGTCTGGGCGCCGTTGCATGCGAAGACGCTCGCTTCTAGTGGCGATGGACCTCATCCCCTGGCCCTCTCTCCCAGCGGGGGAGGGGGGAGCGTGGCCGCGCCTGGATATATGGTCAATTGTCTGCCTGGGTGGTCGCCAGTGACTCACCCGGCGAGTATAGCATGGGAACGGGTGGAAGGGACGATACTGCCGCGATTCGATGAATGCAGCGCACCCATGAAATGTCACAGCCCCGCTCGACCGCCATCGCCCCTAGTTAATGACGGGAGCATGGGGCGTAGGTGTTTCCGTTTCCTTCCGCTTTTGCATTTTGATCGCGGGTTCGAGGCGGAAGGGATGGGGCTTGGGGTGCCCGGGGGCGGAAGGCGGAACCTCACCGAGGCCTAACCCCCCTACTCCTTTCCCCTGCGTGGAGGGGCCGCTTGGCGGTGATGGTCTCGCGAGGAAGCGGCGATTCCCCTATTTCGATGGTCACTTTAGCACATGCATTCTGTATTCGGCCAGTCGTGAAGGCGGACAATTCCGGCCTTGCCCGTCATCTCCGCTCACGAGTTCTTGGGTCTGTGAGGCAAGACCAGTGGGTGAGCCTGTGCCTACGCGATGCTGGCACGCTCATCCTCGTCGCCCCCATGCTGATGCGTTACACTGGCGCTACACCCCACGCCGTCTCGCCTCGGAGGAACAGGACATGGCCGCACCGCGCGTCTTCCTCAGCCATAGCTCCAAGGACGCCAACCTGCATGCGGAGACCTAACCCCCAGCCCCTTCCCCACGGGGGAAGGGGAGCCAGAGCGGAGGCGTGCATGGCGGAGCGCATCGTGATAGTACGCGCCCTCCACACGCACTGACAGCGTCTGTTCAGGGGATCGTGGGCGCGACATGTCGCGCCCCTACACACCACCGGGCCATTCCAATGCAGGGGCGCAGCTGCTGCGCCCGCGCTCGCCCGAAAACGCCACATCCTCGCGCCGCTTGCGCCTCTCACATGCCTCTGCCACAATGGCGTGACGCCCAAGTCGTGCGAGAGGAGTCGCCGCAATGACCGAGACGCTGACCGAGACCAATCTGCCCGCCTGGAAAGCGAACGCGCAGCCCATCGCCGAGGCAGGGCGCGACTTCCTCGTGCGGCCGGAGATCGCTTTCCTCAACCACGGCAGCTTCGGCGCGAGGCCGCGTCCCGTCTTCGAGGCGCAGCGGCGGTGGCAACGCGAGCTGGAGGCGCAGCCGGCCGAGTTTCTAGGGCGCAGGCTGCCGGGGCTGCTGGCGGAGGCACGCGGTCCCCTGGCGGCGTACCTCGGCGTGGAGGCCGATGAACTCGTCTTCGTGCCCAACGCCACGCATGGCATGAATATCATCGCACGCTCGCTGGACCTGCGGCCCGGCGACGAGGTGCTGGGGACGGACCACGAGTACGGCGCGGTGGAGCGGACGTAGCGCTTCGTCTGCGGCCAGCGCGGGGCGACGTATCGGACGCAGCCGGTGCCGCTGCCGGTGTCGAACCAGGCGGAGATGGCCGAGCGCGTGTGGGACGGCGTGACGGAGCGTACGCGCGTGCTGGTGATCAGCCACATCAGCTCGCCGACGGCGCTACGCTTCCCCGTCGAGGAGCTGTGCCGCCGCGCCGCCGAGCGCGGCATCCTCACCGTGATCGACGGGGCGCATGCGCCGGGGCAGATCGACCTCGATCTGCGTGCGATTGGCGTGGACTTCTACACCGGCAACTGCGAAGAGATCGATGAACGGCGAAGGCCCCGGCTCGCGTGGCTGGTAGCCCCAACTGACAACGAGCGGTTTTAGGAGATACTGACGTTCAGGTTTGGCATAGAGGAAGCCCGCACCGACCGCGCCCGACATCCATTTATGCCCGTTGCCTACGTAGAAGTCGGCCCCGAGAGTCTCCAAGTTCAGGTCTACCTGACCCGGTGCATGCGCACCATCGATGATCGTCAGGATGCCTTGCGCCGCCGCCCGCTGAGCTATCTCGGCCACAGGAAACATGAGCGCGGTCGGCGAACTGATGTGGCTGATAACGATCACCCTCGTACGCTCGGTGACGCCCTGCCACAGCTGCTCAACGATCGATTCGGCGCTGCTGAAAGGCAACGGGATGGGCTGTGTTCGATACATAGCCCCTTGCCGCTCACAGTTGAAGCGCCACGTCCGCTCCACCGCGCCATACTCGTGATCCGTACCCAGCACCTCGTCACCAGGTTGAAGCTCCAGCGAGCGCGCGACGATGTTCATGCCATGCGTCGCGTTGGGCACGAAGACCAGATCGTCTGCTCCCACACTGAGGTATGCTGCCAGCGGTACTCTTGCCTCCGCCAGTAGTGCCGGCAATCGGCGCCCCAAGAACTCGACCGGCTCGGCCTCCAATTCGCGCTGCCAGCGCTGATATTCCTCGAAGACTGTGCGCGTCCGTGCGCCGAAGCTCCCATGATTCAGGAAGGCGATGTCTGGCCGCACGAGGAAGTCATACCCCGCCTCCGAGATAGGTTGCGCGTCGACTTTCCATGCGGGCAGTTTCACCATTCGTGTGTGCTCCTTCGTGCGTTGCCTGACAGATCGCGTCTGATCATCGCAGAAACGACAGGCAGGCGCAATGTATCCATCGACAACCATGCTCAAGCATTGGCACCGATGAGCGAGAGCAACTCACCGAACCGCCACCTCAGGCGGGGGAACGAATGGCTTTCTGTATAGAGCCACAAGTGGCTCTGCGCGCCGGTCGGGGCGGGGTTTCTCTACGCGCGTCCTGAGCGACGGGCGCTGCTGCAGCCGCTGGTGGTGAGCTGGGGCTGGCAGCCGCGTCAGCCGGGTCCCTCGCCTTTCATCGACCTCTTCGACTGGATCGGCACCGACGACCCCTCGGCGTACCTCAGCGTCCCGGCGGCGATCTCTTATCAGCGCGAGCGTGACTGGCCGGCGGTGCGGACGGCGTGCCACGCGCTCGCCGTCGAGGCGCGCGACGCCGTCACGGCGCTCACCGGCCTCGCGCCGATCGCGCCCGCCACGACGGAGTTCTGGGACCAGATGTGCGCCGTGCCGCTGCCGCAGGACGTGCGAATGCCCGCCGAGCTGCAGCGGCGGCTCTACGACGAGTATCAGGTCGAGGTCCCGATCACCGAATGGCAGGGCTGGCGGCTGCTGCGCATCTCGATCCAGGCGTACAACTCACACGCCGACGTGGATCGCCTGCTCGAAGGGTTGCGCGCGCTGTCGTGAGTTGCTGGCGAGGACCTCTCACGTGACCGTCACCGTCAGGTTCATATTCGGATGCACGGTGCAGGTGATCTGATAGGTCCCGGCGGTGGGGAACGTCACGTTGACGGTCTGGCCCGCGTTGAGGGTGAACCCGGGACTCATCAGCTTGGCCGGACCCTGCGCTGCGGTATCGCACTGCTGATTGATGCCGAGGCATAGTTGGTGGAATGCACCCGAGGTCGCCGGATCGACGAAGCGGATCGTCTGGCCCGCGGAGGTGGTCACGGCATGCTGGACGAAGTTACTCGACGTCGTATCGACCTCGGTCCCTGACGGCGTGCTGGCATGCGTCGCGCCACACGCGGCGAGGGGGACGGCGAGGAGGAGCCACGCCATGACCATGCTCACTTTGCCGAGTCGTTCCCGCTTTCTCATTCACACCTCCTGGCGGCACATCGCCGACCTGGCGACGCCCTATCGCTCCCGGCGAATGGTGAGGATGCGATCGCTGGCTGAGCGTGACGCGCCTGCGCCCCGCTCGCTCCACGCTTGTGACGACCGCGAATAGGTCGATCGGGGATGCGTACACATTCCGTGCCAGGGCGGCGTTGGAACCGAACGCTCTTCGCGGCCTGCTCTGGATCCTCTCCTCGCCGCGGCGTAAAGCGCCTCATCCTCCTCGCCGCTCATGCGCCGTCACCGCTCACCAGCTCGACGGGCGCCGGTTCGAGGAAGTAGATCCAGGCGAAGACGAGGCCCAGCACCACCACTAGCGTCGCCAGGATGCCCTCTACGGTCAGCGGCGCCAGCGCCAGCGCCCTCAGAACTGGCGCGTCGGGGACGAGCGCGACGACGGCGATCAGGGCAAAGAGCAGCAGTGACAGCCATTCCGCCGCCTTGACCGGCCACTGGGGCCTGCGGCTACCAGATTTTCCGCTGCCCTGAGTTGGGCGATCGGGGTGCCTCGGCGCACGCCGCATGATCGCCACTGTCTCGGTCGCCCCCAGGATGCCGGCGACGCAGAAGGCGATTTGCCAGAGCAGGCGAGTGTTCGTCGCCAGCAGGGCCAGCAGGCTCATGCTCCCCGGCAGCAGGAAGTAGAGCGAGATGTTGGTGATGCGGCGGCGCTGCGGGGGGCTGCCGATCCACTCGCGGTACTTCGTCTGCAGCACCAGCCACCACAAGCCCAGCAGCGTGAAGCAGAGCTGCGCCATCGTCTGATAGAACGCCTCCGGAAACATGGCTGGTTCCCCCACTTTCCCCGCGACCAGGATGCGCCACGGCGGACGAGCGCGTCGTCACGCATGGCATCGACATGGGATATGATAGCTCCGCTTGGCAGATTCGCGATGATGGAGTTTTCGGCGCGGAGACGGGGAGGCATCGCATGGCGGGATCGAGCGAGACGCGGCGCGAGCTGTTGCTGATCGGCGGCGAGCGTGTGCCCGGCGCCGACGGGCGCACTTTCGAGACGTATGAGCCGGCGACCGGCGCGGTGCTGGCCGAGGTCGCGCTCGCCGGGACGGAGGATGTCGAGCGCGCGGTGAAGGCAGCGCGGGCCGCCTTCGACGAAGGCCCCTGGCCGCGCTGGTCGGCCTCGCGGCGCGGGCGCGTGCTGCTGCGCCTCTCGACGCTGATCCGCGAGCGACGCGACGCCCTGGCCGAGCTTGAGACACGCAACAGCGGCAAGGCGCTGGCCGACGCGCGCGACGAGGTGGAGGGCGCGGCCAACACCTTCGAGTATTACGCGGGCGCGGCGAATAAGCACTTCGGCGAGACGATCCCAGTCTCCGGCTCTGGCCTGGACTTCACGCTGCGCGAGCCGGTCGGCGTCGCCGTGCAGATCGTGCCGTGGAACTTCCCCATCGTGATCGCCGCGTGGAAGATGGCCCCCGCGCTCGCCACCGGCTGCGCCGTGATCCTCAAGCCCGCCTCGCTCACCCCGCTAACGGCGCTCGCGCTCGGCGATCTCTGCCTCGAAGCGGGCATCCCCGCCGGCGTCGTCAATGTGCTGTCGGGCGACGGTGCCGTGGCCGGGCTGGCGCTGGCGTCGCATCCCGCCGTCGATAAGGTCGCCTTCACTGGCTCGACGGAGGTCGGGCGCACGATCATGCGTGCCGCTGCCGAGAACATCACGCGTGTCTCGCTTGAGTTGGGCGGCAAGTCGCCGTGCATCGTCTTCGACGACGCCGACATCGCCGAGGCGGCGGATCGCGCGCCCTACAGCGTCTTCGCCAACGCCGGACAGGACTGCTGCGCCCGCACACGTATCTTCGTGCAGCGCACCGCCCTGGACGAGTTCACCGAGCGCTTTGTCGCCCGCACGCGGCAGCTGCGCGTCGGCGATCCCCTCGCGCTCGACACCGAGATCGGCTCGCTCGTCTCGCCCGCGCAGAAGCGGCGCACGCTGGACTACGTCGGCATCGGCGCCGGTGAGGGGGCGGCCGTGCTGACCGGCGGCGAGCCTCCCAGCGAGGCCGGATTGGAGCACGGCAGCTTCGTGCTGCCCGTGGTGCTCGGCGGTGCCCGCAACGAGATGCGCGTCGCCAGCGAGGAGATCTTCGGTCCCGTCGCCTGCATCATCCCCTTCGAGGACGAGGACGACGCCGTGCGGCAGGCCAATGCCTCGCCCTACGGTCTCTCCGGCTCGCTCTGGACGCGCGACGTGGGCCGCGCGCTGCGGGTCGCGCGCCGCGTGCGCACCGGCGTCCTCAGCGTCAACAGCAACTCCAGCGTCCACGTCGAGGCGCCGTTCGGCGGCTACAAGCAGTCTGGCCTGGGGCGCGAGCTCGGCATGCACGCCCTCAACCTCTACACTGAGGTCAAGAACGTCTACGTCGAGCTCTAGCGGGCGCGCCCCTCACTGCTGGCGTAGGATCAGAGCGCGAAGGCCGCGTCAATCCCGTGCGTGCCGAGGGTGAGCGAGAGCTCGCCGCCGTGATGCAGGTCGTGTTCGAGCACATGCCAGACGACAAAGGCGCGCGACACTTCGTACGGCCTGCCCTCCTCATCCACATCGTGGAAGGTCCGGCGCAGGTCGTCGGGGCTCCAACGAGCGAAACAATCCGCCATGAAGTGCCAGGTGTGGGCGATCCCCTCGGCCAAGTCGGCGGCGCTCGGCAGGGGCTCCGGCATGGGCACCGTCAGCGCAAGCTCGTTCCAGCGCGCGTACGGCTGCATCTCCTCGCCGCCGTCCTCGCCCAAGAACTCGGTGAACCAGTACGCGCGGCAGCCGACGATGTGCAGGGCAATCTCGCCGATGGAGCGCAGGCCCGGCGCGGCGCGCAGGGCGAGCTGCTCGGCGGTGAGCGCCGCCAGCGCCGCCGCGAGATGATCCTGGTACGCTTGCCACGAGGTGGTGAAGGTTGTCAGCGTGAAGTCGTCGTGTGCCATTTCCCTTGCTCCTGATGTGGCTGCTCGCGCTTATGGAATGGTGAGCGCGCACTGATGCGCCCCGACGAGGGATGCGATGTACGCCGCGCGCGGAGATCCAGTCGGTGGTCTTTCACTCGCTCGTAGGACTTGCGTTCTAGAGCATACCATACAGGCGGGTGCGCCATGTCCCGTTTGCCGACTCGGCACATACGCAGGGGACGCGACCGCGAGGGCGTCCCATGAAGGGCCTATGTTAGGGACACTGGTAAACGGCGGCGGCGTCCACCGAGACAACCTGGGGCGAGGAGGCGAGCCAGAGCAACTCGTCCCAGGGCGTAGAATCGATCAGAAGCGTGTGCGAGCCATCGTAGGCTGACTCGCGCTCGACGTTTGGCGGAGGCGTCGGCGAGCGCGGATCGTCGCAGCCCCATGGATCAGGAGCCGTGGGAAATGGCCCCGATCCGAGCAGCGCGACGGCTTGATCGTACGTGGTGGAGTTCGTGAAGGTGATGCGTATGAAGAGCACGAACGAATTCGGAGACAGGTTGTGGATGCGGGCCTCCGGATTCGCCGTAGCCGTCGTCGTTGCGGTGGCCGTCATCGTCGGTGTCGCTGTAGCCGTCATCGCTGCGGCGCTCCCCGGCGTCGCGCACGCGCTTATCGCGCACGCGCTTATCGCGCAAAGTGCGGCGAGCAGCGGCCCCGCGAGTGCGACACGCCCACCGCTCGCGTGGACCATGTTGCTATCCTCTCTCCTCCAGCCCACCTTCTTCCCAAGAGACGCCGCATACGCCCGCAAGGTTCCCGCCGTGCGCTGGCACGTCGGCGCCGCCATCCTCTCCTTGACAAGGCGGCTCGGTGTGGATGCTATATCTGTGACAGATATATCTGTTGTGGATATACTGGTGAGGAGTGGGGCGTGGCTACCCTTCCTCCTTGCCGAATCGGGAGGGCGCGATGTCACACGACGACCAGCGCGCGCCGGAGGTGCTGCTGCCGCTGACGCCGGCGGTTTTGCACATCCTGCTTGCGCTCGCGGACGGCGAGAAGCACGGCTAGGCCGTCATGCGCGAGGTCGGCGAGCGCAGCGGCGGCGCTGCAAAACTTCCATGATCTCGGCGGTCGCATCTGGAACACCCTCGTCGGATGCTGCGCGCTGGGGGGTACGGAACCGCGCGAGGCACCGCGGCGTTGGAGGAGCGGACACCGCCGTCACGCTGGTGCTAGTCGCTCGTGAACGAGCATCCGACGGGATCGGACGCGTGGTCTCACGATCCGGCCAAACGAGTGACAATGGGCGCAATCGCCTCCATGTCAGCATCCGAGACGATGTAGTAGGAAAATCCGTAGCGCTCTCGCCGCGCGTGCATCTGCTCACCGATCTCTTCGACCGTTCCGATGAAGATGGAGGGCATCTCCAACACCTCCTCCGGACGAATCGAAGTCCAACCGTGTTGACGAGCACATTGTTCAGCTCCCTGCCGCTGGTCCGAGGTCAGGATCGGCGCGATCACCATGTTCAGCACCACCTGATCGAAGCGCTCGCCAGCCGCCTGGCGAATCCACTGGATCTTCTCGGTCATCGCCTCTGGCGAGCGCTTGAGCGGGTCATCGATCTCTATTCCGGACGAATAGTCGCCGTTGAGGATGCCGATGGTGCTGGCTTCACGCGCCGCCAATGCAAGCATGCGCCTCCCGCTCCCACCGATGAGTATGGGTGGATGCGGCTGCTGGATGGGCTTGGGATAGCCGTTGAGTTG
Source organism: uncultured Chloroflexia bacterium (assembly GCA_963841205.1). GTDB lineage: Bacteria > Chloroflexota > Ktedonobacteria > Ktedonobacterales > JADMIN01 > CAWAWP01. The sequence goes on along the minus strand of CAWJCH010000010.1, from coordinate 336,067 downwards.
GTCGATGTGGTAATAGCTGCCGGAAAATGTGAGCGGTTCATCGGCAAAGAGGCCTTTTATGACCCGCACCGCCTCTTCAAGCCGGCCCACCCGAATGCCGGGCGCGTCGAACGACATGCCTGCCTGCTGATATTCGGTCTTCGCCCAACCAGCACCCAGACCCAGCTCAAACCGCCCATGTGAGAGCACGTCGAGGGTGGCGGCTTCCTTTGCCAGGACGACGGGATGCCGGTAATCATTGTCGAGCACGAGGCTTCCAACGCGAAGGGTCTTGGTGGCATCCGCCGCCGCCATTAACGCGATCATCGGCGCAAACTGGTCGCCGAAAGGGTCTGAGATGAAGTGATCGCGGATGAAGAGCGTCGAGTAGCCTAACTGCTCCGCTTGCCGTGCGGTTCTGCCCCATGCCTCAGCGGAGGACATCTGCTCGCCAATCACGCCGAAACGAAAGGGATGCGATCTCGTCATCGGATATCTCCTCTTCGCGCTTTCTCTCGCCTGCGGCACCGGTTGGGCAAGGCACTCACGCTCAACACTATACGTTCTCCTCGCCGCGGGTGATTAACTCGGCGCATGGATTGTCGGTTGCATCGAGTCCTGGACATGCATTTCGAGCGTGTCAGGCGAATAGATAGGCACTGCCAAACGCGCTCCCTGGACGAATGGCCGTTCCTCCGAAGTGGACGCACCTGCCCGGTGGAAGGCTCCGTCACTTGACAACGGCGCTCTCGGCGGGTAGAATATCCGTGACGGATATATCTGTTGTGGATATATAGGCGGGAGATGAGGCGTAGCTACCCTCGTGCTCTCGCCGAATCGGGGGAACGCGATGTCACACGATGACCAGCGCGCGCCGGAGGCGCTGCTGCCGCTGACGCCGGCGGTTTTGCACATCCTGCTTGCGCTCGCGGACGGCGAGAAGCACGGCTACGCCATCATGCGCGAGGTCGGCGAGCGCAGCGGCGGGGCGGTGCGCATGGGTCCGGGCACGCTCTACGGCTCGATCCAGCGCATGCTCAAGGACGGCCTCATCGCCGAGACGCCGGAGCGTGCCGATCCCGCGCAGAGCGAGCATGGCGAGGAGCGCCGGCGCTACTACCGGCTCACCGGCTTCGGCGAGCGCGTCTTGGCCGCCGAGGTCCGCCGCATGGAGGATCTGGTGCGCATCGCGCAGAGCAAGCGAGCCCTCCCCGGCTTCGACATGACGGGAGGCGCCTCGTGAGCTTCCCACCACCGCGCCGCAGGGCCGGCTTCTTCGAGCGTCTCTATCGCGCGCTGCTGCTGGCCTATCCCCGCGCATTCCGCGAGGACTATGCCTCGGAGATGCTCTTTGTCTTCCGCGACGCCTCCCGCGAGACGGCGCAGCGGCGCGGTATGCCGGGCCTGCTCCGCCTCTGGGGTGAGATCCTCTGGGATCTCGTCAAGACAGTCCCAATTCAACACGTCCGCACCTGGACACAGCGGGGCGAGGACCACCTCGCCTTCGCGGGAAAGGAACACTTCGCGATGGCCTTGTCGTTCAAGCTTGAGGTCGCGCAGCGCACCGACATCGGGCGCACGCGAGAAAGCAACGAGGACAGCCTGCTCGCCTTCATCCCTAAGGACGAGACGGTCTTGGATGCGAAGGGTGCGCTCTTCGTCGTCTCCGACGGCCTTGGCGGCCACGGGCGCGGCGAGGTCGCCAGCGAATTGGCCGTGCAGCGCATCCACGACGCCTACTATCAGGATGCGCGCGACGACGTGCTCACTGTCCTGCGCGAGGCCGTGGAGCGGGCCAACGCCGCCGTCTATCAGGCGGGCGAGCCGGAGCGTGCGCAGGGGGAGCAACTCGGCATGGGCGCGACCTGCGTCGCCGCCGTGCTGCGCGGGGAGACCCTCTACGCCGCCAACGTCGGCGACAGTCGCGTCTATATCCTGCACGACGGCGCGTTGCGCCAGATCACCCGCGATCACTCGCTCGTGGCACAGATGGTCGAGCGCGGCGAGATCTCACCCGAAGAGGCGCGTACCCACGAGAAGCGCAACGTCATCTACCGCGCGCTCGGCAAACCGGAGGTCGAGGTGGATCTGTTCAGCGAGCCCGTGTCGGAGGGCGACATCGTCATCCTCTGCACGGACGGTCTCTCCGGTGTGGTGACGGACGACGACCTCCGCGCCATCGTCGAACGATACGGTCCCGATGAGAGCGCGCAGCAACTCATCGCACGCGCCAACGAGGCTGGTGGTCCCGACAACGTGACGGCTATCGTCGTCCGCGTCGCGGCGGCGTAACGCGTCCTGGCGCGGAAAGAATCGCAGGCGAGATCATCACCCTCTGGGAGAACGGAGCGGCCTGCCGCATACCGTGTCCCAGGAGGAGCGATCTCGCCTCTCGCGATGCCTGCCGTTTAGACGAAATCGCCGTGGCGACCATAACCGCCATAGCGACCGTAGCCGCCTCGCTGCCAATTGCGCAGGATACGGCGTCCGAAGAAGAGCGCCCCGATCCAAAAGAGGAGCGGGACGTGGTGGCGGCGACCGAACATTGGTGAGACTCCTTGGGGAGCAGCGTGCGTAGGCGACCGCGGGCGGGGACCCTCCCCGTTGCGCGGGCTGCCTTCGCTGCGTCCATCATGAATACGTAACGCCGCCGCCGCAGTTTGGCCCGTCGTCGCTACTCCACCGCGCCGAAGGAGCCGAGCGTCAGGCCGCCGTCCACCACCAGCACCTGCCCGGTGGTAAAGTCGCTGGCGGGTGAGGCGAGGTACAGCGCGGCGCCGGCGACCTCGTCCGGCTCGCCGATGCGCTTCATGGGCGTCATCTTCTCGGCGGCGGAGCGAATCTGCGGCGTCTCCGTCAGGATCTGGGCGAAGCGCGTGTGGATCAATCCCGGCGCGATGGCGTTCACCTGGATATTGTCCGGCCCAAGCTCCTGCGCCAGCGAGCGCGTGAACTGGATCAGCGCCGCCTTCAGCGAGCCGTAGACGCCACGCCCGATCCCCGGCTGGATGCCGTCCACCGACGAGACGTTGATGATCTTGCCGCGCCGCCGCTCGCGCATCCCCGGCACCACCAGCCGACAGAGGCGCACGGCGCTGAGCAGGTTGGTGTCCATCATCTTCAGCCACATCCCGTCGTCGGCGTCGAGCATCGGCCCGAAGTGGATGTTCGTCGCCGCGTTGTTGACGAGGATGTCCACCGGCCCAAACGCGGCGTTGGTGGCGTCGATCAGCGTCTGCACCTCGTCGGCCTTGCCCACGTTCGCGGCGACGCCGATCACCTGCGCGCCCCCCTCGCGGAGCTGTGCCGCAGCCTGCTCGACGGCGTCCGTATGCCGCGCGGCGAGTACCACGCGCGCGCCCGCCCCGGCCAGCGCGGCGCCAATCGCCAGGCCAATGCCGCGCGATCCCCCCGTGACGAGGGCCGTGCGGTCGCTGAGATCGAATGATGGCATGCGCGTGCGCTCCTCTCGTGGCAAGGCGACGACGTGTCGCGACCTCGCATGCAGTGTACACGACGGATCGCGCCTGCGACGTTCGGCGGCGCGCTCTTCCTCGCGAGCGATCTGATCCTCGCCGGCCAGCTCTTTAGCGCGCTCTCTTTCCCTCTGATCGGCGACGTGATCTGGCTGACCTATGGGCCTGCGTAGGCGCTGCTGGTCTACGGAACGGACGCTGCCATGGTCCTGCTGCTGACGCACCCATGACGGCTACGGCACCCCGATCTATGCCCGTTCGAGCGGCTCCACATCCGGGTAGACCAGCCCAGCGCCGGTGTTGAGCAGCACGACGCGCTCGCCCGCGTGAATCCAGCCCTCGGCGCGCAGCCGTCGCAGGGCCGGAAGCAGCGCCGCACCTTCGGGGCAGACCCAGAGGCCGCGCCGCGCGAGCTCGCCGATGGCCCGCCGGGTGTCCTCATCCGCCACAGCGACGGCGGCGCCGCCCGTCTCGCGGAGCGCCCGTAGCATCAATCCACCCGCCAACGGACCCGGCACGCGCAGGCCCGCAGCCACCGTTGCCGCGCCCTCCCAGAAGGCTGTCTGCGCCGCGCCGCTCTCCCATGCGCGGACGACGGGCGCACAGCCGGCGGCCTGGACGACCACAAGGCGGGGGGCGGGCGCATCCCGATCGATCCAGCCGAGCGCGCGCAGCTCGTTGAAGGCCTTCCAGAGGCCAAGCAATCCCACGCCGCCGCCGGTTGGGTAGAGGATCACGTCGGGTGGCCGCCAGCCGAGCTGCTCGGCGATCTCGAAGCCGAGTGTCTTCTTGCCTTCGAGCCGGTACGGTTCCTTGAATGTGCTGGCGTCGTACCAGCCGTGCTCGCGCACGCCCTCGGCGATCCAGGCGCCTGCATCGCTGATCAAGCCCTGCACCAGGTGCAGCCGCGCGCCGTAGAATCGCACCTCGCGCTGTGTAAGCGGCGGAGCGTCTTCCGGCATGGCAACCACCACGGCAACGCCGGCCCGTGCGCCGTAGGCCGCCCACGCGGCGCCAGCGTTGCCTGCCGTGGGCAAGGCGATAACGTGAGCGCCAAGCACCTTCGCCCGCGCCACGCCGACCGCCGCGCCGCGGGCCTTGAAGGCGCCGGTGGGGTTCAGCCCCTCGTCTTTCAGCCAGACTTCCGCGTCGAGCTCGGCGGAGAGATCCGGCAACGCGAGTAGCGGCGTCGCGCCCTCGCCGAGCGTCACGCGCATTGAGGGGTCGCCCACGGGCAGCAATGGGGCGTAGCGCCAAAGCCCTTCGCCCCAGGATTGCGTGGCGACCTCGTCGCGCGGCACTTCGCGCGCGAGCCCCTCCAGATTGTAGCGGGCAAGCAGGATGCCACCGCAGGCGCAGAGGTGCTGCTCACGCTCCGTGTCGTGGCGCATGCCGCAGTCGGCGCACTCGAGATGCGTCAGGTAGGTCTGGGCGGCGAACATGTGCGCTCCCTTCCTTGATGAGTTGTCACACGCGGCGGCGCGTCTTGCTGAGGGCCTTGCGCGAGAAGGTGAACGGTAGGCCTTCGCGCTCGGCGAACTGTTGGAAGAGGGCGTAGAACTGCGCGCGGTCGGCCGCGGTGATCACCGCGGCGGCATCCGCTGCCTCGATGGAGTAGGGGTAGCCATTGCCGGCCACCACTTCGGCGCGCACGACGTCCATCACCGCGTCGAGCTGCCCGGCCTCGAGCAGCCAGCGCGGGAATTCGAGGCGCGCGGGCGGGCGATCCAGCGCCGCCTGGAAGTAGACGAAGGCGACCGTTTCGGCCTCGCCATAGTCCATGCGCGCCAGATCGTTGCGCGCCGAGAAGAAGGCCGGCGTGCGGTCGCCCCAGGCCATCTGCCCGTGCCAGAGCAGCGCGTCGCCGATGCCGCGCCCCTCGCGCAGCGAGCCCTCACCCCGTCCGTCGTCGAGCGAGCCGAGCATCGTCACGATGTCGCGGGCGTAGCTGGTGTCGATGTAGCCGATCAGCGGCACACGGCAGGCTTCGGAGACTGCGAGCAGCTCGCGCGCCGCGTCGGCGTAGCGCTTCCGGTAGACCGGCTGCATCTTCACGGCGAACGAGACGATCAGGCTGCCGTCGCAGAAGGCGACGACTTTCCGCGGACCGTTGTCGCGTGCCTGCCGCGCATGATGCTCCATCCGCGCGATAAGGGTACGCGTCTCCAACTCGAAACGCTTGAGGTGGACGATCTGGGTGGAGTAGCCCAGCGCCTCGCCAGCGCGCGCCTCCGCCGCCTCGGCCTCGCCAGCGCCGAGATCGTCCGGCAGCAGCAACTCGGTGTCGACCTCTTTCAGATAGGGCGCGGGTGGCTCGTGTGGATTCTCGAAGGTGCCGGCCTGTACCAGTGCGACGGGAAGCGAGGCGTCGCGCCAGGGCAGCAGCTGGCTGCCGTCCACGGCCACCGTCGTCCAGCCGCGGATGCGCTCGGCCCAGGCTCGCGCCTCCTCGTGGTGGGCGAAGCTCGCGCCGAACGGCAGCACCGGGAGCCCGGTCGCGCCGCGCCGCCCCAGCCAGACGTCGTATTCGCTCGTCGGCAGCGCGCCGAGCGAGACGACGCTCTGCGCCGCCGCGACCGCCGTCTGCGCCGAGGCTATCGCCGCCGCCGACGGATAGCGCGCGCCGAGCGAGGCCAGTGCCGCGCGATAGGCGTCGAGGTGGTGGGCGTAGTCGGCCTGATAGATCGTCAGGCGACCGCGTGACCGCTCCATCTCGCCGATCAGCTTCTGCGCGTGCAGCATGGTGTCTCCGGACGACCCGCTCGATGACGCTAGTTCAGTATCTCGCCAAGGTCCGTCGCGCAGAGCGGACCAACCGGGAACGCTACCGGATTGTTCTGCGTCCCGATGTAGTAGCTTGCTCCGGTGTTATCCGTGTAGGTCATGTAGTACGATCCCTGCGCGATATTGTGAAAGGTGAAGGTACTGGAGGTCGTGGAGAATGCGGTGACGTAGTCGTTGGATGCGTCCCCCGTTGAGACGCTGTAGTTCTTCGATAGGTAGATGACCGCACTTGGCAGTGCCTTTTGGAAGTTGCCGACCGCGTCTTGCGGTGCGGCGAGCGCCGTCTTCGCCTGCTGTCCCTCGGGCGTGTCGGCGTAGGTGGTCGAGAGGGTTCTGTACGCCGCGAGAGCCGCGGTTGGCGAGTCGCCGTAGGGCAGCGGCGTCGGGCACTCGGACGCGAGCTCCTGCTTACCGTAGCCGAGGTAGGCCTGCGCCGCGCCCTCGTGCGCTTGCGAGGCGTAGCTCGAGCTGCTGAAGTTGGTGGCGATGGCTTCGAACTGGCCGATCGCCTGACTGTACGCGCTTTGACCGAGCAATTGTTCGCCGTACTGATAGCGCGCCTGCGGCTCGATGGCCGCGACCGCGCCTTGGCATGACGCCGAGCACGACGCGGCGGTTCGATAGCTCTCGAAGAAGGTGATCGCGTCGAAATAGGCCACGTCGCCGGCCTGAGACTTGACCCAGGCGCTGTAGGCGTTGAAGGTGTCCGTGTTGGCGCGGCCTACGGGATCGCCCGCCTGGTCGTATTGCGTGCTGACGGTGCGAAACGTGGCGATGGCGGCGGCATACTGGCCGTTCGCGAGCTGCTGCTCGCCCTGTTCGTCCAGCGTGCGGGCGATGTCGGGCGCGTTGGGCGCCTGCTCGCCGCTCAGCGTGTACTCGTGGACGGCGTCTTGCCAGTCGTGCGAGCCCTCGAGCGCGTGGGCCTGGAAACCGTGGATCTGCGGCGAGGCGAAGACGCCGGTGGCGCCTATGGCGCTCAGCCCGACCACCAGCACCGCGCTCATCACGAGCATGGAGACGGCACGCCGGCCCAGCGCGCCGCGCACGATGGCGACGATCAGGCCGACGAAGGCGAGGCCGACGGCCACCAAGCCCGCTGTGCCCGCGCCGTCGGCCCAGTCTTCCTGCCCCGCTAGCACGGAGGCGAGATAGGCGACCGCCACCAGCGCGACGGCGCCAGCGACGAGGGCAGCGCTCAACCATACGGGGAACGGTTCCGCAAGCGCGCGTCGCAGCGGCGAGTCCGCTTGTTGCAAGGGCACGGTCAGCGGCGCGCCATAGGGTGTCATCGGAGCGCCAGGATAGGAAGCGGGATAGCCAGGATAGGAAGCGGGATAGCCAGGATACATCGGAGGATACGCGCCTTGCATGGGCGATCCCAACGGAACCGACGGCCCGCCGGGGTAGACAGGATTCGCTGGCAGGCTCGCTGGCGTGCTGCCGGAGAACGGATTGGTCGCCGCGCTCGCATACTGCGAACCGCTGGGAGCAGGCGGATAGGTCGACCACGAGAGCGGCACGCCCGGCATGCCGGGGTAGGTCGGCGGCGCGAACGGTGCGCTCGGCGCGGATGGCGCGGGATAGGGGGACGCGCCGGGTGCGGGTTGTTGCGCCGGTCGGTCCTGTTGCGCCGCCGGCGGGTGTGCTGCGCCGCCGTCTTGCTCTCCAGCGGGAAGGATCCCATCGGTGGGCGGCTGCGAGACCGTCGCCGGCGGTGCGGAATGCTCACCGTTTGATTCGTCCATCAATCCCACCCTTCGTCCTCTTCCGCTCGATCCACCCCAGGCGCGGCTGGTCGCGCCACACGACACGGCCCGACACGTACTCGATGTACGATTGCACGTCTATTCTACTCGTGCCAGGCGTGCTGTCAATAGAGCGAGCGTGCAGCCCAGGCGGAGTGTCGTTGGGCTTGTTTCCCCGACGGAAGCCCTCGTGATGTGGCGCTCCCCGGCCTCAGGCCGCGGCGAATCCCATATCGGGGCGATGGGTGACGCTGGATAGGCGAGGCTCAGACGGCCACGAGGGCATCCTCGGCCAGCAGTTGGGTCTCGCCGTTGCGTTTTTCCAGGTAGACGACGCTGTCGAGGCCCTGCTCGAAGGTATCGTCGTGGCTGATGACGATGAGCTGGTCGAAGCCGCGGACGCGACGGATCTGCTCGGCGAGGTTGCCGCGCCGCTCGTCGTCCATGTTCTGCGTCGGCTCGTCGAAGAAGGCGATGTTGAGCCGCGTCAGGGTGCGCAGCAGCGCCAGCCGCACGGCGAGTGCCGCGCTCATCTGCTCGCCGCCGCTGAGCTGCGCGAAGGAGCGCTCGTTGCCGTCGCGGCGCAGCACGATCTCGTAGTCGTTCTCCCAGGTCAGCTCTGCCGCGTGGTCGCCGAGCACGTCGCCGAAGATGCGGTTGGCCTCGCTTGAGATCTGCCGGAGCAGCGCCTTCAGGATGTTCGGCCCCGCCTCCTTGATCGTCTCGCGGAACTGCTGGAGCAGCGTCTCGTCGTCGGCCAGCGCCGTCCGCTCGGTACGCGCCGTTTGCAGGTCACCGAGCAGCGCCTCGACCCGCGCGATCTCGGCACGCAACCGCTCGCCCTCCGCCTGGGTGTGCGTCAGTTCCTGCGTCGCGCGCCCGCGCTCGTTGCCAAGCTCGTCGGCACGCCGCGCCATGAGCGCCAGCTCCTCGGCATCGAAGGCCGCCACGGCGCGACTCGCCGCCGCAGCAGCAGCGTCGCGCCGGGCGAGCGCGCCCTGCGCCTCTTTGGTCGCCTTCGCCGCCGCGGCCGCGCGCTCCGCCAGGCGCCCGGCGATCTGCTCGTGCTGCAGATAGCGCGTGTATCCGGGACGTGTACGCTCAAGCTCGGCCCGTAGCGAGGCCAACTCGGCTTCCAGCCCGGCGTAGGCGGCGAGCGCCGTATCCAGCGCGCCAAGCTCCCCGGCGAGTGCCGCGACATGACGGCCAAGCTCCTCCACCTGCGTCTCGAGCGACGCGCGCTCCGCCGCGATACGCTGATGTCCCGCCGCCTCGGCTTTGGGATTGTTGAGCGCCGCAAGCTCCGCTTCAATCTGCCGCACGCGCTCCGGCGCGTCAGCCAGCCGTTCAGACGCCTCCTGGTGTGCCTGCCGCTCGCTCGCGAGGCGCTCGCGTCGCTCGACGGCGCCCTTCACCTGCGCCTGCAAGGGTCCCAGCCGCCGCAGCGACTTATCGGCCTCGTCGCTCTGGTGGAAAAGCACCTGTGCCTCGCTCAGCTCTCGCTCGCCCTGTGCCGTCGCCAGCCAGCCCGCGATCTCGTCGCGCTCGACCTCCAGCGTCATCAGGCGGTCATCCACGTTCGCCAGCGTCGACTGCGCACGCTTGAGGTCCTCGCGGTACTCTGCGAATCGCTCGTAGTAGGGCCGCACCTTGCGCCCCTGCTCGATGCGCGGGGCAAGCTCGCCGCGCTGCGCCCGCAATGGTATCAGCTCTCGCTCGTCGACGGCCAGCAGCTCATCGAAGTAGGCGCCGAGGCTGTTCATGCCTTTGGCGCGGATGTTCAGGCACGGCTCGCGCAGGAAGGGGCAGTTTCCCGCGCCGGACTGCTCGCGCGAGAGGCGGTGCTGCTCGATGCGCGCCTCGATGCGCCGCAGCTCGTGCTCGATGCCCTCGGCGCGCGTCTCCAGCGCGGGCAACTCCTCGGCGAGCGCGGCGTTCTCCGTGATACGCGTCACCCACTCCTGCGCCTTGGCCTCGGCCTTCGCCGCCGCCGCGCGATCCGCTTCGGCGCGTTTCAATTCGAGCGCGAGGGCGTCGAGGCGCTTCTGCTTCTCCGTGCGTTGCGCGCGAACGTCTTGCAGCATGCTGACGCGCTCGCGACGCTCGTCCAGCAGCGCCGCCTCGGGACGCAGTGCCTCAAGCTCAGCGATCTGCCGCTCGGCCTCGGCGATCTCGGTCTCCACCTGCGCCAGATCGCGTTCGGCGATTTGCAGAGCGCGGTGTGCCGCCTCCAGCTCGCGCACCGCGTTGGCCGCCGCCTCGCGTTCGCGCTCCAGTTCGCCCTGGCGTGTCACCGCGGGCATCAGCGCAACCAGGCGCTGCTCAGCCTGCCGCGCCTCGGCCAGTCGCGCGTGGGCGTGGTGGAGATCGCGGCCCGCGCCCTCGTGCCGCTGCGCCGCGGCGGCACGCCGCGGCGCTAGCGCGTCGCGCTCGCTCGCCCGCGCGGTCGCCGCCTCGCGCTGCCGGTTCGCTATGAGGTGCGCCGCGTGATCGGGGCGCGCCGCCTCGCAGATGCGCGACGGCCTCGCGCGCCTCGGCAAGCTGCGCCTCCGCGTCGCGCAGGCGTCCCTCCACGGCGAGCGCCGCCGCCTCGGCGATCTGCGCCTCGCCCGCCAGCCGCGCGACCTCGGCCTCCTGCGCGCGCAACGCCTCGCGCCGTGCCTCCACCCGCGCCGCCTCCGCCTGGATCTGCGCGCAGGTGCTCGCCGATCTCGCGCTCGCGCTGGATCGCCGCGCTCAACTGCTCGCGCCAACCGTCGAGCTGTCCCGTCTCGCGCTCCAGGTTGGCGACGCGCATCTCAACGGCGCGGCGCTGCTCGATCAGGTAGTTGCGCGTCTCGTTCAGCCGCTCCGCCGCCTTGCGATACTCCTCCACCTGCAGGAGGGTGTCGAACTTCTTCTTGCGGTTGGCCGGCGTCAGCAGGAAGTCCGCGGTGAAGGTGCCCTGCGGCACGCCGAGCGCGTCGGTGAAGAGGTCCGCGAGCTTGATGTCGGCCTCGATGCGCAGATGCCGGCGCAGGAAGTCCAGCACGTCCTGCCGCTGCTCGACCACGCGTCCGCCGATCTCGGGATCGTGGACGTACCACGACGCGGAGGAGCCGCAGCGCCGCACGACCTGATATTCGCGGTCGTCCAGCGCGGAGATGAACGTGACGGTGACCGTGCCGGAGCGCTCGCCCTCGCGGACGAACTGCTCCTGGCTGTAGCCGAGGGCGTCGAAGAGCGCGAAGCCGATCGCCTCCACCAGCGTCGACTTGCCCGCGCCGTTGTGCCCGCGGACGGCGACCGTGCCGCCGGAGAGGGGGATGCTGGCGCGGCGATAGCTCTTGATGTTGTCGAGCTCGACTCTGGTGATGCGCACGGTGGAGCCTCACTTGGGCAGAGATGGGGAGATCACTTGCACGTTCCGGCGGCAGGGGGCCGAAGCGGAAGCGAGCGCGCGAATCGCACTCAGCGTTAATGACGATCCGCGTCGCCGCGGCTTCGTATCGCCGCCGAGCGTCTCCTATCCGAATAGATGTTCCACCGCGAGTATAGCATGGAAGGCGGGTGAGGCAGGACCGTTCGCTCCCCTGCGCGCGCCAATACCCTATTTTTCCGGCGTCGAAGGGGGCTCGCCAGGGTCCCACTGGAAGACCTCATCCAGCGGGACGTTGAAGGCCTGGGCGATGCGGAAAGCGGCCTCTAGCGACGGCGAGTATTTGCCGGACTCGATGGCGGCGATGGTCTGCCGCGTGACGCCGATGCGCTGCCCAAGCTCGGCCTGCGACATCTCGCCGTTGAGGAAGCGGAGGACGCGGATTCGGTTGGAGATCGATCCCTTCATCATGCCTGCCTGCGATAGCTCACCACCACAACGCCAGAGTGCACGATCTCCGCGAGGACGATCATGAAGAGGGCGGCGTTGATGATGCTCCACCCACCGGAGCTGAACGGCATGATGACGCCCACCAGGATCACGCCACCCAGGAGCACGTAATACGCCACACTGATCGCGCGGCTCATGATGGCGCGATCCCGCTCATCCGGCGGCATGCGCGCATCCTCTGGGTACACGCTTCGAAGATAGAGATAGCCAGCGCCTATGATGAGCGCCTGCGCGACCGCCGCCACGCCGAAGATGATGAGCTGGCGCACGTCGGGCAATGCCTCTTTGGGCAGGACGCCGGTCGCCACAATGGTGAAGTATGGGCCGAAGGTGACGGCCATCGCGATCAACGAGAGCCAGGCGATCTTCTCTCGGTACGGCATGTGAGCCTCCTCGCGCGCCATGCGAGCTTCTTCGTACGTCATCTGGGCCTCCTCAATGCGCCACAGAAGTGTATGTGATTGCGTACACAGTGTAAAGAAAAACGTACATCATGTCAAGATAAGCGCACATCAAGGTCGTCAGTTTGGCGTCACTTGCTGAGTCGGTACGATTGCGGCACGCGCCCGTCAGTCCGCGAGGAGGCGCACCGCCTGCCCCACGCGAAGCATCCCAATTCGCGTAGGCACGCCATAGATGCCCAGGCATCCCTCGCGTGTTCGCACGACCTCGCTCAGTACCCGCGGCTCGGCCACCGTCGTCTCTGGGTCCAGCGTGATCATCTTGCAGCGGCCGTCGCGCTTCGAGACGAACATGTGCAGGTCGTCGTCGCCGAAGACCAGCGTCTGCCCCACCCACGCATCCTCCGGGTACGGCTCGCCCTCCGGCGTCTCGATATAGATGTTCGGGCGGAAGCGCAGCGGGTCAAGCGGCATAGCGAGCGCGGCGCTCAGCGCGTGCAGCGTCCCCGTGGTCAGCACCGAGAGCGGCGCGATGTCGAACGTCCCTGTCAGCCCCAGCCGCAGGAGATAAAACGGGTGCGGATACCGCGCCGCGATGCTCACCCGCAGTCCCTCGCTGCCTACGGCGAACTCGGTCCCCTCCGGCGTCCGCACCATCAGCGCGGGCTTCTTCGAAGGCCCAGTCTCGGAGAAGAACGGCGTATAGCGTAGGAGTTCTGGCACCTCACGCCCCGTCAAATAGGGAAAGGTCGAGAGGTTGTCGCCGCGCACGAAGGCATAGCGTCGATCGTCCGGCAGCCCCGGCCACTCAACCGGCGATTCGGTGAGCGCTTCGCCGCGCATCGACTTCACCGGATAGCGATAGATCGCCTGTACCACGCCCACCTGGCGCAGCTCCACCAGTGCCATCGGCAACCTCGCTGACGCTACACGGCACTACACACACGATCGAAGTGAAACAGAGCGACGCTAGCAGTCGTGCGCCCACGACGAATCTCACCGAACGTCCCAACGTGCGCCGCACACCAACAACCAGCCGAACGAGATGCCGGCATGCTCAATGTGGTGCGTGGGATACCGGGATTGTTTCGCTCAGCGGCTGGTGCCCCAGCATTTGTCCGCCTCTACACCACGCAGATCCGCACCAGCCATATGACCACGTGCCCCATGTACCTTGTAGGCTGTGGGTCACATCTCCTCGAAAAGCCGACGGATGCAGTCATCCGGTACGATCCCTCGCCTACTCCTGCGTCGTGGCGTCGGGGCCGCGATCCATGCGCTCCCCCTGCACCCAGGCCACCAGCCGCTGCAGCGTCTCCACCGGCGTCGCGGGGAGCACGCCGTGGCCCAGGTTGAAGATGTGGCCCGGCTGGCCGCCCGCGCGGCGCAGCACGTCCTCCGCCTCCGCGCGCACCACCTCCCACGGCGCCAGCAATACCGCCGGATCGAGGTTGCCCTGGATCGCCACCCGCGCGGGGCCACCCACGCGACGCCAACCGTCGTCCAGATTGACGCGCCAGTCGAGGCCGATCACGTCGCCGCCCGCCTCGGCAATCAACTCCAACAAACCGGCCGTGCCCGTGCCGAACGAGAGCAGCGGCACGCCCATGTCTTTCAGCGCCTCGAAGATGCTTCGTACGTGCGGCTGCACGTAGCGCACGTAGTCACGCGGGCCGAGCGCGCCGACCCAGCTATCGAAGAGCTGAAACGCCTGCACCCCCGCCGCGATCTGCGCCCGCGCGTAGGCGATGGCGATCACCGAGAGCCGCGCCATCAGGTCGTGCCACAGCTCCGGCTCGGTATACATCAGCTGCTTCGTGCGGGCGAAGTCGCGCGAGGGCCTACCCTCGATCAGGTAGCTCGCCAGCGTGAAGGGCGCGCCACCGAAGCCGATCAGCGCCGTGCCGGTCCCTTCCAGCTCGCGCCGCAGCAAGCGAATCGTCTCGCCGACGTAGGGCAGATCGGCCTCCGGCTCCAGCGGACGCAACGCGGTGAGATCCGCCCGCGAGCGGATCGGCGTGCGCGTCACCGGACCCACGCCCTCCACGATCTCCAGATCGAGGCCGATGGCGAAGAGCGGCGACATGATGTCCGCATAAAGGATCGCCGCGTCCACGCCGAGCCGCCGCACTGGCTGCAGCGTTACCTCTGCGCAGAGCTCCGGCTCCCGCGTCACCTCCAGCAGCGAGCGTCCCTCCTTGAGCGCGCGATATTCCGGCAGCGCGCGGCCCGCCTGGCGCATCAGCCAGATCGGCGTGCGATCTACCGGCTCGCGGCGGCAGGCACGGAGGAAACGGTCGTTGGCTGGTGGCGTCGTCACGGGATGGTCGCTTTCGGCTCGACGGCAGATACTGAAGGGCTCGTACTGAGTATAGCCGCCTCCGCGCCGCTGGTGACGTCGCGCTCGCGATGCATGGCAACACCGGCGACGATCAGCGCCACGCCCGCGATCTCCGTCAGCGACGGAATCTGCCGCAGCACGAGCACGCCGATCACGCTGGCGCAGGCCGGCAGCAGCGCTAGCAGCAGCGCGAAGGTCGCGCGCGGCAGACGCGCCATCGCCAGCTGATCGGTGACGTAGGGGATCACCGACGAGCAGAGGCCGACGCCGATCCCCGCCAGCAGCGCACGCGCCTTCGTGACGGGGCATTCTGCCGTGTGTACGAAGTCACTTACATAGGGCAGTGTGACGGGCTTTGAGGGCCGAGCGAAGACTGACTCTCGCGCTTCGCAGAAAGCGCAGATGTAGTCGTTCTCATCTGACGAGAGTTCACAATCGTACCCCGCCATCGCCTGCGTGATCTCCCGCCGCACCGCGTTCTCGGCTTCGAGGCGGAGGAAGTACGCCATCCCCGCAGCGCCCAAGCCGCACTCTTGGCAGTTTTGTTCACCCGTCACGATCATGCTGTACGCGTCCTGGGCGTCCGAAGGCCACCGCGCCACCAACTCACTGTTATCCATTGGAACCAGCCATCACGCCGAGCACGCCTATCGCCACGGCTATCGCTAGCAGTATGCCGATCCCTAGCCCAGCCCAGAGCGCGCCCGACTCAACTTCGTTCACCTTTTCAAGTACCCTCGTCAGGAATCTCAGTAGCTCCTCAATTCGCAGAGCCTTGACGAGCGCAAGCCAGAACTTCCGCTCCGCCTCTCCCAGCTTTTCCACGTCGTCTTTGAGGGTCATGTTATTCCTCCTCATTCGCTGCGATTCCCAACGAGAAGATTCGGGTGAGCAGGACCGTGGAAATCCACCCGGCACCGATAAACGCCTCCACGAGTAGCATGGCGATCCACCAGTATTGGCCGAGGAGCGGTGAGGCTGCCCCGAAGAGGAACGCCACCGGGAGCGTGAAGTTGCCGGTCATCGAGAAGCGGCGCAGGAAGCGAAACATACCCGTCACCGTCATACCGTCACCATTGTCTTCGTAGTCGTCTTCGTACATAAAACCCTTGTGCGCCTGAGCGCCTAACTAATACCAAAGAGCGAGTGCATTTGCTCGCTACACCTATTTCACGAATGACTTCCTGAGTTGGTTTTTAGCTTCGACCTGAGTTTGAGCTGAGTTGTCGATATGGCGAGTGCCCCCTAACCTTTTGTACTTTTTGCGGCGAAACCAACCAAACGTGTGACATACTAAGATGCGGTGCGGATGTGCATCACATCTACAATTCGAGTGAACTTTGGAGCAACCACGTGACTGTCAAGCGCGAATACTATTCATTGCCGGAGATTGCGACCATCACCGGGAAGCACATCTCGACTATCCACGCCTGGGTCACTGAGGGTCCGCTGGAGAAGCGATTACCCGCGTACAAGACGGGCGGCAACTACCTCGTCCGCATAGTTGACTGGGACAGGTACGTGGAGAGCCGCAAGGTCGTCTCGTAGGTCTAAGCTGCTGAGGGATAGGGGATCGCGCCAGGCCGTGCCGCAGGGATGCCCTCGTGCCTGGCTACCACTCCCGTCGTCCACGCCCCGTTCGCGCTCCGCTCCATGCCGATGGTGATCATCTGCTTCACGCTGAGGCAGTGGCGTGTGCTTGGCTTGCCCTTGGCTTGGAAGCTGCCGACACGATGCTTATCGAACGCGGAGCCAGAGCGGAATGTCTCGTGGCACGTGCTACAGGTTGTCATCTGTGTACCTCGCGATTTGTGCGGCCACATACTCCTCGCGCGCTGCCATCTCTGCCTTGATCCGCCTCACGTTATCGGTGCGATGCATCTCGAAGCGGAGGCTGTCAACGCACCAGCAGCAGATTAGTTCGTGCGCTGCGCCTTCCATGATGCTATCGGTAAACTGCGGGCCGAACTCGGAGGGAGTCACCCATTTGCTTTGGTCTCGGCCACACGCTGCGCACTTGTCATCCTGAGCTGCCATAGCCCGCCGGAAGTCTTCTGGGGCGTTGCTCCTCAATTTGTTCTTGATGTCGTCGTAGGTTAGGATTGCCATTCGATAATCACCTGTATGTCGGAGTCTTGCTCCTCTTCTTGTTCGTCGTCGTCTTCGCTAATGCGAATGCTGATGTGTGTCACTTGTTTACCGCTCGTGTCTTGAGGATGATGGGCCACTTGATGGCGCTTGTCCCGCGACGGCCACCGCGATACGCGTCACGGTTCAGAAGGATCTCACGGACACCTGTGTGGTGCCACTTGAGGGTCGAGTAGGGCGGCATGCGCTTCTGTTCGTTGAGCGCGCTGGCGATGTCACGGAGAGTCAGACCACGCTTACGCATGGCAAAGATAAGCCGCACTGTCTCGGCGGCTACAGGTTCAATCTCAACGCCGCTAGCAATACGCACGTACCCAAAAGGGACGCGTCCTCCAATGTTGCCGTTGATCTTGTTGCGCTCAGCCAATGCTGCGACAGTGCGTTCGGAGATCAGGTCACGTTCCAGTTGAGCCAGGGCAGCGAACATGGTGATGACGAATTGCCCTTGCGCCGTGGTCGTGTCCAGGCTCTCCTTGCAACTCACCAAAGCTACGTTGTGCTTGTTCAGTTCATCCACTAGATCGAGCACGAGACGCGCTCTGCGTGCCAGGCGGTCGAGGGAGAGGATGATAATGACATCCAGGTTGCCCGCCCTCATATCATCAAGTAGGCGTTGTAGCGCCGGACGCTTCGTCGCATCCTTAGTGCCAGAGATACCTTCATCGGCATACAGCGTTGGTTCAGGCCAACCTTTTACTGTTGCCATTGCCGAGCAACGCGATTGCTGAGCCGCTATTCCGAGGCCAGAATTGGCTTGATCTTCGGTGCTGACGCGCAGATATGCTGCTACTCGTGTTACTTCAGGGGCCTTCACCCCTGATTTCAAGCCACTTCGTGCCATATAAAAACCACTTACTACTGTACGGGACGGCCACTAAACGTCCGAACTCGGTCAGTACATCACGAGACTTACGGCCCCAGGATGCAGCGAATGACGCCTCGTAGCTTGCCAGGATGACACGCTTTTCCGGGTTTACTCCCAGGAACCACGCCGGATAGAACTCCGAGCATGGCTGGCTCTTCCCGTGGCGCGGGGGCATCGTTACAAGTAATCGCTTGATCCGCCCAGCGGCGAGGTCTACGAGCTTGCTATCCAGCAGTTGGATATGAGGCGGAGTAGTAGGTCAAACGGTGTTGCACAGCAAGTGTCAGCATTGAGGCATGACACGTGAAGCCCGCAAATGCCGAACTGGAAGCCGAGAACGCGGCGCTGCGAGCGCAGGTGAGCGAACTGCCGCTGCTGCGGGAGCAGGTGAGGGCGTTGCTGGCGCGCGTGCAGGAGCTGGAGGCCCGCGCGGCCAAGGACAGCCACAACAGCGGGAAGCCGCCGTCCACGGATGGGTTGCAGCGGCGGACGAAGAGCCTGCGGAAGCCGAGCGGCAAGAAGGCGGGGGGACAACTGGGCCACCGCGGGGAGACGCTGCACCTGGTGGCGACGCCCGACGCGGTGGTGGAGCATCGGCCGGCGGTCTGCGCGGCGTGCCAGGCGGAGCTCGACGACGAAGACGGTGCGGTGGTGGTGGGCCGCGAGCGGCGGCAGGTGCAGGAGGTGCCGCCGGTGCGGCTGCTGGTGACGGAGCACCAGGCGCTGCGGGTGCGTTGTCCGCGCTGCCAGGCGGTGAGCATCGGGGCTTTCCCTCCCGAGGCGCCGAGCCGAGCGCAGTATGGGCCGCAGCTGCGGGCGTTGGCGGTGTATCTGGTCGAGGAGCAGCTGGTGCCGCTGGGGCGGGTGCAGCAGCTGCTGCGCGACCTGGTGGGGGTGCGGCTGGGCCGCGGCACGCTGGTGCGCTGGATCCAGCAGGCGTCGGCGACGCTGGCGCCGGTGGAGGCGGAGGTGACGGCGGCGCTGCGCCGGGCGCCGGTGCTGCATAGCGACGAGACCGGCGTGCGGCGAGGCGGGACGCTGGCCTGGGTGCATGTGGCCAGCACGCCGACGCTGACGCGCTACGCCGTGCATGCCAAGCGGGGCCGCGAGGCCACCGACGCCATGGGCATCCTGCCGGACTACACCGGCGTGAGCGTGCACGACGGCTTCAAAACGTATCAGCGCTACACGACGTGCCGTCACGCGCTGTGCAACATTCATCACCTGCGCGAGTTGACCTTCCTCGAAGAGCAGTACCAGCAGCCGTGGGCCAGGGAGATGAAGGCCCTCCTGCTGGAGATGAAGGCAGCGACCGAGCAGGCCCGCGTGGAGGGCCTCCGCGCCCTCCCGGCCGCCACGCGCGCGGCCTTCGTCCTGCGCTACCAGGCCGTGCTCGCCGCCGGGCACGCCGCCAATCCGCCACCCGAACGGCGTCCCCGCCAGCGCGGACGCGTCAAGCAGTCGCCGGCGCGCAACTTCCTCGAACGCCTGTGGCTGGGGCAGGGGCAGGTGCTGGCCTTCCTCGACGACCTGACGATCCCCTTCGATAACAATCAGGCCGAGCGCGATCTGCGGACACTGAAGACGCAGCAGAAAGTGTCGGGCTGCTTCCGCAGCGATCCCGGCGCCGATGCGTTTGCCCGGCTCCGCGGCTACTTGGCGACCCTGCGCAAGCAGGGCCAGCCGCTCTTTGCCGCCTTACAGACCGTCTTCGCCGGTCGCCCTCTCTACCCCGCCTTGGGCTGACGTGCTCGCGAAATGTACTTACCCTGCGTCGTGATAAACGCCAGTCCCGCCGGTCTCAGTCTCGCCGCTATTTGCGCCGGAGATAAGTCTGAGGAGGTCTGCTGCTGCGTCGGTGACGGCTTTCGTTTCGATTGAAATGGCAAGGTTTTCCATGAGCGGCGCGTTGCCACTGGTGATGTCGAGTTGCGGCTTATATTCTGGGAGTCGTGCTTGTGCCAGTAGGCGCAGGATCGCGTCCGAGTGCTTGCGTGTCGTGGTGACGGTTTTGACGTTTCCTTCGCCATCAGTGACCGTCTGCACTTCGTCGTAGCCGTCTACTGCACGGCGCTTGATCTCCGCACGTAACACATCAGCAGCATCATCTTCAGCATCGGCGAATCGTGCGGCGAATTCTGGCTCGTCATTGCGCCAGCGATAGATGGTATCGCGACCAACTCCTGCGGCTTGCGCAGAGTCTTTCACGTTGCCAGACACGCGGAATGACGCCAAGAATTTCGTCTTCGCGTCTTCATGTTGCTCGTGGTTCAGTGGGATGCGTCGTGGCATAGTGGTGTGTGTGCAAATGGACGCACTGCTTGCGTGTTTTTGTGCGTCAGCAGTAGAGGGAGGTGCTTCGAAGCGTCTACTCAAAACTGAGAGGAAATAGTGGTGTAGCAGTGGAAGCAAGTAGTGCGTATAATCGAGCGTGACGAGTGAGTGTGCGAGCAAGCGTGCCCAACGAAAGAAATGGGAGCGCCGCATATGGAACCGCGCGAAAGAGATGATCGCTGGAGCGTCGGCGAGCGGCTTGCCCTGTACGCGTTAATCGCCGTCGCAGTGCCCGTCGTGATCGTTGGGCTCTTGATTCTGCTCGGACCGTGGATCGCCACCCTCCTCCCGCCGCCCATGATCAACAACCCGTGAGAGTCGCCCGCTAGTACATGCGAAAGTGTGCCGGGAGTGCGCGTACGGGAACGGGGGTACTTCACATGTGGTCGTCGCGCCAACCATATCATCGCCGTAGTGCTGGTGAGCGGATTCTCGACTACGTGCTGATAATTGTGCTGATAGCCGTGGTTATTGGTCTCTTGATTCTGCTCGGACCGCAGCAGACAGGTCCGATCTTCCACGATCTCCCAAAAAATTTGTAAGAAGCGCCCACCCATATAGAGTTTGCGCCCCGATCCCCGAAGTATAAATCGCTGGAAAATCCTTCGAGCGCTGGGGCGCGTGCAGGACAATATGAATCCGTCCTACACACTCATTTTGCGCTACGCAGCAGCATCTTGTGCGAACGACTCGCGCAACTTGTCGAGCGCACTGTCGCGATAGGAGTTGTCTACAGAAGCTTGGGACTCTCGCGTACACTGGCATGCGCATTCGGCGTATTCGCCATCTCCCAACTATGTCTACTTCCTTCCTTTTGGATCTCCTCCGTAGATAGCGCTCGTCTTGTTAAGGCGCACGCTGCCCGATACGGCTTGCCTCCCTCACATGCGCAGGACGTTTTGACGACCAAGTTGCGCAAGATCATCGCTTCCTTCGCGGGCCAACGGCGCAATCTTCTCACAACATGAGGAATCCTTTGCGCGCCCACGCTAAGCGCGACCGTTCTGGACGTTTTCACGAGCCAAATGATTGTCGTGTTCCTGACTGTCCCGTTTTTTCCTCTCATTTCAATCTTCTCTACGCTCCCAAGGACCATCGCGCACTACGTTGTCGATGATGGTCCACTTGTTCCAGCGAATGTAGTGTGACGGTCCGCTTATGAGCGTCAGCCGCATGTGATCATGCGACCGTAATTCGACCTCTCATAAACACAAGTCCTAGCCAGATCGTGCGGTTGACACGTAAGCATGTACTTTCCTATACTCCAAGTGCGCAGCCCGCAGTGAGTACCATGCCAACCCCCGAAAGGACGAATGTCCATGCCCGACAAGACGCCCGCCAGCAAGCTGCTGCTCAAACCCGGCCAGCGCGCCGCCATCCTCAACGCGCCCGACGGCTACCCCGCCGCGCTCGACGTGCCTGCCGGCGTCGAGATCAGCGACACACCAAACGGGAGCTTCGACAATGTGGTGCTCTTCGTCTGCGACAAGGCACAGCTCCATCGAGAGATCGGCGCCGCCATCGCCGCGACCGTGCTCGGCGGGTTGCTCTGGATCGGCTACCCCAAGCAGACCTCCAAGATCAAGACCGATATCAATCGCGACATTATCTGGGCCGAGACGCAGGAGACCAGCTGGCGCCCCGTCACGCAGGTCGCGCTAGACGAGACGTGGTCCGCGTTGCGCTTCCGCCCCACCGCCGACGTCAAGTCGCGGCAATCGTAGGCAGCATATGACCGCGCCTGCCGAAACCACCGACCCCGCGCTCGACGCCATCTTTGCCGCGCTCGCCTCGCCGGTGCGCCGCCGCCTGCTGGCGCTGCTGGCCGAGGGCGAACGCCCCGTCAACGCGCTCGCCGAGCCGTTCGCGATGTCGCGGCCCGCCGTCTCGCAGCACCTGCACGTCCTGCTGGACGCGGGACTCGTCGCCGAGCAGCGCGCCGGTCGCGAGCGCCTCTACAGCCTCCAACCCGACCGCCTCTGCAGCGTGCGCGACTGGCTGCGCGCCTACGAGCGCTTCTGGCGCGTCAAGCTCGGTGCGCTGGGCGACTACCTCGAAGAGGAACAATCATCATGACGGCTACGGAGACCGAGTCGCGGGATCGCATCGAGATCGAGATCACCTATCCGCACCCCATCGAGCGCGTCTGGCGCGCGCTCACCGACGCCGACGCGCTGGCCACATGGTTGATGCCGAGCGACTTCGCCCCGCGCCTGGGCCATCGCTTCACCTTCCGCACGGAGCCCGGCGACGGCTGGAACGGCATCATCGACTGCGAGGTCGTCGCGCTGGAGCCGCCGACGCGCCTCGCCTTCACCTGGGGCAACGTGCAGCTGGACCCGCCCACCCTCGTCGCCTTCACCCTCGCCGAAGCGGGTGACGGCACGCGCCTGCGCTTCGTCCACTCCGGCTTCGCCGCCTGCGGGCCGCGCGGCCTCACCATCCGCGACATCCTCGCCTCCGGTTGGGACTCGCACCTGCTGCGCGAGAAGCTCCCCGCGCTGCTCGAAAGCCTCGCCACCGAAGGGAGGTGATCAATACAGCCACACGCTAGCTCATCGCCACCACCGTAGAGGCGCGGCCCACCATGACAGCCGCGCCCACCGCCGAACCACGCACAGAATAGGAGACCGCCCGCCATGCCGATCACGCACATCAAGACCACCACCGTCGCCATCAGCGACGAAGAGACCGCCATCGACTTCTACGTCAACAAGCTCGGCTTCGAGCTGCGCCGCGACGAGCCGATGGGACCGATGCGTTGGATCGAGGTCGCGCCTCCCGGCGGCCAGACCGTCATCGTCCTCGCGCGCGGCTACGGGCACGACGCCTCGCGCGTCGGCACCTTCTCCGGCCTCGTACTGGAGGCCGACGACATCCAGGCCACCTACGAGCAGCTGCGCGACAAGGGCGTGAACTTCTCCGAGGGACCCACCGTGCAGCCGTGGGGCGGCATCCAGGCGCTCTTCGCCGACCAGGACGGCAACGGCTACGTGCTCGTCCAGACGCAGGCCACGCCCGCCACAAGCGCCCAGCCCGCGGAGGCCCGCTGATGGCCGCCGACCCGCGCGACGAGGCCGCTGAGGTGTACACCTTCGAGGCGCGGTTGGAGCGTCCCGAGGGCGTCGGCACTTGGACGCGCTTCGTCATCCCCCTCGATCTGGCCGCGCTCTTCGGCACCAGGGGGACGATCCAGGTGCGCGGGACCGTCAACGGCGTGCCCTTCCGCAGCTCCGCGCTGCCCTATGGCGACGGCTCGCACTTCGTCGCCGTCAACAAGACCATCCGCGATCAGGCGCACGCCAGCGCGGGCGACACCGTCACCGTCACCGTCGCCCGCGACGACCAGCCGCGCCTCCTCGACGTGCCCGACGACCTGCGCGCCGCCCTCGACGACCTGCGCGCCGCCCTCGACGCCTTCGAGACCTTCGCGCCCTCGCACAAACGCGAGTACCTGGAGTGGATCGCCTCCGCCAAGACCGACGCCACCCGTCAGCGCCGCATCGTCTCCGCCGTCGAGAAGATCGCCACACGCCAGCGCCTCAAATAACGCCATCCGCATGCATAATGAGCCGCCGCACGATGAATGGGATTAGCCCCGGCCTTCAGGCCGGGAACCGCTCCGCATGCGCGATCTCGTATCAGGTGCAGCTCGACTGCTGCCGTCCGCGCAGCTGACTTCAGTCCGCGCCCACCCTATGCCAGCACGTCAGTGCCGCGATCCTCGACACGAAAGGGCATGTCCATGACCGCCTCGCTGGCCCTCGTCGGCCTCTTCGTCCGCGATCTGCCGCGCGCACGCTCCTTCTACGTCGAGCGCCTCGGCCTGGAGGAGGTGCCGCGGTTCTCCAGCGACACCTTCGCCTTCCTCAAATCCGCCCGCGGCACGCCCATCGCGCTGCAGACCCTCGATCAACTGCCCGCCGGCGCCAACGCCCAACCCGGCGGCGCGCAGCTCGCCTTCGATGTCGCCGACCTCGACGCCACCCTGCGCGACTGGCAGGCGTCGGGCGTCCCCATCCTCAGCGAGATCGCCGACATGGGCGCTGGGCGCACCTTCTATGCCCTGGACCCCGATGGCAACCTCGTCGGCGTCTCACAGCTCTATGAACCCGTCCGTGAATACCGCCGCTCCCTCGGCCTCTAACCCCACCCACGCGCCCCCGCCGGTGTAGCGAATCTGGAACGCCTTTTGCTGGCCCTCCTCCCGACACGGTTGACGCATATCGCACAATGCCCGTGGGAGGACACCAGCATGGACAACGACCAGATCAAGCGCCTCGAAGACGACCGCACACTCCCCGACGAGGGCCAATTCCTCGCCGGTGAAGACGCCTACGACAAGCGCGACCACGAGCTGCCCACCGGCACCGTCCCCGTGGCCGATCCGCGCCAGCGCCCCGCTGAGGGGGACGTCGTCGACGATCCCGCCGAGCAGCAGGCCACCTCACCGACGCCCGCGCCGACCGCCGCCGCGGCGAAGGCCGATCCCCACGCCGCCGAGGAGACCAGCCCAACAGACCCGGACTAGTGACCCGCGCGGCATCGCACTGTCTGGAGGACCTGCACAATGGCGAGATGGAGCGAGATCGAGGAAGATGCGCCGCAGTTCGCCGCGCGGGTGCGCCAGCAATTCGACGCCGGAACGAACAAAACCATCGCTACACTACGGAGCGACGGCTCACCGCGTATCAGCGCCACCGAGCTGAAATTTGAGAGAGGTACCATCACCTTCGGCATGATGGGCGGCTCGCTGAAGCTCCGCGACGTGCGCCGCGATCCGCGCGTCGCCGTCCACAGCCCGACGCTTGAGCCACCGAAGGATGATCCCATGGGCTGGCTGGGCGATGCGAAACTGGCCGGCACCGTCATCGAGACGAGCGAACACGATCCCTTCCCCGACCCGGACGCCGCCTTCTTCGCGCTCGACATCAGCGAGGTCGTCCTCACCTACCTAGGGACGCCGGCAGACCACCTCGTCATCGAGTCCTGGCACCCTGGCCGGGGATGGGAGCGTCGCACGCGCGCATAACGGCGCGGCGTCCGTTTGCATCCCACCAGCGCGATCCAGCCCTGACGACGTGTGTGGCGTTTTCGCGCCGAATCTGCTGCCCTCGCTCTGCGCCTGTCAGGCATCCGCTGATCGGCGCGCAGGCGAGAGGAGCAGCACCATGGACGCCGCGCCCGCCACGCTGCCGCCACCACCCTCGTTCTCACCCGTCGCCGAGACGCCGCGCCGGCAAAGCCCGACATCGACGCCGCCGAGCAGACGCGGAGCATCGGGCCGGGAGAATAGAGACTAGTCCACCGAGTCATCCGGTGCGTTGGAACGATCGCGCACGCGGCGCAGCAGCTCGCGCTGCCCCTCGGTCAGGATCGCTGAGCCGCCGGTAAATGGGTCGAGGCTGGTCTCCAGCAGATCGAGGCAGCGCACCACCGCCGTCCGCGCCGAGACGAGGCTATAGTCCGCGAGCGTAGCGCCCAACGCCGCCTGAACCTCCGCGGGAGCCCGCTCTTGAACGCAATGGAGCGGACGGCTGCCGTCGTGTGTCGCGGCATAGAGGTCCATCAGCGCCTCGCGTGCCGCCGCTCCATCCTCACGCCGCTGCTCTACGGCTCCAGCGCTATCCTTATCCACGAGATCGTCGTGCGCCGCCGCCTCAATGGGGGCAACGTCCTGCTGCTTGGCGCCGCCTTCGGCATCTTCCAAGAGGCGCTGGTCGTCCAGACCTGGTTCACGTACAACGTGCCCACCTCGCCCACCTACGCCACCGGCGCCTACGCCACCGGCGCCTACGGCGCGCTCTGGGGCGTCAGTTGGCTCTGGGCCGTCGAACTGACCCTCTACCATGCGTTCATCAGCATCGCCACGCCGCTGATCCTGCTCGGCGTCTTCTTCCCGCTCCGCTCACGGCTCCCCTGGCTCGGACGCACGAGCACCATCGCGCTGTTCACCTGGCTGCTGATTCCCTGCGCCCTGCTCGCTGCCTGAGTCGCCACACGGCAGCTCGCCAAGTACGGCTACCACGGGCCACCGCTCGCCGCCTATCTTGCCTGCGTCGCCATCCTCATCGTGGTCATCGCGCTCGGCGTCTTCCTGCGCTTCCCCGATCCCGCGCCGACCCAACGAGACGCGCCCCAGCGCTCATCAAGGTCCGCCTGATCGTCCTCGGCCTGCTCGTCAATTTCTTCGGCCTGGACGTCTTCGCGCCCCATTCCAGCATCCCGACGGCCGTCGTCGCGAGGGTCGAGGCGGGACTCTTCGGCTTCGGCCTCTGGCACATGCGCTCGTGGTCCGCAGGCACCGGCTGAGGGCCGCGCCACCTAGTCACTATCGCCACCGGCCTCGTCCTGTATTTCGCGCTGCTCTGGGCGCCTCTGGTCGAGTTCGGCATCAGGCTCCCCTCCCGCGCCGGCCTCACCGCCTTCGATCTGCTCGTCCTGCTCGCCCTCGCGCTCTACGCCCGCCGCCTCAACCGCCGCGCCCGCGCCGCCCAAGCCGCCTAGCGATGCGTGGGCTCCAGTCTGCACGCCCGTGCGTCTGTGCTTGAGTGAAACGATTGCTCATCCCGCGATCCTTGCCGCATACCGCTCCCATCCCCGCCCCACGGCCCCTTCCCTCGCGGGGAAGGCGGGGTCCTCCACACGTGGGGGGGCTTGGCGGGGTGAGGTCTTCCCTACGGATGCTCCCGCCGGAACCTGCCGATCTCTTCAATATCGGCGTCGGTGAGCGTGATGTCGCTCGCGCCAACGGTGCCTTCGACCTGCCTCGGGCTCCGCGCGCCCACGATCGCCGCCGTCACCGCCGGATTGTGCAGGGCCCACGCGATCGCCACCTCGCCCGGCGAGGCGTTATGTCGCTGGCCGATGCCGCGCAGCACCTCCACCAACGCCAGGTTGCGCGAGAGCCGCGGCTCACGGAACTCCGCGTCGCGCTTGCGCCAGTCGTCGTCCGGAAGACTGGCGATCCGTTCGCGCGTCATCGCGCCCGTCAGCAGGCCCGACGCCATCGGCGAGTAGACGATCACGCCGATCTGCTGCTGCAGTGCGTACGGCAGGGTCTCGCGCTCCATCTCAGGTTCCACCAGCGAGTATGGCGGCTGCAAGCTCGCCACCGGCGCGATGGCCTGCGCCCGTTTCAACTGCGCCACGTTGAAGTTCGAGACGCCGATGTAGCGCACTTTGCCCTCGCGCTGAAACTCTGCCATCGCCGTCCAGCCCTCTTCGATCTCATCCTCGGGATCCGGCCAGTGGATCTGATAGAGGTCGATCACGTCCACCTGCAGGCGGCGCAGGCTCGCCTCCAGCTCGCGGCGCAGCGAAGTGGCCTTCAGGCTGTGGCCGACCTCGCGGCGCTCGTTCCACACCATCGAGTTCTTCGTGAAGACGTAGGGACGGTTCGCGCGCCCCTTCAGCGCCTTGCCGACCACCTCTTCGGAGTGGCCCAGCCCGTAGACCGCCGCCGTATCGATCCAGTTCACGCCGAGGTCCAGCGCGCGGTGGATCGCCGCGATGGACTGCTCATCGTCCTGCGGACCCCAACTGAACGCCCAATCGCCGCCGCCCAGCGCCCACGCGCCGAAGCCGGTGCGCGTGATTTCCATGTCCGTCGTGCCGAGTCGCCGTGTCTGCATACGAATCCCCCTGTTGCAGACCAGCACGTGCGTGACGTCCTTACCCCACATGGTGGAGCATAGTCCGCGCGGGCAAGCACAGCCGCGATGTCGCCCATCGCGATCTCGCCCATCGCGATCTCGCCCATCGCGATCTCGCCCATCGCGATGTCGCCCATCGCGATGTCGCCCACGTCCTCCGTTCCCATCTCCGCCTTCCGTGAACGCTGTGTTCTCCGTGGATGAACGTCTGCTCTGCTCCCGGCCCGCCCGATGCCATCGCTTGCCAGGCTCGTGTACACTGAGGGCAACCGTTCAGTCACTGAACAGATCGGCATCCCGCCCGCACGAGCTCATCCACGGGATCCAAGGAGGCACTACCATGAGCCGCACGGTCGTCATTTCGGACGATGCCTACGCCCTCTTACTGCGGCTCTCCGCGCAGCAGCGGCGCGCGCCCGAGGACGTCATCCTGAGCCTCCTGCAGGATGCCATGCCCGCCGCATCTCCCGGCAGCACCGACGAGCTGCTCCGCCGCATGGGCATGTCCGAGGCCGAGATCGCCGCCGCCAAAGCCGACCGCGACGACGACCGCGACGACGACCGCGACTAACCCCGAGCCGTGCGCCGAGGTTCCCGTATCAGGGCTTCGTCATACGTTGGCAGGTATCTACTCCAACCTCCTAGCCGCAGAACCACAATGTCTCCGCCTTCTGGCTGCCAATTGCGCAAGCGCGCGAGCGGACCTGATTGGAAGTGTCCGGACTTGGAGGGATCACCGAGCGGCCAAAGTCATCACCCCAAGGCACGCCACGATGGACCTGCGAACCTATCACGTCTGCCTCCTACGCAAAGGCCCCACCTGGACCGCCGAAGAGTCCCCCGAGTTGGAACAGTTGCAGGCCGATCACATGGCCCACAAGCACTGGATCCGCGAGATCGGCGCCGCCATCGCCTCGAGACCCGTAGACGACGACGGCGATCTCCGCGGCTTCACGATCTACACCACGCCAACGCTCGCGGAAGCCCAGGCGGTCGCCGAGGCCGATCCCATGGTCCGCGCCAACCGCCTCACCGTTGAGCTCCACACCTGGCGCGTCCCTGCCGGCCTCCTGCCCGACCCGATCCCACAACCGTAGTTCCCACTCGCCGGCATGCACCTCCCTCACCGGCAACTTCCCCTCGATCAGCCGTACGGGCGACACCTGTACCGCCGGTTCCTGCGCCAGCGCGTCAGCCACGCGGCCCTGCCCCGGCAAAGGGGCTCCCGCCATGAAGATTAGCCCGGTCTTCAGGCCGGGGCGGCGCTCCGCTTACCAGGATTTCGCCTTAACGGACAACTGCCCGAGTCGTAACTGGCACATGCACCGAAAGTCCTAAAGTGTTCTGCCCGCTAGCCCATCCTTGTGTACAGTTGCCCCCGTGCATAGCAGGGTCGCGTCAACCGTCTGGCCAACGACTGGCGCGGCCTGGCCCCATGGGATGGTTCGAGAGGGCAGGTGGTTCTGGCTCGCCAGAGCCGCCTATCCGCAGGGAGGAAACGGAGAGGGACCAGGCATGACACTTACCACTAGGGCGTACGCCAAGAGCGACGCGCGCGAGCCACGCGCGGACTACACGACCCGCGAGGTCGAGGGGGTGGCGATCGACGACATCACCTTCAACCCCTGGGACGACGGCGAGTGGGAGACCGCCGCCGACGTCGTTGACCGCTATGAGGAT
Organism: uncultured Chloroflexia bacterium; assembly: GCA_963841205.1. Taxonomy (GTDB): domain Bacteria; phylum Chloroflexota; class Ktedonobacteria; order Ktedonobacterales; family JADMIN01; genus CAWAWP01. The sequence continues at coordinate 306,788 of CAWJCH010000010.1, read as the reverse complement.
GAGCTGAACGACGACGAGCTGAACGACGACGAGCTGAACGACGACGAGCTGGACAAGTACGCGCTCGACCGCTGGGGACACACCAGCCGCAGGTCCGCCGTGACGAGCCGACGCGCCGCCAAGCGCGCCGGGCGGGTGGAAGACAAGGACGATGAGCCCAAAGGACTGGGGCGCCGCTGGAAGTCCATCGCGATCCTGGCGATTGCCTGCGCGGGCATCCTCGGCGTGGTGACGCAAGCGCTGCAATCCAGCTCCGCCGCGCCGAACGCGGGTGCGCTCAACTACCACTGGCAGAGTGGCTATTACCTCGACAACGGCTGGCTCTGCTACGGCTGGTCCAACGGGGCATACCACTGCACCGTCCACTGGCACAAGGCGGGCAACACGCTCGTCTCCGACAACCCCGCCTGGGTGCCGAACATCAGCGGCGCCGCGCAGCCGGCGGCGTCGACGGCCTCCGCGCCCACGACGAACGCGGTCTCCACGCAGACCTTCGCCACCAGCGGCGAGTTCTGCACGTCGAGCGTCCACTTCGTCGCCAACATCAGCCAGTGGACCGTGCCACCCGGCTGCTACGGCAACATCTACTACCCCAACCCGGCCAACTACGTCTATCGCTCCGGCTTCGGCTGGTGCAACTGGTGGCCCGAGGTGCTGCATCCCGGCCAGCCCGACCTGCTCTGGGGCGGGGAATACAAGCGCAGCAGCGTGCCGGCGGTCGGCGCGGCGATCTTCTTCTCCGGCGGCGTGCAGGGCGCCAGCTCGGATGGGCACTACGCCGAGGTCGTGGCGATCTCGTCTGACCACTATTGGGTGCTCGTCTCCGAGATGAACTTCTACTGGCGCGGCGGCGGCTGGCAGAAGGTGGACTACCGCTACATCCACGTCGGTCCCGGCGTCACCTTCATCTACCCGTAGCCTCGCCTGGCGGGGCATCGCCGCCCCGCCTCTACCCAGCGGACCCCTTCGCCGATGCCGATGAGGGGGTCCGCATCTTCGTGCCTTTCGCACGCGCTCGGCGCTGCGAGGGCCGGCGCGCGCGCAGCAGCTGCTCGGCCAGGGCGAGGTCGCCGGGCGTGGCGACGGCGAGGTGCTCGGCGCCGCCGGGGAAGGTGGCGAGCACCTCGCCGTCGGTCGAGCGCAGGCGGCGGAGGAGGTCCGCAAGGCCGTCGCCCACCCCGTCGGCGCGGGACGCCCGATCGAGCGCGGCACGGTCGAACGCCAGCGGCGTCTGGAGCAGCGCCAGACGCGAGCGATCCAGCGTCTCGACCACGACGCCGTCGCGCACGCGCTTGACGGTCTCCTTCATCGGGGAGGCGGCGCAGGCGGCGACGAGGCCGGGCGACGCGGCGAAGGCGGCGAGGCTGGCGGCGAGCAGCTCCGGCGTGACGAGGGGACGCGCCGCCTCGTGCACCACCACCAGCCGCACGGCAGGCGAGAGTGCGGCCAGCCCGGCGCGCATAGCGGCAGCGATACCGGCGCCATCTGCCACAATGGCAACGCGCGCCTCGGGGGCGGTGCGGGCGACCAGCGCCTTCGCCCGCGCTTCGTGGCTCGTCTCGACCACCAGGACGATCTCGCCGAGCGTGGGGGTGTCGCGGAGGGCGGTGAGCGCCCACGCGGCGAGCGGGCGGATCCACAGCGGCGAGCGCAGGAGATCGAGGCCCGCGCTCGTCTGGCTCGGCACGGCGAGGAGGATGGCGCCCGCATGCGCCGCTTCGTGGTGGGGGGGCATCGCGGTGGGCTAGGAGACGCCGGCGCGGCGGGCGGCTGCGGCGCTACCCGCCGGCGCCTGTTTTGGGTGGGCGAAGATCATCCGCCCGGCGACCGTCTGCAGCACGCGGGTGACGGTGACATCCACGCTCTGGCCCATCAGCAACTTGCCGTTCTCGACGACGATCATGGTGCCGTCGTCGAGGTAGCCGACGCCCTGGTTGAGCTCCTTGCCCTCCTGCATGATCTTGACCTGCATCTCCTCGCCAGGCAGCAGGATCGGCTTGACGGCGTGGGCCAGCTCGTTGATGTTGAGGACCTTGACGCCCTGCAGCTCGGCGACGCGGTTGAGGTTGAAGTCGTTGGTGACGATGGGGCAGTGCCATTGGCGCGCCAACTTGACGAGCTTGCCGTCTACCTCGGGGACGCTCTCGGCGTCGGCGTCGGTGATCTCGACCTGGATCGAGGGCTCTTTCTGCAGGCGTTGGAGGATGTCGAGCCCGCGGCGGCCACGGGCGCGGCGCATGCTATCCGCCGAGTCGGCGATGTGCTGCAGCTCCTCGAGGACGAAGCGCGGCACCACCAGCGTGCCGAAGATGAAGCCGGTCTCGCTGATGTCGGCGATGCGCCCGTCGATGATGGCGCTGGTGTCGACGAGGATGCGGTCGGCGCCGCGGTTCTTCTTGGCGCTGAAGCGGTCGCGGAAGCGGCTGGGTTCCTCGCGCTCCTCCTCGTCGCGGTCGTGATCGTCGCGGTCGCGCTCTTCGCGGGCGGCGCGGCGGGCGGCGCGGCTGGCGTTGCTCGTGGTGACCAGGCGGATGAAGTCGTCCTTGCGCACGATCGCCGTGGTGATGCCGATGGCGACGAAGATGATGCCGGCGACAGTCGGCAGCCACTGGCCGAGCCGCAGGAATTGGATCTGAGAGAGCAGGATCGAGGCGAGCGCGGCGATCAATAAGCCGATGACGAGCCCGACCACTGCCGCGATGAGGTCGCTGACCTCGGTGTGGCGGATCAGGTGCAGCACCCAGCGGGCGGGTGGGAAGACGACGAAGGGGGTGATGGCGAAAGCGATGAAGCCGCTGGCCACCGTGATGGCAATGATGAGTCCGGTTGAGATGGGATGGCGGTCGTTGTTGACCGTGAGGCAGATGGAGAGCGCCGCAGCGGCCGCGACGAGCAATCCAACGATACGGGCGATGGTTCTGCCAGACATGCCGTCCTCCTCCGAGCACTGGGATGCGGTACTCGCGGGTTGTGCCATACGCCGATGGGGCGCATGGAGGCGGGCCTTGAGCTGGCGAACTGCCGTCGAGCGTGCGCCGCAGACGCGACGCGGATAATTCCTGCGGAGTGTGTGGAATCGCCGAGAGCGCCCGTCGTCAATCGGGTGAGACTGACACGAGGGCATGGTGACGAGAGACACGCTGCCGGCCGCGAACGAACAACTCAATCCCGCACGAGCGTTACGAGAGACACTCTACTAGAGAATGCTCACGGATACCTTATAAATACGTAAGAGTCGCACTTCTCACGCGCTCCAAGAGGTACGTCACCTGGCTACGCGTGCGAGCATACGCGACGATGGCGCCTCCTTTCGCGCTCTCTCAGCCCCGCGCCAGCGCTGCGTCTCGTCATGAGATCGCCGTGCGCGGGCCGGACGCAAACCAAGTATGGCATGTTGGGACTCGTCGCTCACTATACGCCCTCCACGAGTGCGAGTGCCAGTGCATCAGCCAGAGTGGATGCGTAGCGCAACTCGATACCGTTCGCCGCGCCGGAGGCGGTGAGTTCGCCGCGCTGGCCGCCGGCGCCGGAGCGCGGCAGCACGACGCGCTTGAAACCGAGCTTGGCGGCCTCGCGGACGCGCGCCTCGACGCGGGTGACGCCGCGCAGCTCGCCGCCGAGGCCGACTTCGCCGATGAGGACGGTCTCGGGGGAGATGCGCTGCTCGCGGAAGCTGGAGGCGATGGCGGCGGCGACGCCGAGATCGACGGCGGGCTCGTCGAGGGAGAAGCCGCCGGCGACGTTGACGTAGACGTCCTGGTTGCCGAGGGCGAGGCCGACGCGCTTGGTGAGGACGGCGAGCAGCATCAGCACGCGGGTCTGGTCGAGGCCGTTGGTGGTGCAGCGCGGGGTGCCGAAGCTGGTGGTGGAGGCGAGGGCCTGGACCTCGACGAGCAGGGGTCGCGTGCCCTCCATGCTGACGATGACGGCGGAGCCGCTGTGTTGGCCGCTGTGATCGGCGAGGAAGAGGGCGGAGGGGTTCTCGACATCGACCATGCCCTCGCCGCGCATCTCGAAGACGCCGACCTCGTGGGTGGCGCCGAAGCGATTCTTGGCGCCGCGCAGCAGGCGGTAGGCGTGGAAGCGCTCGCCCTCGAGGTAGAGCACGGCGTCGACGATGTGCTCCAGGGCACGAGGGCCGGCGACGGTGCCCTCTTTGGTGACGTGGCCGATGATGCAGATCGGGACACCGGCGCCCTTGGCGAGGTGCATCAGGCGGAGGGTGCAGTCGCGCACCTGACTGATGCTGCCGGGGGCGGAGGCGATCTGCGACGAGGCGACGGTCTGGATCGAGTCGACGATGACGAGGGCGGGCTTGATGCGCTCGGCGATCTCGACGATGGCCTCGAGCTCGGTCTCCGGCAGCAGCAGGAGGCGCTCGGTGGAGATGCCGAGGCGCTCGGCGCGCAGCTTGACCTGCTGGGCGGATTCTTCGGCGGAGACGTAGAGCACCTCGCCGCCGGATTGCAGGGCGACATCGCCCGCGACCTGCAAGAGCAGGCTGGAGTTGTGGACGATGAGATCGTTGGCCACGAAGTTCGCCGCGTCGGGTATCGTGAGATCGTAGACGGGCTCCTCGCCCGCCGGGAGAATCACCTCGATCTCATCCCAATACACGTCGCTATGCGTGAGCCTTTGCATGAGTGGCGAGGGATATGCTTCCGCGATGGCGACGACCGTTGTGTGCGCAAGTGGGCCGACAACGCGACTGCCATGTATCGTCACCCCCGCTGCTCGTGACATCGCCTTGAATGAGACCTCTCCTACCAAGTCGCGCACGTGCTCCCAGAAGTTGGAACCGGTCGGGATAGTGTCGAAGTGCGTAGAGGGGAGCGTTGGAGTTGGCAGTTGCTCGATCCTCGCCTTCGCCTCCTCCCGTCCCAAAATGCCGATTTCGCTGAGGAATCTCTTGACCAGTAGGACGCCGAGCAATTGAATCTCGTACGCCGTGTACTGCTCCCCCTTGACCAACATCGGCTTCGTACGCAGCTTGGTGATGAAGCCGAACCGCAGGAGCAGATGTTGAATATCCTGGGCTAAACGAGCACTGATTGTGGCATACGAGACGCCGGCCAGTCCTCGCTGGCTGATGTAGACCGAGCCATCACAGGTGAAGAGCGTCCTCAGGAAGATCGCCATCTGCTCGCGCGGCAGGCGGAAGATGCAGCGTGGGACCGCCTTGGACTTCGCCGTTGAGAAGCGCACCCCTACCAATTCCAACAGGCGCGCAACTGGCGTAACCATCTCGGCACGATGGCGGAACTCGGGAGCAAAGGAGTCTAATGGGACTCCGGCGGCATCGGCCAAACGCTGTAACTCGCCTTCGCTTGGGGCGCACTCCCCGCGTCTCCAGGCGTTGAGCATCGCCTCACTCACACCTGCTTCCCGCGCCCACTGCGTCCAGCTCTTGCCGAGCGTTGCATGTACCCGCCTGAGCGCCGCAGCGATCTCTACCCGTGCCTTGGCCCTGTGACCGTTGGGGTGGACGAAATGATAGTGTTTGGCTCGGCCATTGATTTTCTGGTAGGCCCTGAGCGTCATCCCATAATAAGCGGCGATTTCGCTTAATTCGGCCTCCACCTTAGGAATAGCGTTGGTCACGACGATACCGCTCTGCGCCGACCCGTCTGCCAGCACATACGCGATGAGCTTGACCTCCTCCTCGGCCATCGCCTCGTGTCCAAAGAATGGCAGTGTGCGCGGCGCAGCGAGGCGAGAGCCAGTCGAAAGCTCGCCGATGGCACACCATCCATCCGGAGTGAGTACGGGATGATTTGGCGTACAACGCAGGATACGCCCCATTCTCGTCCGAACCTCCACGATTGGCTTTACGCCTTGGTCATGGAATACGGACACCGAATGTGGCGACAACCGATGGCTCGTCTCGTCAAGCGCGAGGACGGGGCGTTGCGACTCAGCCCATTCCGCGATGGGCAAGAACTCTCCCGAAAGCGGATCGAGCACGCGCATGTCTCCGGTGAGGCACTTCCCGATGCCCGGCTCACCGGCGAGCAGCACGAGCGAGCCAGGGACGATGCCGCCGCCGAGGACGCGGTCTAGCTCTGGCGAGCCGGTGACGAGCCGGCGGCTGTTGAGGATCTCGATCTGAGGCAGCGGGATCGCTTCGGCGTGGCCGCCGCGCGCGAGGGTCGCCACGCGGCCGGAGCCGTTGGCGCCGCTTTTGCCGTTCGGCGAGTCTACGGCCGTCTCGACGAGGCTGTTCCACTCGTTGCAGTCGGGGCAGCGACCGAGGAATTTCGTGCTTTCGAAGCCGCATTGTTGGCAGACGAATTTGGTGTGAGTCTTGGGCATAAGCTCCTCGATGTATGGCAAGAGTGCAGCATGTTTCGCGCCAAAGGAGAGCGCCGTGAGTGATGGCTGGTTGCCTATGTGTCTGCATCAGGTGGCTGGCGACCAGATCTCGCGCATCCCATATGGGCGAGCCGGCTCGTCCGTCGACGCGAGCACGACGAGGGCGGGGAGATCCAAGGCCTGCCACAAGCCGTGCGCGTCGGCTCCCGTTGCGGCGGCGGCATAGAGCGAGAGGACGGTACCGTGCGTCACGATCAGTATAGCCTGTGGGCCACGAGCCGCGTGGGACGCCGTGATATCGTGGAGCGCGCCGGCGAATCGTCCCAGCGCCTCAGCGGCGGATTCTTGGCCAAAGACCCGTTCTTGCGGAGTGGCGAAAAAGCGGGTGATGGCCGCTGCGAACGCCTCCGCGCCGAGGTACGGCACTGAGCGACGCTCGTGTTCATGCAGGCCTGGCACGATCTCGACGCCAAGCCCCAGGCGCTTTCCTAGGATGGCAGCGGTCTCGACGGCCTTCGGCTCGAGGCTGCTGACGAGGCGAGACGGTGCGTATGGCACGAGGTGCGCGGCCAACTGCGCGGCGCGGGCGCGCCCCTCAGCGCTGAGGCGCCAGTCGCTCGCGGGCACGCCTGGTCGCGCCTCAACCATCGAGTGCCTGACGAGCAATAGCGTTCTCATGGTGCTGTCGCTTCTCTGACCTCGATCCACGCCCGCGCAACCGAGTGATAGCTTGGCCGCCGACCCGCGCCTTAACCCCCGTCATACTACGTCGTGGTGTCTCGATGTCGCCGAAGATCGCGGCGCGCGATCTCTTTCCGTTTCCTTCCGCTTTTGCATTTTGATCGGGGCTTCAGCGGCGAATCCAAGGGGGGAGAAACGGCCCGCAGGGGCGGAAGCGTGGCGCAACGCGGAAGTGGCAGCGCAAGCTGCGCGGAGGCGCTTGTACGCGGGCGCGATGCGGGACGCGGCAAGTGTGGCGATGGCATCCATGGCGGAATCCTCAAGAGGTGAGGCGTATGGGGGCGGAAGTGGGAAGGGGGTGATTGCGTTGTGAGGGAGGTGAGGGGTGGGTAGGTCGGGAACAAGTGATCTGGGACAGTATAGCGCGCAAGGGTGGGCGGCGCAAGTGCTGGAGTGTCGGACTCATCAATGTATTCGAGAATGCATTCGAGGGAGCTCCGTGCCTTCTGTTTCCTCCTCCCTGAGGGTGCCTTTGGCATTGGCCGAGCGCGCAAAAGTGGGAAGCGTCAGGTCACGTGGAGTGACACTCGTGCAAGCTTCTCCTGGCACTCTGAATGGGCGAGCGTGGCCCATCGCGAAGAGCGAGCGGGCTTGCAAGAGCAGGCCGCGAATTGACATCGGCGCGGCATCCCAGGGGGAGGAGGTTGGTGATGAATCAAGCAAAGCAGGGTCGAGCGTTGGCGCATGTCGATCCGCTGGAAGCGGGAATCGTGGTATTGGCGTTGGCAGCGGCCTGCATTCATCTCCTCGTGGGGATCTCGCTTGGTCCTCCCAGCCTACGGCCGTTTCCGCTGTTGTTCTACCTGCAACGCGCTTGGCTACCTCGTTCTGATCACGGCGCTGAATGCGCCACGGTTGCATCCAGTGCGGCGCGTGGTCCGCTTGGTCTTCATTGCCTATACGGCCCTGACGCTTCTGCTGTGATTCATCCTCGCGCACAATCGAGAGCCCATCGGGTACCTCAACGTCGTGATCGAAGCGGTGCTCGTGACACTCCTGATCGTCGATGATCGTCGACGAATCGCCGATGATCGTCGATGATCGTCGATGATCGTCGACGATCGCCGATCAGCCCGAGAAGGCAGGGTGAGGCGGACCGCATGACGCGCTGTGTGTGGACAGGAGCCTCGCCTGGCGATCAGCCTGCCACTACTCCGGAGTTGGCGAGGTTACATGCTGCGCTCGGCGTGCTGCTCGCCGAAGACGCCGCGCAGGGTATCGCTGATCTCGCCGAGCGTGGCGCTAGGCTTCGACGGCGGCGAGGATGCGCGGCAGCAGATTGGCTGCTGCCGCGGGCGGCGTCTTCGAGGGCGGCGAGGGCGGTGCCGACGGCGGCGTTGTCGCGGCGGGCGCGGAGATCGGCCAGCTTGGCGGCCTGCGGCGACCGAGCTCGGGGTCGACGCGCAGGATCGGCGGGTCGCGGGCTCGTTCTTCGACCGGTGAATTTGTTGACGCCGACGACGATCGCTTGCGCTGGGCGTCCAGATCCTCCTGGAAGGTGATAGGCGGCCTCTTCGATCTCGCGCTGGATATAGCCCTGCTCGACGGCGCGGACGCTGCCGCCGAGCGTCGTCGATGCTTGTTCGATGTACTCCCAGGCGCGGCGTTTCGAGCTCGTCGGTCAGCGATTCGACGTAAGTAGGAGCCGGCGAGGGGATCGATGGTGTCGGCGACGCCGGTCTCGTAGGCGAGGATCTGCTGGGTGCGCAGGGCGATGCGCACGGCGTTCTCGGTCGGTAGGGAGAGCGCCTCGTCGAAGGAATTGGTGTGCAAGGACTGCGTGCCGCCCAGCACGGCGGCCATCGCCTGGTAGCGCGGTGCGGACGATGTTGTTCTCCGGCTGCTGGGCGGTGAGCGTGGAGCCGGCGGTCTGGGTGTGGAAGCGCAGCATCTCGGAGCGCGGGTCTTTGGCGCCGAAGCGCTCGCGCATGATGCGCGCCCACATGCGGCGCGCGGCGCGGAACTTGGCGACCTCCTCGAAGAAGTTGTTGTGGCCGTTGAAGAAGAAGGAGAGCTGGCCGGCGAACGCGTCGACGTCGAGCCCGGCCTCTTGCGGCGGCGCGCGACGTAGGCGATGCCGTTGGAGAGGGTGAAGCCGATCTCTTGCGCGGCGGTGGAGCCGGCCTCGCGGATGTGGTAGCCGGAGATGGAGATGGTGTTCCAGCGCGGCACCTCGTCGGCGCAGTAGCGGAAGAGGTCGGTGATGATGCGCATGGACGGGCGCGGCGGGATAGATATAGGTGCCGCGCGCGATGTATTCCTTGAGGATGTCGTTCTGCACGGTGCCGGAGAGCTTGCGCGACGTCGACGCCCTGCTCCTTGGCGACGGCGATGTAGAGCGAGAGCAGGATGGCGGCGGTGGCGTTGATGGTCATCGAGGTGCTGACGGTCTCCAGCGGGATGCCGTCGAAGAGAGTGTCGCATGTCTTCGAGGCTGCAGATCGAGACGCCGACCTTGCCGACCTCGCCCTCGGCCAGCGGGTGATCGGCGTCGTAGCCCATCTGCGTGGGCAGGTCGAAGGCGACGGAGAGGCCGGTGGTGCCGCTGCTCGAGCAGATATTGGTAGCGGCGGTTGGACTCTTCGGCGGTGGCGAAGCCGGCGTACTGGCGCATGGTCCAAAGGCGGCCACGATACATGGTGGGCTGGATGCCGCGGGTGTAGGGGTAGGCGCCGGGGTAGCCGAGGGCCTGGTCGGGGTCCCACTGTGCGAGGTCGCCCTCGGTGTAGAGCGGCTCGACGGGAATGCCGGAGGAGGTGGCGAAGGAGGGCTCGCGCTGGCCGCCCTTCTCGACGGCGCGGCGATAGGTAGTCTCGCGCCAGGCCGCGCCGGATGGGGGGGTGTCGGAGCGCGCGGGGGCGCTGTTGGGAGATGGTTCGCGGGCGTCGTTGCTCACAGGAGGCCTCCTTGGTCGGCGCCGAGGCGGATCGGGATGCGCTGCGCCAAAGCGATCCACAGCGTAGCATGCGAACCGCCGCGCTCGCAATCGAAGACGCCACGGTCGGGGCCGATTCGGGCATGCATTATGCTGCCCTGGCGGTGACGACACGGCACAGGTGGCGCCTGGCGCGCCGTTGCAGCTGCTGTGCGGCGATGCTACAAAGCCGGTGACGGTTGTCGGCTGCGCCCGCACGCGCGGCAGTGTGGGAGTTGTTGTCAAGGATGTTTGCGGTCTCGTGCCGGGCGTGCCGGGCGTGCCGGGCGTGACAGGCGTGCGAGACGGACACGCTCTTCCATCGACGCCGGCGACGCCACAGGGGAGGGGTCAGTTGATGCCTGACGAGCCGGAGCGACCCTCACCGGCGGCGCATCGGAAGCTGGTGCTGATTGCGGAGGACGAAGCGCCGATCGCGGACGCGCTGGCGTTCATTATCGCTGACGCGGGGTATGCGCCAGTTGTGGCGGCGCACGGACGCGAGGCGCTGGAGATGGTGCTGACACAGCATCCCGCGCTGGTGATTACCGATCTGATGATGCCGCAGATGAGCGGCGCCGATCTGATCCGCGCGCTGCGCGAGGATGCGAGCAACGACGGACTGAGGAGCATCCCCGTCGTGCTGATGACCGCCGCATATGGGCGCATGGCGCGGATCGCCGAGGCCGACGCGATCCTGCGCAAGCCGTTCGACATCGAGGAGGTGGAGGCGCTGTTGCGCCGGTTTCTTGGTCCGCCCGACGCGCCGCGATGAGGTGGCCCATCACCACAGCGAGCGTAGCTGTTTGCGGGGTGGAATATGATGGGGAGAAAGCGTTCGCCGTGCGGCATGCCGCGCCGCGCCGCATGGTGAGAAGGGTGACGGGACCCGGAGCAGCGGGAAGGGGGAGGCGTGAACACGGAACGAACCGCACTCAACGGCGACGAGGTCGCGACCCTGCCGCCGGCAGATCCGACCGGCGTCCCCAACCTGGATATGGTACTGGGCGGCGGCATCCCGCGCGGCGCGCTGGTGATCATCGTGGGGCCTCCCGGCAGCGGCAAGACGACGCTGGCGAACCACATGGCGTTCGCGGCGGCGCGACGGGGTCGGCGCACGATGGTGCTGACGGCGCTCTCGGAGCCGACGAGCAAACTGATCGCCCACTTAAGCTCGTTCAAGTTCTTCGACGAGGATCTGGTAGGGGAGAACATCGAGTTTCTTAGCCTGCAACAGTTCCTCTCCGGCGGGCTGGAGACGACGGCCGACGAGCTAGTGGCGGAGGCGAAGCGGCGGCGCGCGGGGTTCGTCGTGCTGGACGGCTTCCGTGGGGTGCGCGGCGCGAGCAGCGATCCGCAGCAGGCGCGGCAGTTCCTCTACGACGTGGGGACGACGCTGAGCGTGCTGGGGGCGACGACGATCATCACGAGCGAGGCCGATCCGCGCGATCCGGCCTTCTTCCCGGAGGCGACGACGGGTGACGTGATCTTGGGGCTGCGCTTCGACCTGAGCGGCGTGCGGCAGTGGCGGGGCATCGAGGTGATCAAGATGCGTGGCTCGGCGCCGTTGGACGGGCTGCACGGGCTGGCGCTGACCGACGAGGGCGTGGTGATCTATCCGCGGTTGGAGACGCGCGTGACGGCGACGACGGCGGGCAGCCGTTCGGGCGAGCTGGTCTACGGTGACATCCCCGCGGAGGCGCTGGGCCAGTCGGCGGAATCGGAGGGGCGGGCGATCTTCGGCATCCCGGAGTTGGATGAGCTATTGGGCGGCGGCCTCACCCGCGGGACGAGCACGCTGATAGTGGGCAGCATCGGCACCGGCAAGACGCTGCTCAGCCTTCACTTCGCGCTGGCGGGGGCGCTGGCGGGCGAGCCGACGCTTTTCCTCGGCTTTCGCGAGAGCCTGCTGCAGCTGCTGCTGAAGACGCAGCCGTTTGGGCTGGGCGACCACCTGCGCCGCGCGCTCTCGCCGGGCGGGAATCTGGCGCTGCTGCGCTGGGCGCCGGTGGAGCTGAACGCGGATATCGTGGCCGAGCAGGTGATGTCGCAGATCGAGACGATGCGCGCCAAGCGGCTGGTGGTGGATAGCGCGACGGAGCTGGAGCGATCGGTGTCGGAGGCGGACGATCCGCACCGGCTCGATAATTATCTGGCGGCACTGGTGGAGGCGATGCGTCAGCGCGACGTGACGGCGCTCTTCACGAAGGAGATTCCGCAGACGAGCGCGCCTGAGCTGGATTTTTCCCGCAATCCGATCTCGGTGATGGCGGAGAACGTGCTGTTGCTGCGGCAAATTGAGCGGCACGAACGTCTCATCCGCCTGCTTTCCGTGATCAAGATGCGCTTCTCCAGCCACGACTTGAGCACGGTGCGCGAGTTTGCGATTCGCGCGCCGGAGGGCATTCACTTCGTGGAGTCGCCCGTGGAGTTGGCGGAGACGCTGACCGAGCGCGGCGTCGCGCCGGCGGAGGGCACCCCGGTGGAGGGCGGCGAGGCGGGACGGGCGTCGCGGCGGACCGCGCGTGGGACGCGGGAGAACGGTGATGGTGGAACGGACAACGATCAACCGGAGGGCAGGCCGTGAGTGAGGCCGAGACGGGCGCGAATGGCGACCGTTCGGAGGGCGTGCGCCTTGCGGAGGAGATGACCAGGCCCGACGACGATTGGCGGCGGACGGCGCCATCGGCGGACGATGCCCCGCTCGTGTTGATCGTGGAAGATGAGGAGCCAATCGCCGGGGCGCTGGCGCTGATGGTGCAGCATGCGGGATTCAGGTCGATGGTGGCGGCCGACGGCGCGCGGGCGCTGGAGTTGGCGCGTGCTCACCCTCCGGCGCTGGTTATCACCGATTTGATGATGCCACACCTCGACGGGGCGGGGCTGATCGCCGCGCTACACGCGCACGCGGCGCTGGACGGCGGGAAGGCGCCGCCGATCATCCTCGTGACGGCGGTGGGGCCTCGTCGCGCGCAGGCCACCGGGGCAGACGCCGTGCTGCACAAGCCGTTCGATATGGCGGCGTTAGATCGGCTGCTCCACCGGTTCCTGGGGGCGCCGGCGGTCGAGTGAGGGGGAACTTAACCCCCTACCAGCCCCTAGTTGGGGGAAGGGCCCCTACGGCGAGGGTATGTCTTTTTCGCGAAGAAGATCGCTCGAGGCGCTTCGGTGCCGGGGCACGGGGCGCGGACTGAAGCCCGTCGCGCATGCGGCTACTATCGCGCTGGACGACTTCATGGGATGTGGTGAGCCGATTGGTGGCTGGTTGTCGGTGGGGCCGCTTCCCGGCCCAAAGGCCGGGGCCAATCCTGCTAGGCGAAGCATGGAGAAAGGGGCCGAAGAGACACTGGAACTATTCGGTGGCCTGGACCTCTGACTCCGACTTGCCCACCACTTCGTCGCGGTCGCGGCGATAGCCGGCGAGGCGGGCCTCTTCTGCGCTGGCGAAGTAGACGCGGTTCTCTTCGGCGGGCAGGTCCTTGGCGTCGGCGTCGTGGAAGACCAGCGTGCGGACGTTGCCGATGAACTTGGCCTGCGCCGGGCCCGCGAAGCCCAGGGAGGCCTCTTCGGTCGCGGTGGTCGTGGCGTCGGCGTCGGGCGTGCTCGCGGCGGACGCCTGCTCGGCGAGGGCGGCGACGGGATGGTCGGCGGCGGGGGCGGAGGTGGGCCTCGGCGCGGCGTTGGACGCGGCCTGCTGCTGGTCGTGTCCGTTGCGGCTGGGCCTGGGGAGGATCACGAGGGGTTCGTTGACGTTGATGGCGATCTGGCGCCGCACGATGATATAGGCGGTGACGCCAGCGACGGCGAGGCCGACTGCGGCGCCGGTGAGCCAGAGGGTGCTGCTGAGTCGGCGCGATCGCGTGGGGCTGGCGACCTTGTCGGTGGCTTGGCGCACGATGGCATCCATCCGGTGCTGCGCTTCGCGGCGCGATTGCGGCAGCAGGGCACGCGCGCCCCGTAGGCGATCTTCGGCCTCTTCGCGCAGCAGGCGGGCGCGCTCGGCGGCGCGCAGCTCGTTCCAGCGGCTGAGCAACGGCGTGACGATGGTGGCGGAGAGGACGCCGAGCTGGATCCACTGGCCCTTGGGGTTCCAGCGGTTACGCAGGCTGCTGTTCTGTTGCATGGCTTCGCTTCCTTTGAATATTCGTAGGCTGCGTGCGGAGTGGGCATGCGCGCGACCGGAGGCGGCTGATACTCCCTCGGCGGTGACGCACGCGACATGCCAAGGCGCGGGAGGAAGCGGTGTCCCCTCCGCTGTAGACGGACCGCCAGACTTCGAGGATACGCCGCCACGTTGGGCGGTGGCAAGCGAGGGGGCGTTGCGGGGGGCGGCGAAGGGCGAGGTGGGCCTCGCGCCTACGGTATGCGGAGGCGCGAGTGCGGGCGAGGGATCCTCAACTCCCGACAAGCCCCCCTCGTGGGGAGGGGGAGCGTGGCGGTGAAGTCGGGAGTGCGACGTCGAGAGTGCAGGGAAACGGGCGCGATATGTCGTGCCCCCAACAGGGGCGCAACGTCGGGCCAGCATACGTCGGGTCCGCGTACGTCGAGACACGGTGCATCACCGAAACGCGGGCTCGCCGACGCCGGAGAGGCAGGAAGCGTCTGGCTTGCTGGTGGGCGTCGCCCAGAACTCCTGCGTGACCTTGGTGGCGCAGAAGGTGGCGTCAGAGAACATGACGCCATGCCCGACGCCAGGGAAGAGGAAGGTGAAGCTCTTGGAGAGCGTCTTCGCGACGAGATCGCCGTTGGAGGGCGGCGTGACGGGGTCGTACTGGCCTTCGAGGATCAGCGTCGGGATGGAGCTGGTGACCGGCTGCGACTCGCTGGCCGGGGCGGTCTTGACGCCCCAGAGCTGGCAGCCTTGTAGCTCACCCACCAGGCTGGTGAGCTCATCCTGGCGGATCGGCGCGGGGAAGTCCGCAGCGGACTTGGTCAGCTGCGCGTCGCTCGTGAGGTTCACGTCTTCGGCACACTCGACTGAGTAGTACGTGCCCCAGCTGACGGAGCTGTCGAACATGAGCTGGCCGAAGAGATCGGCGGCGATGGTGGAATCGCCGTTCTTGAGTTGGTACAGCATCTTCGGCAACTGGGGGATGGCATTCACGTCGTAGAAGGTGGTGAAGAGCAGGTTGGCGAGCGAGTCGCCGTTGAAGACCACGGTGAAGGTTTGCTGGTACTTGGGGTCGCCGTAGGTCTGGTCCCGCGCCTGGAAGGTGATGGGATGGGCGTTGAGCGAGGCGTAGACAGTGTAGAAGGTCTGTTCGAGGTTGGGGTATTTGGCGTTGCAGGTGGCGTCGGCGGAGCAGCCGTCCCACAGCGTCTTGAAGACGCGCTGGGTGGCGTAGGGGAGATTGGTGAGCAGGCCGAGCTGCGCAGGGACGGTGGAGTCGAGGACGACGCTGCGGACGTGCTGCGGGAAGGAGCGCATCACTTCGAGGGCGAGCCGCGTGCCATATGAGACGCCGTAGAGGTCCACGGAGGAATAGCCGAGCGCGTCGATGGCGTCGTGCACATCGTTGGCGTCGGTGTAGGAGGTGTACGCATTGAGGTTGATGCCGTTGCCGGTGAGGCGGCTCTGGCAGGCGCCGATGGCGGCGTTCTGCTGCCGGATCTGCTGGGCGAGCGGCACGTTGGAGTCGGTTTGATATTGCAGGGCATTCACCTCGGAGCAGGCGAGCGATGGCTTGGAGTAGCCGGTGCCGCGCTGATCGAGGAGGATCACGTCACGGTTGCCGAAGATCGCCGAGCCCACCTGGCTCCACGAGACGTTGTACTGGGTCACCTCCGAGGCGAAGAAGTCGATGGCGTTGCCGCCGGGTCCACCCTGGAGGAAGAAGACGGGCGGCGTGTTCGCGCCGGCGTGGGCGCTCTTGATGACCGCGATGGCGAGCTGGACCTTGGCACCCGCCGGCTTCGCGCGATCTTCGGGCACGGTGAGGGTGTAGCAGGTGACGCCCGCCGAGGGGCTGAACTGGCACGGCACGGTGGCGAGGCTGTTGGTGCTCGGCGTGCCAACTTTGGCGATCGGGGTAGGCTTGTTGGGGGTACTTGCTAGGTTACAGCCGGTGGCCACGAGGGCGAGAAGCGCCAGCAATGCGAGCAGACTTCGAGAGCTACGTGCGCGCATGCCGCGCCTCCTTGGGGTAGTGGGGAACCTCACTCCTTACCCCCTCTCCCGCGAGGAGGGGGAGCAGAGCAGGCGCCGTGAGTGTTGCCGCGGTGCGTGCGACCTGAGCATTCTCTCATACGCATGAAGGAGCGGTGGCGTTCGATGGGCGCGCAGGCGCTAGACAGGCGAGCGGCTTGTGTTATACTCGGCGTCAAGCCGCCGGAGTAGCGGTATGGAGTCCTCATCCTGTCGCGAAACGTCCTCGTCGTTCATTCGGATGCGAAGGGAACAGCAGCATGCCACGTCGCGTGATGGCCCCCGCGATCATTAAAGCCTCGGGCTCGGGCTCGGAGAGGGCGGCCACGAGCCAGACGCAAGGCGATAGTTATCTCGCCCGCCTGATCAAGTACATCCCCTCGGAGATTATCACCGTCTACGTGCTCGTTTTTGGATTCATCGGGACGAATCTGCCCGGCAGCACGACGAGCAATGGTCGTCTGTCGCTCGATCATCAGCAGCAATTCCTAATGTTCGCCGGTTTCCTGGTGGCGACGCCGATCTACACCTTCCTTGCTACGAATAAGAAGGGCCTCCCGCCGGCTTCGGCGCAGATACTCATCTCGATCGTGTCCTTCGCGGCGTGGGCCTTCGCGCTCGGTGGTCCTTTCTCCACACTGGACTTCTATCCGAAGGACGGGGCGACGATCAGCGCGATCGTGTTGCCGTTGGTGGTGCTGGTGGCGGGCTTCATCGTGCCGAAGCCGCAGCAGGTGTGAGGGAGCCTACCCCTCCCTCGCAGGGAAAGGGCCACGGAGTGACGGTGGTTGCTGGTTGTGCGGAATCTACACCCGTTTGTGCCGTGGGTTGTGGCCTAGAGACCATGATTGATCCTGCGATTTCGAACCGTCGCGCGCGTGCCGGGATCTTTCTGGGCGGAGGGTGCGAAGGGCGCGAAAACCTGCCGCGCCCCTGCTGTAGGGGGCGAGTGCGCGTGGGGGTGCGGCGGGCGAGGCATGCCTCGCCCCTACGCCCCTATACTGGACGGCAAGGACACCCGGCATCCACACGCGACGACTGCATCGGGTGACTGCGCATGCGTAGGACTCTGGCGGATCGGCGGCTCGTGGGGTGGACGCTTCAGTGGGCGAGACGGGCGGCCTGCGCGTCGGCGGCGTCGGCTTCGGCGTCGCGGCAGAGGGCGCGCAGGGCGACGGCTTTGCTGCGCCAGGCGGCTACCTCGGCGGGGTCCAGCGCGAGGGCGCGGTCGCAGGTGGCGATGGCGTCGGGGTAGCGCCGGAGGCTGATCAGCGCCTCGGCCCGGCTCGCCCACGTGGCGGCGTCCTCCGGCGCCAACTCGGTGGCGCGGTCGAAGGCGGCGAGCGCCTCAGCGTTGCGCGCGAGGTAGAGCAGCGTGTCGCCTTTGGCGCGCCAGAGGCTCGACGAGCCAGCGTCGAGCACGATAGCACGCTCGAAGCTCGCCAGCCCTTCGGTGTCGCGGTGGATCGTGCGCAGCGAGACGCCACGCCCGTGCCAGGCGGCGGCGTCGGTGGGGTCCAACTCGATCGAGCGGTCGTAGGCCCAGACGGCCTCCTGATCCTGCTTGGCGTCGCGGTGCGCCTGCCCCTTGTTGCGCCAGGCCGCCGCGTAGGCCGGGTTCAGCTCGACGGCCCGATCGAGCGCCGTCAACGCCTCGGGGTGGCGGCCCAACTTGGCGAGCGACCAGCCGAGATTGTTCCACGCGGCGACGTCCTCCTCGGCGAGCAGCACCGCGCGCTCGCAAGCGTCGGCGGCCTCCGCGAAGCGGTCGAAGGCGACGAGCTCTGCGCCCCTGCCGGACCAGCCCTCGGCGCTGCGCGGGTTGAGCCGCACCACGCGCGCGTAGGTCTCCAGCGCGTCCTGGTGGAAGCCCAGCGCGGTGAGGACGGCACCCTTGGCGAGCAGGGCCTCTTCGTGATCGGAGCGCAGCGCCAGCGCACGATCCAGCGCGTCGAGCGCCTCGGCATCGCGCATGAGCGCACGGCGCGCCCGCCCGAGGGTGAACCAGCCGGCGAAGAGCTTGGCGTTGCCGTCGAGCGCGTGCACGCAATCGTCCTCCGCTTCGCGGAACTGGCCGGCGCGCAGGTAGGCTGAGGCGCGATTGGCGAGGGTGACGGGATCGTCGGGGGTGAGTCCGAGCGCGCCGTTGAAGGCGTCGATGGCCTCGACGTACCTGCCGAGCGAGCAGAGCACGCAGCCCTTGTTGTTATAGGCGTGCGCCTTGGGGCCGAGGGCGAGGTCGCGCTCACAGGCGGCGAGCGCATCGTCGTAGCGGTGCGCCGAGGAGCAAGCGGCGCAGAGCATCGCCCAGGCGGCGGTGCTGCCGGGCCACTGATCGGTGGCGCGTTCCAGCAGTGCGATCGCGTCGTCGTGGCGCTGTCGCGCCATCAGCGCCCGCGCCCGCAGGAGGGTGTCGTTCAGGTTCTCGCCCGATTCCTCAGACGTCACGGCCATGTGCCCCGCACCTCCTGCCGGCGGCCTCGCCTCCGCGGCTCGAGCTCAGTGAGATGGTGTTGCAGCCCGCGGCGCGGCATTGAGCGCCCGTGCGGCGCATAGGGCGACCAGGGGGGAGGGCCGCGCGGTGCCACTGGCGCCACTATTGTATCGCAAACGCGTTAAGTGCGATGGCGTGTACGCGTGTGCTACGTGGCGGCGAGAGTTGACAAGGGGGCGTATTGTAATGTACGCGGCACCAACAGCATATCATCCCTGCGGAGGGCACGGCGGGGTGCGCATCCTCCGGGCTCTTCCTGGGAGTATACAGCGATCACGCCATCAAGTGCATGCGCTGTGCGGACGGTTACGGAAGGCGCGAAGGCTCGGGCAGCGGACCGGGGCGCTGGGCCGCGCGAGGGCAGCTTGGCGGCGTCACCACTGGAGCTAGCAAATGGACTCTGATCAAGGCGGTGGTGCGGGGCATGCCGAGCTTCGCACGGGAGTCCCGGGACCTACGCGAGCGCCGTTGACGGTGCTCCTCGTCGATCCCAATTACGAGCGTTCCCACCTGCTCGCCGAGCAGTTGCGCGCCATGTGCCTCGTCGCGGTCGCGGGATCCGCGCAGGCGGCCTCGGCGATCATCTCGCAGCGCGTGCCCGATCTGGTCGTCTCCGAGCTCGACCTGCCGGATGTGTCGGGCTCCGACTTCCTAGCGCTGCTGCACACCGCCCCGGCGACGCGTCGCGTGCTGCTGATGGTGATCTCCAGCCGGCAGGCGATCCGCGACAAAGTCGCGGCGTTGCGCGCGGGGGCCGACGACTATCTCGTCTGGCCGTTCGAGCCGTCGCTTTTCGTGCAGCGCGTTCGATTACTCAGCCACTTCCGGCCGTTTCGTTTAACGGATGGCGCAGGGTGTGGGATGGAGTGGATGATAGGGCGCTGTTGCGGTGGAGACACCGCGAGCAGCGCAGAACACCGAAGTGACCTGAGCAAAACCGCTCGTTGCGCGCACGCCTTCCGCCTCGATTGAGCGACGGTGGTGGGCGCGGAGGGACGACAGCCGGAGGAGCAGCCCGTGCCTGCATCGTCGGAACCGGTCGCAACGGTCCTCGTCGTGGATGACAACGAGGATCTGCTCGCCTCCGTCTCGTTCGCGCTCGAGACGTTGGGGCGATTTCGCGTGCTGGTGGCGCACGACGCCGCCGAGGGATTGGAGAAGGCTGTCGAGTATCGGCCAGACTGCATGGTGGTCGACGTAAAGATGCCGGAGGTCGGCGGACTGCAGCTCGCGCGCGCGCTGCGCGGCGACCGCACCACCGCTCGCATCCCGTTGGTGATGCTCTCCGCGTTGGTGCAGCCGCTCGACGAGAAGAAGGGCATGTACGCCGGCGCCGACCAATATGTGCCCAAGCCGACGAAGCCGCTCGACCTGATCGAGGCGATCCACCGCGCGATCGCGCTGACCGAAGACGAGCGCCAGCGGCGCCTCTGGGATCTGGCGGACGGCGAAGACGCCTAGCGCACGACCGGGGCATGAGGAGCCGGCATGATCGAGAAGTCGTTGATCACCCGCACCGAGCGCGAGATCTACCAGGAGTACGAGCAGCGGCGGCGCATCCAGATGTTGGGCTCGATCACGCCGGTGTTCATGGTGGTCTGCGCGGTAGTCGCGGTGATCCTGCTGATCGTGCTGGTCGTGCTGCCCAAGGAGGCGGCGGGTGCACGGCCCGCGCTGCTGGTGACGGCGGCCATGCTCGGCCTCTGCGTGGTCGGGCTGGGCGCTGGGCTGCTCGCCGCGCGGCGCGGGCGGTTGAACCTCGCGACCGCGTTCGTGGCAGGGACGAGCGCGCTCGGCACCTCGGCCTCGGTGGCGATCTGGGGTATGTATATCGGGCTCGATCCCTTCACCATGGTCGAACTGACGCCGTTTAGCATCGTGATCGTGCTGGCGGGGCTGCTCGGCAACATCCGCTGGATCGTGATCGCGACGGGCATAATGAACGCGGCGACGGTGCTGCTGTTGCTGCTCGTGCCGCAGCGGCCCGGACTTACGTCGGTCTTCGGGGGCGAGCTGCCGCTGATCGTACCGGTGGCGCTGGCGCACCAGTGGCTCTTCGCGTTGCTGATGATCACGATCTGGCGCCTCTTCCGCCGCACGGTGAACGAGGTGGGCGTGGCATACCAGCGTGCGCAACAGCTCGACGCGCTGAAGGACGAGTTCATCGCCAGCGTCAACCACGAGCTGCGCACGCCGCTGATGACGATGCAGACGTATCTGGAGGTGCTGCGTAGCAGCC
Source organism: uncultured Chloroflexia bacterium (assembly GCA_963841205.1). Lineage (GTDB taxonomy): Bacteria > Chloroflexota > Ktedonobacteria > Ktedonobacterales > JADMIN01 > CAWAWP01. The sequence continues at coordinate 285,943 of CAWJCH010000010.1, read as the reverse complement.
CGGAGCGCATCCCGCCGGAGCGGATGGCGGCGGTGTTGGATCAGGTCGGTCGCGTGAGCGATTCGCTGGTCGAGCTGGTGCAAAGCATCCTCAGCACGCGCGAGATCGACCGCGAGGCCATGCTGATCTCGCCGGAGCCGGTCTCGGTGAAGCAGGCGCTCGACGCCGCGATCCCGCTGATCGATCCGCGCACGGCCCAGCAGGCGCCGCGCGATCTCGTGCTGGACGTGCCGGAGACGTTGCTGGTGCTGGGCGAGCGGGTACGGCTGCAGCAGGTGCTGACGAACCTGATCTCGAATGCGGTGAAATACTCGCCGCCGGGCACGCGCATCGAGGTCCGCGCGCAACTGCTGCAGGGGTCGCCAACCACCGGCGCGGGACGCGCGCGGCGGCGCGGCGCGGCGGAGCCGACGATGGCCGAGATCACCGTGCGCGACTACGGGCACGGCATCCCGCCAGAGCAGGCGACGCTGCTCTTCAATCGCTTCGTGCGCCTGCCGCGCGATCTCGCTTCCAAGGTGACGGGGACGGGGCTGGGGCTCTATCTGAGCCGCGTGCAGGTGGAATCCATGCACGGGCGCATCTGGGTCGAGAGCACCGGCGTGGACGGCGAGGGCAGCACCTTCCATCTGACGTTGCCGCTGGCGCCGAGGATGGCGCCGATCGGGCCGAGCGCGAACGCGCCGCGCCTCCCCGCAGAGGTGGGCGGGGGGGCCTAGCGCCGCCGGGCAAAACGGCACGGACGGCCACTGCACGCGGGTAGCAGCCCCGTCTGGCTTGAAAAGCGTGCTGCCTGTGTGGTTCACTGGGAGCGCAACAGGAGCATCCGCCGGCCGCACCGATGCAGGGAAGGCTTCCCCTATGCCAGAGACGCGCGCCCGCGCGGCGACCGCGACGACCTCCGCCGTCGCTACCAGCGCCGCCCCGAAGACGCTCGACGCGGTGCGGGCGCGCGTACGCCCCCTGATCCGTTCGCTGCTCGACGAGACCGCCGCCGATATGGACCCGCGGCGGGGTGGCGGGCGCATCAGCCCCTCGGCGTATGAAACGGCCTGGGTGGCGCTCGTCCGCGATCCGGCGCGGCCCGAACGGCTGGCCTTCCCGCGCGCGCTGGAGTGGCTGATCGCTCACCAACGCACCGACGGCGCCTGGGACGCCCCGTTCCCCTACGCCGTGATCCCGACGATGACGGCGCTGCTGGCGCTCCGACGCGCCCCCGACCAGGGTGGGGGCGTCGCGGCGGCCACGGAGCGCGCGCGCCGCTCCCTCGCAAGGATGCTGCCACGCTGGGACGCGACGCTGGTGGACACGCCGTTCTTCGAGTTCGTGATCCCCCTGCTCGCCGAGGAGTTGGCGCGGGTCGGCGTCGCGCTCGCGGTGCCCGATCTCGCCCTGATGAACGCGCGCCGCGCCGAGAAGCTGCGGCGGCTGCCGCCCGAGCTGCTCTATACCGGCGAGTCGAACCTGCTGCACGCGCTGGAGGTCTTCGGGGTGTCGCTCGACTTCGCACGCCTGCGCCCCCTGCGCGCGCGCACCGGCAGCTATGGCGCCTCGCCCTCGGCGACGGCGGCGGTGCTGCTCAACGCGCCGGAGTGGGACGGCGAAGCGGCGGCGTGGCTGCGACACCTCGGCGAGGCGACTGCGGACGCGCACGCGGCGGGCGCGATGCCGACCTCACACCCCTCCGATCTCTTCGAGGCGGCCTGGGTGCTGCACCTGCTCATGCACGGCGACGTCCCGCTCGAACCGGCGGTCGATCCGTCGGTGCGGCGCCTGCTGCGGTGGCTTAATCGCGGCGTTACCTCGCGCGGGGCGGGCTTCTCGCTGCTCGGCGGGCTGCCCAGCGACGCCGACGACACGGCGCTGGCGTTGGCGGTGCTCAACCGGCTCGGCGTGCGGCGGGGCCTCGCGCCGCTCTGGCGCTTCGAGCGGCGCGATCACTTCGTCAGCTACGACGGCGAGCGCACGGCTTCGACCAGCGCCAACGCGCACGTGCTGGAGGCGCTGCTCAGCGTGGACTCGATCGGGCTGCCGGCGCTGGCGGCGCGGCGGCGCAAGGTGGCGCGCTATCTCCTCGATCAGCGCGACGAGGGGGGCTTCTGGCGCGACAAGTGGCACCTCAGCGCATATTATGGTACGTTGTCTAGCGTCCTAGCGCTGACACGGATGCCAGAATCGGGCGGGCCGCGCGAGCTCGTGTCCACGCAGCGGTGGCTTGAGGAGACGCAGCACGGCGACGGCGGCTGGGGCATGCACGACGCGACCGTGGAAGAAACGGCATTCGGCTTGCTCACCGCCATGGATCTATTTGGGGCCGTTACGGGGGCGCGCACCGAGACGGCTCGCGGCATGATGCGGCGCGCGTACCGCTACGTAATCCGTCACCTGGAGCAGTTCGAGGCGGCCGAAGCGTCACTGTCATTACCCACACTCTGGGTGGACAAGACCTTGTATGCGCCGCCGCGGGTCATTCGCGCGGCCGTGCTGGCCGCGTTAAAGCGCTACGTAGGCAGACATCCGTGGGATGCGGACGCCTGATGGATGCTCCGGCTCGTACAGGACTGTAGAGCGAGCCGCGCCATGGGACGACCAGATGCCCATGCACGAGGCGTGGCGACGCACGGGCGGCCAACCCCTCAGGCGCGGCGCGGCGTGCGTTGGCCCATCCTCGCCTATGACGTGTAGTTCGTTACGCCGGAGTGAGCCGACGCCACACACGTATTCCTCAGCCGTCTCGCAGGGCGTTTACGCAGGATTTTCGCGGGCCACGGAACGATACGCATGAGTCGCGGCGGCGCAGCTCGCCGAGGGGGTCCCCATGCCGACACTACCTGATCGGGCAACGAGCATCCTCGCCGTGTTGGAACGCGAGAAGGGGTCGAACGCGGGCGAGTCGAGCGCCTTCGATTGGCGCGCGCTCGTTGAGGCGAAGAAGCCTGGCGCGAAGTCTGAGAGCCAGCAGCGGCAGGCGATACGCTTCAAGCGGATCTACGCGGAGCTGGCGGCCTGGGTCGAGCAGTACGGCGTCTCGCGCGAACACCTCGAGGAGAGCGCGTGCTACGGCACGGTCTGCACCGACTTTGAGACGCCGCAGGGCCAGGCGCTGGCGCTCGCGAAGACGATCTGCTGGATCTATCAGCTCGACGACTTCCTCGATCGCCAGGATGTCGCGCGATTGGCGTCGGAAGGCGTCGACGCTCGCGCCGCGCTAGACACCGCCCTCGGCGCCGTGTTCCATCCGCTGGCGCGCGTGCTGACGCCGGGGACATTGAGTGATCTGGGCTTAGCGGTCAGCGGCTCACGCCAACTGCCGGCGTGGATGGTCGAAGACGCGGGCATCCTGCGGCGCGCCCTGGTCGCCCTGCTGCGCAATCTCGCCGGCGAGTGGGCGCGGCTGCCCTGGGCACTGCGCCGTCGGCGGATGCGGCGCACGCTCGTGGCGGAGCAGCTCGCGGAGTGCGCGGCGGCGATGCGGCACGAGATCATGTGGAGCATCGCGTTCGCGCAGCGGGCCGGCGCAGATCAGGCGCTGCCGTCGTTCGGCGCGTACCTGCAGAACGGGACGGTGTCGATCGGGATGCCCGCGGTGGCGGCGGTGGCGGCGAGCTTCGAGGAGCAACCACGCCGCGCGTGGGGTCGCACGCTGGCGGCAATCCTAGCAGGCGGCAACGTGGTGCGGCTAACCAACGATCTGCACACCTACTTCGCCGACGTGGACGAGGGCAAGGTCTCGTCGGTGACGCTGCGACTGGCCGAGTTGGGTCTGCCGCCGAGTGGGCTGGACCCAGACGCCAGCGCCGAGGTGCGCACGGCGCAGAGCTCCATCGAGCGCGATCTGGCCGCGTCAGTCGGCGCCTTCGCCTACGGGCAGGGCACGCTGCCGGCGGGTCCGCTGGCCTACTGCGTGCGACACGCGGTGGCCTTCGCGCTGGCGGTCTACGGCGACGGCAGTCGCTTCCGCCGCGAGCAACCCGCCGCGGCATAGCGTGGAGTTTTCGCGCGCCTCTTGTGCATGGTCGCTATCGCCCGTATACTCGATTCACGCGACCAATACGGGCGCGTTGCTTGGGCGCCACTGCGTCGCCACGGGACTCATTCCGCTAGGCGCGACGCTCGCGGCGCTCGACCAGCTGGAGGGGAGCGCGGACATGCAGCGACAGCGACCACTCGGCATCACGATCCTCGGCATCCTGGCAATCATTGGTGGCGTGCTCGGCTTCTTCGGCAGCCTTGCCATCATCTTCGCGGGCTCCGTCGTCGCGACGACCGGCGCCGCCACCAGCACCGCCACGACTGGCGCTTTCTACACTTTCCTCGGCATCGTCTTCCTCGTGTTCAGCATCGGCGATGTCGTGCTGGGCATCGGTTTCCTCACCTTGAAACAGTGGGCGTGGACGCTCGGCGTTGGCCTGCAAATCCTGGGAATTGTGATCGACATTCTGTTCATCACGCAGGGCAACTCGGCTGGCAGCGAAGTCATCAACATCTTGCTTAGCGCGGTCATCATCTACTATCTGTTCCGGCCAGAGGTCAAGGCGGCATTCGGGCGCGCGTAGCCTCGCGGCGCTTGGGGAAGGCTGCGTGCCGACCCGATGAGACGCGGAGAGAGAGCGGGAGCCATATAACTGTGTGGCACTCCCGCTCTCTTGTTTTTCCATGCATGGGTGCGGCGTGGTTTTGCGCTAGCTCGCGCTCTCCTGGCGCCGTGGGCCGCGCCAGCCGCGATTGGGGCGCGGGCTGCGATCGCCGACGTCGGGGCGGGGCGCGTAGCCCGCGCCGCTGGGGCTTGCGGGAGCCGCTGGGCGCGGCGCGCGCTGCTGGAACGAACGACCCATCGGTGGCCGTACGTAGGCCGGCTCCGCGGGCATGGGCGGCGGCGCGTCGGGCAGCGGCATCGCATCCTGTGGCCAGGGGCGCGGCGTCAGGCGCACGCCCAGGTCGCGCTGCATCTTCTGCCAGACGGGCAGGTCTTCCGGCGTCAGCAGCGTGATCGCCTCGCCCTCGCGGTCCATGCGCCCGGTGCGCCCGATGCGGTGGGTGAAGAGCTCGGCGGATTCGGGCAGTTCGTAGTTGATCACCTGCTCGATGGAGAGCACGTCGAGGCCGCGCGCCGCCACGTTCGTTGCCAGCAGCACCGGCACGCGACCGGCGCGGAAGTCCGCCACGACGCGGTCGCGCGCATTCTGGCTCATGTTACCCTGCAGCGCGGCGACGGGGTAGCCGCGCGCTTCGAGCATCTTGGCGAGTTTCTTGACGCCGTGCTTGGTGCGGCCAAAGACGAGCGTGTTGCCCTCCGCGCCGCGCCGGCGATCCAATAGTGCCGTCAGCGCCGCGAAGCGCAGCCCCTGCGGCACCGCATAGACCACCTGCGCGACCATCTCGGTGGGGCGGGTCATCGGCTCGCCGGCATCCACGCGCACCGGCTCGCGCAGGTACTTGCGCGAGATCTCGACGGTCCAATCGGGGAGCGTCGCGGTGAAGAGCGCCATCTGTCGCGTCGGCGGCGTCTTGGAGAGGATGCGCTCCACGTCGGGTGCGAAGCCGGCGTCGAGCATCTGATCGGCCTCGTCAAGGACGGCGATGCGCAGCGCGCTGAGGTCCAGGTTGCCCTGGCGCAGGTGGTCCAGCACGCGGCCCGGCGCGCCGACGGCGATCTGCGCGCCCGCCAGCAACGCGTCGCGCTGCGGCCCGAGTGAGCGCCCGCCGATCAACTCGGCGATGCGCAGGCCGCGCCCGGCGTCGAGCATCATGAGGACCTCGGCGACCTGGCTGGCAAGCTCGCGCGTCGGCACCAAGATCAGCGCCTGCAAGCGCGGCAGCCGGGGATCGATGCGCTGCACCAGCGGTAGGCCGAAGGCGATCGTCTTGCCGGAGCCGGTGCGCGACTGGCCGATCACATCGCGGCCTGTCAGCAGAGGCGGGATCGCGCGTTCCTGGATCAGCGTGGGGGTGGTGATGCCCTTCTTCGCCAGCGCCGTCACGGTGCGCCGCTCGGCGCCGAGCAGGCCGAAGGGCGAGGAGTCGGGCTGCCGCGACTCGGCGTCTTGGGCGGGAGTCGTAGCGATTGGGTGTGCCGCCGGGCGTGCGGGCGGCTGCGCCTGCGGGCGGGCGGGGGGCTGTTGCGCGGGCCGCTGTTGCGCCTGCGCCGGGCCATTACGAGTAAACATGCGAGTAGACACGCGTCATCCTTCCGGACGAGCAGCATCCCATCGAAGGGGATCCGCTCGCCGCTGCTTCGTCTGATCTACGAATCGGAGACGCGTCACACAAAAAGGCCCACCGTGCCATCCGGGCGCAGTGGACCCTTACACGAGGCCGACTGAGAAGACGCACAAACGTCATTCATGCGCGGGCCGGGAGCGATCGCTCGGCTGACCCACTTACACATTCTGACGGTTGAAGTATACTCGCGGTAGCCGGGTGGCGTCAAAGGGGGCCGGAAGGATGTGCGGATGCCTGTCGCCGTCGGTGCGCGCCTCCCTTTGGCATTGGCGATTCTCCCCGGCTCGCCGCGGCGTCATGCCATCACTGCTTGCTCACTATGTCTGTGGGAGATGTGCGCAGGGAATGGTGGTGACGGGCGATGCGCGACGATCCTCCCTCTCGCTAGTGGCACGACGACCCCTATCGTCGCGCCGCCGTCGTGCCGCGCCGCTTCGCGCTCATGCTGCCTGTCGCAGGTATGGGCCGTCATTTCGAGCGTCACCGCTGGGTTTTCGGCAGCGGCCAGTGCAGGCCGCTCGGCCTCTGGCGCTGGATGCGCCTCCGCGCGCGCGTTCGGCCACGCGGCAGGCAGATGCCGCCCACCCGGAGACTATCGGGAATCGGCGCCAAGCGCGCCCTGGTAGAAGGCTACCATGCGCTGGACATAGGCGTCTGGCATGAGCGAGAAGGCCTCGACATGTTGGGCGCCCGGCACTTTCCACGCCTGGACATGCGCGTCGGGAGGCCGGGACGCGGCGGCCACCAGCTGGTCCATATTGGCGATGGGCACCGAGCTGTCGGCGGTGCCGTGAATGAACAAGATGGGGCGGGGCGCGATCTGGGCGACCACCGCCACGGGGCGTGCCTGGTCATAGTTGACGCCATAGAGCAGCTGCCCCGCCAGTAGGGCGCCCGGCAACAACCAGGAAGGCGGTCCTGACTGCTCCCACCGTGCACGCACCAGGGCGGCGGCATCAGCAAAGGCGCTATCAGAGACAATCGCCCGAATCGCCGGTTCCGCTGCTGCGGCTAGGAGCAGCGTGGAGGCCCCCAGCGACATGCCCCACCCGCCGATCACGCGAGGTCGGCCCAGCACGGGGAAGGGTAGCGCGCCGGCCCGCAAGAAATCCACCGCGCCCAAAATATCGCGCTGCTCAAACTCGCCCAGAGAGCCCGGGGCGGGCGCCGACTCGCCATTCCCGCGCAGATCGAGCGCCAGCACAGCGAAGCCATGCTGCACCAGCGCGGCACTCACGCTCAGCACCAGCGAGGAGCCGCGATTGCCCGGAATCCCATGCACCACGAGGATGGTCCGCTGCACCGTCTGTTTTCCATCAGGCAGCAGACCAGGCATCAGCCAGCCACGGATGAGGAGGTGATCGCGACGGCTGGGGAAGCTCACCGTCTGGTAGAGCAAGCCCCAGGCCGCAGGGGTCTGGGTAATCGAGCGGGGACCGGAATCGGGCGCCATCAAGGCCCGGGCCTCCATCACGGAGGCGCCTGCATAGCCCAGCAGCGCGACTTCCAGTGCCAGGATGGCGCCGAGCAGCACACGCCGCCTGAGGAGTTGGCGCGGGGATGGGATGGAGGTGCGTGGCGAAGATCCAGGTGTGGTCGCCGAGCGTGTTGATTCACACGCCGCGAAATGGGGCATTGCGGCCTCATCCTGATGCGCAACGCGCACCTCGGCCATGCGCTCGTCGGAGGGTTCACTCTGGTCTCGCTCAGAGGCGGGTTGCACCACGTCTTCGGCCATCTGCCCCACCTAGCCTGCTCGACACATGTGACACATGCTCAACCTGGGGTCGAGTATATAGCACGGGCGCGAGTGTGGCCTCCACGGCTCCCCAGGGCTACAGGCGGGGGATGAGCTGGGCCGGCGCGGTATACTCGCGGTCGCCCCGCGGGCCCTCGTGAGGGGGATAGGTGCGGACTCGCTGTCGGAGGTACTTCTTCGCATGGTGCCTGCCACATTCGCCAACTTCTTCCTCGCCACGGCTGGCGCGGGCGGCACGTTGATCGGCCTGCTCTTCGTCGCCGTCTCGATCAACCCCGAGCGCATCTTCAGCGAGGGCGCCCCGAAGGAGCGCCAGGCGGTGGCGAGCGGTGCCTTCACGGTGCTGGTGAACGCCTTCTTCTGGCGCGGGCGTCCACGGGCGTTCGCGGAAGTCCGCGAATCCCGCAATAATCAGGCTTAGGACGGCTGGGTTGTCCACCAGCATCCACCGTCGTTCGCGCACGTGGGGGTCAAAAGTGGGGTCAGGTCAACTGCCGTGCTGCACGCAAGGTCTCCGTACGGCGTGCAGTCCCTGAGGCGTGATAGACTGGGGCCGCGAGCACCGTGGTGGAAGTCAACGACCTCTGGGCACGCGACCCCGCGACTCCTGTTGCCCGGCTAAGGGTGAAGACCTCCTCACGTGGAACGTGCGCGAACAGAAGCTATGCAGACCGAGAGCGGCACTTCCGGAAAGGAGAGTGAGCCATGCACGCGCAATCCCTAGAACAGCTCACGGCCGTCGAGCGCTCACCGGACGTCTTGAGCGGGGCCTGGCGCTTTCGCGGCACGCGCGTCCCCGTGGCGGCCCTCTTCGAGACCCTGCGCGACGGGGCGACCATCGACGAATTCCTCGCATGGTTCCCGGGGGTCACCCGCGACCAAGTCGAGGACGTGCTGGATTACGAGGCCCACTCCTTGCAGGAGCGCGTCGCCGGATGAGGATGCTCTTCGACCAGGGAGTGCCCCAGCCGTTACGTCGCGAGCTCGCGGGACACGTCGTCGATACGGTGTACGAGCGCGGATGGTCGACGCTCAGCAACGGGGTGTTGCTCGCGACGGCTGAGCAAGCAGGATATGACGTCTTCATCTCAAATCTTCGGCGCGGATACCCCCGGCTTTCGCTGCAGGGAGGAAGCGCCGTCTCCTTTCACGTGGTATCCTGTTGTGTACCGCAGGGCCTGCGGGAATTTACGCCTGTGGAGCGGGGCCGAGAACCATGGTCCCAACGAGCGTGTGAGACCGCCCCAGGGCATCTGGACGGCAGTGCTCGGCCCAGGAATCCCCTAGCTTTAGCTATGGGGAGTGGTCATCACGACCGACCAGAACCTGCGCTATCAGCAGAACCTCGCCGACCGTCGGCTGGCCATCCTGGTCCTGCGGACGACCTCGTGGCCGAAGATGCGGCAGCACTTGGCGCGCATTCGGGGCGCGGCAGACGCGATGAGTACGGGCTCCTACTTCGAGGTATCGTTCGAGGAGAGCCCTTGACACGTCGCGGCCCTATCGGGAGTAGCGGCCGTGCTACCCGCTATGTTGTGGCATGGCGCCTGGAGCCCTTCGTATGCGTGTCATCAAGACACCGCGAAGGCGACCGCGCGCCATGCCCGTCACTTGGCGCACGAGGCGCTCGGGGCGCTCGGGGCGGGGCTGAGGCCGTAGAGAATCCGCATCGATGCCACCGCGTCCCCGCTGGTGTGGGGCGACGCGGCGGTGAGCGTGCCGTAGGCGAAGCTGACCGACAGCACCTGGCCCGACTGGATCCCGGCGAACCCGCCGATCGCGACCACGTGCTGGCCTTCGGGCGCCAGGGGCTGAGACAGGCTTGAACTGTCCAATAGGCAGCGCCAGCCGTTGTTGGGCAGTTGCCGCGCGAAGAACTCGTGGAGGCTCTCGTACGATGTCGCCGAGTCGATGAAGCTCCAGGCGTGGACGCCATCCTTGCTGGCGTCGTTTTGGTAGACGGCCCCCGCAGGGAGCGGCGCCTCGCAGACGAGCCCGTGGCGGGCCGCGCCGAAGAGGCCGCATTGCCGCGGGAGGTTCGATCGCCGTGTAGGTCCCGCCGGCGAGGAGAAGCACTGCGATGAGGGCGACGGGAATGAGGATCTTGAGCCAAGGCCGCCGCCGCCGAGGTGCGGCGTTGGCCATCCTATCCCCGACCGGCGACCCGGCGAGGTAATCTAGCGGCGTCATTGCGGTTTCCTTCCATTATTTGCAGCCATGAGCATCCCGCTCGGCCGCGGAAAGTAGGGACGCATGGTCGCACAAGGGGGGCCGCGAGTTAGGAACTCGTTGCGTCCCGTCCGTCCATGTCCACCGACGTCCGTCAACGTCCACTATTCCCCGAGAACGTCCGCTCGTTCGTTCGTTCTCTGTCCGCCTCCGTCCGCGCCCTTTCCTCCTGCACATCGTGTACCACTCCTTCACGGCGCATGACGACCGTCGCCGGTGACAAGCGCGTCCGCTGTCACCGCCGCCTGTTGCGAGCGTGGCTGCTCGGCCAGGCGGATGCGGTGATCGACTCGATGCAGCGCCTACCCGCTGCCGTGGGGAAAAGAGCGCGATGAAATAAGAGAGCGCCGCGTACAACGCCGATACGTAACCATCACTTCATGGGCACCTGGCGAACGTCGCTGGCTGCTCTTTCTTTTTGCCTTCGGCCACGTCGCAGTTGGCGGCTGGCATGTCAAACAAACACCTCCAAGGAGAAAGAACCATGTTGCTCGCGGGACAGATCCTGACCGGCACGACGACGACGATCGCCACGAAGAAGGGCGACACGCTGCAGAAGACGCGCCTCAAGGTCCTCGACCTGGGCCCCGAGGCCAGCGGCGGCGACCTCTACTGGATCGACTTCCTCGGCGAGGCGGCCCTCGCCGATGACGAGCTCCGCCAGGTCAGCCGCCAGCAGGTGCAGCTGGAGGTCCGGAGCATGCGCGCCTCGGCGGGCTCGCAGGGTGGCGCCTTCCTCAACGCCACCGGCGGCGCCGTCCGCCTCAACGGCCAGGTCATCCAGAAGGGCCTGCGCGCCGCCGAGGCCGCACAGCCCGCACAGCGCTCGGCCTAACCGGCGTCGATCAACTCGGATGGGGCATGTCCACCGCTCGGGTGGCCTGCCCCATCTCGCATTCAGAGGAAAGCGAGGACTCATGGCATGACGCATCAAGCTCAGGTGACGCATCGGCGCGGGTCGGCAAGGTCGACCGGCTCGTCTACTTCCTGCGCTCGCGCGGCGTCCAGGTCGTCGTGCTGGCCCTGGTCGCCAACACGATGGTGGCGCAGCTGCTCTACAACTCGGCGGGCCGGTTGGTGCTCGGCAACTGGCTTCCTGCTCGGGTACCTGCTCTTCTCGGCGGTCTGTTCCACCGTCGCCTTCGCCCTCTTCGAGATCTGCACCATCTTCCAACTGCACGACCTGATGAGCCTCGACGCCAGCATCAAGGTGGAGATCGGCGCCGAGAAGCTGATCAAGCGGGGCTGGTTCGTCCTGGGCGTCTCCTCGCTGATCAACTTCGTCAGCGTGCTCTACTTCCTGGCGCTGGCGTGGCACACCTCGCTCGGGCACGTCGGCCACGTTCCCGCTGGACAACCTGCCGCAGCCGTGGAACTGGCTCTACTTCGGCCTGCATGCCCTGGCCTACACCGCCGTGCTGTTCCTGGCGGGCATCTTCGGCGAGCGGCCCAAGTCCGCGAAAGAAGTCGTCCTCGCCACGCAACGGGCGCTGGAGCAGCAGGCGTTGGAACGCTGGCGGCTGCAGAAGGAAGCGCAGATCGAGCAGATGATGCGCGACGGCATCCCGCTCGGCGCGGTGGCCGCTGCCCTCGGCTCACCCGAGACCGCCGAGCGCATCGCCCTGATGGAGGCGGCCACCAGTGGCAGCATGTCGGCCCTCGATGCCGCGTTCCTGAGCGTCAAGCGCGCAGGCCATGACACCTCGGTGCTCGACGGGTTGCGGGCTACCAGTGCTCCGCCTGCCGCCGCAACGCGCGCTCGTCGAGGAGGCGGAGGCGATGCTCGTCCCTTTGGGACTCGGCGGCCGCACCTCGTCGTAGCGGCGGTGGCGAGCTCCGCGGCGGGGTACCGACGGCGCATGACCCCAGGCAGAGCGTGAGCGCCTGCGCGTCGCCAAGGCCGAGGCATGCTGGGTCCAGCCGCCAGGTCGCTGGTCGCGCGTCGCGTCGCGTTCCCTCCTGCGCCGACGGGCATGGCTCGGTGCCATAAGAGCAGCAGACGCAACAATCCTCCGCCTTGGGTCAGAGCACCGGCGCCACACGAAGGGCAGGCATAGCGGAAGAGACAGGTCGCCGTCGGCATGGTCTCAGCGCGCTCGGCGCCGTCGCCGCAGGCAGGTGATGGTCGAGATGAGCTGGACGGGCATGTGCAAGTCCGCCCGCGCGATTGCCGCGCGATCCAGCGCCCGGAGCGCCGGCTCGTGCTCGCGGTAATGGGCGTAGGAGTCGCTCGCCACGGCCATCCAGGGCACTACGTCCTCGGGCAAGCCCAACAGGTGCGGCGTCGTTCAGGAGCTTCGTCGGGGCTGGCCTCGACGCAAGGTCACCATCCGCTCGAATACGTCCCGCGCCTCGGCGAGGACCGCATCCACGGACCGCGTGCGGCTCTCGTCGGCGATCTGCACGATTCTGATCGTCCCGGCCGACGCCTTCCGCTCGGCGGCGCGTGAAGGTCCCGGCGGTCAAGACCTGCTGAGCGCCCGTCGACGATGGCCTGCTCATACCACGTGAGGTGCGCGACCAGGTCCTTGACCGACCACGTCCCTTCAACGCCTGCGAATGTCCAGGCGATCCGGGCTGACCTGAACCAGCAGGGCGTCCCACGTCGTCCGCTGGTCGCGCAAGATCGCGGCGCAGGCGCCGCGCCGGTCATCGGTCTGGCCGTGCGAGAGGCGGGCGAGCTCGTCGGCCAACGCACGGGGTGATGTGGCTCAGCGAGAACACCGCCGCCAAGCCGGACGGCTCCAGCCTTCAGCGCGGCTCGGCGTCGAGAGGTACTGCCCGATTCGTGCGACGGATCGGCCTGTTCATCGACGCGACGTGTGGTCATGGGGTGGCTCCCTCCCGACGTCGTTCGCGATGGGGCGGTGTTTCGCCATTGGCCCCAGTATAGCCGATCGGGCGCGGCCAAGAGAGGCAGAAGAGGTGACGCCTTGCACTGCTCGTCGCGCCCCAGCCGCCAGGCGCAGCGTCGCAGGCACCCCAGCCTAGCGCGGAGGGATGGGGAGAGAGAGTCCAGAGAGAGAGGGGAGGGGAACTACCCGTCGCAATGCATGGTTCCCCTCCCCTCTCTCTTTGGGTCCAGAAGGAAGGGTCCAGGGACGCGTCCCTGGCGGGGTCCAGGGGCGCGCAGCCCCTGGCCGCCGGAGGCTCTGCCCCAATGAACGGCCGCCGCGCGGCACTGACGCCGCGCGGCGGCTCTGCGGGTGCGGCCCCACTAACAGGCACCCGCAGTTTGACACACCACACCGCCCAGGCATTCACCAGTCATTCCATCACCCACAAGGAGATCGCCATGTCTTCGACAACCTAGGATTGTTGGCGCGAACATCGATACCTGGCTCCTCAACATCATCCTCATGGAGTTCTCGGAATCGCTCGTCGAGGAGCTCGACGCCCTCAAGCAGATGGCGCAAGAAGCCGAAGACGACATCCCTACGCGATGGACGTTCTGCGGCGAAACGCTCTACATCAAGCCGCACGGCTCGCAACGGCAATGGCGGTGGATCCTGCACTGCCCGTCGCTGCATCTCGACGTCGGGACCGGCAAGCACAACCACATCGCGGGCAAGGCGCGGCTCTCCTCGGCCTTCCTCTGGGAGCATGGCCCTGACGTCGCCCTCGCCAAGCTCTTCGCCTTCGTCGTCGGGTTCTACGGCACGCAGGACCTTCGCCTCCAGGTGAGCGAGGTCCATCTCTGCGCCGACGTCGCCGGCTGGGAGCTCAGCCTCGGCGACGCGCCCGCCTTCATCACGCGCGGCCACAAGCGCACGACGCACGTCGAAGAGCCGGAGACAGCGACGAGGACTCGACCGAGACGCCAGGCTTCGAGCTGAACATGGAGGGCGGCGCTGCACCGGCTACGAGTTCAGCAAGGGCGCCGCGCACTCCTGCTGCATCTACGACAAGACCAAGGAGCTCGCCAAGTCGCGCAAGGACTGGATGCGGGCGGTGTGGGAGCGCCACGGCTGGGACGGCGAGTCGCGGGTCACGCGCGTCGAGTTCCGCTACAAGCGCGAATGCCTGCACGAGATGGAGATCGAGGACCCCTACGACCTGCTCGACAAGCTGCCCGCGCTGTGGGCGTACTCCTCGGCGCAATGGCTGCGCCACACCACGCCCACGCGACGACACCAACCGCGGACGGTGGGAGTCCTCGCCCTTCTGGCTCGCCATCCAGACCGCCGACTTCTACGGCGAGGCCGAGCCCGCCGTGCGCGAGCGCAAGCGGCAGGGTGACGTGCGGCTGCTCTGCCAGATGATCGCGGGCTGCTCCTCCTCGGCCGCCGCCTACCTCGCCAACGAGCTGCCCGAGACGGACAGCGGGGCGGAGTTCCTGACCTGGTTCCACGACTGGATGGGCGCCTACCTCGACGAGAAGCGGACTGACCTTCCAAGACATCCGCGACGGCAAGCGCCTCCGCCTCGGCGTGGTGCCGATAGAAAGGAGCGGCCTAGATGCACTGGACAGCACAGCAGCCTCACCTGCGGTCAAGTTGCTCCTGACGGTCGACGAGGCTGCGCACGCCCTCGGGGTGCGTCGCTCCTTCCTCTACACGCGCCTTCTGGAGCCGGGGGACATCTTCAGCGTCAAGGTGGGCAATCGGCGCCTGGTGCCGGTGCGCTGCCCTCCACGAGTACGTCGAGCGCCTCGTCGCGCTGCAGAAAGCGAGCTAACCACATGGCGGGCAAGCGCGGCAACAGCGAGGGGAGCATCCGCAAGCGCATCCGACAAGGCGAAGAACGCTGGGAAGCGCGCTACGTGGATGCCGAGGGCAAGCGCCGTAGCCTCTACGGCAAGACGCGCCAGGAGGTGGCTGCGTCAACTCGAGCGAGGCGTTGCGCGACCGCGAGCATGGCGTCACGGTCTCGACCGACCACCAGACGGTTGGCGAATACCTCACGTCAGTGGTTCAACACGACGAAGAAGCATGAGGTCAAGCCGAGTTCGCACCTGCGCTATGGCGTCGATCTCCGGCTCCACCTCATCCCTGGCGCTGGGCAAGCATCAATTGGCGAAGCTGACGGCCCAGCACATCCAGGCGTTCCTGGCGAGCAAGCTCGAAGCAGGCTACGCACCCTCGACGGTCGAGCACATGTTTGTAGTGTTGCACGACGCGCTCGACGATGCAGTGCGGCTGGGCTTGGTCCCGCGCAACGTTGCGGATATGGTGAAGGCGCCGCGCGTGAAGCGACACGAGTTCGCCATCTATAGCGAGGAACAAGCGCGTCGGCTGCTCGACGCTGTAGCCGGCCATCGTCTGGATGCACTGCTGGTGCTCGCGCTGACCACCGGCATGCGCGAGGGCGAACTCGACACCCTCCAGTGGCGCGACGTCGATCTTGGATCGGCGGTACGCTGCGCGTCCGGCGCACCTTGCAGCGCACGGCGGAAGGGTATCGCTGGGACGATGTGAAGACCGCCCACAGTCGACGGCGTATCGCCCTGCCCGAGATTGCGATCGCGGCGTTGCGGCGGCATCGCGTGCGCCAGGCCGAGGAACGCTTACAACTGGGCGAGGCATGGCAGGATCTGGATTTCGTCTTCACCGATACCATCGGCAACCGGCTATCCCGCGACCATTTTGACACAGATCGCTGGTATGGCTCGGTGGTGAAGCGTGCGGGTCTCCCGATGATCCGTTTCCACGATCTCCGCCACACCGCGGCGACGTTACTGCTGGAGCGAGGGGTCAACCCCAAGGTCGTGAGCGAGATGCTCGGCCACTCCAGCGTGGCGGTGACGCTCTCGCTCTACGGCCATGTCACGCCGCACATGCAGCATGAAGCAGCCGCAACCATGGAACGCGCGCTGGGGTCAAATCGGGGGTCAAAACGCGAAAATGGGGTCGGTGAGAGGGAGGAAGTAGGCCAGTGAAGTATACTCGCCGTAGTTTGACGGACCCTCTTGCGGGGTGTGCGCAGCGCTGTAGTCGGAGGTAATTGACCCCATGGTGCCTGCCTCCTTTGCCAACTTTTTCCTGGCTACGGCTGGCGCGGGCGGCACGTTGATCGGCCTGCTCTTCGTCGCCGTCTCGATCAACCCCGAGCGCATCTTCAGCGAGGGCGCCCCGAAGGAGCGCCAGGCGGTGGCGAGCGGTGCCTTCACGGCGCTGGTGAACGCCTTCTTCATCAGCACCTCGGCGCTCATACCGGGCGTCAACCTCGGGGACGTGGCCATCGCCATGTCCGCCGTCGGGCTGCTGAATACCGTGCGCGTCAGCATCGATCTGACCCGCTACCAGGTGCGCCAGCCGCGCCGGGGAACCCGTGATTTGGCGCTGCGGCTCGTCCGCGCGGCGTTCGTCACCGCTATTAGCTTCGTGATCTACATCCTCCAGCTCACCAACGCCGTGGACCTCGTGCAGCATCCCAACACGACGGGCGACGTCTACGCTCTCTGCTCGCTGATCCTGGCGACGTATGCGGTCGGCGTGATCCGCGCCTGGGAGCTCCTCGGCGGCCCGCGCAACGGCCTCTTGGCCTTCCTCAACCCGCTGGCCGGCCTCAGCGAAGTGGCCGCGAAGCCTGCCGACACGTCCTCAGACGACGCGCCGGGGCGTTCCACGACGGAGTCCGCGCCCGAGCGTCGCTAGGCTACGGGGGCAGCTTCTTCCTTCGCGGGAGAAGTGGTGCGCCGTGTGAACGCTCGACCCACCAGCGCGCCCACCGTTCCCAATGCCGTGCCCCACCCGAGGCCGATGACCAGCAAGTGGCTGACGCTCGCCAACAGCGAATCGCCGACGTTGACCACTCCCCACGGCTGAAGCCGGGGGATTCTTGGGCTGACCACCGCTCACCTAGCGAGCTAGGAGCGTCGTACACGGTCATGTCGTGGCCCGAAGCCACCTCCACACGCGTACCTTCCCGCAGGCCCTGCGGTAGAGCGTACGTATCGCACACCTGGTCGTTTGGTGTCCGGTGGTCGGGAGCGCCTGACGGCGCGCGGCGTTTCCTCCCCATGGCTCAAGCCAGGGGTCTTCACGCCGCGCGAGCTGATAAACACGTCCAAACTCAGGCCAGGTTGCTGGCGATGGCTCTGCGCGAATTGGTTGAGGGTTTGTGGATCGTGTTCAAAGGTTCCGAGGAACGCGTATGTCAGGAACATGAGGGTGAGATAGCCGATGAGGCCACAGATCAAGTCCGACCAGAAGCTCACGCTGATACCCGCACGGATCTGGCCAGTCGCGCGGGTGGCAACAAAGCCAGCCACCAGCGGGAGCGCGAATCCCAGCAAGATCGCTCCACGATAGACGATCAGGTACGCGGTCAAGCCGTCTCCCGTGGGCACCCGCACGAGATTGGCGGTCACCATTTCCACGATCCAGCAGGCGCCGCAGAGCACGCCAAAGAGTATGCTCAGCCTGCGGATAGTCGGCACCTGGAGGGCAGGCACGCGTGCGCTCACCCACGCCAGCACGGCGCACCCGCCCAGCAGCACGACGGCCACCCAATAGAGTGCCTCCTGCGTGGCCGGGGCCGGGTAGCCGACGAGGGCCACCACGGCGAAGCTCATGCCCAGCAGGCTCGCCCCGAGCAGGGCGCCCGGCAGCGCCCACCCGGTCCGGCGCGACGTATCGGGGGCAACGGCGGTTGTCATCGTCGGACAGCCTTTCACGTGCGATTGCACGTCGGTTAGGCTAGCGTGGCTCGCGAGACGGTGCCGTCCCTTTGCCAACTATGCGCCAAACGCGTCATCAGAACGACTTGCGCCGGAAGAGGACTATCGCCAGCGCCAGTGGGACGAGTGCGGCCATGAGTGAGATCGCTATCGGCTCCACGGCGCTGGTCACGCCCGCATAAATGTCCAGGCTGCCCCACTGGTTGCTCAGGCTCCAGTCGGCGCCGCCGATGTTGTAGACGACGCGGTTGTAGATCGCCGGGCCGATGACGATCACATAGACGGTGAAGAAGCCGATGACGCCCGCCGCGATCGCCGAGGGCACGATCACCGACCAGACCAGCGTGACGCCCATCACGAAGAGCGAGGCCAGCCAGAGTAGCACCACCGAGGCGAGCAGTCCTCCAAACGGGGGAGCGGCAACGCCGTTTGCCGCGCCGACGACGAGGGCGCAGACGCCGCAGAGCACGGCCAACGCGAGCAGGATGCCGGCCCCGACGGCGTATTTCGTCAGCAAAGCGCGCGTCCGGCTGACGGGACGGCTCAGCAGCAGCAGGATACTCCCGCTACTGGACTCGCTGGCGATCAGGCGCGAGCCAACGATCACCCCGCCGAAGCCCGCGATGAACCAGAGGCCGCTCTCGAAGAGCATCGCCCAGATCAAGGCGCCGCCGAGCGAGATCTGGCCGCGCTCCGCCGCGGGGATCGGCCCGTCCGCTTGAAAGCGCACGGACGCCAGCGTCAGTGTATGGAAATCGATGGTGATCAACTGGATTAGTGCGAACGCTACCAGGGCCACTCCGGCCAGCGCGACCCAGCGCGCGGCGCGCACCTCTTTGACGATCATGCCCGTCCCTCCAGCACATACGAGAGGAAGAGGTCATCCAGCGAAGGGTGCGTCGTCTCCACTGACTCCAGCGGGGCAAGGGCGCGTAGCGCCGTGACCGCCGCCTCCACGTCTCCGCGCACTCGCACCCGCATGCTTCTGCCCTCGCGTTCCAACGCCAGGACGCCGGGCACGCGACGCATGCTCGCGAGCACCTGTTCATCCGGCTCCTGCGCGTAGCTCACACGCACGTTGGCGTTGCGCTGCTTCAGCGCGTCGAGCTCGTCGCTCACCACCAGCCGCCCGTTGTGCAGCATCGCCACAGAGTCTGCGACGGACTCGACGTCCGAAAGGATGTGCGACGAAAAGAAGACGGTTTTACCCGACGCGGCCACCTCGCCAACCAAGACGTTGAGGAAAGCCCTGCGCGCGATGGGATCGAGGCCGCTCGTCGGCTCGTCGAGGATCAAGAGGTCGGGATCGCTGCCGAGCGCCAGGCAAAGCGCCATCTGCGTCTTCATGCCCTTGGAGAAGCGCCGCACAGGTGCACGCGTGGGCAGGCCAAAGGTGCCGACGTAGCGGTCGACGGTTGCCTGATCCCACGTGTGGCTGGTCGCGCGGTAGAAGGCGCAGAGTTGTGGATACGTCAGCCCGGAATAGAGACTGTTGGTCTCGCTGACATAGCCGATGCGTGCGTTGATCGCCAACCGCCCGCGCGCGATATCGTGGCCGAGCACGCGCACGACGCCAGAGGCCGGCGCGCGAAAGCCCAGCAGCGCCTTGATCGTCGATGTTTTGCCCGCGCCGTTGGCCCCGAGCAGCCCGAAGACCGACCCGCGCGGCACGCGCAACGTCAGGCCGTCTACCGCGCGTCGCCTGCCATAGCGCACGACGAGTTCCCGTATGTCGATGGCTGGCTCGCCCGTTGTGGCAGGCGCGGCCTGCGGGGGTGTCACCGTCATCACCTGCCTACTCCTCTCATCTCACGCGTCCTCGTCTCGCTCGCCAGATACCCCCCGGATCTCGGCGTCCAGCCATTCGCGAAGCTCACGCTCGCTCACGTGCAGCGCGGCGGCGTCGCGCGTCAGTTGGCGCAACCGCTCGCGGAGCGCCTCCTGGGCCTGGCGGCGCAGCGTGCCGTCGAGATTTGCCCTCACGGTCGTTCCCGCGCCGGCGCGGCTCTCGATCAGTCCCAACGCCTCAAGCTCGCCGTAGGCCTTGACGATGGTGTTCGGCGCGATGGTCAGATCGCCGGCGAGCTGGCGCACGGTCGGCAGCGCGTCACCCGGCCGGAGGATGCCGACTTCAAGCGCGCGCCGAAACTGCTCTACGAGCTGCACGTAGATCGGCACGCCGCTGCGTGGGTTGACGTCGAGCCAGATCGGCATGCCGCGCTCCTGTCGCATTGTCGCAATACAATGATACATACGGCGTCAAGACCCGTCGGCGAGGCAGATCAATCCAATGTCAGGAATGTGGGCAGTGTGACGGCTTGTGGAGAACTTCGCGTGGTTGTCCACGCCTTATCCACGGCGGTGGGAGAAACTCGTGGATAAAGGACTTACGCTCGCCCAAGCGGCGACCTATACTAACCGAAGTGGGGGAAAGTGGGGCAAAGTGGATCCCCGTGGGACCCTGCTCGCGATTCGGTTGAGGTCCGCGCATGCTCGGCGAGTTCAAGGGTGAGTATACGCACAGCGTCGACGGCAAGGGACGCGTCGCCATCCCGGCACGCTTCCGCGCCAAGCTCGACGGCGGCGCCGTGCTCACCCGTGGCATCGAGCCGTGCCTGCTGATCTACACCGCCGAGACGTGGGAGCAGAAGTCCGCGGCCCTCGAAGCCTCGGCCCTCACGCCGGCGCAGCGCCGCCGCGTCGAGCGGCAGATGTACTCGCAGGCGCAGGACGTCGAGCTTGACGCACAGGGACGTATCCTCCTCCCGCTGAAGCTGCGCCAGTTCGCGGGCATCAAGGGAGACGCCGTCATCGTCGGCGCGCGGGATCGCTTCGAGATCTGGGGCGCCGAGCGCTGGGCCGACTATCTCGTCGAGCTCGACGCCGAGGATATGAGCGAGCTTCCGTTGCCCTTCTAAGCCAGCAACCTAGCGAAAGAATCCAGCGCACGATGCCAACGACCGTCCGAGCGCACAACGCGATCCCCGACGACTCCGCCCCCGGCGCGGAGACGACGGTCCACGTCACCGTGCTACCCCATGAGACGCTCGATCTGCTGGCGCCGCGCCCCAGCGCGCACTTCCTCGACGGCACGCTCGGCGGTGGCGGCCACGCCGCGCTGCTGCTGGAGCGCACCGCGCCCGACGGTCGCGTCCTCGGCATCGACGCCGACCCCGCCGCGCTAGACCGCGCGCGCCAACGCCTCCCCGAAGCGGTGGCCTCCGGACGCCTCGTGCTGGCGCAGGGCAACTTCGCCGCGCTGGCCGAACTCGCCCGCGCGGCGGACTTCGCCCCGGTGGACGGCATCCTGCTCGACCTCGGCCTCTCCTCGGATCAGCTCGCCGACCGTGGGCGCGGCTTCAGCTTCGCCGCCGATGCCCCGCTCGATATGCGCTTCGACCCCACGCGCGGGCAGTCCGCCGCGGAGCTGGTCAACACGCTGGACGAGGCCGACCTGGCCGACCTGATCTATCGCTACGGCGAGGAGCGTCGCTCGCGCGCCATCGCCCGTCGCATCGTCGCCCAGCGCAGCCGCGCGCCCATCGAGCGCAGCGGCGAGCTGGCCCGGCTGGTGGAGTCCGTGATCCACGGGCGCCCCGGCGGCATCCATCCCGCCACGCGCACTTTCCAGGCGCTGCGCATCGCCGTCAACGACGAGCTCGGCAGCCTGGAGGCCGCGTTGCCGGCCGCGCTCGACACGCTGCGTCCCGGTGGGCGCATCGTCGTCATCAGCTTCCACTCCCTGGAAGACCGCATCGTCAAGCACTTCTTCCAGGCCGAGGAACGCGGCTGCGTCTGTCCGCCCGAGCTACCCACCTGTGTTTGCGGGCGCTCGCCGCGGCTGCGCATCCTCACGCGCCACCCCGTCACGGCGGGCGAGGCCGAGCTGGCCGCCAATCCCCGCGCACGGAGCGCCAAGCTCCGCGCCGCCGAACGACTCTGACCCGGCCTCGAATCCACGCACCTTAACAATCCGACTGTTTTCTCCCCACCTCCCCTCTCCGGCGCGAGAGGGGCCGGCGGCGGGGCGCACTGTCCCCGCTATCTCATCGCGATCCGGCACCACTCTTGCTTTACCCTCATTTGCAGGCCAGCGGACGGTCACTTCACCGCAGGATGAGCGCAGAGCTGAGGACGACGATGGACGCGCGAAGCTTCCCCGAACACGTGGGCCTGGACGACGAGACGCTGGATGATGAGCTGCCCTGGCGCGAGCGCGTCACGGCGGCGCTGCGGCGACCGATCGCCCTGGCGCTCTTCGGCGTGGTGCTGCTGGGGCTGCTGGCCGTGATCCACCTCAACCAAGCCGCCGCCATCGAGTCGGCCAACGCGCGACTCAGCGCCCTGCGCGACCAGCAGGCGCGGCTCGAACGACAAGAGTCGCTCCTGCAAGCACAGCTCGGCGCGGTCACCAGCCCCACCTACATCGACCAACGCGCACGGGCGCTCGGCCTCGTCCCCGGCGGCGGCACGCCAGCCTTCATCATCCGCGAGCCGCAGCCATGACGCAGTATTCCCCGCCGCGCTACGATGGGCCGTCGTACGACGAGCCGCCCTATGAAAAACGCGACCTGCGACACGCGGTGCGCGGCTGGCTCGACGAGCTGCGTCCCCGCCCGCGCGTCGGCCCGCGCGGCGAGCGCGAGCAGGATCGCGCGGAACAGGCGACGCTCCAGCGGGCGCACCGCCGCCAGCTCTTCTACTTCCTCGCCGCCGCTATCGTGGTGGTCCTGCTCTTCGGTCGCACCGCCTACTGGCAGTTCTTCCGCAACCAGTCGCTCGCCGCCATAGCGCAGGCGGACCAGATCCATGCGTTCAGCGTTCCCGCCGGGCGCGGCGCGATCTACGACGCCGACGGGCGCCTGCTCGCCGTCAGCGTGACGCAGGACACCATCATCGTCGATCCAGACGTGCTGCGCGCGACTGGCGCCCTCGCTTCGACCGCCACGCGCCTGGCCTCGCTGCTCGGCCTGCAATCCGCCGACGTGCTCAGGCAGATCAGCGTCCCCGGCGCGTACGTGCGCCTGCACGACGCCAACGGCGCCATGCTGCTGCTGACGCAGGCCCAGAGCGACGCGGTGAACGCGGCCGGCCTCGGGGGCGTCGCACTGATCCCCCAAGTCAGCCGCATCTACCCTGACGGCGCGCTGGCGGCGCAGGTGCTCGGTTTCGTCAGCCGGAACGGTGACAAGGGCGCCTACGGCATCGAACAGCGGTACGAGTCGGCGCTGGCCGGCACGCCGGGCGTGCTCTACACCTCCGTCGACGGGTTCGGCAATCCGCTCGCCACTAGCGCGCAGCGGCAGACGCCCGCCTCGCCCGGCGCCGACGTCACGCTCACTCTCGACGCGACGATCCAGTACTGGGTGGAGCAGGGGTTGGCGCAGACCGTCGCCTCCACGCAGTCCGACGGCGGCACGGTGATCGTCGAAGACCCCAAGACCGGCGCGATCCTGGCGATGGCGAGCCTGCCCTCCTTCAATCCGAACTCCTACGGCGCCAGCCCGCTCGCGTCCTTCGTCAACCCCGCCATCAGCGACACCTACGATCCCGGCTCGGTGATGAAGGCGATCACGATGGCGGCGGGCATCGACAGCGGCGTCATCTCGCCGGAGAGCACCTACGTGGACAACGGCTCGGCGGTGATCGACGGCGTGACGCTGCACAACTGGGCCGACCGGGGCTACGGCTACCTCAACATGACGCAGGTGCTGCAATACTCCGCCAACACCGGCGCGATCTGGGTCGAGCAGCAACTCGGCGCGTCTCGCCTCGATCAGTACCTGAACGGCTTCGGCTTCCAGCACACGACGGGGATCGAACTCCCCGGCGAGGCGGCGGGCCTCAGCGACAACTCCGGCGATGCCGCGCTCGCCGCCGCCGAGAACTCCTTCGGCGAGAGCATCGGCGTCACCCCGCTGCAGATGGTTGCGGCGTACGGGGCGCTCGCCAACGGCGGCGTGCTGATGCGGCCCTACATCGTCTCCAGCACCACGGCGGACGGCGGCGCCGGCGCCACCACGACCTACGGCCCGCACCAGGCGCGACAAGTGGTCAGCGCGCAGACCGCCGCGACGGTGACGGCGATGCTCGTCAATTCGGCCCAGGTCAGCGAGGCCGAGATGAACCTGCTCCCCGGCTACACCATCGCCGCGAAGACGGGCACCTCGACCCCCGACCCGCAGAACGCCTCCGTCACCTACGCCTCCGTCCTCGGCTACGCGCCCGCGACGAATCCCCGCTTCGTGCTGCTGGTGAAGCTCGACCACCCCAAGACGGACATCTTCGGCGGCTCGGCGGCAGGTCCCCTCTGGCGCGCGCTCGCCTCCAAGCTCTTCACCTATTACCAGATCGCCCCCGACGCAGCCTAGACCAGGGTAGACCTCGGAGCGTTTCGCGGCGCTCTCGTCGGCCCAAGCCACTCCCCAATCCCCCGCACCATTCGCAGCCGCGCTCACTGCGCGACTTTCTCCGCGCGCGCCCGGACGGCTCGCGCTGCTTTCCCGTCAAGGACGCCCCTGTGGCAGAGGAGGTTGAGACCATGGTGACCCACACATCCACCCCACGCGGCAACTCGACGCGCGGCGCTCCCGTGGCTCCGCGCGCCTCCGCGCGTACGCCGCTGCCCACGCTGGCCTCAGCCGTGGCGCAGTCTGCCCCGCGCTACGTGCCGATCAGTGAGGCGGAGCGCGCGTTCACCTTCCCGGCGCAGACGATCGATCGGAGCCAGCCGGCAGGTCACCCCGCGGGACTCCGCCGCCGCTTTGGCGAGCTGCGGACGGCGCTGGCCGACGGCTGGGAGATCGTGCAACCGATCTTCGCGCGCCCGCTCTGGTCCGCCGCCGACGACTCGATCACCGCGTTCAACTTCGTGCTGCGCCGTGGCGCCGCGACGCGCCTGCTCACCGTGCCCAATGGCCGCACCGTCGCGCGCTTCGTCCGCGATCAGTGCCTCTCGGTGGATTACCGGCGGTAGGGTGAGGGTGGGGGACTCGCGGCACTGCAGCGCCGGCGTATCGGGGACGGGCGCGGACTAAAGTCCGCTTGGCGTGCGTGTGAGGCTAACTTACGCGGAGAAGCGCTGGGCGCTGCGGGCGCGCGCCTTGGCGGCCTCCTCGGCGCGATCCTTCGGCGTGGCGGTGGTTTCGAGCGAGGCGAGTAGATCGCGCGCGGCGGTGGTGACGGCATCCACGGCGGCGAGGAAGGCCGCTTCATTCGCCTTCGACGGCTTAGAAAAACCACTGATCTTGCGCACGAATTGCAGCGACGCCGCGCGGATCTCGTCCTCCGTCGCGGGCGGCTCGAAGTTATAGAGCGGCTTGATGTTGCGGCACACTGTGAACCTCCTGACATCACCGATCGTATTCTTTGTGGCGGCCTGCTATGCGGAGTGAGTACGGATTCCTCAACTGACGTATGACACTCGTGGCGAGGCGCGCCTTGGCCCCTATGACAGCGCTGAAGCGCCAGACTTCCTGTCTTCTCATCTAGCGTGGCATGGCGGAAAGCACTGGAGAAGGAGAACCCGGTATGTGGTGGCAAGATCTCCTGTGGGGATTCTGGAACGGCTTGACGGCCTGGTTCGTCTTCATCGTCCACGTCTTTGGCGGGTGGCAAGAGTTCCCATTCTATAACGTCGCGCGGGGCGGCAACTGGTACGACTTCGGTTTCTTGCTGGGCGCGGGGTCTCCACTCTTCGGCGCGCTCGGCGTTGGGCGCCAGCGGTCGAGTCACCGACACAACAGGCCACAACCTACACCATCCCCTTCCTCATAGAGAGGCTGTGCGAGCGCGCTCAGCCCGCGATCATGCGTGCCGTGGCCTTCTCTTCATCGTGTGTTCTTGCTGACTACCCGAAGGTCTAGCACAGCCGCCGCTCAAACGAGGGGGGCGGCCAGCGGAGCCGTGGCATATCCTCTGGGCATATCCCGCCGAGCCTGCGGACTCGACGTACGATAGCGCACTTGCCTCATGTGGGCGTCACCCGGACGCCCGAAGCGCACCCAGGAGCACACGACCCATGACTACCCCTACGTCGCCGACCGATTCCACAGCGAACGCCGGCACCAACCTCAGCGCCTTCTCCGATGAGCTGGCCGCCACCGTCGAGCGCGTCTCGCGCTCCCTCGTCACCGTCGCCGCACGCCCGCGCCAGCCGGCCACCGGCATCCTCTGGAACGCCGGCACCGAGACGATCATCCTCACCGCCGATCACGTCGTCGAGAAAGAGGACGACATCACCGTCCTGCTGCCCGACGGCCGTGAGACCAAGGCGCAGCTGATCGGGCGCGATCCGGGCACCGACATCGCCGCCCTCCGCGTGACGGACCTTGGCACGAGCGGCGAAGCGGCCACCGCCGGCACGGCGCCGCGCGTCGGCAGCCTCGTCCTCGCCATCGGACGCCCCACTTCGGATGGCGTGCGCGTCTCCTTCGGCGCGGTCAGTTCCATCGATGGCCCGCGTCGCTCGTGGCAGGGCGGCGAGATCGAGGGCATCATTTACCCCGACGTCACGCTCTACCCCGGCTTCTCCGGCGGACCCCTCGTGGACCTCGCCGGTCGCGTCGTCGGCCTCAATAGCTCGCACCTGACGCGACAGAACAGCAGCGCGATCCCGGTCGCCACGCTGCAGCGCGTCGCCACCACGCTGCTGACTCACGGGCGCGTGAAGCGCGGTTACCTCGGCGTGAGCACGCAGCAAGTGCCGCTCCCCGCGAATCTGGCGCAGAAGCTCGGTCGCACCCAGGAGGCCGCACTGCTGGTCGTCCAGGTTGAGGCGAATAGCCCCGCTGAGAAGGCCGGCATCCTCGTCGGCGACCTGATCGCCGCGCTTGGCGACCGCTCCCTCACCGATGTCGACGCCCTTCGCGGCGAGCTGAGCGGCGACCGCCTCGGCCAGACGCTCACGCTCAAGGTGCTGCGCGGCGGTGAGCCGACCGACGTGCCCGTCACCATCGCCGAGCGCCAGTAAATTCCAGAACCAGAAATCGCACCACAAAGTTCACAGGGGACACAGAGTCAGAAAAGGGGTGGGTAAAGGCAGCATCGGAGCGTGCGTTGACGATAGTTTGCAGTTGGGTAGAACGAGCTTCTCTCAGTGAACTCCGTCATCCTTCGTTCACTCCGTGATAAAGACTCCTCTTCTGCCCTCTGTGCTCTCTGTGCCCTCTGTGGTTAATTCCGTATTCCTCCGAAAGTGGAGATAAGTATCCATGACTGCACCATTCCTCGCCGGCCTCTCCGACGACGTCGCCGATCTCACCGCACGGCTGCGCGCCAGCACCGTGCAGGTCCGTGCGGGACGCGGCGGCATCGGCTCCGGCATCATCTGGAAGGTTGACGCGCCGGACGCCGCTGGCGTCTCTGACGCCACCGTAATCACCAACGCCCACGTCGTCCGCGCTGCCAACACGCGCAGCTTCACGCTCGGCCTCGCCGACGGGCGCACCATCGAGGCCAGCGTCGTCGCCGTCGATCCGGAGCACGATCTCGCCGCGCTCACCACGCGTGCCAGCAGCCTCCAACCTGCGCAGATCGGCGATTCCACCGCGCTGCGTGTCGGCGAGCTGGTCATCGCCGTCGGCAATCCGTGGGGGCATGAGGGCGCCGTCACCGTCGGCGTCGTCGCCGCGCGCGCGCCCGCCGATCCCGACATTCCGCTGGAGCCTGCCGTGCCGGAGACGGAGCAGCAACCGCGCCCGCAGCCCAAGGACGGCGATCGCCGCGGCTTCGGCTGGTCCGCACGCGGCGCCGAGGTAATCCAGGCCGATATTCGCCTCTATCCCGGCAACTCCGGCGGTCCATTGGCGGACGCGCGCGGGCGCGTCGTCGGCGTCAACGCGATGGTGGGCGGCGGCCTCGGCTTTGCCATCCCCAGCCGTTCCGTGCAACAATTCCTCAGCGATGCGGAGCGCGGCGGCGGCCAGCCGGCGTACCTCGGCATCACCGCCATCCCCGCGCCGATCCAGGAGCCCCTGCGCCAGCGCCACGGCCTGAAGCAGGACTCCGGCATCCTCGTGGCGGGCGTCGAGGCGGGCGCACCGGCTGAGGACGCGGGCGTGCTCCTTGGCGACATGCTGATCGGGCTGGACGGCTACGCGATCCGCGACGTTGCGACGCTCTCACGTGCCTTGGCACGCGCCCGCGCCGGCTCGCCGCGCACGATCACGCTGCTCCGCGCCGGTGAGCGCATCGAGCTTTCGCTCACTCCCGTCGCTCGCGCGGCGTAAGAGCGAGACTTCACCACAGAGGACACAGAGTTCGCAGAGGGCAGAAGAGAAACTGCCTTTTGTGCGGCTCTGCCCTCTGCGGTGAAGCGTGTATCTGAAGCGAGACGACTTCCACCTCTCGATCAGACCAATTGAGCATCAATCAGTCATTGATGCTCCTCTTCTCTGAACTCTGTGAACTCTGTGAACTCTGTGGTGAAGTCTTTGATGCGCATCTATGTCATCGCGACGTACCCTGCGGTGCGGGCCGGGCTTGCCGCCGTCGCGCGGCAGCAGGCCGACTGGCGCGTCGTTGGCGAGGGATCGCCCGCCGGCGTCGCGGCGAGCCCCGCGCTGCCCGCATCCGGCGCGATCCCCGGCGCGCAGGCCGAGCCGCCTGATGTGCTGCTGGCCGATCTGGACGGCATCGCGGACGCCGAGCGCGTCGACGAGTGGCTCGATGCACTGCGCCCGCGCAACGGCGTGCTGGTGATCGGCTCCACGGACCTCGGCGCGCGCCGAGGTGCCGCGAGCGAGCAGGCGGCTCGCATCCTCTCCGATGTGGCCCGCTCGGCGGAGGAGCGCGGTTTGGCCTTTGGCGCGCTGCGCCGCGACGCCATGCCCGAAGAGATCGTCGCGGCGCTCTCAGCCGTCGGCAGCGGCCTCATCGCGCTGGATCGCCGTCTCGCGCGCGAGGTCTTCGCCGCGTCGGAGCGCGTGCCCATCACCGCGCAGGAACGGTCCACAGGCGTCGTCGACGAGACGCTGACCGCCCGCGAGCGCGAGGTCTTGCAGCTCATGGCGGAGGGCCTGCCGAACAAGCTGATCGCCAACCGCCTCCACATCACCGAGCACACCGCCAAATTCCACGTCTCCGCCATCCTCACCAAGCTCGGCGCCGCCAGCCGCACCGAAGCCGTCACCCTCGCTGCCCACCGTGGCCTGCTCGTGTTGTGAATGAGCAGAGATCTCAACACGGAGGCAACGGAGGAAAACGGAGGACACGGAGTCGCACTTGAGTGTGATACATGACAGTAGATGGCGAAACGGGCTTCGATACTGGTGTACGAGAGACTATTTCCGCATCTCTCTCCGTTAAACTCCGTAACCCTCCGTTGCCTCCGTGTTGAGATCTCCCCTCTGCTGGAAAGTGAAAGCGACTGACGATGGCGACCGCGCCGAAAGATCGCCTGTTGGGGCTGCTGCGCCGACTGGGCAACACTGGCCTGCCCGACGAGGACGGCGATCGCCTGACCCTCAAGAAGATCGGGACTGCCTTCGCCAGTTTGCCGCGTGTGCTGGGGCTCGTCTATCGCATCCAGCCGTTCTTCACCGTCGCCCTCGGTGCGCTCTATATCCTGCAAGGCTTCCTGCCGGCACTGACCGCCTTCATCAGCGCGCAGCTGATCCAGGGCGTCGTCACCGCCATCACGCTGCACGGTGGCAAGGGCAGCGAAACGCTGGTGATCTGGCTCGTCGTCGCGCAATTCGGCGCGCAGGCGCTCTCCAGCCTGCTCTCCACCGCCTCCAACATCTTCCAGCAACTCTTGCAAGAGAAGACCTCGTACTCGGTCCAGCTTCAAGTGATGGAGAAGGCCAATACCCTCGATCTCGCCTTCTTCGAGGACGCCACGTTCTACGACGCCCTCCAGCGGGCACAGCAGGAGGCCACGCAGCGCCCCGTCGGCATGATCTCCACCACCTTCGGCCTGGGGCGCACGCTGATCACCTTCATCTCGATGATCGCCATCCTCACGCACCTCGCCTGGTGGATCGCGCTGCTGGCGCTGCTCTCGCCCGTCCCCTCCTTCATCGCCAACGTCAAATACGGCTGGTGGGGCTACCAGATGATGCGCCGCCAGTCGCCGCTGCGCCGCGAGATGGCCTACTACAATCAACTCCTCACCACCGATACCTACAACAAAGAGGTCAAGCTCTTCACCCTCGGCGGCTTCTTCCTCACGCTCTATCGCGAGCGTGCGCAGCAGTTCTACGAGCAGGCCAAGAGCATCGTCGTGCCGCGCTACCTCGCCTCCTTCGGCTGGGGCGCGCTGAGCCTGCTCGCCGACGGCGCCGTCTACCTCTATATCGCGCTGCAGGCCGTCGCGGGCGCCATCAACATCGCCGGACTCACCTTCTACACGCAGGCGGCGCTCTCCCTCGGCAGCAGCTTCGAGGGGCTGCTCGACGGCATCTCCTCGACCTACGAGAACAACCTCTTCATCAACACCCTCTTCGACTTCCTCGCCTACCAGCCCATCGTCGTCAGCCCGCCAAAGGGCATCGCGCCCGAAGGGAGTGGCCTCACCGTCGAGTTCCGCCACGTCTCGTTCCGCTATCCCGGCTCGGCGGGGCGCGAGCACAAAGGCCAGGCGCTGCACGACGTCAGCTTCACGATCCACGAGGGCGAGGCGGTGGCGCTGGTGGGGCGCAACGGCGCCGGCAAGACCACCATCGTCAAGCTGCTCACCCGTCTCTACGATCCCGACGAGGGCCAGATCCTCATCAACGGGCGCGACATCCGCGACTACGACCTCGACGCCCTGCGCCAGAAGATCGGCGTCATTTTCCAAGACTATGTAACGTACTACCTGTCAGCGCGGTCGCAACATCGGCATCGGCAAGATCGATGAGATTGACGACGCCGAGGGCGTGCGCGCCGCGGCGGCCAAGAGCGGCGCCAACGCCGTGATCGAGCGACTGCCGGCGGGCTACGAGAGCATGCTGGGCAAGTGGTTCGAGAAGGGCGAGCAGCTTTCCGGCGGCGAGTGGCAGAAGATCGCGCTCGCCCGCGCCTTCATGCGCGACGCGCAGCTCCTGATCCTCGACGAGCCGACCAGCTCGCTCGATCCGCAGGCCGAGTACGAGGTCTTCGCGCACTTCCGCGAGCTGACCGCCGGCAAGTCCGCCATCTTCATCTCGCACCGCTTCAGCACCGTGCGCCTGGCCAACCGCATCATCGTCCTCGAAGACGGCGCCGTCCTCGAAGAGGGCACCCACGCCGAGCTCGTCGCCAAAGGCGGCCGCTACGCCGAGCTCTTCGCCCTCCAGGCCGAGGCCTACCGCTGAACGGTGTCGTAGCGTAAAGGTGAAAGCAGCTTGGCGACTGTTTCCAGCACCCTGTTGGATCGACGCACTCTCTGGATTGGTGCGCCGTCGCTACGCTGCGGCGACCCGCGCCGTGTGGCGTCGGTCGTCGCGGATCGTGATCCAGGCATCAATGCCGATGCCGATGGCCGAGCCGAGCAGCGTGGTGAGGAGCCCCCAGAAGATCACCTCATTGATGGTGTGCAGCGTATCGGCATTGCCACCAGGCGCGACGAGCACGACCCACTGGCCCGCGAGCAGCAGCACGACCAGGATTGCGAGCCACGCGGTGTTGGTGCATAGCCGCACGACGAGGCGCAGGCGCACCCAACCCGGCCGCACGAGGTTGATCGCGGATTGGACGATGGTGGCCAGGAACATCAGCGCCGTCGGCACGGCGATCAGCGACCAGATCGGCGCGAGCCGGTACGTGTCGGCATAGGGACCGAAGACGACGGTGGGCTGCTCATAGACGAAGCCCAGCCAGAAGAGCAGGATGGAGACGGCGACGATCTGCCCGATCGATTCCGGCCGTGAGACCCGGTATGGTTTCTGGTCCCGCTTCGGCGCTGGCCTGGGTGCCGAGCTGCTGGGGGACCAGCGGAGCGCCGGCAGCGAGCGATCCACCGAGGCGAAGATGGACGTGATGACGACGAACTGGATCAACACTTGGAGCGCGATGGAGCCCAGCGAGTCGCCGACGGTTGGGGCCGCGCCGGCGACGGCGAGCGCAATCAGCACGATCACGTGGATCGCCAGCGAGGCGCCGATGATGATCCCGAGCGCCTTGACGTAGAACGGGAAGAGGCCGCTGCCGATCAACTGCCGACCGAACACGAGGCTTCCCTGACTCGTCTGGTAGCGGCTCGCCACGAGCATCGGATGCCCGTGCCGGCGCAGGTGCTCCAGTTGCTCGGCCTCGGTCAGCGGGCGCCCTAGCTCGTCCTCGCGATCCTCCATCTCCGCGCGGAGATTCTCCGAAAGCTCGCCGATGATGTCATCTTGTTGCGCCCTGGGCAGGAACGTCCACACGTCCTGCACGTAGCGCTCGACCAAGTCCATGATGATCTCCTTCGCGCCGCCTCACGCTAGCGTCCCGCGTCGTTCAGCACGCCTGCGCCGACGATGCGAGTCAGCGAGGCGTCGATCGCGCGCCACTCGTCCAGCAATTGCGTGAGAATCCCGGCACCCTCGTCCGAGAGGCGGTAGAAGCGCTTGTTGCGCTTGTTCTCCTCGCGCCACGTGCTGACCAGCAGCCCCTGACTCTCCAGCCGCCGCAACAGCGGGTAGAGCGTGTTCTCGTCGATTTCCATGCCGTGGTCGGCCAGCGCCTTGCGCAGCGCATAGCCGTAGTGCTCCTCGCGCAGTTGGGCAAGCACGGCCACGATCAGATAGCCGCGCCGCAGCTCGAGCCGCAGATTGTCGTAGAGGTCTTCGTTCATTCATATACCGTATGGCGTACAGTGTCTGTGGCACAGTGTATACGGAACAGTAGGACGCTGTCAAGAGGTGCTTCGGAATTTCGTACTTGAACCGAATGGAGTGCGCTCGTCAGCCACAACACCGCATACCCGACTGCGCATGCCTCAGATCGGTCCTTCAGCACCGTGTCCCCATTCCCGATTCGCCTCGATCCTTGCTCCACGGCCCCTTCCTCCGTGGAGAAGGCGGGGTCCCCCGCGCACGGGGTTTAGGTAGGGGGTGAGGTCAAACTCGTGTCCGTACCTGACCGCCGTTGACGGGAAAAGTCCGGCTCCGCGGCTCGCATTGCCGCCGCCATATGTACGACACTTATGCCAGAACACCTGTTCGATGCATCGCTCATCTGGCCACCGTCCCACCCCTCCGTCTGCCACCACCCAAGGAAGCGCACTCCATGCGGAACGCCTCATCGCTCCACTCGCGACATCTTCCGCCCTCAGCCAGCAGAGGGACACCACACGCCATGCCCACTCCCCATTTCGTGAACCTTCGCGCTCACCCTCATCTCCGCCATGAAAACCGCAATACTCCGCGCTTCAGCCCGTCCCGCACCGTCACTTCCGCCTTCCGCGCGAACACCGCCGCACGCCCCTCATTCCGCCACCAACGCCCGATCAAAAACGCAAAAGCGGAAGGAAACGGAAAAAGATCGCCGCCGCACGGCCCCCCGACGCTTGCCAAGCCTCCCGTGATCCGCTAGCATAAAGCGCCAACATCCAAAGATACCCGCGCGACATGATAGAATGGCACTGCCCGCCACGACGCCAGCGCGAAGGGATCGGCCCTCATGCACAACAGCCCATACGACACGCCCGCCGCCTACGGATACGGCGCGCCCGATGAGACCGACGCGCCGCTCTCGCCGCTCGACGTCCTCCACATCCACGAGCAACGCCGGCGCCGCGCACTGCTGCGCGTCATCTCCATCGGCGTGCTGGTCCCCGTCCTCCTGCTGATCCCCACCGCCCTCATCCCCACCCTGGACAAAGTCACCCTCACCGCCCTGATCCTCGCCCTCATCGGCACCCTCGCCGCTTTCCTCCTCAATCAGGCCGATCAGGTCGGTGCGGGCAGCTTCGCCCTCCTGGCCGGCCTTGCCGCCGCCGTCGCCTGGGAGGTCGTCGCCAAGGCGCAGGCCCAACACGGCATCGACCTTTCCGACCTGCGCCTCTACGACCTCTTCATCCTCCCGATCGTCGTCTCCGGCGTGCTCCTCGGCCGACGCGGACCCCTCATCTTCGGCGCCGCCGCCGCACTCTTCACCATCGTCTCGCTCTTCACCCTACCGCACACGCCCGAGTTGCAACTCTATTGGGACGGCCACTACAAAGACGCCATCCTCGGCTCCGTCTACGACGTCATCGCCGTCCCACTCGTCATCCAGGTGCTCGCCGCCACCGGCGCCTGGCTCGGCGCCGACAGCGTCCGCAACGCACTCCTCGAAGCCTCGCGCGCCGAAGACCTCGCCGCGGCCAAGGGGCAGATCCAGGAGCAGACGCGCGCCTTCGAATTACAGCGCTACCGCCTCCAGCAAGGCATTGCCCAGCTCCAGGCCGTCCACACCGCCGTCACCCGCGGCCAGTGGGACGCTCGCGCCACCATCACCGACGGTGAACTGCTCCCCGTCGCCCTCAGCCTCAACCTCCTGCTCGACCGCATCTCCCGCATCGCGCGTGAGAGCGACCAGCGCGCCCGCGTCGACGCCGCCTCGCACGACCTCGCCATCGCGCTCCGCCGCCTGCGCGCCGGCCAACCCTACACGCCACCTAACTACACCGGCACCCCCTTCGACGAAGTGCTCGTCGAGCTCGCGCGCCTGCGCGCCCTCCCTGCGCCAAACGGAGCGCGCGTCACCGGCCTGAACCTCGGCGGCCCCAGCCTGCCGCCGCGCTCGCTCCCCGCGCCCGCCTCGCAGCCCGAGCGCCCGTTCCCCTTCGGCCCGGCCGCCCCGGCCGCCCCGCGCTACAATCCCGCCGCCTTCGCCAACCCGCCGTCCTCGGCCTCGCCTCGCTACGACCCCGCCGCGTTCGCCAATCCGCCCTCGAACGTCCCCGGCGCGATCCCGTCCTCTTCCACGATCGACTCCTTCTTGCAGCCGGGCCGCATGACCCTGCCGCCCCCCCTCAGCCCAGCCCAGCAGCCCAACAACTCCGTGTTCGATGGTAGTCCCATCGTCCCACCGCAGCCCGGACCTATCGCGTCACCGGGCGACGCATGGCGATCGCGGCTTACCCTCCCGCCCAGCCTGCCAGAGACCGCCGAAGACTGGCCCGATCTCGCCATCGCTCCCACGCCCGAGCGTGGCCCCGACTCCACCGCCCTGCCCGCGTGGCTCCAAGCCCAGGCCACCAGTGCCGCCGCCAACGGCCCAGCTCCCTCCGGCTCCGGCGCCAACACCCCAATCGCCAACGATTTCTCGACCGACGGCGTCCCCGCCGAGGACTTCTCCGCCACCCGATCCGCCCCCAACAATCCCGCCGAGCTCAACGACCTCTCCGCCTCCGACCTCATCCAGCCCACCGACCTACCGCCCTGGCTCCGCGGAACCGCCGGAGCCGACGCACCCGCGCCCCCCGCCGATGACGACGACGCCACGGCGAGTCACCTACCCCCCTGGCTCCAAAACATCCAATAAGCTAGCCGCCGACTCTCGTATAGTGCAGACGCCGCTTGCCCTCCATCGGATGTGGGGTAGGCCAGGGCGGCGTTCTTGCGACCACTTACCCGTGGCTCGGTACGTGTGGTATTCGGATGGGTCGAGTACGTAGGTGTTCAACCGGGCCATGGCTCGTGCTCTACGTTGCCAGCGGTGGATGTGTCTGTAGGCTAACGTGTACGGAGGGATCCGATGCTGAACTCCAGTCCGACGACTTTCCCCGAACTGAACGCCGTCCTTGATGAGTTGGTCAGCTCGGCGAGCGCGATCCTGGGTGAGAACTTCTGCGGCGCGCACCTGCAGGGGTCGTTCGCGGTAGGCGACGCGGATGTCTATAGCGATGTCGACTTCGTGATCGTGACCCACGGCGAGGTGAACGCCTCCCAGGAGGCGGCGCTGGGGGTGCTGCACGCCCGATTGCCGACCCTCGACATCGAGTGGGCCCAGCACCTGGAGGGGTCCTACATCCCGAAGGACGCGCTCCGCCGGGTGGACCCGTCGCGCCGATCCTATCTCTACGTCGACAATGGCAGCACGGCGTTGGAGCGGTCCAACCACGACAACACGGCGGTGGTGCGCTGGGTGCTGCGCGAGCACGGCGCCACCTTGGCCGGGCCTGACCCCAAGGTGCTGGTGGTCGAGGTGACCGCCGAAGACCTGCGGAGCGAGATTCGCCAGGCCCTTCCTGTCCGGACCAGGGACCTGCGCGAGACTGCGGCGCGGGACGAGCAGTGGAACGCCTGGCTGCAACCGTATATCGTCCTCGTCTACTGCCGCATGCTGCACACGCTGGACTCCGGTCGGGTGGCCTCGAAGCGGGCAGCTGGGCGCTGGGCGCTGGGCGCCCTTGATCCCCGGTGGGCGCCCCTGATCCAGCGCGCTCTGGACGACCGGCCCGATCCGTGGCTGCGCGTACACCAGCCCGCCGACCCGACGATGGTTGCGGAGACCTGGCAATTCATCGACTACGCACAGCGATTCGATGGGCTGCCGCCGTCATAACTCTCCGCGCCGCGCTCGACGCGTGAGCACAGCCGAGCGAATCAAGCGGGGGCGGCTTTGGAGGGAATAGCAAACCGCCCCGGACGAGCACCAGAAGTGCTGCATCGGGGCGGTCGCGAGGGTCGCGATATGGCCCGGATTACAGAAAAGGGCCAGAAAGCCCCTCGGCTTGAGCCGGGGGATGAATGGCCCGAGCCCTTGCCGGATTCGTACCTATCAGGCAGAATAGAGTGGCATGGAACCGCAAGAGCCGCGAGGGCTGCGCAAAGCCTACAAATACAAGCTCAAGCAAATACAAGCTCAAGCCGACGCCCGACCAGGAGCGCCGGCTTGAAGAGGTCTTGTGGCGCTGTCGCGTGCTCTACAACAGCGCGCTGGAGCAGCGCATCACGGCGTACCGGCGCTGCGGTGTCACCCTCACCGCCTACCAGCAGCAAGCCGAGGTACCCGACCTGAGAGCGGCGTTCCCCGAGTACGCGGCCATCCACTCGCAGGTCTTGCAGGACGTGTTGACCCGTCTGGACCAGACCTAGCAGGCGTTCTTCCGCCGCGTCAAGGCCGGCCAGGCGCCGGGCTTCCCGCGCTATCAGGGGCGCAACCGCTACCACAGCTTCACCTACGAGCAGTATGACAACGGCGCGCGGCTCGACAACGGCTTCCTCGTCCTGTCGAAAATCGGGCGTGTGGCCGTGCGCTGGTCACGTCCGCTGGAGGGGACGCCCAAGACCGTCACGATCTCCCGCGAGGCGGACGGCTGGTAGGCCATCCTCGCCTGCGCCGAGGTCCCGGTACGACCATTGCCGCTCACGGGGCGGGAGACCGGCATCGACGTGGGCCTGAAGGTCTTCCTCATCGCCGCCGAGGGGGAGGTGGTAGAGAATCCACGCCACTACCGCCGGGGCGAAAAGAAGCTGGCGAAGGCGCAACGCCGCGTCTCACGTCGCAAGAAGGGCAGCCATCGCCGTAGGAAAGCGGTTGGCAACCTCCAACGGGCGCACCAGACGGTGCGACGCCAGCGCGCCGACTTTCACCACAAGACCGCGTTGGCGTTGCTGAGAGCCTACGACACGATCTCTCTGGAAGACTTGCAGGTCGCCAACCTGCTGCGGAATCACCACCTCGCCAAGTCCATCGCGGACGCGGGCTGGGCGCGGTTCCGTGCCATCCTCGAGGCCACGGCAGCCTGCGCCGGGCGTCGAGTCGTCGCCGTGCCCCCGGCCCACACCTCGCGGGAGTGTAGCGGCTGCGGGGCGCGCGTGCCCAAGGTGTTGAGCGTGCGCACCCACGTCTGCACCTCCTGCGGCCTCGTGCTCGACCGCGACGAGAACGCGGCGCGCAACATCCAACGGGCTGGGCAGGCCCTTCGGGGACTCGTGGCGCTGGCTGCGGGGGTGAACCGAGCATCCCCCGCAGCCACCGCCGGGGGAGTGTCAAGGGCGGCCCTGACCCTGATCGGGCACGATCTCCTCGTCGGTGCGGTAGGTCTCTTGCGCCACCGGCGTCACGTTGCCGCGCGCATCAACCGCGTTGATGTTGCGCTGCACCGCTGTCCCCTGGCCGTTCGAGTTCACCACCACCTGGTCCTGCTCTTCCAGCGTCACCGGCTGCTGCTGATTGCGGCGCCGCAGGAGCAGCAGCAGCAGCAGGAGCAACAGCAACAGCAACAGCAGTCCGACGAGGCAGAAGACCACCGCCAGCGGCCCGCCGGGCAGTCCGGCCTGCGGCACGATGTGCAGCGTCCCCGTCGCCGCGAGCGTCGGGCTGGCGCCGCACGAGCCCTTCGGCTCCACGGCCTCGACCTTCAGCGTCGTGTCCGAGTTGACGCTCGGCGCCTTGAACGTCGCCGTGAAGGTGCCGTCCGCGGCGACCGTCGCCGTCGCCACACTATTCGTGCAGCCGTTGGTGTCGCTGTTGCCGTAGAGGATCTCGACGGTGCCGGAGCCGGTGCCGTCAGAGTTCTTGAAGTCCTTGCCGGTGACGGTGACGGTGCTGCCCGAGTTGACCGAGCTCGGCACGCTGATCGTCGGCGTGTAGCCGATGGGGTTCTTCGGGTTGACCGTGATCGTCTTCTGCGCGATGAGGCTCGGTGTGCCGCCGCAGCTCTTCGCCGGCTGCACCGCCGTCACCAGGATCTGCGTGCTCGTCGACTCGAACGGCGCGCTGAAGGTCGTCGAGAAGGTGCCGTCCGAGCCGACGGTGTAGCTGCCCTGGTCATTCGCGCAGGCCGCCACGCCCGTCGAGCCGCCAGGCCCGTAGAAGACCTCGACGGAGTCGCCCGTGGCCGAGGAGGGCAGGAAGCCGCTGCCGGCCACCGTGATCGTCCCGCTGGCGACCACCGGGTCGGGCGTCACGGTCAGCGACGGCGTCAGCACCTGGAAGCCGCCCGGCGTCGGATACGTCTGGCCGGTCGAGGTATCGGTGACGCAGATCGTGTAGGTGCCCGTCGGCACGGTCGGCCACTGGAAGGTAATCGTGACGTTGCCGCTGCCGTCGGTCGTGCCGGTGGCGTCGGTGATCGTCACGACGCCCGTGTTGCAGTCCTTCTGGCTATAGCCCACCGTGATCTTGGCGCTCGGCGGCAGGTTCGTGCCGCGCACCGTCACCGTGGTGCCGCTGGAACCGTAGCCCGGCGTTGCCGAGACGCAGTCGCCGGGGTTCTGCGCGCACTGCGTCGTGCCAGGGCCGCCGAACGGCTGCGCTGGCGTCGCGCCCTGCGCCGAAGCGACCCCCGGCATCAAGAGGGTGAGCGCCAGCGCGAGCATCGGCAGCAGCAGCGCCATGCCATGCAGTGGGGCGCGTCGCGTGCTGGCATGTGGCGACGCGGGGCGCTCGTTCTCGAGCGAATGAGCTGTTCGGTTTCTCGCCATTAAACGCGGCGCCTCCTTCAAATCGAGCGATGATAAGCGATGATACCGGTAGGAATGTGAGCGATACCGCCGAGCGGTGGATGATGCCGTGGCGCCCGCGCGTGCCGTAGGTCAAGATCCGTGCGGCGCGGTGCAGTGCCAAATAGGTGAGGAGCGCTCGGCAATACCCGAGAAGTGTAGCAAACCGGCGTCCTGCGGTCAACGGGGCCAAATCCGCATAGGACCCCGGCACAGGCGCAGATCGCCCCCTAATACCTGTAACGAACTACGAGCCGATCGGTACTGCCGTTTCTGCCCAATTTGGCCAAACGCGTGCCCGGCAGCTCGCGAGTCCTTCCAGTGGGCGGGTCACATGCCCAAATGGGCATCCGCACGCGTCGCGGCGTATACTGTAGGGCAATGGCGAACGGTGGGAATCAGGACGGGAAAGTCATGGTGAGAAGCGACCGGCAGGGCCGCGATGCGGAGCGTTCATCGTCACGCCGCCAGGCCCCGGCAGGCCACACCCCTCGCCGCGATGCGCCCGCCGCCGTTGCCGCCGAAGACACCGGCTATCGTGGCGAGGCCGCCCCGCCAGCGCCGGCGCCCGTCTGGTCGCACCGCGTCTACGTCGAGCGCCCCGCTGAATTGGCCAAGGCCGCCGCCCACCTGCGCTCAGCGCGGGTCATCGCGCTGGATGCCGAGTTCAGCCAGCCTCGCGTGCGCACGCCAGACGAGCCAGCCCACCGCCTCGCGGTGCTGCAGCTCGCCGCCGACGACGACTACGACACCTCCTACGTCATCGACGCCCAGCGCCTAAGTGACCTGACGCCGCTCGAGCCGCTCTTCGCCGACCATGGCATCCTCAAGCTGTTCCACGGCATCGGCGCCGACGCGCGGGTGCTCGCCACGCGCGACCTCGTCGCCCAGAACACCCTCGACCTCGAGGCCGTCAGTCGCTCGATCTTCGGGCAACGCGAGTCGGGCTTGCAGGCGATGCTCCAGCGCGCCTGCGGCATCCGACTCGATAAATCGTGGCAGCGCGCGGACTGGTCGCGGCGCCCGCTCAACCCGGCGATGATCGCCTACGCCGCGCGCGACGCCGAGACGACCTTCGCCCTCTACGGCTGGCTCACCATGCACTACTCGTGGGCCGTCGCGCTCCACGAGACCGCCGGCGCCGAGACGCCGCCGCCCGTGGCCGAGTGGATCCGCCCGTACCTCGAAGGCTCGCGCCCCAAGGCAGCGGCGTTGGCCGTGGCGGAGGCCGGCATCGCCGACGACGCGGCGGCGCAGGGAGAGGCGCTGCGCGTCGCCCTCGCCGTCGTGCGGCACCCCAATCAGCGCTCGCGCGTGATGCGGCTGATTACCGACCTCGACCTGACGCGGCTGGCGCCCGACCTGCGCCCATACCTCGCCTCGCCCGCCTCCGAGGAGCGCGCGGGGGCGGCGCGCGGCATCGGCCGTCTCCACGATCGCAGCGCCATCAAGCTCGTGCGCCCCCTGCTCGATGACGCGGTCTACGACGTGCGGCAGGCGGCGAAGCTCGCCACGGAGTCGCTCACCGGCGTCACCGCGCCGCGTCGGCCACGCCCAACCGCCTCGGCCGAGCGCCGGGAGGGTCCGCTGATGTGGACCAGCGGCGCCGACGAGGGCGAGAGCGCCTCGCAGGGCGGCTGGCGGGCGGCGCTGCGAGCCCGCTTCGGCGTCTCCGCCAAGCCGCAACGGCCTCCATCCACTCGCTCGAACACCTCCGGCACCGCCGACGGCCACGGCGAGCCCGACGACTCCGCGTCCGGCAATACGTAGCTGCTGCTCGCCTTCCACGCCTTGACACTCGCCTCCGCGTCAAGTAGTATTTGTATACCGACTAGATAGTATGCGAAACGCCTGCCCACCGTTGCGCTGGAGTGTTGTCATTGTAGCCGATGGCCGGCCAGATGGTCGCGGCGGATTCCGAGGCGTGCATACGGCATTACCAGGCCAGGGGTAACGCGTACGAGCGGGCGCATTGCGGCGCAAAGGAGCATCTAATGAGCGCGACGATCACCGAGAGCCATGAATTCAGCGTGGGCGAGCGGGCGCAGCTCGACGTGCGGAACCGCGCGGGCAATGTTACCATCGCCAAGGGTCCCGCGGGGCAGGTGCGCGTGGTGGTGACGAAGCGCGCCCGCGGCCTGTTGGGCAGCGCGAGCGAGGCCGATCTGGAGCGGTTGCACGTCGAGGTGACGCAGGTGGGCGATACGGTGCGTCTCACGACCGAGCGCGGCGTGGATTGGTCGCTCTTCAAGCAGATCACGGTCGATCTCGACATCACGGCGCCGGAGCTTGTCGAGCTGGACCTGCGGCTCAACGCGGGCAACATGCGGATGAGCGACACGCGCGGCGGCGTGCGCGCCGAGGTCAACGCGGGCAATCTCGACCTGGTCGACGTGACAATTGGCGGCGCGTCGCGGCTCTCGGTCAACGCGGGCAACTTGACGCTACGCGGCACGCTGGCCGAGGACGCCTCGCTGGATGCCACCGTCAACGCTGGCAACGCACGCTTCGCCTTCCCAGTCGACGCGGGCATCGCCGTCGAGGCGCGGACCATCGCTGGGTCGATCCACAGCGGCGTCGGGCAGATCGGCGTGAGCCGCCACTTTGCCTCGGCCTCGGCGTCGGGGACGCTGGGCGCATCGCGCGGGGCGAAGCTGCGCGCGACGGTGGACGCTGGCAACCTCTCATTCGAGGCGCGATAGCGGGGTAGTTTGGTCGTGACGGCGGGCCCGAAGTCGGTGTAATTCAAGGTCGATAAACGGTGGGCCGGCGAGTGAGATTGCCCGTGGGGGGCCCGCGACCGCGAGGACCGCCGGCGCGGACCCGAATCATGCGGGACCAATCAGCGGCCCTGGGTCGCGGTGGAAGATGTCTGGCGCGAACTCGGCTGTGCGCGGTAAGATACGCCTAAATTGCCACACTGCGCCTGCCGAAAGGAACCGTCATGGACGTCGTCACAGGGCCCGTCCGCTATTACTATCTGCGCACGACTCGCGGCCACGAGGATGTGGAGCACTGGCCACCGGCGATCAAGCCGCTGCAGGGGCCGGAGCATCTGGTCTGCGCGGCGGTGCGCCTCTATTCCGAGGGGCCGATGTGGCGCGCAGCCTGCGACGAGGCGGCGCCGGCCGCGGATGGGGCGGGGCCGCACTTCGTGCTGACGCGGGCGACGGTGCTGGGGCTGCTGCACGAGGGCAAGCGAGGCCGTGCGGAGGTTGGCCTGTTGGGCGTGCGCGTGATGAACAAGGACGAGAAGGGCGTGGACTACGCGACGCATTTCGTCGTGGTGGGGCTGCCGGGGAGCGGGTTGCGGCGGCAGCCGGTGGTGGCGCCGGTGCAGGCGCTGGTGCTGGGCGAGTATGTGGAACACGGCGACCGCGCCGAGGCGCAGCTCGAACTGCGTATCGATCCGGCGGAGTATGGGAGTCTGCCGCTGTTCTTGCCGGATGAGGTGATTTTGCGCGGGGCGCGCGAGACGATCGCGCGGAACGTCCACTCGATCAACAACTACTCGTACAGCCAACACCGCCACCAGGACATGAACGTCGAGGTGGAGGCGGGGCGCGTTTCGCTCTATGGCCGCGTGGCGCTGCTCGCCGAGGGGAGCCAGGCGATCGCGGAGCTGATGGGCACGCCGGGCGTGGTGGAGGTGGCCGATCATCTGCTGTACCTGGAAGATTTGAAGGGGGAGGTGGAGGAGGCGCTGGCGGCGAAGGGGCTGGACTATATTAATGTGCTGAGTGAGCACGCGCTGATCGTCCTGCGCGGCGAGGCGCCGGACTCGAAGACGCGCTATCAGGCGGAGGATATCGCCAAGCGCATCCCCGGCGTGCGTGGGGTGGTGAACGATATCGTGGTGAAGGCGACAGTGACGGAGTAGGGGACTGGCACTCCATGGGGGCTCAAGCCCCATGGGTTCTCAGGCTAACCGTCTGATGGGATGATTGTATCCATCCCTGCGGCTTAGCGCCTGAAGGCGGTGCCCCCGCCTAGGGCACGTTGACTCCATCGCCAGGCGAGCTAGGCTCTCGAGAAAAACTCTGGCTCAAGCGGAACGCACCTCGTCCAAGGCGCGTTGCTGCTTTTCCCCGTGGGAACGACTTACCAGGGAACCGGCAAACAGCATTCGATTGGCAAGGTGCAATAGTGTCCTACCAGATATTCTCGAACAAGCGGGCAGAAGCGGAAAGGCAACCGGACTTCGGGCTCAATCCACGAGACGCCCGCCTAACCGCACGCCCTGATGAAGTTTGACAAGCAAAACGGGTAGTGATGAAGTAAAGCCAGGCACGCAGACCGAGCAGGAGGTAGGTAAGATGGCTTCGCGGCGGATGGTAGCGTTGAGTTGGGAGCAGCAGCAGGAGTTGGAGACCCACCGGGACCATAACCCGCGTCCGTATGTGCGGGAGCGGTGCGCCGCGCTGCTGAAGATCGCCCAGGGCACCGCCCCGTATGCGGTCGCCCGCCAGGGACTCCTGAAACGGCGGCAGCCCGATACGGTGTACGGCTGGCTGGCCCACTACCAAGCCGATGGGCTGGCGGGCCTGCTCGCGCATGTGCAGGGCGGGAATCGCCGGAGGCGTCTTCGACCCCGCGCAGAAGGAGGCCCTCGTGCAGCGGCTGCATCAGCCACCAGGCGAGGCCGCACGCCAGGAGGCGGGAGCGACGGCGAGTAGCCCGCCGCCCAGTCGCTGGACGCTGCGCACCATCCGCGTCTCGGTCCCCGCCATGGCCCCCTACAGTCTGAGCGGGATCTGGCGGGTGCTGCAGCGCTGCCGACTGCGGCTGCGCATGGCTCGCCTCCAGCAGTACAGCCCCGACCCGGACTACCTGCCCAAGGTCGCGCACCTGGAGCGCTGCCTGCGGGCCGCGGCGCGGGAGCCGGGGGCCATTGCCCTGGTGTTCGTCGACGAGATGGGCTATTACCGCTGGCCGGAGGCCGCGCCCGACTGGATGCTGGGCGCTCCCGCGGCCCCGACGCTGGCCCGCTGCGCCGGCCCCACGAACCGCCAACAGCGCCTCATCGGCGCGCTCAACGCGCTGACCGGCCAGGTGCACTACCTGGACAACTACCTGGTCGGCCGCCGGCAGGTGGCCGCTTTCTATCAGCAACTGGACCAGACCTACGCCGGGGTCGAGCGCGTCTACCTGGTCCAGGACAACTGGTCCATTCACCACCATGACGACGTCCAGGCGGTGTTGGCGGCCTTGCCACGGCTCGAACCGGTGTGGCTGCCGACCTACGCCCCCTGGCTCAATCCCATCGAGAAGCTCTGGCGCTGGCTGCGTCAGGACGTGCTGAAGCTGCACCACCTGACCGACGACTGGCGCACGCTGCGGGCGCG
Organism: uncultured Chloroflexia bacterium; assembly: GCA_963841205.1. Classification (GTDB taxonomy): domain Bacteria; phylum Chloroflexota; class Ktedonobacteria; order Ktedonobacterales; family JADMIN01; genus CAWAWP01. The sequence continues at coordinate 241,447 of CAWJCH010000010.1, read as the reverse complement.
CGTCAACGCCTTCTTGGATCAGTTTGCCTCGGGCTCGCAGGCTTTGCTCCGCTACACTGGCCTCATCGGTGATGGCCATCTGGCGTACGTCCTCCGTAGCGCGTGATTACCCGCTTTGGTCGTCAATGTTCATGAGGGACGGCGGCTTGCGGCGGGCTAGTTTCTGTCAGGGTAGCCGGAGGGTGAACCCGCGCCGAGGAGCGTTCCATCGCGAAGCCCGCCTGCGCAGGCCGGGGGCCGAAAGGGGCCTCGATGGCTGGAATCTCGAGGTAGCAGATCTTGCCGATCCGATAGTTGGGCTGCGATGGCGTGCTCATGCAACTCCTTGAGGGCGTTTCCTTACTCGCCGGAATGCGGCCGAGGCCCCTCATGACAGATGCCGCGCGCAGCGCATCGTAAGCAACGTGTCACCCAGTGCAGCGCTCTGGTAAGCCTCTCCGGCCACACTGTCCTCCTGGGTACGAGTGGCCCTTCGCGTGCCGCAGCGCATCAGGTCGAGCAGGTCTTGGCAGCACCACCGAACGACAGCACCTTAGGAGAAGCCTCCCATCGGCCTCATCAATCACCCCTCTCGTAGGAAGAAAGGAGCCAGGCATGGCAGGAGCCACCTTCGGCCCTGGATCAGACAGAGACTTCGAGCGGGCGCGCGTCCCACGCGCCCCGCAAACGACGAGCACCCCGGCAGAGTATTGGACCAGGGCCGGCGCGGTGCGCGGCCCGGTGACGCGGCAAGAAGTCGACACGGTGGCAGCCTCGGCGCAGGCGGCCATCGCCGACCCGATCCCGCTCGGATTGGCCGGATTTGCCAGCGCGCGGTTCACCATTAGCACCGTGTATGCCGGTTGGTTCAGGTTCAGCCCCGCGGCTCTGGCCATCGTCATCCCCGTCGCCCTGATCTTCGGCGGGGTCGCCTCCTTTCTCGCGGGGATGTGGGCCTTCCGGCGCGGCAACGTCTTAGCGGCCACGGTGTTTGCCACCTTCGGCGCCTTCAATGCCGCCTGGGCCGTTCTGCAGTGGATGATGCTGGTGGGCCTGGTGCCGGCCGTTGTCGCCGGGGGCAGTCCCGCCTCCGTCGATGGCGTCCTGGTCCTGACCTTCAGCCTGATCTCGCTCTATCTGGGGTTGGCCGCTTTAGGCCAGAATCTGGGGCTGGCGGCTGTCCTCTTCACGATGGCGCTGACGCATGCGTTTCTGGGCGTCTGGGCGCTGACCCCGCAAACCACTTGGCTCCGGATCGTCGGTGGCTACTGGGGCATGCTCAGTGCCTTGCTGGCGTTCTTCGTTTCTGCCGCCCTGGTGATCAATAGCGCCCACGGGCGCGAGCTCATCCCGATACCGCGCCCAGGCAGGAGCACCGCCGCACCCTCAGCCTGAGCGAGCAGACGCTCGGCTTTCCTCCCTACAGCGTATGCGCGCCCTCAGGGCAGCTAGGCACAACGCCAGCAGGTGCGGGCGGGTGACCAGGGACAGCGCATCCAAATGCAATGCCGCGACCACGGCCCGGCGGTAAGCCGGCGGGGGAACCGGCGCCTGGTCCGAGTCGGGGGCACGTACCATCGGATGCCCCCTGGACTGGACGCGGGAAGCAAGCCGCGCTCAGGGGATCTCACCCTTCTCCTCTGCGGTTGGTGCCCCCCAACTCTTTCTTGCTCTCGCGGGATGGTGTGGCGCCAAGCGCGATCACGCGGGGAGGCCGGACTCGAAGCAGTAGTAGACGGTCTGGTAGGGGGCGCGGAAGGCGACCACGTCGTTCACGAGGTCTTCGGGGGCGCGGCCCTCGACGAGCACGGCGGCGATGAAGTCGGCGATGGTCTCCATCTGCGGCTCGCGCATGCCCAGGCGCGTAACCTCGGTCGTGCCGATGCGCAGGCCGCCGGGGCGATCCCAGTCCGCGGGCTGGTCGCTGGGGATCAGGTTCTTGTTGGTGATGATGTTGGCGCGGGCGAGGCGATGGGCCACATCGAGGCCGCCGCCGAGCTGGCGCACGTTGGCGATCACCTGATGGGTGGCGGTGTAGCCTTTGTGCGCCGCGAGCATGGGGATGCCGTGCCGGTCGAGCGCCGCGCCGAGCGCGCGGGCGTTGGCGACGATCTGCGCCATGTACCGCTGGCCATAGGCGATCATCTCGGCGGCGGAGACGGCCAGCGCGGCGACGCGGTTGACCTGATGGGTGGCGACGAGGACGGGGAAGACGGCGGTGGTCAGCGGCTTGGTGAGGTCGGGGTCATCCCAGACGAGGATGCCGCTCTGGGGACCGCTGAAGGTCTTGCCCCCAGAGCCGGTGAGGACGGCAGCGCCCTCGCGGAGGGGGTCCTGAAATTGGCCGCCGGCGACGAGGCCGAGCTGGTGGGCGCCGTCGAAGTAGACGCGACCGCCCCATTCGGCGGCGAGGGCGGCCATCTCGCGGATCGGGAAGGGGAAGAGCGTCATCGAGGCGCCGAGGGCGACCACCTTGGGGCGCGCGGCGCGGGCGACCTCGGCGAAGCGGTCCAGCTCGACGGTGAGCTCGTCGGGATCGACGGGGATATCCACGATGCGGAGGCCGCGGACGCCCGCCGGTCCGTCGGGGCGATTGCTGGAGTGGCCGCCGACGGGCTGCGGCAGGCTCATGATGGTGTCGCCGGGTTCGGAGAGGGCGGTGTAGACGGCGAGGTTGCCGAGCATACTGGCGACAAGGCGATGATCGGCGTAGTTGGCGCGGAAGGCTCGTTTGAGCAGCTCGACGCAGAGGGCTTCGATCTCGTCGATGTGCTTGGTGCCGGCGAACCAGCGGTTGACGGGGCCGATGTGGCCCTCGGCGGCGCGGGTGCCAACCTCGGCGGCGAGCATCGCGCGGACGGTGGGGCTGGTGGGCGCTTCGGGGGCGAGGAGGTTGAGGCATTGCTGGCCGCGCCAGGTCTTGTTGCGCTGGACGGCGGCGACGACCTCCCGCGCCATCTCAGCGGGGGTGAGGCAGGCGTCGAGCACGGCACGGGCCTGGGCGAGGGTGGCGGGATCGTGAACCTCGAACTGCCTCGTGGGCTGGGCGGCGATCTCGTGTTCGGTCGCGCTCATGGGTGCGCCTCCTGTGGGTAGCGGACGCGGGTCATAGGTATGATACGCCCGATGGCGGAAGAGGATCGCCCGTGTTGGCGAGAAGCTTGGCGCGAGATGGGCCGGGCGAGGAGGCGCAATCGACGCATGTGGGCGTATCAGATGCGGGGCCGAACGACGCGCACCGACCAGCCGCCTGCCGTTGTGCACCGTGGCGGTACCACCTCCGCGCGGTACAATTGGGACGTGCCCCAGACGCCCCGCCGAGCCGCCAAAGAGGAGATCGCCATGCAGGTCGTCACCGTTGCCGAGATGCGCGAGGTCGAGCGCCGCGCGGGGGCCGAGTATGGCCTCGACTCACCCACCCTGATGGAGCACGCGGGCCGCAGCGTCGCCGAACATCTTCGCGACGCGCTCGGCGGCGACGTGACGGGGCGCCACATCCTCATCCTCGTCGGCCCCGGCAACAACGGCGGCGACGGGCGCGTGCTGGGCCGCTCCCTCGCCGAGTGGGGCGCCGACGTCACCTACTACGCCTGGAAAGAGCGCCGCCTGGAGATCGCCACACGGCTGATCCCCGTCAACGACGATCTGGCCGCCGTCCGCGAAGCCATCTCCCGCGCGGACGTGGTCGCCGACGCGCTGCTGGGTACCGGCAACGCGCGCCCACTGGAGCCGAGCATGCGCCGCCTGCTCACCCTCCTCCGCGAAGAGCGCCAGCGCCGCCCCGGCCTCTTCATCCTGAGCGTGGACCTGCCCACCGGCGTCAACGCCGACACCGGCGCGGCGGATGAGGCGACCCCCACCTGCGACCTCACCGTCACGCTGGCCTACCCCAAGATCGGCCTCTTCCTCTTCCCCGCCGCGTCCTACGTCGGCGCGCTCGAAGTCGGCTCCATCGGCCTGCCGCCGGAGATGCGCGTGGAGGTGCCTGCCGAGCAGATCGACGCCGCCCTCCTGCGCCCCCTGTTGCCGCCGCGCCCGCTCGATAGCAACAAAGGCACCTTCGGCAAAGTGATGGTGCTCGCCGGCTCGCTACCCTACCCCGGCTCCGGCTATCTCGTCGCCACCGCCGCCGGGCGCGTCGGCGCGGGGCTCGTCACGATGGCCGTCTCGCCCGATCTCGCGCCGATCTACGCCATTAAGCTCAGCGAGACGACCTTCCACCTGATGCCGCCCGCCAACGCCGATCCCGCCGCACGCGCCGACTCGCTGCTCGCCGCGCTCTCCGGCTATCGCGCGCTCGTCGCCGGACCTGGCCTCGGCCAATCGGACGCCACCCGCGCCTTCCTCGAACGCCTCTTCGCCGGCCTGCGGAGCATGCCCGCCCCCGATCGCCCGCGCCTGATCGTGGACGCCGACGGCCTCAATAACCTCTCCAAGCTCGACGCCTGGTGGCAGCGCCTCCCCGCAGAGACGGTCATCACGCCGCACCCCGGCGAGATGTCGCGCCTGCTCGGCGGTGCCAAAATCTCCGGCGGCGGCGCGGATCGCCTGGATGCCGCCCGCCACGCTCGCAACTGGGGCCACGTCGTCGTCCTCAAGGGCGCCACCACGCTGATCGCCTCGCCCGACGGACGCATCCGCCTCAACTGGCCCGGCAATCCCGCCCTCGCCACCGCCGGCACCGGGGACGTCCTCGCCGGCACGGTCGGCGGCCTGCTGGCTCAGGGCATGGCGCCGTTCGCCGCCGCCAGCGCCGCCGTCTACCTGCACAGCCGCGCCGGCTTCCTCGTCAGCGACCGCCTCGGCGACGCCGGCCTCCTCGCCGGCGACCTCCTCGACCAGCTCCCCCTCGCCCTCCGCGAGACCAAGCGCAGCTGATCATGCTGCCTCTAGCGACTACGCCTCGTCTCGCGGCAATTCGTAGCGCATGCGCGGCGTCGTGCGCCCTGGGATGATCGTCGACGGGATCTCGCCCACGACCACCGCGCCCATATGCTCATAGAATGGTCGCGCGTTCGGATCAGCCCCGAAGACCACCGTCGTCGCGCCCATCGCCGCCGCCCACGCGACCGCATGCCCCCAGAGGAGCTTCCCGACGCCCCGGCCGATGTACGCCGGTTCCACGAAGAGATCGTCCAGGTACGCCTCGCCGTCATCCTGCATGGCGATGTGCGCCACCCCCGCGACATCCCCGCCAACCTCCGCGCAGACCACATGATCGCGCTCGATGGACTCCCGCCTCATCGTCAGGTCGGGACGACAGGCCTCAAGAAAAGCCGCGTCATAGCCCCAATGCGCCTTCGACCGCATGATAAGCTCGGTGAGCGCCCCAGCCTCCTCCGGCAGTGCCCGCCGAATCCGCACCTCGCCCGTAAAAGTGGACATACCTGCTCCCTGCCCGCGCAGGCGGACTGACAGAAAAGGGCTTTAGCCCGCCGCAAGCCGCTGGGTGTTAACCCGGGCGGTGCGGCGTCCAGGGCTTTCGCCCACAGCCTGGTGGCATTGCCGTTTTCCTGCCCATCAGGCCGACGACCTCAGCGGACTCTTTGCACCTCGCCAAGTGCATGCTGTTTGCCGGTTCCGTGGTACCTCGTTCCCACGGGCAAAAGCAGCAACGGGCCTTGGACGCGGTGCCATGCGGTTGAGCCAGCGTTTTTTTCGAGAGCCTAGCTCGCCTGGCGATGCCTGCAACGTCCGCTTGGGCGGGGGCACCGCCTTCGGGCGCGAACGGGCAGGGGTGGATACAATCATCCCATCAGACCCGTAGCCTGAGCACCCATGGGGCTTTTGCCCCCGTGGAGTGTCAGTGAAGTCCGCCCGTTGGCCCCTACGCCGGCACTTAAACTCCGCGAATAACCTACGCCTCCGTGCGCCGACACGGCGCCACGTCGCCGCGATCCCTCACGAGCCAACCGGCCTCCCCTTTCCCAATGGGGAAGGCGGGGTCCCCTGCGAGCTGGGGCTTGGCTAGGGGGTTAGGTCGATCTTCGCAGAGTGGTGAGATCCGCTCCCTCACGCGCTCGCCTTCTCCCGCTGCAGCGCCTCCCACTCGTCGCGCAGCAGCCCCATCGAGACGATATCGACGTACTGCCCCGCGACATACTCCGCCTGCCGCTCGCGCCCCTCTTCCACGAAGCCACAGGCGCGATAGCAGCGGATCGCCCGCTCGTTATCCGCCCAGGTGATCAACCAGATGCGCCGGAAGTTCTGGATGCGGAACGCCCAATCGAGGAAGAGCCCCAGCGCCTCGCGCCCGTAGCCCTTGCCCACGTAGTCCGGCTGCAGGATCGCCATACCGAACGACGCCGTCCCCGACCGCCGGCTCACGCTCCACGGATGGACATTGATGAAGCCGACCATCGCGCCGTCGATCTCGATCGCGAAGTTGGCGAAGGTCGAGGCGTCAACCGGCCATGGCGTCTCCTGCCGCTTCTCGAACCACTTCTCCGCCCCCGCCAGCGGCCGCGGCTCCCACGACGCATACGCCGGCAGCACCAGCTCCACGTTCGCCATCAACTCGTGCTGGCGCTTCACATCGTCCCGCTCGTACGCGCGCAACACCACTCGCTCGCCGCGCAGCATGCCTCGCCATCCTCTCACTTCGCGCAGACCACGCCAGCCCACCAGCCAACGATGCTCTCCGCGCCCAATAACTCACGCGCCATGAGGGACAACGCACGGCTGCCGCGCTCATCCCGATCCGCCAGATGCCGATCCGCGATCTCCCCCTACATTCACGGGAGAGGCGGGGTCCCCACCTGGGGGCTTGGCAGGGGTGAGGTCTCCCCTTCACGTTACCCCCGGATCAACACCCAGTATAGGCGCATCGTTTCGCGCGCTGCCATCAGTTTTCCCGCGCGTCTCGCCTCATCGCTGAACGCTACTCATCCACCGGCGACGAGCGCATCCGCTTCACCGTCGCCGTACGGCGCTTACCCTCCAGCCGCCGCTCCCTGCTCCCCGCCGAGGGACGCGTCGCCACACGCGGGACCTCCTCGCGCTGCAGCTCATCCAGCTTCGCCGCCAGACGCTCGAAGGCCGCCTCGCGGTTCTGCGCCTGCGAGCGCCGCTCCGTCGCCACCACCATCAGGCCGGTCGGGCGATGCACCAGCCGCACCGCCGTCTCCACCTTATTACGATTCTGTCCGCCGTTGCCGCTAGCCCGCAGGAACTCGATGTCGCTGTCCCGCTCCAACGACGCACGGTCCGTCGGATACTTCTCCGCCATCGTGTCCCTCATCCGTCGCGTCGCGCGCTCGATGTAGGGTGAGCGCGCTCCATACTATCACTCGCCGACGGTCAACACCGCTTTGCCGGGGAACGCGCGATCCGTCAGCCGCTGCGCGATCTCGCCGATCTGCGTCCACGGCGCGCGGACCTCGATCCGCGATTGCAGCACCCCCGCGACCACCAATTGGCAGAGACGCGCGAGCCCGGCGCCCGCCGGACGCCGCTTCACCTCGTGGAAGATGATGAAGCCGTAGAGCGTCGCGCCACCCAGCGCATAGAACTTCGAGAAGTCGATAGTGCTCTCGGTCCCGCCCGACTGCCCGAAGAGGACACAGGTGCCGTCGCTCGCCAGCAGCGGGATCGAGCTGGCGAGCGATGCCCCGCCGACGGACTCCAGGATCGTGTCGAACGGCCCGAATGGCGCGGCCCCAGAGTTCTCCTCGCCGACGACGACCTCGTGCGCGCCGGCCTCCCGCGCGACCGCCTCATGCGCCGTCGAGCGCACCACGCCAACAACGTAGGCCCCGCCATAGCGCGCGATCTGGCAGGCAAGCACGCCCACACCGCCCGACGCGCCGGTCACGAGCACCTTACGCCCCAGGATCGGCCCCGCCGTCTCCAGCGTGTAGAGCGCCGTCAGCCCCGCGATGGGCAGCGTCGCCGCCTGCTCGAAGCTGAGCGCATCCGGCAGCTCGGCGATGGCCTCCGTCTCCACGGCGATCTGCTCGGCCCAGGCGCCGGACTCCAGCATGCCGACCACGCGGCTCCCCGCCTTCGGTCCCGAGCCGTCGCTCGCCGCCTGCTCGACGATCCCCGCGAAGTCCCAACCGATGCGGTCGCCCGCGTTGCCCCGCGCCACGCGACGGACCTCGCCGCGATTGAGCGAGATCGCCGCCACGCGCACGATCGCCTCCGAAGGCGCCGCGATGGGCTGCTCCACCTCGCGGAAACCGAGATGCCCCGCCGCGTCGTGATCGATCACCACCGCGCGAATGCTGCTCATCAATTTGTGGCGCTTCATCCCCCTGCCCGAAGGCAGGGGGATGAAGCGCCTCCCCCTTTCGTGCGCTGACTTACACGCTACGTGATACGCTGTAACCATGAGGCAGAAGCGCGCGTACCGCTATCGGTTCTATCCGCCCCCCGAGCAAGCCGGAGCCCTTGCGAGGACCTTCGGAGCGGCGCGCTCTGTCTACAATTGGGGCCCGCGACTCCGCACCGACGCCTATTACCAACGACCGGAGCGCGTTGGCTATGCGGAGACCTCGACGGCGCTCACCGTGCTCAAGCGCGAACCAGAGACGGCCTGGCTGAACGAGGTCTCCAGCGTGCCGACGCAGCAGGCATTGCGGCACCTTGACCGCGCGTTTCGCAATTTCTTTGAAGGTCGCGCCACGTACCCGGACTTCCACACGAAACACGGTCGGCAGTCGGCGGAGTACACCACGTCGGCGTTTCGCTGGGACGCCGAGACCGGGGCATTGACGCTCGCCAAGATGGCGTTGCCCTTGGCCATCCGCTGGTCGCGCCCATTGCCAGAAGGGGCCACGCCCAACACGGTGACGGTGAGTCGCGATAGCAGTGGGCGCTCCTTCGTAAGCCTCGTGGTCGGAGAAGACAGCGCGCCCCGGCCACGAGTTGACGCCACGGTTGGCATTGACCGTGGACTGCACGAGGTCGTGGTGCTGCACACGGGCGAGCAGATCGGCAACCCCACGTTCTTCGCCGAGGACGCGAAGCGCTTGGCCACTGCCCAGCGTCGCCTGGCGAAGAAGCAGCGTGGTTCCAAGAATCGTGAGCAGGCCGGTCGCAAAGTGGCGCAGGTGCATGCGCGCATCGCTGACCGTCGCCCGGACTTCCTGCACAAGCTCTCCACGCGACTGATCCGTGAAAACCAAACGACCTGCGTTGAGAGCATGCAGGTGAAGGCGATGGTCAAGCACCCGACCCTGGCGAAGGCCATCCACGATGTGGGCTGGGGCGAGTTCGTGCGCCACCTGGGGTACAAAGCCGAGTGGTATGGACGCACGCTCGTCGCCATCGACAAGTGGTCCCCGAGCAGCAAACGCTGCGTTGCTTGCGGCCACGTGCTCGCCAGCCTTTCACTCGGTACGCGCCAGTGGACGTGCCCAGCGTGCGGGAGTGTCCACGATCGTGATGTCAACGCCGCGAAGGACGTGTTGGCCGCCGGGCTGGCGGTGTCCGCCTGTGGAGAGGCCGTGAGACCGGGACGGGTTCGCCCGCGCCCGGCTGGCCCCGATGAAGCAGGAATCCCCCGGCTGTAGCCGTGGGGAGTCGTCAACGTCTCTCCCTCGTCTCCTTGGTATCAACGAGTGCCGTCGCCCACCTTCACGCACCGCATACGCTGGTCCTACACAAGGCCGCGCATCGATGCGCCTCCCCTGCGAGACCCTTCCGCACGTACGCCGGCATTCGCGCGCTGGCTGTCGCTCTACTCCGGGCAGATATAGTAACTCGGAGGAGTCGTGGCGTCGGGAATCTGCGCCAGCATCGCCGGTGCATTGCAGGCAGCGCCAGTGAAGGTATGCGCGACCGGCGCGACGAGGAATGCGTCGGCGGGCGGACCGTATGCCACAGGGGCGCCATCGATCTGGTACCCAACGCTAAACGTATAGGTGCCTACCATGTCGGGCACATCCACCACAACTTGAAACGCCAGCCCCTTCCCCGCGCCGAGCGTCATCGGCAGCGCTGTAACCCCCTCGTTCGGCGAGGCATCACCGTACCCGATCTGCGTCGCGACGACGGTCGCGCCCGCCTGCGCCCCGGAAGCAAACGTCGCCTTGACCTGCTCCTCTGCGGCGTAGCCCCCGCCGCAGCCTCCGGTGCCGACGTTGGGACTCTGCCGAGAAAAGGCTGTATCGCAGTAAGGCCACGCGTCGATCTGCCCAGTGAAGGCTGCAAAGTCGGCGATACGGACCGAGACGCTCTGGATGACATGTGATTGCGAGGCCGAGCCGTTGCAGAGAAGCGCTACGAACGCGAATTCGCGCGTAGAGCCATTGAGCAAGCCCAGATTCGCCTCGGCAAACTGCCCGGATTGCAGCGCGTTGTTCGAGACCTGCGCAGGAACCAGCAACGGCTTGAGCGGCGTCTGATCAGGCAGCCGCACCGCTGGACGCGTTTGGGGTGTCAAGGGCTTGGAAATGAGGAAGTCACCCACCTGGGTGAGATCATTAGGCGTGGACTGTTGGTCGCTACAGCGTGCGAGTGAGGCGGGATCGACGGTAGGCTGCGACGTAGCGGTCGCGGTGGCGGTAGTGGTGGCCGTCGCCGACGTGCGCGACGAGGTGGTTGGAGTCACGCCGCAGCCGGCGACGACCGTGCAGATGACGACGAGCGCGAGAACCACCCCCGTCCGACGTTTCGCTTCCACAGAACATCTCCATTCCCACGGAGCGGCCACGCCGCCGCGCCTACCCTATGCCCCCTGCCATGCGTCCTCATGACGAGTGACATCATAGCGAGCAATACGGCAGCATACCTGCGACGTGGCTCACAAAAGACACCGCGCGCCACGGAGCAGCGCCGAGCGTCGTACCGCCCTCTCTCTGCCCTCTGTGCTCTCTGTGTCCTCCGTGGTGAAATCTCTGCTCTGCTCCCCTCTGCCTTCACGTCTTCTGCGGTCCGTAATCCCCTGCTGCCGCATGCTCGCATGGGGTCCCCATGGTACATCCCCTGCTGCTAGAGCCTGACGGTACGAACACACCGTCGCGCATGATCACGCGCCCGTCCACCTCCACCGTGCACCGGCTCGGCACCACGTCCACATGCACCGGCGAGTGCCACTCCGCCCCGGTGAAGTGCCCCAGCGGATCGCCAAACGCCACATGCAGCCCCGGCATCTTCTCATCCTGCAACAGGTTGCCCGAGAGCCGCGGCAGCCCCTCCAGCGTCCCGATGGCGAACTCGCCCGCGCGTCGCCCGTTCTCCGCATTCCAGAAATGCCGCTTCAGCTCCTCCACCAGCGCCGCATCGTCGCCCGTAACGTCCGCGATCTGCCCGTCGCGCACCACGAACGTCACCGGACTGCGCAGCACGCCGTACTTCGGACTGAAGTAATCGCCGAGCACATCCGCCGCGATCGTCCCCTCCAGCGTCGCCGGTGACGTGAAGACCTCGCCCTCCGGCAGATTGCCGAACGCTCCCGGCGTGTCATAGCGCCCGTTGCAGGGATACCACCGCAGATTCGGGCTGAACGTCGCCGTCACGTCCGTGCCCTTCGCGTTCGTCACACGGATCGTCTTCGCCACCCGCACAATGTCGTAGACCTGCATCGTGCGGCGGTAGACTTGCTCGTAGTCGCTGCACATGCCGTCCACCATCACGTCCGGCGTGATGCCCACCATATGCCCGTGCCGCACATGCAGATCTTCCAGGAGATATTGCCGCATCGGCTGCCGCAGCCCCAGCTCGCCCGCCGGCGTTGTTCCGATGAAGTACGTCACCGTCGGCTTGAATGCCGCTAGATCGTCGCGCAGCCCATCCGGGAAGTGCGTGATCGGTCGCGCGCCGTACTCCTCCAGCCGCCGCAGCGTCACCGCGCTCGCCCCCGCCGCGCGGCACGCCTCCTCCACCAGCGGCGCGATGTCCATCCGCTCGTCGTCCGTGATGATGAACACCCGATCGTCCGCACGCACCGCCATGCACAGCGCCGCGTTGCGCGCGCCCAGCCGCAGCCGCTCGTCCGTGATCTCCGGCCGCTGCGCGTCTCCGAATGCGTCTTGGTCGCCTCGCACCGTCGCGTTCGTCATCGTCCACTCCTCGAATCTGCTACATGCACCGCCTCCTCGTATGCTACCACCGCCTCCCCAGCGCGTCACCCCACCCTCGCATCGCCCCATATGCCCACTCGGTGCATACCCCAGCTCCAGGCATCGGTCGGTTGGCTTGTCGATGAAGAGAACGGAGGTGATTGGGGCCTCGACATCGTATGTGATGTGAGCCCGGTCGGAGACTATGCCCCACACCAAGTGGCCCAGTTGCAGAAGGGGCTGCCGAGCTGCTTCGCGCGTTTTCGGAAAGAGGTTGCCCGGAAACTCTCGGGGACCTCGCGAATCCTCGCTAACAACATGGCAAAGCTGGTAATAGAGGTGATTGAACTGCTCGACTCCTATTAGGCGTTTCGGAACCGCTTCTTGGGGCGTCCGGTGTACGCCCGGTCTGCTCACCCCAAGCCCACGTCGTCAATACGTTTCGCAACCGCGCAGCGGCATTACCCCTGGCCTTCAGGCCAGGAAGCAGGCACCCAAGCCTTAATTTCGCCACACATACCGATACTCGTCGCTGCTCGCGCCCTTGAAGACATCCGCCTCGCGCACCGTCGCCACCCGCGCGAACCCCAGCGACTCCACCAGCGCCACCGACGCCGCGTTGCGCGTATCAATCTCCGCCACCGCCGTCCGCACGCCCCACGCGCTCGCCAGCTCCGCCAGCACCGCCGCGCAGCCCTCGCGCGCCAATCCTCGGCGCTGGAACGGCGTGAAGATCATATACGCGATCAGCGCCGTCCCATCCCCCATCACCGTCGCCTGGAACATCCCGGCGTACTCGTCCGTCGCCCGCAACCGCGCCGCCCAGTTCAGCCAGACCTCTGCGCCGTCGGGCGAGCGCCGCCCCGCCAGCCGCCGGTAGCGCGCCTCCACCTCGGCCAGCGACGCGGGCGGCTCCTGCGGGATGTACCTATACAGAGCGGCATCTCCCAGCAGTGGATACAGCCGCTCCGCATGGCGGGGCAGCAGCGGCTCCAGCAGCAGCCGCGCCGTCCCCAGTGGCTTCTCCGCGTCTCCCATGTGCTCGCCCCGCGCTGTTCCGTCGCCTGTGCCTACTGCGCCTCGGCGCGATTATACACACTTCGCGACATCAGAAACGACCACTGTGGCGTCGAGGATCGACGTGGTCGGTGGCCCCAGCGGTCATGGGCGGCCAGCGTCCTACTATTTCAGGCTATCTTGCGCCGGTAGGCCGCCATGGCGAACACAAAGGCGATGAGGAGGACGCCGACGCACCAGGCGAGGGCTATCCAGATGTCGCCCCCGACCGGCTGCTGCTCGAACAGGGCCCTGATCGTGTTGACAATCGAGGTGACCGGCTGGTTTTCCGCGAAGGCACGCACGGGACCCGGCATCGAGGCAGTGGGCACGAATGCCGAACTGATGAACGGCAGGAAGAGGAGCGGGTACGAGAAGGCGGCCGCCCCGTCCACGGATTTCGCCGACAATCCGGCGATCATCGCGATCCAGGTCAGCGCGAGCGTGAACAGGACGAGGATGCCGGCCACGGCGAGCCATGCCAGCACGCCTGCCGACGAGCGGAAGCCCATGAGGAGCGCCACCAGGACGACGACGACCATAGAGATCGCGTTGGCCACCAGCGAGGTCAGGACATGCCCCCACAGCACGGACGAGCGGGCGATCGGCATGGAGTGGAATCGCTCGAAGATGCCGCTCTGCATATCGAGGAAGAGCCGGTATGCGGAGTAGGAGATGCCCGAAGCAATCGTGATGAGCAGGATGCCGGGCAGCAAGTAGTTCACATACGAACCCGGCCCCGCGTTGATCGCGCCGCCGAATACATAGACGAACAGCAGCATGAAGGCGATCGGCATGAGCGCGGTCGTGATGATGGTATCGAGGCTGCGCGTGATGTGACGCAGGGAACGTTTGAGCATCACGCGCGTGTCGCTGAAGAAGTGGGTGTTCATTATTGCTCCTTGTTGGTGCTTCCGACGATCGCCAGGAAGATCTCCTCCAGGGTGGGCTGCCGTTCCACGTATTCGACCTTCGCGGGCGGGAGCAGCTTCCTCAGCTCCTCCAAGGTGCCGGACACGATGATCCTCCCTTCGTGCAGGATCGCGATCCGGTCGGCGAGCTTCTCGGCCTCGTCGAGGTACTGCGTCGTCAGGAACACAGTCGTGCCGCTGTGCGCGAGGTCCTGGATCACCTGCCACACCTCGATGCGGCCCTCCGGGTCGAGGCTGGTGGTGGGCTCGTCGAGGAAGATGATCCGCGGGCTGCCGATGAGGCTCATGGCGATGTCGAGGCGACGGCGCATGCCGCCTGAGTAGGTCGACACCCGGCGCTTGGCCGCGTCGGCGAGGCCGAATCGTCCGAGCAGATCGTCCGCCACCTTGCCCGCGCCCTTCACGTGCCGTAGTTCGGCGATCATGATCAGGTTCTCGCGGCCGGTGAGTATCTCATCCACCGCCGCGAATTGACCCGTCAGGCTGATCGACTCCCGCACCCGCGCCGGCTCCGACAGGACGTCGAATCCGTTGACGCGCGTCGTGCCGTCATCCGGCTTGAGCAGGGTGGTGAGGATCTTCACCATCGTGGTCTTGCCCGCGCCGTTGAGGCCGAGCAGCGCAAAAATCGTCCCCTCGGCCACGTTCAGGTCGATGCCGTCGAGCACCACCTTCTTGCCGAATGCCTTGCGTAACCCCCGCGTTTCAATCATCATCAGCACAACTCCTCCTTATGCTACAATGAGAATCACTGAGCCGCTAAGTGAATCCAACAGAAATTATACTTAGTGACTAAGTTAAAACTATCTTAGTCGGAGAGATAAGCCTTGTCAAGTGATGCTCAAGAACAACGTGCGGGGCTGCTGGGGGCGCTCGCGCAGGAGCTGACGCAGCTCAATGGGCTCAGCGCGTCCTTCTTCCGGGCGGCGGCGGCGCGCATCGGTGTGACCGTCACCGATATGCAGGTCATCGAGAGCCTGGCGAGTGCTGGGCCAATGACCGCCGGTCAGCTCGCCGACCTCACCGGCCTGACGACCGGCGCCATCACAGGAATGCTCAACCGGCTGGTAGAGGCCGGACTGGTGCGCCGAGAGCGCGACCCTGAAGACGGCCGCAAGGTCATCGTCCAACTCAATCCAGACACGGACCAGATACGCGGGATCGGCGCCATCTTCGCGTCGATAGCGAAGGCCTGGGAGGAACAGACGGCGAGCTACGACGATGAGCAGATCGCCTTCCTTGTGGACTTTCTCAAGCGCAGCAACGCGGTGGCCAAGCAGGAGATTCTCTGGCTGCGCGAGTCCCCGCCAGATCAGGAGGGTGCCTACTCCACACCGCTGGGAGATCTGGCGAGCGCGCGGCTCGTCATCCCCTCCGGCGTCCCCGTCCTCAAGCTGCGCGCCAGCGCAGACCTCGCCACGCTCTACCGGGCCGCTTTCGAGGGGCCCATGCCGGACGTGAAGACCAAAGACGGTGTCGTCACCATCCGCTACGCGCGTCGCCTCTGGGGGCTGGCCGGCTTATCGGGTTTGGCGGACGTCACGCTCAACGCCGCCATCCCCTGGCACATCGCCATCCAGGGCGGGAGCTCGATGATCACCGCCGAGCTCGCCGGCCTCAACCTCTCCGGATTAGAGGTGAAGGGCGGGGGGAGCATGATACGCTTGGAGCTTCCCATACCGCTCGGCCAGGTCCCCATCCAGATCAGCGGCGGCGGCTCGCAGATCGAGGTACTGCGTCCTCAGGGCGTCGCCGCGCGCGCCCGCCTCAAAGGCTGGGGCTCAGCAGTCATCTTCGACGACCAGGGTACCAGCACTCTGGGCAACGACGCGCCCCTACAGACCCCCCACTACGACGCCACCGCCCCCGGCTACGACATCGAAGTCTCCAGCAGCGGCAGCATGGTCACCGTCACCACCATCGACAGCAAGCCATCCTGAGCCGTCGAGCGCTTGGCAATGGCGCTTCGTGCATTCGCTAACCGATCCGAGCGCACTAGACGTGTCGCAGCGCCCGTGCCGTGCGAAAGGATTTGAGATGCTCCCGCCATCCGGCGTCATCGCGTGCGCCTGCGTGTGCCTGCTGAGTGTGGACGCGTGGCTCGAAAGCGCCAGCCGTCACACGCCCGTCACGCGCCGCAACCCCACTCGCGTCGTCGCGGCACTGCTCACCATCATCGCGCTGTGCTATCTCTACAGGCAGTTCCGAAAGGCGCTGCGGCCCGTGGAGACCATCAGCCCTGCATGCCGTGACCTCCTCTCCTCGGCGCGCGAGCCCAGGCCCTTACCTTCGGGTCGGTGACTCGCGTCACCTAGAACAAGTGTGCTACGCTCCAACGGTCTGGATCGAGGGAGCGCCTGCTTCTCGAGTCCGGGCATCCGTACGACTCGGCCCAGGCCGTCCCGTCGGGCGCTCCTGCCGTCCGACGGGACGGGCGTCGCCCAGGCATCACTCCCGGGGAGTATCGATTAGGAGCGGCATGATGAAGTACCTTCTCACCTCCGCCGGCATTAAGAACGCGAGCATCCACGCGGCGCTGGTCGAGCTGCTGGGCAAGCCAATCGCCGAGTGCGACGCCCTGTGCATTCCCACGGCGGGGTACGGGCATCCCCAGGGCGATCCTGGCAAGGCCTGGCACTTCATCGCGGGACAAGAGCCCGAAACCCCCATGTGCGAACTCGGTTGGAAGTCCTTGGGCGTGCTGGAGCTCACCGCACTGCCCAGCATCGACGAAGAACGCTGGGTCTCCTGGGTCCGAGCGACGGACGTCCTGCTGGTGAATGGTGGCGACGCGCTGTACCTGTGCCATTGGATGCGGCAGTCGGGGCTGGCGGATCTCCTGCCATCGCTGCACGAGACGGTCTGGGTGGGGCTGAGCGCCGGAAGCATGGTGATGACCCCCCGTATCGGGGAGGAGTTTGTCGGGTGGAAGCCGCCCACCGGTGGCGACGAGACGCTGGAGATCGTCGACTTCTCGATCTTCCCGCACCTCGACAATCCGGGCCTGCCGTGGAACACCATGGCCACCGCAGAAAAATGGGCCGCCGGTTTGTCGACTCCGGCGTATGCAATCGACGACGAGACTGCCTTCAAAGTCGTGGACGGCGCGGTCGAAGTCGTCTCCGAGGGACGGTGGAAACTGTTCACCCGCAAAGAAGCCTAAAAAGAAGCCTAAGACGCCGGGCGACCATGAGCCGCTCGTGCTCCGACTCGGTTGACCGCCCGTGCTGCGGATACTGCCCTCACATGCCGTACCGGCGTGCCTCAGCGGGATCGGGCACGCGAGGGGAGCCGCCCGGCGCACACAAATCAGTCAACACAATCCTGCCCATGCGAGCAGACGAGTTCATTGGGCTGGCGTTTTGGAACCGCCTCTACTTCGTGGGCCTCGGCTATTTCATGGGCCTCGGCTATTTCAGCCAAAAAGATGCCGCCTGGTTTCAGGTCGGCGCACCCAACGATCAGACTGCGACCTTCGTCCGCATCGAGCTGTTCACCGTCTATGCCGTCGTGCGCCTGATCGTCCTCCGACGCCGGCGCTGACCGGCACCTGGCTGCCCCAAATTCGTGAGCGGACCTGACCGTATTTGTCCAAAAATGAGCGGACTTGTCCGTTATTGCGCACCCCCTTCGCCGTGGTATCGCGATCCCCTGCCTTATCAGGTACAACGAAAGTACCCATTGATTGATGCTGACGCCCCCTAATTGGTATCATTAGGACGTGAGAACGTTTGAGTATCGCCTATATCCCACTCGGGCCCAGCGCCAGCAGTTGATGACCTGCCTAATCGCGTCGCGGGCTCTCTATAATGAGATGTTGACGGCGCTTAAAGCGCAGTACGAGACGGATGGCACGTTCCCCACGAAGTACGACCTGACGGCCCGATTCAAAGGACGTGGCGGTGAGGCCGTGCCCGCGACCACCGTGCAGACGCTGGCGGATCGGCTCAGCAAGGCGCTCAAACGCTATCTCCAGCTGAAAGACCTGGGGTTGCTCGCCGGGTTCCCACGCTTCAAGACGGCGAATCGCTGGCACTCCATTCAGCTGCGCCAGTATGAGCAGAGTCGTGATGTCTGGCTCGAGGCTGACGGTAGCCGTCTGCACGTGCCAGCCAAGCTCGGCAGGCAGCTGAAGATCAAGTTGCACCGTCCGCTCGTGGGTACGCCGGTCACCGCACATCTCGTGTTGCGTGCGGATCGCCATTGGTACGTGCTCATCGTCTGCGAGACCGAACCCCAAGATGAGCAGCACATCGTGCACCCTAAGCAAGCAGAGTGCGATCATACAGCCATTGGATTGGATGTGGGGTTGAAGGTGTTTCTGGCTGACTCTGACGGTGGCTTGGTGGAGAACCCTCGCTACTATCGCCGCGGGCAGAAACGCCTCGCGCAGGCGCAACGCAAGGCCTGCCGTCGCATGAAGGGGAGTCACCGCCACAAGAAGGCCAACCGTGACGTTGCGGTCAAGCACCTGAAAATCTGCCGGCAGCGGCGCGATTTCCATGTCAAGACGGCCAAACACTATGCGGAGCGATACCGCCAGATCTGCGTCGAAGACTTGAATGTGGCAGGAATGGCGCGGAACCAACATCTCGCCAAGAGCATCCACGACGCCAGTTGGAGTGCGTTTCTCGGCATTCTTGACGACAAGGCTGCAAGAGCTGGTCATCAGGTGATCCGAGTCCCGGCACACTTCACCACGCAGCGGTGCAGCCAGTGTGGAGCGTATGTTGAGAAGAGTCTGAGCGTGCGTACCCATATCTGCCCGTCCTGTGGGCTGGTGATAGACCGTGATGTGAACGCCGCCAAGAACATTTTGCGGGCGGGGGCACCGCCTTCAGGGACGGGGGCCGATAGGCTGCCGGTTGAACTGAGAAGCCCACGGCGTTAGCTGCGGGAGTTGTCACAATGCCAACTGACCCGGGCAGGCACCGCCGCCCGCGCCGTTTCAGTGAGGAGCCAACCGCGATGAGCGCTGAAAATTGGGAGAGTCTGAGCGAGCCGGTGGCCTGGCGCCCGACCGAAGAGTACATCCGCAAGAGCCGCCTCAAGCGCTTCATGGACCGCCACGCCATCGCCGACTACGCCGCCCTGCTCACCCGCGCCGACGCCGACCCCGCCTGGTTCTGGGACGCCGTCTCCAGCGACCTCGGCCTCGTCTGGCAGCGCCCCTACACAGCGGTCATGGACACCTCACGCGGCATCCCGTGGACCACCTGGTTCACCGGCGGCCAATTCAACTACACCGTCACCGCCCTCGATAAGCACGCCACCGGTCCCACCGCCAACAAGCTCGCTATTTCCTGGGAGGGCGACCGCGGCGCCACCGCCACCTACACCTACGCCGACCTCCTCGCCCTCACCCACCGCACCGCCAACGCCCTGCGCGCCCTCGGCGTCGACAAAGGCGACGTCGTCGCCATCTACATGCCCATGATCCCAGAGACCGTCGCCGCCACCCTCGCCTGCGGCAAGCTCGGCGCCATCTTCGTCCCCGTCTTCTCCGGCTACGGCGCCGAGGCCGTCGCCACCCGCCTGCAAGACAGCGGCGCCAAGGTCCTCATCACCGCCGACGGCTACTATCGGCGCGGCAAGCTCATCGCCATGAAACAGACCGCCGACGCCGCCGTCGCCCAATCTCCCGCGGTAGAGCACGTCCTCGTTGCGCGCCTCACCGGCGAGGCTCCGTGGACCGAGGGGCGTGATGTCTGGTGGCACGAGGTCGTGGACACCGCCTCACCCGACTTCGAGACCGTCATCACCGACGCCGAAGACCCCTATATGCTGATCTACACCTCCGGCACCACCGGCAAGCCCAAAGGCGCTGTCCACGTCCACTGCGGCTTCCCCATCAAGGGCGCGCAAGACATGGCGCACCTCTTCGACGTGCAGGAGGACGACACCCTCTTCTGGCTCACCGACCTCGGCTGGATGATGGGCCCCTGGGCCATCTCCGGCACCCTCATGCTCGGTGCCACCCTCGCCCTCTTCGACGGCACCCCCGACTACCCCGCGCCGGATCGCCTCTGGGACGTCGCCGAGCGCCACGGCGTCACCATTATGGGCGTCGCCCCCACCGTCGTCCGCACGCTGATGACCGCCGGCGACGAGCACGTCACCAAGCACGACCTCAGCAAACTCCGCGTCCTCGGCGCCAGCGGCGAGCCGTGGAACTCTGCCCCCTGGCACTGGGCCTTCGAGGTCGTCGGCGGCGGGCGCTGCCCCATCATCAACTACTCCGGCGGCACCGAGATCTCCGGCGGCATCGTCGGCTGCACCACCATCACCCCCATCAAGCCCTGCTCCTTCGCCGGACCCGTCCCCGGCATCGCCGCCGACGTGGTGGACGACGCCGGCCAACCCGTGCGCGGCCAGGTTGGCGAGCTGGTGATCCGCCAGCCCTGGCCCGGCATGACGCGCGGCTTCTGGCGCGACCCCGCCCGCTACGTGAGCGCCTACTGGGACCGCTTCCCCGGCCTCTGGGTGCACGGCGACTGGGCCGCCATCGACGCCGACGGCTTCTGGTATATCCTCGGTCGCTCCGACGACACCATCAAGGTCGCCGGCAAGCGGCTCGGCCCCGCCGAGGTCGAATCCGCCGCCGTCGCCCATGCCGCCGTCGCCGAGGCCGCCGCCATCGGCGTCCCCCACGAGGTCAAAGGCGAAACCGTCGTCGTCTTCGCCGTCCTCCGCCCCGGCACCGAACCCTCCGACGCCCTGCGCGACGAGATCAAGGCCGAGGTCGTCAAATCCCTCGGACCCGCCCTCAAGCCCGACCGCGTCCTCTTCGTCCACCAGCTTCCCAAGACGCGCAACGGCAAAGTCCTCCGCCGCCTGATCCGCGCCCGCTACCTCGGCTCCCCCCTGGGCGATCTCTCCTCCCTCGAAAGCCCCGACGCCCTGGAGGAGATCGCCCACGCCCAGTAGTAATCTATCGCGTACACAACACTCGGACACGCCTGTGTTGCTTGCTTGCTGAAAAGGGGCCGCTCGTGCGGGCGGCCCACCACCCCGAGGTATTGGTTCACCCGACCGCTCCCTCCAGGCAGCGGGATTCGCCCCGGCCTTCAGGCCGGGAACCATACGTGCCACGGCAGGGTCCTACTTTCCGCCCGCACGGTGCTATACTGGGTCCGAACGCAGGCGGACAGGAAGGGACGCCAGATCATAGGTTTGTGCGTGGGTTCGCCTCGGCCTTCAGGCCGGGGAGCTTCTTCTCTGCCCGCTGCAAACACGGTATCCTCCGTGGTTCATCTCTCCGAGGTCCCAGTATGGCCCACCTGGTGATAGAGACGCGCGACGGCGTGCAGCGCGTCGAGCTCGACCGCGATCGTCTCAGCATCGGACGGCTCGCCTATAATGACGTCGTCCTGCCCTTCGCCCAGATCTCGCGCCAGCACGCCGAGCTGCGGCGCATCAACGGCCAGTGGTGGGTCGCCGATCTGCACAGCACCAACGGCCTTCACCTCAACGAGCGGCGTATCCAGGAGCATGTCCTGCACAGCGGCGACAGCGTCCTCCTGGCCCCCGGCGTCACCCTGCTCTTCGTCGACGAAGATCCCGCCTCCCGCGCCGCTGACGCCCAGCCGACCGACTCCGCCGGCGCGCCCTGGCGCGCCCTGCCACGCCCTCCCGCCGCCAAGACGCAGCCCGCCCGCCCAACCACGCCGCCGCCGCCTGCCCCGCGCCCACCCTCACCCTTCGCCGACGGCGAAGTCCCCTACGTGCCGCCGGGCATGGCCTCCTCGCAACCGTCGTCGCCCTCGGCGGGTCGCACTAGCCCGACCATGCCGTCTGCCAGCTCCGCGCCGTTCTCGCCGCGCGGGGTGAGCGTCCCGTCAGGCGCACTGCCACCGCGCGTGCCCAGTTCCCCGCTCGACAACGAAGGCGCGTCGAGCGGCTATCCCGTGCCCAACGGCCCCCTCGTCGGCGGCGGCGGCGATGATCCCTACCGTCGGGGCGCGCCCGCCGGCGAAAACGCCGCCGAGAACAGCGGCCATCCCTCCAAGCTGCTCCACGTCTGCCAGACCTGCGGCCAGCTCACCGCGCCCGACGCCATCCTCTGCCAGAACTGCCGCCAGCCCATCGCCCGCGAATGCCCGATCTGCGGCCTCAACCTGCTGCCGGTGCTCGACCGCTGCCCGCGCTGCCACACGCCGAACCACGCCTACGTCGGCAGGGCGCACCAAGGGCGATCGAGCTCCTAATGCGCAAGTCGCAGGAGATTCCCTTGACGCGACGACATTTTGACGGTTACGCTCCCGCAGACATACAATAAATCGTCGCGAGCGCGCCCGCTTGGGCTGGTGCGACGCAGCAAGCCAGCAATGTGATGTGAAGACCGTTTATCATGGAGGCGTGGTCACCCATGGCACCGACCGCAGATCAGACACTTCCCGAAATCCTCTCGCGGACGACGCCTTTCTCGCTCGGCGCCGATGCCGCGCTCGACGACCGGCGTAACCCTATCCGGGCCGAGGTGGATGGCGAGGACCTCGACAAGGATCTCGACGACGATGATGATGATGACTGACGACGATCTGGATGATGACGATCTCGACGATGACTTGGACGACGACCTCGACGACGACGACGATGATGACGATCTCGACGATGACGACGGGGCCGACTGACGCGAGCATCGTGATCGCATCGCACGCCTCTGCGCCCGCGGGAGTGCCGCATGACCCAGCCCACACCGGCCACACTGCTCAGGCTGCGTGAGGCGGATGTCGTTCGCTTCTGCGGCCTGGACGCCGCCGCTCGTGGGCTCGAGCTCGATGCGCAGCGCGCCGTGCGCCAGGGCAGCCGCGACGGCGTGCGGCTTGCCGGCGTTGTCGAAGACGGCGCGCCGCTGCGTGTCTGGTGGGAGCATCCCCCGGCTCCGCTCCCCCCGGCGCCGAGCTGGGGCTGCGAGCGCGATGCTCCCTCCCCGCTGGCCTCGCTCTGCTGCGCACACGTCGCCGCCCTCCTTAGCGCGTGGCTGCGCGCCCCCGCCGACTTCACCGCGCCCGCACAGTCGCCATCCTCCTCGCCCGAACAGCCCGCCGCCGAGCCGAGACGCATTCGCCAGCCGTCGCTTCTCACCGATGCCCCCGTCCCCTCCGCTCCTGCGAGTTTGCATGATCTCCTTCAGCGGCTCGCGCCTGACGACTTGGCCGCGCTGGCCCGACGCGTCCTCGGCGAAGAACCGCACGAGCGCGCTGCACGCGCCGAGCTGGCCCGCCGCCTGACCGACCCCGTCGCGCTTGCTACGCTCGTCGGGCGGCTGGACCGCGTGCCGCGCGAGCTCTTCGCCGGGCTGGCGCTGCTGGGCGGTGCCGTCACCGCGGCGGACCTCGACGCCTGGGCTGAGCGCGCGGCGCAGCCGCCGAGCGTCTACCGCTCCGCTGCGGCGACCCTTCAGCGCAACGGGCTGCTCTTCCCCGCGACCGGCGGACCTGCCTCGCAGCCGGCGCATGGGCGCGGCTGGCGCGACGTCAAGGGATGGCGCATCCCTTTCGAGATTCGCACGGCCTACGCCGCTGCGCTGCCGCTGGACGAGCTGCCCCAACGCGGCGCGGCGGGCCCACCGCTGCTCGCGCCCCCAGGTCAGACGCCGCATGCCTCGCCGCGCATCGAGGCGGGGACGGGCCGCGCACTCTGCTCCGCCCTGGCGTTGTTGACCCGCGCGCCGGCCCCCGCGAATCCGCTTGCGCCCGGGCAGCCCCACGTCGCCGCTCCGCCGCGTCCGCATGCCGTCGCGATGCCGCTCGTCGGCGTGCCCGCCGATCTGCCGCAGGGGATACAGGCCGAGGCCGCGCGCGCCGCCGCGTTGCCGGCAGCCCTGCTGGCGATGGCTCGCCGCCTCCTGCTGTGGGGCCGCGACGCCGGGATCCCCCTCGATCCGGCGACCCTCCCGCGCGCCGAGTGGCCGGTGACGCTGCGGCTGGGCTTCCGGCTCTGGCGCGATGCCGAGGCGCCTTTCGAGATGGCCGACCTCGCGCTGGGCGGCGTGGTGCGCGCCGGCTTCGACACCAGCTCGCCGGCATTTCGGCCGGCCGCCGTCGCGGCGGAGGTGCGCGACGGGCGCCGCTTCCTCGTGCGCACGCTCGCCACGAGCTGCCCCGGCACGTGGTATTCCGTCGAGGCCTTCGTCGATCTCTTGTGGCGGCTGGACCCGCTCTTCCTGCGCGGCAGGCAGCAGGCGTTCTCCGCACCGGCGTGGTGGCTGGAGCGACTCTCGCCGCGCCGCCCGCTGCACCCGACTATCTACGAGGAGTGGCTTGCCGCCGAGGGGGAGTATATCCGCGCGCTGGTGACGGGGCCGCTGCACTGGTGGGGCATCCTCGACCTCGCCGCCGACCTCGGAAGCCGGTCACAGCAGGCGTTCCGGCTCACCGAACTGGGCGCGTATCTCCTCTCGGAGGACGCCGCCGCCGCGCCGCCGCCGATCGCCGCCGTGGACTGGGGTCCGCCGGCGTTGCTCACGCGCGACGGCTACCTCTCGGTCCACCCACTGGCCGCCGATCCGGTGCTGCTCGCCACGCTGGCGCCGTGGGCTGCCGTCGTGCGGCTGGCCGGCGGCCGCCTCGTCTATGCCTTCGAGCCGGAGCCGGTCTGTGCCGCCTTCGATGGGGGGCGGCGGCCCGACGCACTGGTGGCGGCCCTCCGCGCGATCCCCGGCGAGGCGGGCTCGCGGGCCACCGAGGGGGTCCAGCGGCGGCTGGGCGAGCTGCGCACGGGTTACGGGGCGACGCGCATCTACAGCGGGTGGACGTTGGTCGAGGGGCGCGACGAGGCGACCCTGGCCGAGGCGCTCGCCATCGCCCCCGATCTCGCCAAGCGGGTGCGCCGCCTGAGCCCCTCCGTCGCGCTGGCCTTGCAACCGGACGCCGACGCGCTGGAGGCGGTGCTGCGGCGGCGCGGCCTAGCCGTCTAGTGGAGTCGAAGGGGGCCGGCATGACGCGCGACGATGGCGACGCGATTGGGTCGCTCACCGAGGCTGCGCGCTTCCAACGCGACCTCTATTTGTACTGGCGAGCGGTCCGAGATGCCAATGGGCTGGCCCTCACGCCGCGCGGCCACGTCACTCGCATCGGGCTGCGGCGGGTGCGCGCGCGGTTGCACGCCCCCGATCCGCGCGGGCTGCCGCCGAGCGACGGGCCCGAGTCGGAGGAGCCGCGCCTCTACTTCGTACGCCGCCTGCTGGAGCGGCTGCGCCTGCTGCGCCCCTCGCCCGATGAGCGGACGTTGCTCGCCGTGGATGCCGGTGAGATGGGCCGCTATGTGGCGCTGCCGCTGGCCGAGCGCCTGCGGCTGGCGGTGCGCCTCTGGCTGGCCGGCGGTTGGTGGCAGGACGGCGCGACGGCGAGCATGCGTCCGCCGCGCATCCTGACGCCGGCGCCGCCGCGGATCGCCATCGCCCGTCGCCGCCTCGTCGATCTGCTACGCGAGCGCGGCCCGGGGGCGGAGCTCGCGCGGCCCACGAGTCAGGTGCCGGGGAGGGCTCGTGCGGGTGGGAGGACCTTGCCGGCCGCCCGCGGCCGGCCGGCCGCGGAGGTCGTGGATACCGCTGATGTCACGGCGCGGGCTGCGCTGCTCGGTCCGCTCGCCTGGCTCGGTTTCGTCGACCATGGCGAGGAAGCGACCGGCGACTCAGTGACGTTGACGCGCGCGGTGCTGGCGCTCGGTGAGGGCGCCGAGCCGATCTACCTGCCGGAACGACGGGGTCCGCTGACCGCGCTGCCCAACCTCTCGCTGATCGCCTACCCTCCCTTCACGGCGCTTGCGCTGTGGCTGCTGGACGCTTGCGCCGAGGAGGAGAGCTTCCAGCAGACGGCGACCTATCGCCTGACGCGCGAGTCGCTGGCGCGGGCGCATCGGGCGGGAATGAGCGCGCAGATCGTCGCCGAGCGACTGGAGGCGCTGATCGGCACCAGCCTGCCTTCCAATGTCCGCGTGACGCTGGACGATTGGATGCGCCATGCGGCACGGCTGCGCTTCACGCGCGGGGCGGAGATCCTCCAGGTGGCCGATCCCGCCGTGCTGGTAAGGCTGCTGGGCGAAGCACGGGCGGGCGCGTGGATCGAGCGGCGGCTCTCGCAGACGATCGCGCTGTTGACGCCGAACAGTGGCGACGAGGTGCGCGGCTGGCTGCTGCAGCACGGCGAACTGCCGGCCGTGGAGCGCCCCTCGGCTGACGGGGATGTGGGTTGGTGGTCTGGTAGCGAGAGCCCAGCCTGAAGGCCGGGGTGAATCCCGACCTCGTTGCGCGACCCGGAAGGATACGACCGCACAAGCCGTTAGATCATGGGAAGATGTTGCCATTTCTGCCGGAATGGACGTTCCGTCGCATCGGGGCAGGCGGCCGAAGCCGCGCCTAGAACATCGGTCAAGTAATGAGAAACGCCGGCCGTGATCGAAGAAAACAAGCGGGTAAATAGAACGGGGGGGATAGGTGGTTGCTGGTTTGGTGAGTTCTGCCTTGCCAGGAGGCGTATATATGCTGTGGAGCGTTTCTCTCGCATGCTTCCTGAAAGAAGACCGTTCGTAATGCACGGATCTCCCAGCACGCTCACCTATCGCCGATTCGATCTCCAACGTGATCTGGCTGCCCTGGTCAGCCTGCTCCAGCAGATCGAACAGGCTGATCAGACAGGCGAAGACGTCACCGAAGCCGCCCTGCGCGAACAGCTCACCTGGACCGGACAAGACCCGGCGCTCATGACCTGGGTCGTCACCCTTCCAGATAGCGCCTCCCTGGTCGGCTATGGCCGGATTCAGAAGACCCCCCATGATGAGAACGCCGATCTCTACATCGCTGCGCATCCCTCCTGGAGACGCCAGGGCATCGGCCGCCAGCTCTTCACTCGCCTCCTGCAACGGGCCTCTGAACTGGAGACACGCGCACTGCGGGCCTACGCCGACGTTCAGGACGAAGGAGTCAGTCACTTTGTTCACGCCTTGGGGTTCTCTCCTGTCTCAAGCTACACCCGCTGGAGTGTTTCAGCAAAGCAGCCCTTCCCTCCGCCGGGGCTGCCCGAGGGCTTCCGCGCGCGCAGTTATGATCACATTCAGCGGATCGATGTCTACACAGAAGCCATGAATCGCAGCTATGAAGGCTTCTGGGGGCATATTCACGTAACAGAAGAAGAAACAGCCAAGTGGCTGCCTCAACTGAACCCGGCAGGGATCTTTTTGCTGTTTGCCCCCGATGACACCCTGGCTGGCACGTGCCGCGCAGAGCTGAGCGAACCACTCTCCACGGCGCGAGGCGCCCCGACCGGGCTCATTGATGCTCCCGGCATCATCCCGAAATGGCGTGAAGCCCAGCTCGCGCTTCCCCTGCTGCTCACTGCTATTCACTGGCTTCTTCCTCAGGAGCCGACGACCCTTGAACTCGAATCCTGGGGGGATGCGCCCGGCACCCTCGCGCTCTACCGTTCACTCGGATTTCGGGTGATCAAGGAGGAGATCTCGTATCGGCGGGAGCTGAAGGAGGAGCGAGCACACTGAAAGGTGGTTAGGCGACTTGCGCCAGAGCCGGGAAACGAGCAATGACATGCCGTTTCTGCCGATGTTGTATTGGTGGACGCGACGAAGGAGATGGGGACGGCGGGCGCGATACATCGCGCCCCTGCGGGTGAGCGTGGCATGGGCGCTCGTTCTTGCCATTCCTGCCGGATTGTCGACTTCTGCGCGGCGACAGACCTGCCGTTTCTGCCACAATTTGCATTTCGGGAGCATTGGCTAGAGACCCTCTCGTGCACTAGGGGAAAATGGGAACGCCGCCCTCTCGCGTGTGGAGAAGGCGGCGTCGTGTTCGGACTCACCGCATGGTAGGGACAGTATACCACGTGAGGCGGATGGCCGGCTGGGGCCAGTGGGACGCTGGACCCGAGATGTTAGTTGTGGGCGGCGTCATCCCGCCCGCGCAGCATGCTGTCGAGCGCCACGGCGCGACGCTTGCGCGCCTCGTGGTCCTCCGCCGTCAGTACGGACTCGCTCCCGCCGGAGGTCGCCACGACCCGCCGACGCACGAAGGCCAACAGCGCCAGCAGGATCGCCGCCACAAGAAAAGCGCCCGCGATAATCGGCCACGGCGCGCCGCGAGCCACCGTCGGCTGGGAGGTGGGCTGGGAGGTGGGCTGGGAGGTGGGCTGGGAGGAGGGCGTGCTGTAGTGCGGCTGGGGCAGCGTCACTAGCGGGTTCGCCGCCGGCGCGCCCGTCGGCTTGTAGGGGAACGGCGGAATCTGGAACGGCGGCGCGTCGGACACCGTTACCGAGCGGCTCAGGTGGCGCGCGCCCGTTCGCCCGGCCACCATCAGCTTCAGCATGTAGGTCCCTGGCTTGACGTAAGCATGCGTGACGGTTGCGCCGGTGGCCGTCGAGCCGTCGCCGAAGTCCCAGGCGTCGGTGAGGGCGCCGGCGACGGATGGGTCGTAGGAGGCCAAGGCGTCGAAACTCAGCGATTTGCCGGTCAGCGTCTGGCCGAGGTCGCCGAGCGCGGCGAGTGGCGCGCCGTCAGCCGGGGCGACCCCCAGGACCTCGGGCTGCGCGAGCATCCAGGTCGTCAGCATGCCCGGCAGCGCGAGCGAGAGCGTCAGCGCCGGTGTCTTCGCGGTGGTGTCGTCGGCGTAGGTGTTCATCAACTGGATGGTGTCTTGTGGGCGGTCGTAGGGATACGACCAGGGCGGCGGATTCGCCGAGTCGTAATAGGTGGCGTTGCCCACGAAGGTGGCGCAGGGCACCCCCGCCGTGGTGAAGGGGATCTGATCGCTGCCGACGCCGTCGTCGTCTTGGAAATGGATGTTGCTGGTGTCGGCGGGCGTGAAGATGGGTTGCGGTGCTGGGTTGCCGAAGGCGTCGCGGTAGTCGAGCGTGCCGTAGCCCAGCGCCTGGAACTGCGCGAAGACGGCGGGGACGGCCTGCGCCATGAGGTCGCGGAAGCGCGCGATGGCGGTGAGTTGGGATTGCGGCAGCGTCGATTGGGCGGGGTAAGCGTCGTTGCTGTGCAGCGGCGAGAGGAAATCGTCGATCGGCAGCACGGGATTGCTCGCCTTGCCCAGGAATCGCAGGGGGTAGGCGATGCCGCTCTGCTCCTCGTTGAACATCGCCACGACGGTTGCGATGTCGCCGTTGATCGTGTCGTTCAGGTAGTGGATCGAGCCGTAGAGCCCCTGCTCCTCGGCGTCGAAGGCGACGAAGCGCAGCGTGCGGGCGGGGTAGAGGTGGTGGGCCTTCCAATAGGTCGCCATCGCCCTGGCGACGCCGAGCTCGATGGCGCAGCCGCTGGCGTCGTCGTTGGCGGATTGGGTCGAGATCGCCTCGCCGTCGTAGTGACAGCCGATCACCACTTGCTGCTCGGGATGCGTCAGCCCCGGCACCGTCACTTCGACGTTGAAAGCGGGCACGGTCGCCGGGATGGAGCGCCAGCCAGGGTCGGTGAAGCTGTCGCGGCGGGCGGTGGCGCCGAAGCTGGCGAGGTCGCGCAGCATCTCTTGCTGCCAGAAGGCGGCGAACTCGTCGTGGCCGTTCTGGTCCACCGGGAGGTTGGCGTCGAATCCGGCCTGGCGCCGCTGGAATTGGGTCACCATCGTGAAGAGCTGGTCATAGACGTAGTTCGGGTCCACCGCCGGCAGATCGGGCGATGCGAAGCGCGGAGCCGCGCGGACGATGGTCGCTCGTGCGGCGAGGGGCGCGAGCGCGAGCCCTATCGCCACCAGCAGGAGGGGCGTGATGAGCAGGGCAATGATCTGCGCCACCGTGACTTCGTACGTCTCATGATCCTTGCCCACGTCGCCTCTCGCTCGCAATCGCCGGCTACTGCATGGTTCGTCCCTATGACGGGCGGACCTTCAGTTTATTTACCCCTCGGTCGTCGTCGCCTTGATGGGTCTTGATGGGCATGCAGGTTGGGCTGCATCGCGCATGACGTGCGTGCAGCCGGTATTCGCCGCCCAGTGCGGCGCAACGGGGAAAGATCGCGGTACTGACGTGCCGGCGCACGGTCGGCACGGACTGAAGTCCGCAAGGGCTGGTGTCGGCATTGCCATTCCTGCCGGTTTTCGTGTTCGCTGCCTTGTCTATTCCGTTTCTGCCGATTCTTGCCGATTTTGCTGGGATGGGCTGTTTCGCGTCTGGCGGAATTTGCACTTTTGGCTGGGGCCGACGGGTGGCCCGCGCATCGGGGCGTGCTGCCGATTTTGCCGGATTTCGCATGTAGCCCCGAGCCTCTCCTTCGTGCGGGAAAGCGGGGACGCCGCCCTCTCGCGTGTGGAGAAGGCGGCGTCGTGTTCGGACTCACCGCATGGTGGGGACGGTCTGCCACCTGCGCGCGGGCGGCGTGTGTTAGACGCGCTCGATGATCGTGGCGATGCCCTGGCCGCCGCCGATGCAGAGCGTGATCAGCGCGGTGTGCGAGGTCGCGGCGCTCGAGCTCGTCGAGCGCGGTGCCGAGCAGCATCGCGCCGGTGGCGCCGAGCGGGATGGCCGAGCGCGATGGCGCCGCCGTTGACGTTGACCCTGCGCGGGGTCGATGCCGAGCTTGCGAATCGTCTGGAGCGGCACCGTGGCGAAGGCCTCGTTGATCTCCCAGAGGTCGATGTCGCTCGCCGTCATGCCGGCCTGGCGCCAGCGCCTTCTCGGAGGCGGGCGTCGGCGCGGTCAGCATGATGATCGGCTCGGCGCCGGCGGTCGCCATCGCGCGGATGCGCGCGCGCGGCTTGAGCCCGTGCGCCTTGACGTAGTCGTCGGAGGCGAGCAGCACGGCGGCGGCGCCGTCGACGATGCCGCTGGAGTTGCCGGCGGTGTGGACGTGGTTGATCGCGCCGGCCTGCGGGTAGCGCGGCGAGGGCGATCTGATCGATCGTCTCGCCGTTGGGGCCGAACGGCGTGGCGCCGAGCGCGAGCGAAGGCGGGCTCGAGCGCGGCGAGCGCCTTCGGCGGTGGTGCTGGCGCGCGGGATACTCGTCCACGGCGAGGGCCTGCGCGCCGGTCGCGGGGTCGGTGACGGGGAAGAGGCTGCGCTCGAAGCGGTTCGCTTGCTGGGCGGCGGCGGCCTTGCGCTGCGAGTCGAGGGCGAAGGCGTCGACGTCGCTCGCGGGTGAAGCCTTCGAGCGTGGCGATCAGGTCGGCGCTGATGCCCTGCGGCACCTGGAAGATGCTTCTGGCGGAGGATGCAGGTTGTTGCCGTCGATGCCGCGCGCCGTCGGAGCCCATCGGGACGCGCGACATGCTCTCGACGCCGCCGCCGACGACGAGCTCCTGCGTGCCCGACGACGACGCCCATCGCGGCGAAGTTGACGGCCTGCAGGCCCGAGCCGCAGAAGCGGTTGAGCGTGACGCCGGTGACTTCGACGGGCCAATCGGCGGCGAGCACGGCGTTGCGCGCGATGTTCGGCGCCCTGCTCGCCGACCTGGGTGACGCAGCCGATCACGACGTCGTCCACGTCGCGGGTGTCGATGCCGGCACGCTGCGCGAGGCGGTTCAGCGTCTGCGCGAGCAGCTCCTGCGGGTGGATGCCGCTGAGCGCGCCCTTGCCGGCCTTGCCGCGGCCGCGCGGCGTGCGGACGGCGTCGAGAATATAGGCTTCGGTCATGTTCGTTTCCTTTTCCCTTCGCGGCGACAGCTTCGTCGCCATTCATTATAGGTGACGCGGGATAGGTGACGCGGGCGCGTCTTCGTCGCCCAACGGAGCACCACCATCAGAGGGACGCCGCGCGTCATCCGTGCGCCGACGCTTGCCAGAAGTCTGAGACCAGACCGACCTGGGCGAAGACGGCCTGCGCCTCGGCGGCGCTGCGCCCGTGGTAATCGGGGCTCATGCGGGTGGCGTACCAGGGCTTCGAGAGCGCCCAGACCTGTTCGAGCGTGAGGATCGCGCCGCGTGGCATCTGGCGCTCCTGGCACCAGGCGTCTACCTCGGCCTCGGTCTGGAAGAGCAGCATGGAGGCGCAGGTGGTGATGAGGTCGTCGTACCAGCGGGCGAAGGGCTGCGGGAAGTGGATAATCTCGCCGCTGCCCTTCACGTGGTCGCCCTCGACGGCGAGGTGGTGGACCTCGGCGCTGCCGGGGCAGGTCGCCTCGATCCGCACGTCGGACTGGAGTACGACGGCGAGGCCGAGCATGTCCCAGGCGCAGTTGGCCCAGTAGGCGCGGTCCCCGGCATAGACGCGGAACGCGGTGGGGACGGCAGAGAAGGGGTTCGCCATGCGAACGGTGTCGCCGCCTGGCTGCAAGACCAGCGCGTGGCGGGCGTCCAGGCGCCGGTACGCCTCGGCGGCGCGCTCCTCCGCGATGCCGAACGCGGCGGCGGTTTGGGCGGCGGTCGGCGGTTCTGCCTGCTCGGCGAAGTGTGCGTAGACGAAGGCGCGGACCTGCCAGTCAAGCTCGTCGGGTGCCGCTCTCTCCATCGTTGCCTTCTTTCGGGGTGACGCTGGCTAGCGTCCGCTGGCCTCGGCGCCACGGAGGGTCATGCAGGTGCTGGTGGCGTGGGCGACGAGGCTGCCCTTCTCGTCCACCACGTCGCACTCGACGAGGCCGACGCTGCGGCCGCGCTTGATCATCCGCGCGGAGGCGCGCAGATGGGCGTTCCAGACGGGCTTGAGGTAGTTGATCTTGAGCTCCAGCGTCGTGAAGGATTCGCCGGGGGCGAGCGTGCTGTAGTAGGCGATGCCCATCGCGCCGTCCGCGATGTCGCAGAGGACGCCGCCATGGAGCGTGCCCATCGGGTTGCTGTGGCGCTCCGAGGCGTCCATCTCCATGACGGCCTCGCCGTCGCCGACCGAGATCAGCTCGATGCCGAGCAGCTCCATGATGGGCGGCGGTAGGCGCAAATGGCTGCCCGCGCGCTCGACCATCGCGCTCACCGAGGCGGCATCACGCTCCATGGTATCCACGTGCTTCTTCACCTTTCGTCGAAATGGGTTTCTCATCCCCTACATTCTCTCTTTGCTGGAAGAGGAAGGCCCTAACCCCCGGCTCGTTCCCCTCGCGAGGGGAAGGGGAGGCACAGCGTTCACGCGGGCGATGGGCCTTCGCCGGCGAAGGCATCTGTGAGGAAGCGGCGGGTGGCGAGGAGGGTGCGGTCGCTGAGGGCGGGATCGTCCATCGCGCGGGAGAGCACGAGTGAGCCGACCATGCCGGAGAGCAGGACGAGTGCGTTGTCGCGCCGCGCCGCGTCATCCGCGCCGGGGGCGTGCTCTGCCAGGCGGGCAAGGTAGGTTTCGAGGGCATCGGTGAAGCGTCGGCGCACCGCTTCTGGCTCGCGGGCGATCTCGCCGGCGAGGCTTGGGATCACGCAGCCCTCGCTGGGGGTGTCACGGTGGCTGCGACTGATGTAGCGCCGCAGAATCTCGCGGAGGGGATCGTCGGGCGCGGCCTGGGCCGCCGCGTCGAAGAAGGACCTGCCGTTCTCTTCTAGGCCGTAGGCGGCGGCCTCGCCGAGCAGGTTGTCTTTGCTGGCGAAGTGGGCGTAGAAGCCGCCATGCGTGAGGCCGGCCTGGCTCATCAGCTCGGCGACGCCGACGCCGTCGAATCCGTGCTCACGGAAGGCTCGCGTCGCCGTGCGGAGGATCTCTTCGTGGGTCTGGCGCTTCTGCTCGCGCGTCCGTCGCATGGGGCACCCATTCTTATATGACGAACATCATGTATGCCGTCAGCATATGGCATGCGCGGGCGGACGTCAAGGGTGGGGAGTGAGGGCGCGGAATCTCGCCCCTGCCCGCTCCGGACCTAACCCCTACAAGTCCCCAGAGGGGGACCCCGCCTTCCCTGTGAGGGAAGGGGCCGTGGGGCGGGGAATGCTTGCATGGTGACGTGGGAGCGGGCGGCGCGATGGGGTAGGGAGCTGGGCTAGCCTCGGGAACCGACCTCGTAGGTGGCGAGGGAGGGTGCAGACGAGAAGAACTGGCTGATCTTGGCGACCTGCTCGCGATAGGCGCCGCTGGTGTCGTAGGCCTGCCCGTCGGCGGCGGAGTCCCAGAAGGTGATCGAGAGCCCGTTGCCGGTGGCCCGGTCGGTCAGCAGATAGGCGCCGAGGTTGCCCTTCGCGGCCTTGACGGCTGGGAGGATGCTCTCGTCGTAGATGCGCGTGGCGTCGTCGAGCTTGTCGGGTTGGATTGAGACGGTGGTGACGCGAGCGAACATGGTGAGGCTCCTTTGCCATGGATGTGGGAACCGCCGGGCGCGTAGGTCGTGTGCGATCGGCTTCGCAGCGGTGGCAGTATAGCGCATCTTTCGGGACGCGTGTGGTGAGTGCGCCGTGCTAGGGTTCGGCGATGATGGCGCCGTCGCTGAGGTAGGTGGCAGCCTCGGAGATGGCGATGGCTGGCTCGCCGAATTTGGCTCGCGAGCTGGCGAAGAGGTCGGAGGCGAGGAAGGCGTCGAGCGCGGCGCGGGAGTCGAAGATGTAGTGGCCGCCGTATTCGCGGCGCTCGGGGGCGACGACGAAGGCTTTGGCGCGTAGGCCGGGGACGGTGAGGTAGAGCGCGGCGCGACTCCGCGCCGTCTCGCGCAGGGCATCCCATTCGGTGTCGGCGGGCATCGTGAAGGTGACGATCAGGGTGTGGCGCGGCATGGCTGCGGCCTCCTTACGGGCGAATCGCGGGAGCGTGGGACACCTCAATAGCCCAGCAACGCTTGCAGGTCGCGCTCGGCTTGCCTGCTGAGTGGGATGCTCGCGCATTGGGTGTCGTCTAGCTGCAACGTGTAGCTGTTGCGCGTATACTGGATGACGGCTTTGATGTGCTGGAGATTGACGAGGTAGGCGCGGTGGGCTTTGAAGAAGCCGCGTCCGCTGAGGCGGCCCTCAAGCTCTTGCAGGGTGAGGCTGGTGACGGCCTCTTCGCTGGCGGTGCGGAGGTAGGTCTTGCCGTCGCGGCTGGTGGCGTAGAGGATGTCGCCGGGGTCGTAGAGCAAGATGCGATCTTCTTTGCGCGCGGGCACTTTGAAGGGCGTGAAGCGTTCCGGCACAGGGTCGCCGTGGCCCTCGCCCTCCGCCTGGCGCGTGAAGGGGCGGTCGGCGGTGATGCGACCGCCGCTCATCTCGATGACGCGGGTGCAGCAGGCGCCGGCCCACGACAGATCTTCATCGGTGAGGATGACCAGCGCACCGGTCTCGGCGGCCTGCTGGATCAGGCGGGCGATGAGCTGCTGCGTGTCGAGATCGGCGCGGAGGACGGGCCGATCGAGGAGGAGCAGGCGCGGCGTGCCGAGGAGCGCGCGGGCGAAGGCGAGGCGGCGGTGCATGGACGCGTTGAGCCGGGCGACGACCTTTTGGGCCTGATCGCCGAGTCCGACGAGGGTGAGCGCCTCCGTCGCGTGAACGGGCGGGAGGCCGCGGAGCTGGCAGTAGAAGGCGAGGTTGTCCCTAGCGCTCTGGCGCTCGTAGAGGAGGTCGTCCGCGAAGAGCACGCCGATCTTCTCACGCATGCCCCGCGGATACGGGGGGATGTGCTCGTCGTCGAGGATCACGCTGCCTCCGCTGGCGAGCAGCTCGCCGGCGAGGATCTGGAGCAGCAGGGTCTTTCCGCAGGTAGGCGGGCCGATGAGCGCGACGATCTCGCCTGGGGCGAGGTCGAGCGAGTCAATGGAGAGGGCGCTGCGCCCGTCGACGAGTTTTTCTACGTGACGTATCTGGAGCATGACGGGCTTTCGTGTTAAGCAGCACGAGGTCATGGGTCATTTCATACCCATCATGCCATATCGCAGCCAGCGGCCACAGGGGGGTCCGCGTCACCGTCGCGCGCGACGGGGGACGTGCCCGCTCATGGCGGAATCCGCTCCTCTCAGGGGCGAATTGTGACCTTTCAGCCGTTTTATGTCGCGCGGGGACGATGATGGTGATACGGTTGCTGTCGCGAGGGTGCGTGTTGATCCCTTCCAAGAGACATCCTCGAGACATCCTCGCGAGGAGGCATCCATGAGCGATGCGAGCGGCCTGATGATTCGGGCGAACGATCTGCGGCGCAGCTTCGGCGGGACGGAGGCGGTGGCGGGCATCACGTTTAGCGTGGAGCGCGGCGAGATCTTCGGGCTGCTAGGGCCGAACGGGGCCGGGAAGACGACGACCATTCGGATGCTGACGGGGCAGATCGATCCCACCGGCGGCAGCGCGGTCGTCGCCGGCTGCGATGTGGTGAAGGAGCGGCAGCGACTGAAGGAGCGCATCGGGGTCGTCTTCGAGGAGCAGAACCTCTACGAGCGGCTCACGGCGCGGCAGAATCTGGCGTTCTCGTGCTGGATCTACGGCTTGCCGAAGAAGCGCGCCGACGAGGTGCTCGAGTTGGTCCACCTGCGTGACCGGGCGGACGAGCCGGTGCGGGCCTTCTCGAACGGCATGAAGCAGCGCCTGATGATCGCCCGCGCGCTGCTGCACCGCCCCGCCGTGCTCTTCTTGGACGAGCCGACGCGGGGACTGGACCCCATCGCGGCGCGCGAGGTGCGAGCGGCCATCGAGCAGCAGGCGCAGGAGGGCATGACAATCCTGCTGACGACGCACCTGCTGGAGGAGGCAGATCAGATGTGCCGGCGGGTGGCGTTCATTGTTCGCGGGCGCATCGTGGCGAACGACACGCCGCGCAACCTGAAGCTGGCGCACGGACGCCGCGCGCTGGTCGTGACGGTGGGCGACGGCGCGGGGGCGAGCGCGAGCGGCGCGCTGCGCGACATCACGTTGGGCATGGATGATCCGGCGGATCAGGCGACGCTGGAACATCTGCTGGCGGGGGGAACGGTGCGGGCCATGCATTCGCAGGAAGCCACGCTGGAAGACGTGTTCGTCGAGATCGCTGGCGTGCGCCCAGCCTGAGAGGAGTGTGCAGCCATGACGCATCTCCGAGCTATCTTCGCGATCGCCCGCAAAGACGCGCAGGACATCTTTCTCGATAGGACGAAGCTGGTGAGCATCCTCGCACCGCTCGCGCTGACGCTGATCTGGGTACTGATCAGTAACGTGGTAGGGGGCCACGCGACGAAGTTGCTGGTCTACAACCCTGATCAATCGAAGCTGGAGCAGGTGGTGAGCGGCGCCTTCTCGGACGTGCAGATTATCCAGGCAAATGCGCCCGCCGATGTGCGTGCGGCGTTCGGGGCTAACGGTACCAGCGACAAGAATGCGAGCTATGACATCGGCTTGATCATCCCCGCGGGCTTCGAGCAGGGCCTCCATTCCGGCAGCCAGCCGCAGGTCAGCCTGTATGTCAACGAAAAGAACGTGAGCGCGCAGCAGGCCGCGTTACTCCAGGCCGCCATCACCAGTTACGCCCGCGCGGTCGCCGCGCCGACGCCACCGATCGACCTGATGACGGCGACCATTAACCCGCCGGCGACTACCACGCTGTTTTCTCGTAGCAACATTTACGGCGTGATGGCGCTCGCCGTCTCCTTTGAGGTCGGTCTCACGACTATGCCGGGGTTGCTGATCGAGGAGAAGGAGAAGAAGACCCTGCGCATGCTGATGGTCTCGCCCGCCACGTTTGGCGACGTCGTCATTGGGAAGCTGCTGGTCGTGCTCGTGCTGCAACTGGCGCTTTCGGTGGTGGTGGTGACCCTGCTGGGCGGATTCAGCGGCAATTTGGCGCTGATGCTGCTGTATCTCTTGCTGGGCGGTACGCTCGCCATATCGGTCGGCTTGCTCATCGGTAGCTTGGTAGACAACGCCGCGGCATTGGGTGGGCTGCAGATTGTGCCGATCTTGGTCTTCATCATCCCTGCCATCTTCATCGCCCTCGCGCCCTACGTTGGCAGCAGCAACCCAATCCTGCAGATCATCAAATTCCTGCCGCCTTACTATGTGTTCGAGGGAGCCTACAACGCGCTCAAGAACCAGGGGACGTTCGGCGGCAACGTGCTGGACGTGGGGGTGACGCTGGCCTGCACGGCGCTCGCCATGTTGGTGACGCTGTGGGTGCTGCGGCGGCAGAGCGCGGTGGCGGCGATCATCTGATTGACCTAACCCCTTCCCCGCAGGGGCAGGGGGAACCCGGCGCCAACCGCCCAGGCGGAGACCGACGTTGGAAAGGACGTGCTCGTGGACGCTCTGATTGTGGGCATTCTGCCCAGGAACCTCTTTGGCAGCAACACGCAAGCTGTGTTCCTGTTCGTCGGGGGACTCGCGCTGATCGCGGGCGTGGTGCTTCTCCTCAGATTTTCACGGCGCCCCACTGGCAACTCGTCAGGCCGAAGCCAGTTCAGGCTTCCGACCGGCAGTGTGCCGCTGATCCTCATCGGCGTCTTCTTAATTGTCGTCGGGCTCACCCGATGAGGGGTGGTTGGGGTATGGGGGAGGACGCGGCAGTCGAGTTGACTTGGCCGCTGGAGACGTCAGGTCGTTGCGACAGCCCATCCGAGCGCAGAGCACACCGTGAGCGGTGGCGGCGCGTGCTCGGATCAGTCTGAGGGACACGGTATGACCAATTTCCTCACCACGCTCGCGGGCGCTCACGTCGTGCAGGCACTCATCGTCGGCGCCGTGCTGGCGTATCTCACGGCGAACGTCATCATGAACGCCGTGATGAACGCCGTGACGACGACCGTCAACGGGTGGAGCACCACCCTGAAAGCCGGCCAGCCCGGCAATGGCATCCTCCTGCGGGCCGCGTGCGCCAAGATCCTGCCCGCCGTCAATGTGGCGCAAGAGGCCGCGTACTGGACGACGACCGTGGACGGCGTGGGGCGGAGGCTGAACGGCCAGCGCGCGTACGTCCTGCATTTCCCCACGGGACACCTCCCGCCGAACGACGCCTTCTGGTCGCTGACCATGATCGACGTCGCGGGGTTCATGGTGCGGAACCCGATCGATCGCTACAGCGTCGGCAGCCACTCTGGCCTCGTGTCGAACGCCGACGGCTCGATCGACATTTATCTTCAGCGCACGGCTCCCGCGGGGCACGAGTCCAACTGGCTGCCCGCACCGGCGGGCAACTTCAAGCTGATGCTCCGCGCGTATATGCCAGGCCGTGCGATCCTCGACGGCGAGTACCACGTGCCGCCGGTCATGAAGGTGCGCTGACATGAACAGGCTCATCCTGAAATACGGCTATCCCATCACGGTCGTCATCCTGGCAATCCTCGCCTGGGTCGTCTACCGGATCGTCTCCGCGGGCGGCAGCGGGGTCATCGGGTTCGTCATCGTGGCCGTCATCGTCTGGGGACTCGGCACGGTCGTGTTCATTTATCTTTGGCCAACATTCGCGTACAGTGCCTACAAACGGGCGGTCGTCCGGCATGGGCTCGGTGGTGGCCCCATCCCCCTCAACACGCTGTACGCGGTGCCCACGCTCGCTTCGCCCGCAGCGCCGGATGCCAGCCTGTTGGCGACGGGGACCCGCGACGTGCTCTACGTCGGCGGCTGGCTCGACCTCTCCGAGGGGCCGCTCGTCTTGCACGTGCCGGACATGGCGGGCCGCTACTACAGCGTGCAGTTCACCGATCCGTCGGACGGCGCTGATTTCGCCTACGTCGGCAAACGCACCACGGGGACCGCGGCCGGCGAGTACCTCATCAGCGGGCCGGGCTGGAAAGGGACCGCGTCGAGGGAAATGCCGCAGATTGCTTCGCCGAACAACGCGGTGCTCGTCGTCGGTCGCGTAATGGTCGAGAGCGACAGCGATCTCCCGACCGCCTACGGGCTTGCGCAGCAGATGCGGCTAACACCCCTGAGCCAGTGGTACCCCGGACACTAGCACGCCATTGGCAAGGCGTCTCTCGCTGATGCCGCATTAACTCTGCCTGGGGGCGTTTCCTACCCGGAGAACAGAGGCAGGATGCTCCCCGAGCCGCGACGTAGTCTCGCGGCTCAGCGGGGCGAGGCGGCGGTGGGAGATGGTGGCTTCGATCCGATAGGCTTCGTGGTGGAGTCCGGCCTCGCGTCCTCGACGCTCTTGACGCTCTTGACGCTGGTCGTGGCGGTGGGGAGGCTGAGGGTGACGGTGGTGCCTGTGCCGACGACGCTGTCGATGGCGATCGTGCCGCCCTGCGCTTCGATGAGGCTCTTGGCGATGGCGAGCCCCAGGCCGCTGCCGCCCGGCTGCGCGGTGGAGCGGGCGCGGGCGAAGTCGGCGCGGTAGAAGCGGTCGAAGACGTGGGCCAGCGCCTCGGGCGGGATGCCAGAGCCGGTGTCGCGCACGATCACGAGGATGCGGTCGCCGGCGCCCTTGGTGCTGCGCTGGGCGGTGAGCGTGATGGTCCCGCCGGCGGGGGTGAACTTGAGGGCGTTCTCGACGAGGTTGAGCAGAACTTGCCGCAGGCGGTCGGCGTCGGTGCGCACGAGCAGCCGTCCGTCGGGGAGATCGCGGCGGACGATCTGCCCGCTCGCCAGGCGCTCGGCCTGCTCGGCGACCTCGCGGAGGAGGGCCACGACGTCGACGGTGGCGGGACGCAGGGGCAGGTGGCCTTCGTCGAGACGGGCAAGGGTGAGCAGGTCTTCGACGAGGCGGCGCATGCGCTCCGTCTCGGCGTACATGCCGCGCAGCAGACGGCGCTGCGCCTCGGGATCGCCAGCGTCCGCGCCAAGCATGAGCATTTCGAGGCCACCGCCGAGCGCGGTGAGGGGCGTGCGCAACTCGTGCGAGACGTCGGAGACGAAGCGCTTCTGGCGCGCGAACACGGCTTCCAGGCGCGCGACCATCACGTTGAAGGAGTGCGTCAAGCGCCCTAGCTCGTCGTCGGCCTCCGGCTCCTTCAGCCGCAGGGAAAGTGCGCCGCCGGCGATGCGGCGACTGGCCCGCTCCATCTGGCGCAAGGGACGCAAGGCGGCGCTGACGAGCGGCAGGGCGAAGGCACCGGCCAGCAGCAGCGCCCCGCCGATGCCGAGGAAGAGGATCAGGCGCAGGGCGGCGACGGCGTGGTCGATGGAGACGGTGCGCGAACTGATCTCGAGCAGGGCGATGGTGGCGTTGTTCGAGGTGATTGGCAGGAGGATGAAGAGCTGGCGCTGCCCGTCGCTGCCGGTGGCGAGGGTATACGAGCCGGGGTCAACCGGCATGGTAAGGGCCTCGCTCACGTCGATGGCGCTTGGCGTGACGGGCGTGACGTAGCTCGTGGAGATGAAGGCGTTGAAGGGGCTGCTCGCCAGCGTCTGGCCGGAGGTCGAGAGGACGCTGGCCGCGATGTTGAGCCCGCTGAGATGTCCCGCCAGGTCGGTGGCGGTGATGTCGAAGGTGGCGGGCGGCGCGCCGGTGGGCGGCGGCAGGGAGCCGCGGCTGGTGAGGATGTGGTCGTGGTCGATGCCGCCGGGCGAGACGAGGCGTGCGGTGTCGTAGAGCGCGTTGGCCTGATTGCGCAGCAGCGCTTGTTCTTCGGTGAAGGAGAGCACCATGCCCAAGGCGCCGAGCAACAGCGCCAGCAGGCCGAAGATCGCCAGCGAGAGGCGCCAGCGCAGCGGCAGGCGTTCGAGCTGCAGGCGCTGGCCGAGG
Organism: uncultured Chloroflexia bacterium; assembly: GCA_963841205.1. GTDB lineage: Bacteria > Chloroflexota > Ktedonobacteria > Ktedonobacterales > JADMIN01 > CAWAWP01. Next base: position 200,076 of record CAWJCH010000010.1, on the reverse strand, counting down.
GCACGGCGGGCGCGCGCTACGGGAGATGCGTTCACGGTCGCGTCCTCCTCGTGGCCGGCGCCTGTTCGCGTGTCGCTTCTTGTGCCGCTTCGCGGCCTGATGGCCCGGGGTAATCCCTTGTCGTAGATGCTGTTCATGTGGGCGAATGTGGCGTTTTCGCTAGCCGCGTAGGACGTAGCCGATGCCGCGGACGGTTTGGATCAGGCGCGGCGGGTTGTCGTCGAGCTTCTCGCGCAGGTGACGGACGAAGACTTCGATTACATTATCGTCGCCGACGTAGTCGTAGCCCCAGATGCGCGCGAGGATCGCGTCGCGCGTGAGGACTTGACGCGGGTGCATGAGGAAGAGTTCCAGCAACTCGAATTCGCGCGGGGTCAGCTCGATCTTGCGGTCGCCACGGGTGACGATGCGGGTTTCGCGGTCGAGGGAGACGTCCTGAAAGGCGAGGAGGCGGTCGAGACTCTTGCCTTTGCGCCGCAGCACGGCGCGCACGCGGGCCATCAGCTCTTTGAAGGCGAAGGGCTTGGTGATGTAGTCGTCGGCGCCGGTGTCGAGGCCGGTGACGCGGTCGTCCACCTCGTCGCGCGCGGTGAGCATGATGATGGCGACGTCGCTGGCAGTGCGGAGTCGTTTGGCGACGTCGAGGCCGCTCATGCCGGGGAGCATGACGTCGAGGATGACGACGTCGGGCGGGGCGGCGAGCGCGGCGCGCAGTGCGTCCGGCCCGCTGGCGGCGACGCTGACGGCGAAGCCCTCATAGCCGAAGCCGAGGCGTAGGAAGTCGACGATGTGCGGCTCGTCGTCAACGATGAGGACGCTCGGCCGGTGGGCGGCGTTGGGGGCGTCGTCGCGCGATGCGGTCATCTTTTCACTCCCCCGGTGGACGGCGGACCTCACGCATACGCCAACAGAGAGTGGAGGCTCACAACTCATATCATACCAAGTCGCGCGGGTGGGTGGCGTTAGGAGTCGAGACGCGTAATGTGTCGGCGGAGGGCGAGGCTGGCCTCGCCCCTACAGTATCGCTGGGAGGTGCTTGCCGTGGCGCTCGCTGAGATGCGCTCGCTGAGATGCGTTCGCAGCGAGCGTTCCGCGCGGCGCGCGCGGGGTTGGTACGGATGTGGTGGCCTGATGGACTATTCCTAAATGAGCGGCGGACAGCGGTTCCTCACCCCCGGCCAAGCCCCCGATGGGGACCCCACCGCTCCCCGCGGGGCGACAGAGGATGCCGGTGTCCAGCACACAAGGAAAAGGCCACAATGCCACGTCTCATCCCGTGCGCGGATGCGCCTCAGGTGGCGATGATGGAAGCATGCGCTGTACGAATTGTGCGGAAGCGGCACAACTCAGGTGTGCCGCTTCCGCTCCGATGGTCAGTTGGATACGGGCGGTGTGCCGTTGCCTTGCCCCGGCTTGCCGCCCCACGTGCCGCCGCGCCCGCCCGGGCCGCCGAATCCGCCGGGGAACTGCTGGACGGTGAGGGCATTGAGGCTGCCGTCGCTGTTGCGCGTGCCCGAGGCAGAGATGGTGTCGCCGACCTTGAGCGCCGCGAGCGTGATGGTGTTTTGTACGGGGCCGCTGGTCCCCTTGGTGATCGAGACGAAGGAGGTGCTGGCCGTGGTGTGGACGACGAGTGTGCCGCCGAAGGGATCCTTGATGGTGATGTCGGCGCCGGCGATCGCGGTGATGGCGCCGCCGACGCGCGGCACGCTGATCTCGATCGCTTCGGCGTTGAGGCTCTTGTCGCCGTTGAGGTCGCCGGTGGCCGAGATGGTGTCGCCGACGGCGATATCGCTCAGCGCGGCGCTCAGCCCGCCGCGGCGGATGGTGGCGCCGGACAAGACGTGGATCGTCTCGGTGGCGCCGTTCGGGCCGGATTGGATGGTGAGCGTCGAGCCGCTGATCGCGGTGACCTTGCCGTTATAGTTGGGCAGGACGATCTGGACGTTGGTGGCGTTGACGCTGCCGTCGCCGTTGCGCTGTCCCTTGACGGCGATGGTGTCGCCCTTGGCGACCGCGGAGGCGGCGACGGTCTTGCCGGCGCGGGTGTAGGTGGTGCTGGAGGTGACGTGGATCGTGACGGCCGTGCCGTTGCGTTGGGTGGCGGAGATCGTGCCGTTGGCGACGGAGGTGACGGTGAGGCCGCCAACGGGGCCGCGCATGCCCGGTCCGCCAAAGCCGCCGCGCCCGCGGAAGCCGTGGTGGCCGAGGCCGGGTGTGCCGCTGGTCGGCGTGCCGCTGATCGATGCGGCCAGCGTGGGGACGGCGTTGACGCCGACGGCGATGGCGACGCCGAGAGCGAGCACGACGGCGCCCGCGACGATCCAGCGCTTGGCGCCGAATCGCCTATGGAGGATGGGCGGCGGTCCGTCAAAGGTGAGGTCGCCCTGGGCGTAGGGGACGCTGGGAAGATACTGCGGCTGATTGCCGGAGGGAATCGGATCGGGCTGGACCGAAGGATCGTCCTGCATGGGTAGGCGCTCGCTCTCTGCTGTGTCGACCTGCCGCGCGACCCCGCCGGCTTGTGGACGGTTGTCGAGGTCTTAGCAGAGTATACGTACGCATGTTGAAGGAATGCTGAAGGTGGGATCGGAGGACGAGAGGCTCAGGAGAAATTTGATCGCGGAGGACGCGGAGCATGCGGAGGGCGGTGGGGGATTCTTCACCTTGGCCAAGCCACCAAGGAGTGGTGGCTTGGCTTCGGGAAATCGTGTCCTTGGGTCGCGCGGACGATCGTCGCGTCCCCAGGGATGCGACGGCAGGCGCGGGTATCCTCGACGCCGAGGGTGCGCCTGCCGTGCTGCTTGGGGTGAGCGTTGCGCGCTAGGGCTGGCACTCCCATTCGCGCCAGGAGTAGCCGTCGCGCGAGAAGACCTGATACGCGGCGTGGATGTTGGCCCAAGCGTTGAAGGGCGAGTAGCCGGCGTAGGAGGTGGTGAGCCAGGTGCTGTGCAGGAACTGGAAGACGCCCGATGCGCTGCTGGACGGGTTCTTGGCGTTGGGGTTGTAGCCCGACTCACAGCGCGCGACGGCGAGCGCGGCGTTGGCATAGCGACCGAAGACAGCGACAATCTCGCTCTGCACAGAGCCGGCGGGCACGTTCGGGGCGGCCTGGACGGGCGCGGGCTTGGCGGGCGCGGCAGGCGCGGCAGGCGCGGCAGGTGCCTTCTTCGCCGGCGCGGCAGGTGCTTGCTTGGTGACCGCTGTGGCGCCGCTGGTCGAGGCGCCGTTCGGCACCCAGGCTGGATTGTCGGAGACAAGCGTGCCGTTGGCCGCGCGATGCCAGTGTTCGGTGCAGTGGTACGCGCCGGTGGACCAGCCGTAGCAGAGCCAGCCGTTGTCGAGGTAATAGCCCGCCTGCCAGTAGTACTTGAGGTTGGCGGCCTGGGCGGTGCCGAGGCCGAACTGCGCGCCGAGGAGCGTGAGGCCCATCACTCCGGTGAGGAGGACGGCGGGACGGAGCGGGCGATTGCCGGCGAGCCGGGCAACGAGCCGCTGTGGGCGCAGGCTTGCGAAATGCACGGGAAACTCTCCTTAGACGCTCCACGTCTGACGTGAAGCCATCGCGGCTTGCGTTGGCCGCGACTCTTGACCTCCTCGAAGGCCGCGCCTGGTGCGCGCCCTCGCCACGTTGCCGCCCGGTGTGGGGCGGTAGTCTGGGCCCGCCCGACCGCCGGGCGTGTCCGTCGTTGCGCCCACTCGACCGGCGTCCGCGCGTCTGAGTGGACGCAACGAGCTCGATGTCGCAGGCACGAGGGAGACTATACATAATCGCGGGTGGGGGTGGGACAAGGGTGCCGGGCGAAGTCGGTACTTTTGGGCTAGCGAGGCGGGAGAAAAGTCTCGGTATCACCGATCAGTTGGCATAGGGCAGCAGGTGGATTCGCCGTGTGCTCTGTGGGTTGCCGGCGGCTGGAGGAACGAGGGGTGTTAGGCGGCGGGGGCGCGGGGCGCGGGTCGCGGGCGGCGTGAGGGAACCGAGCAGTTCGGCGAGTCGCATTCGGCGTGAGAGGTGGCGCCAGCTCGCCTGGGGACGGTGGCGCGCGGCCGGGTGCAATGTGTCGGGGAGCGGCGGGGGATCGGAGCGACGGCACGGAGCGGGTTGGCGTGGTGGACGAGTCCGCCATCGTGCTGGCTTGCGCGGCAGTCCCGTGAGGGCTGGCCGTGTTCCTGGCGCTCAGCCGCAGGCGACGCGACGACCGGGAGTGGGGTACGTACGCCGAATGTTCATCCTTCCCCTCCCCGGCCGCGGTGGTCAGTGGGAGGGGATTTCGCGTGGGCTCAGGGAGGGGCCTTCGGTGGTGACGGCGCGGCGTGATCCGGGACGATCAGGAGGAACGCGGGCAGGTCAGGCGGCGTGAGCGGATGAGGGCGGCGAGGTGAGCGGATCGGGAGAATCCGGGAGACGCAGGAGCCGAGGACGCGCCTGACGCGTGATGTGCTCGTGTCGGCTCATGATGCGCCGCAGCACGGAGGGGAGCAGCACCGGGATCAGGGCGACGAGGGCGAGGGCGAGCCAGAGCAGGTTGGCGAGCGTTTCGTTGCCGATGATCGCGGCGCCGAAGAGGCGTCCGACGGCGAGGTTGGACAGGACGAAGACGGCCTCGCCGAGAACATCCCACGTGAGGAAGCTGCGCAGCCGCAGTCGCGAGACGCCGCCAAGGAGGGCGACGGGCGTGGCGATGGCGGTGAGGGCGAAGCGGCTGAGGAAGATCATGCCGGCGCCGTGGCGTTGCAGCTGCCCCTGCGCGCGGTCGAGCGGTTTGGCGAGGATGCCGTGGCGAATGCTGCGGAGCCAGCTAAGCAGGCGCGGACCTCCCAAGCGGCCAAGTCCGTAGGGCAGGAGGTCGCCGGCGACGGAGGCGAGGGTGCCGAGCACGATCAGAAGGGGCAGGTTGAGGGCGCTGCTTTGCGCGCTGACGGCGCCGAGCGCGACGAGGACGATGGCGACGGGTAGCGGCAAGCCGACGGAGGCGAGGAAGAGCAGCAGCGCGAGCACGGGGTAGCCGTAGGCGGCGACGAGGTGGAGTGCCGAGGCGCTATCTGGCATGGGGGACGTTCGCTCTCCGCGGGCGTCATGGAACGAGCCGCGTTCCCGCCCGACATGATGGAGCGTACGTCGCGGGCCTGAAGAACGGCTGACGGGTAGCTGTGGATTTGCTGAAAGTCGAGGGAACGGGTATTTCACCACGGGATTCACGGAGCATGCGGAGGGGGTGGAAGGAAGAGTCCCTCGCTGTTCTATGATGGTTGGACGGATGGCGCAGGGTGCATCTCTGGTGTGTCGTCTTCGACGTCGGCATCGGACGAAGCATGCAGCGCGGTACCGGCGGCGACCACGAGGATGTGGCATTGCTCAATAGGCAGTTGGAAGCGATCGCATACCTGCGTCACAACGACTTCTGCCGAATCGGCGAGCAGGAGTTCAGGTACGCGGAGGAAGATATCGTACATGCAAAGAGGGCGAGCTTGCGACGAGCGGGATAGAAGGCGAGTTGCCAGGGCTGAGGTGACATGATCCTGGTCCTTCGATGAGTCCAAGTCATGGCGACGGCTCGACGACCTCGACGAAGTAGCTGTTGGGGTTGCCGGGCGCGATGAGGACGGCGATCGGCGCGCCAACGGTGTAGGAGCGAGCGGTGGTGTCGTCGAGGGCGTCGCTGCGGAAGGTGTAGATGGCGCCGGAGCGCGGCTCGGTCCATTGGCACTCGATGTACCACTGGCCGGCGGGTGTTGGCGTGTCGGCTGAGGCGGGGACGCTATCGCTGGCGCGCGGGACGATCCTGCTGACGACGGCGGCGACGCGGGTGCCGCGGGCGCGGCGCGGGCCAAGGTCCTGGCGGCGCGCGGCAGAGAACAGCCACTGGAAGAGGAGGATCGCGCAGATGACGACGAAGACGAGGAAGAAGAAGCCCTGCGTCATCGCGGCATGATCCTTCTGCGGGCGGCTCGCGGCCTACGAGCCACGGAAACGCGCCCCTCTGCGGCCTCTCTCGCCGCTGTTGACGTTCGAGCGCGTCTCGTGGAGGAGTTCGGCTGCGCGCGCGCCAGCGTCGGGCGCATTGTAACGCGGGTGGCGGCGGGCGTCCAGCGGTGGCCTAGAGGGCGGTGGGCCTCGTGTAGACGTAGCCGGTGGGGTCGACCTGCGTGTACGCGTCGGTGATGCGCGGCATGGTCCAGACTAGGCCGGAGGTGGGATAGTAGGTGAGCATGAGGTGTGTCGTCGGTGCGGTGGCGACGGCCTGCCAGGTATCGCCATTGAATGGGAGGCGATAGAGGGTATCGGTGCAGCCGCCGTCGTTCTCGTACAGGTCACCGTTCGGCGCGATGGTCTGAAGGTTCGGGTAACCAGCGGACGAGAGGCAACTGGCGATCGGTGGCAGGGGGTGCGACACCCAGGAATGGCCGCCGTCTGTGCTGCATACGATACCGTTCGATTCAGCGAATTGTAGTGGCCCGGCGCCTGAGTCCGCATAGGAGGCGGCACAGATCTCGGGAACAGCACCGCCCGATTGCTGGACGACATACGACACATTCGGGCTATTCGTGGGGGTTGGCAGCTTCGACCAGTAGCCGCCGTCGTCGCCGCTCTGCCAGAGATGTTGGTCCCCTGAGGTGGACGCCGATGGGTTGGAGGCGGCGGTGGTGATCGCGCCCGTCGTGGGAGCGACGGTGAACCAGGCGATATGTTGGCCTGAGGCGACGATCGCGCCGTCGATGGGCTGCCAGGTCGCCAGGGAATCGTAACTGGCGACGAGCCGCGCCCCAGCGTTGCTGCCGGTGTCGCAACAGATGAGCGCGTAGGTGGTGCCGCCGAGGGTCGTATGCTGGAGGATGTTGTACGAACTGTTGGCTACGAGAGACGGCTGCTGCCAGCTCGCGCCACCGTCATACGTGACTGCCGCGTCCGATCCGCTGGATGTGGACCGGGTGGTATACGCATCGAGGCCGCCGCTGTGGAGCGGGATGGAGCGGCCCCAGATGGTGACGACGTTGGGGTCGAGGCCGTCCACGGTGACGCTGCACTGGTTGACGCTAGTGACAACTCCCCGCGGCGAAAGCCGGGGGCTTCTAGGCCGAAGCCAGAGACTGTTGTCCCAGTCTCAGAATATGTAGACTTGCCTTGTAGTCGCGGTCTAACACCACCCCACAACAGGGGCAGGCAGAGGTGCGGTCGGAGAGGGAGCGTGTTTGCCGATGTCCACACTGTGAGCCATCTTGACTCGTGTACGCGGGGTTCACGGCGACCTACTTCCGACCGGCCCAGGCGGCCTTGTACGAAAGGAGGCTGGTGAACTGACTCCACGCGGCGTCATGGAGGCTCTTGGCGAGACAGTGGTTGTGCACCATCCGATTGACCGAGAGGTCTTCTCCTGCGATCAGGTCAAATCCGTCCACGATGCGGCGGCTGTGCTGATGGGTGAAGTCGCCGCGCCGCCAGGCAATGCGCTCATGGACGCGCGCCACGACCTTACGCCGCTTCGCACGTTCCGGTGTGTCGTTCTCTTCCTTCGACAGACGCCGTTGCGCCTTCGCCAGCGCTTTCTCCTCAGCCCGGAAGAAGCGAGGGTTGGCGACTTCAGCACCCGTCGAGAGAGTGGCAAAGGTCTTGAGACCAACATCAATCCCGACCTGTTGACCAGTCGCTGGCAGCGGGGACGGCTCGACACACTCGCAGGAGAGGCAGACATACCATTTGTCGGTGCTACTGCGGCAAATGGTCGCGGTCTTGGGTACGCCTTCCAGCGGTCGATGCGGGATGATCTTTACTCGTCCGACGCCATGCAAAAGGGCGGATCGGCGCGGCGGGTCCACGTCTGGCCGCGGTCGTGCGTGACCCAGAACTGGGTGGCGGGTCCGTGGACGGTGGCTTTCTGCCGCTGCTGCTGGTCGAGCGCGGTGACGCAGGCATAGGCGGTGTCGCCATCCACCACGGCGAGGGAGCCGAAGTCGAGCGTGAAGCCGCGCGGGAAGGTGGCGGCGGTCCAGCCGGGGTACGTCGTAGGCCCTGGCTGGGGACCGGGCATGAGGAGGCGAGCGAAGCCGAGCACGAGCGCGAGCAGCGCGGCGACGGTCCCCAGCGTGCCGAGGCTGATGGCGAGCGGATGGCGATGCACGAAGGCGGCTGGCGCATGCGCCGGAATTGCCGTTGCGCGGTCGGAGACGCGTTGCCAGAGACGTTCGTCCACGGTGGGCACGCGCTGGGCGCGTAGGGCGGCGATGAGGGCATCGTAGTCGGCGAGATGGGCGCGCGCCGCTGGGCACTCGGCGAGATGGTCGCCGACGTGGCGCATTTCCGCGTCGGAGAGGTCGCCGTCATGCCAGGCCGAAAGCTCGACGGCGCGGAGGCCATGCTCGCAGACGAGGGTCAGTTCTTCGGTCATGGGCGCGGCTCCTGATCGTCGTGGCGGCGATACCGCACGCGGAACTGCTCGCGGGCGCGCGCGAGCATCATCTTGGCGGCGGCGTGGGTCATGGCGAGCATGCCGGCGATCTCGGCGGTAGTGAAGCCGTAGACGTCGTGCAGCACCAGGACGGCGCGCGGTCGCGGCGCGAGGTCGAGTAGCACGTCGCGCACGAGATCGTCGTCGGCGACGTGCGCGGCGGGATCGGACGACGATGCGGCCTCCGTGTCGAGCGCGGACGCGGCCTCCATAGCGCTCACGACGAGCCCCGCGACGACGCGATGATGACGGAGGTGCTTGAGGGCGAGATTGGTGGCGACGCGAAAGAGCCAGCCACCGGGCAACTCGTAGGTATGGATGCGGTCGAAGTGACGCCAGGCGCGGAGAAAGGCCTCCTGGCTGAGGTCATACGCGGCCTGCTCGTCGCCGGTCATGCGCCAGAGGTAGCCGAAGATCGGCTGCTGATGCTCGCGGAAGAAGGCCTCGAAGGCGAGGGATGGGGCGGAGGCGCGATCAGCGTCGCGGGCCTCGTCGCGCGGTGGATCGCCCCGTGCAGAGAGCGCGTACCACGCGGTAAGCACTCGGGCGAGCTGGCCTCTTGCCGGGCGCCCGGGCCGGCGAATGGGGAGATGCCACGATCGCGCGGTGGACATCGTCGCGGCGCTCCTCTCGTGCTTGGTGCGGGGGCATTCGCTGGCCGCATATGCCGTCATTCTACACACCCTTCAGCGTGGTGTGACGTAACATTGAGATCGAGGGCACGGCGGGGGTGATCGGTGTTTGCGTGGGTACTGGCCCGCATGGACGGCGTTCGCCCTTGAGTGGCCGGAGACGTGCTGCTATAATGCGGATACCACTGGACGCGCCCCTCACGGAGGTGGCGAGGGTGCCGGTGGGAGACGAGCAAGCTGGCGCTGGTTGTGGCGCTCGTCGTGTCCACGCATGCGAGTAGCGCTTCCTTCGTGCCGACGGTCGGCCGTCGGCGTGGATGGCGGCGAAAGGTGAGGACGCGATGACCGCAGACATCACGCTCGATCGCCAGGCGGCGATCGCCGAGCGCCGCACGGCCTACGAGGCCGATGTAATACATGCCCTGCTCGATGAGGATCCGGACGAGCGCGAGGAGCGCCTGCGCTTGGTGCGGCTGACGCACGCGATGATCCTTCGCGCGCTCCAGCTCGCGGATGAGCCCGTCGAGAACTAGCGCCGCGCGGCGGCGAGTCCGCGGGCACGATGGCCTCTCCTGGCGGGAAGTTGACATTCGAGGATGCCGCACCCCGATCTGCACACCGACGATGCGACGTTCAGACATCCGGTCGAGTTTGGATGCCTCTACTGGGTGAACTTTGCGTACCCAGAGCTACCACCCGGCGTCGAGGAACGGCGCATCCTGGATTGGCACCCCGCGCTGGTGGTTTCGAGCACAGCGTTCTGCAAGTATGCTGGCGCGCTGAACGTGCTGCCGCTGACGACGTATCGCGGCAAGCTGCGGCCCTATCACCACCTGCTGCTGAAAGAAGACTATCCCCAGTTGGATGGCGATAGCCTGGTGAAGACTGAGCTGACCTACCCCGTGCTGCGGAGCGTCTTGCCGGATCAACATTACATCTGCCGCGTGAAGGATCACGATCTCTCGTCGATCATGGCGAAACTTGCGGATGCGCTCTGCATCACGGCGTACTACGAGCTGCGCGACGACGCGTCGAGCGAGGGGTAATCGCTGGGGCGCGCGAGGGATCGCGGCACTGATGGCTTGGCAGAGGGGGTGAGGCCCCCGCCGTCAAGCCCCCGCTCGCCGGGGACCCCGCCCCTCCTCCGCGGAGGCGAGGGGGGAGGCCGCGCGGGGCGCTTACGGCTCTGGCTCGGCGGCGACGGCTTGCGTCATGCGGAGGACGATGCGGCAGAAGTGGAGGACGGCGGCGGCCGAGGCGAGTTGCCACTCGGTTGAGGAGTCGCCGGGACCGCTGCGGGGGCGCGGGCGCGAGCGGCTGCCGCGCGGCTGTGGGCGCGTGAGTGCCTGGAGGACGAAGATCACGTCGTCGCGCACGTGCGGATCGAGCTTGCCGTCCTGGGTGAGCGCCACGACCCGGCGGAGCGTCGCCTCGATCTCGCTGCGCACGGCGGTCACCTCGTCGCCGTCCGCGGAGGCCACGTCGCTTGCGGCCGCTTCGTCTTCGCGCGGGAGCGCCACGCCGCCGTCGCCGACTGAGCCATCCTCGGCGATGCGGCGCACCGCGGCGGAGTCGCTGCGGCCGACGACGGCCTCCGGTTCAAGCGAGACGTGCAGGTGGGAGAGCAGGATTTCGAGCTCGGCTTGCCACTCGGCCATATGCACCTCCCGACCCGCGCGGCAACAAGCAATCGACTAAGCAGCCACGCTGGACGTTGCGCCATTCTAACATAGCGACTCTCGGCTGTCGAGCCATCCCAGGTGTTGCGCCGTGACGATCACCTCCGAGCGCGACGATGCCGCAAGCTTGCCGAAGAGGTGGCGGATGTGATACTCCACCGTGTTCTCGGCCATATTCAGCTCCCGCGCGATCTCGCTGTTGCGCCAGCCCTTCGCCAGCGCGGGGAGCCAGGCCGAGAGCACCGAGTTGACGGCGCTAGTCGTCGGGAGGTTGAGGTGTGGCGGGAGCAGCTCGGCGTGAATCATCGATCGTTTTCCGCTATCGCCGGGTCAGGGTCCACGGTACGGCGAGGCGTGGCAGGGTCGCACTCCACGTGGTGAGTGCGGCCTGGGTTGTGTCCTACAACCTGGTTGCGGCGCGACTTCGGCCCACGCTGCTGCTTTCCTCCGCGCATCGTGACTCGACTGGCTGCCACATTGTAAAGAGAGAAGGCAGGCGCGTCAATCAGGATTTCTTGTTCTCATGCAATGACGAGCGAGCTAACGATTATCGCCGGGGGCGGTCACGTCACGCATGCCTATCGCGCTTGACACCCTCAGAGGCGGATCGCCATACTGAAGGGCTGACGGAGACGGGCGCAGATTAGGGTGGAAACGCTGGATGCAACAGGTCTTTGGGGTCGCGACGCGCAAGGGAGGGCAGGGCAAGTCGACGACGGTGGCGACGCTCGCCCGGCTCTGCGCTCTCTATGGCGCGCGGGTGCTGGTGGTGGATCTGGCGCAGCCGGGGACGGCGTCAGCGTCGCTGCGCAACATCTGGCCAGAAAGCGATCACGGGGAGCTTTCCAGTGTGCTGCTGTCGTTCCAGATGGTGCCGCCGGGCGCGGCCCCTTCGCCGGCCGAGGCCCGCGCGGCGCTTGATCAGGCCGGCCTGCCGGTGCGCCTGCAATCGCTGCCGAGCTGGTCGGGGGGCTACATCGGCGTGCTGCCGTGGGATGAGCTGGAGGCCGACGCCGCCGCGTTCTTGCATTCCGAAGGAGTGCTCGCCGGGCTGATCGGCGCGGTGGCGCAGGATTACGACATCGCCCTGATCGACTTCCCCGCCGAGGGCGGCCCGTTGATGGCGAACGCGCTGGCGGCGACCTCGCGCGTGATCGTGCCGCTGGTGGCGGAGACGCCCGCGCTCGAGGGGTTGGAAGCGATGCTGCGGCTGCTAGCGCGCGTGCGCGAGGCCGGCCACGAGATCGGCCTCGGCGGCATCCTGCTGACGCGCTGCGAACCGAAGAACAAGCGGGTGAGCGAGGTCGCGCAGACGATCCTGCAGTCCGGCGAGGTGGAGGGGGAGCCGCTGGGGCGCAAGCTCTTCCCGTTCGCGGTGAAGAACAATGAGTTCTTCGAGCAGGCGTTCCGCTTTGGCGAGCCGGTCTGGGAGCGGACCTCGAACCCGGCGCACTGGGCGTCGTACGTGTTGCTGGCGGAATGGGTGCTGCGCAAGTCGGGGCTGGCGCACCTCGCGACGGTCCGCCGTGGCGCGGCGCTGCTGACGCCGGAGACGCGGGTGATGGACGTCTCGGCGCTGATGCTGGCGGACCCCGACGTGCGCCTGGTGGACTTCGAGGCGGCGCATGGCTCATCGATGCCCTAGGGCGCGTCCGTCATCCATCACGGCTAGCGGCTTGAGGCGCCGTCGGCCTGCCGGATAGAATGCACGCGGGTTGGCCGGTCCTTGCAGCCGCGCCTGGGGCCACGCGGCCAAGAAGCCCGTCTGTGCGGGCTCGGCACACCGATCGACGATTGGGCTGGGTGAGCGTGCTGAAGAGACGAACGTTCGTGGGCAGAGGCCCCTCGGCGGCGGTGGTGGCCGTCGTGCTGGCGGTCTTCGCGCTGAGCGGCCTGGGCGCGGGCGTCTTGACGCGTTCGGCGCTGGGCGCGTTCGCCAGTTCCACCCCAACCGCAACGACCCAGCCGACGGCGACGGCCACCATCGCGCTCTCGCCCTCGCCAAGCCCCACGGCGACGAATACGCCGTTCTCCGGCGGTGGCCGCTTCGCCATCGTCGTGGTGGCCTCGCCGAACCCCGTCGCCGCTGGTTCGCCATTCACCGTGCTCGTGACGGCCACGAATGACGGCTCTACGACGCCCGCGGCCGGCGTTCTCTGCACGCTGCGCGCGCGGCAGGGAGACGCCAACCCTCTCCTCACCACCTGGCCCGCACAACAAACGACCAATATCGCCGGTTCGGCGCAGTGGCAGCTCACCGCGCCTTCCATGCCGCCGGGACCCTACACGCTTGAGGTCTACGCGCGGCGTGGCGGCGCGAGCTACACCTTCGACACGACACTCACGCTAACCACCTGAGCGCGCGGGCGCCTTCGCCGCCGCGAGGCGCTTGAGCACGCCGGTGACGACGGCGCTGAGGCGCGGCCCCGCCGCCGCCGCGGTCTCGACGACCTCGGTGTGACCGGCTTCGGGCGTCTCGCCGGTGTCGTCCTTGAGCGCGACGTTGGTGATGCAGCTCAGCGCGAGCACGCGCATGCCCATGTGGGCGGCGGCGATCACCTCGGGCACGGTGGACATGCCCACGGCGTCCGCCCCGATCAGGCGCAGGAAGCGCAGCTCGGCGGGGGTCTCGTAGGTCGGCCCGGAGAGCCAGGTGTAGACGCCCGACGCCAGCGGGACGCTAGCCGCCGCGGCGACCTCGCCCGCCAGGGCGAGCAGCTCCGGGGTATAGGCGTGCGTCATCGGGGGGAAGCGCGGGCCGAGCCGCTCGTCGTTGGGGCCGATCAAGGGATTCTGCCCGGCCATGCTCGGCAGGCCGATGTGATCGCGGATCAGCATCAGGTCGCCCGCGTGCATGTCGCCGCGCAGGCCGCCCGCCGCGTTCGTCACGATCAGCGTCTCAGCGCCGAGCTGCCGCAGCACGCGGATGGGGAAGACCACCTGTTGCGGGGTGTAGCCCTCGTAGAGGTGGAAGCGGCCCTGCATCGCGGCGACGGTGACGCCGGCGAGCCGCCCTATCACCAGCCGCCCCGCGTGGCCGACGACCGTCGATCGCGGAAAGCCGGGGATCTCCGCGTAGGGCACGATCGCAGGAGAGGTGATCTCGTCGGCCAGCCCGCCGAGGCCCGTCCCCAGGACGATGGCGACGCGCGGCTTCTGGCGCGTGTGCCCGCGGATCGCGGCGACGGCGTCCGCCGTCGCCGCGAAGGTGGCGTCTTCGTTGACGGCTTCCACATGCGCCTCCTAGGGGGCTCGCGCGGGCATCGCGCCGGGATGGAGCGTCGAGTGGGCTACGGCACGGCGACGGGGACGGGGACGGGCACGAGCTGCGCGCGCCGCATCTGCTTATAGACGTGGGTGGTGGAGATGTTCGCGTGGCCGAGCATCTCCTGCACCGAGCGAAGCTCCACCCCACGACCGAGCATATCCAGCGCGAAGGAGTGCCGCAGGGTGTGCGGGGTGATCTCGTCGATGCCGGCGGCGCGCGCGTAGCCCTTGATGATCAGCCAGAAGCCCTGCCGCGTGAGGCGCTGGCCGTGATGATTGAGGAAGAGTGCCGGTTCGTATTGATCGCGCAGCAGCGTGCGCCGGTAGCCGTCTAGGTAGGTGCCGAGCGCCTGTTGCGCGGGCAGCGCGAGGGGAAGCAGCCGTTCTTTCTTGTTGCGGCTGACGCAGCGGATGTGGCCGCGGGCGAGATCGACGTGCGCGACGTCCAGCGAGATCAGCTCGGTGACGCGCAGCCCGGTGGAGTAGATCGTGTGGAGCATGGCGAGATCGCGGAGTGCGGCGCCGCGGGCGGGTCCGACGGCGTCGAAGAGGCGCTCAACCTCACCGTGGGTGAGGGCATGCGGCAGCTCTTTCTCGACACGCGGCGCTTGCAGCGCCTCGGCGGGGTCGCTCGGCAGGATCGCGCTGGCGGTGAGATGATGGAAAAATGATTTCAGCGCGGCGACTTTGCGGGCGATGGAGGTGGTGGCGTAGCGCCGATCGCGCAGATGGAGCACGAAGTCGGCGACCAGCGCCGGGGTGACGCTCTGCCACGCGATGATGCCACGCTGCTGCAGGAAGTCCTCCAGTTGCCGCAGATCGGTCCGGTACGCGCCCAGCGTGTTCTGGCTTGACTTCCGCTCGGAGGCCAGGGCGATGATGTACTCCTGGATTTCCTCGTCCATACGACGCTTCACTCGATTCGTTTCGCCGTCGCGCCGCATCAGTGACCGGGCGGAGCCGCAACCAGTGCGGCTCCTGGGGCCATTTGGCCTGCGTGGCGACCAGACACTACAAAACCGGAGCTATTATACCTACCCCCCTTCTTGGGCACAATCCAGCGGGCCAATTCATCTCATGCCTAGTACCAGTGGGTCGCTATTGTTACTCTGCGCTCGATTGACCACTAGCCACTGTGAGGCAATTCATTGACCCGCGCGCTTCTGCGCCGTACTATGCGCGCAATCCCCACTAGCCCTATCGCCGAGGTGGCACGCATGCGCCGCCGAGCGAGAGCGGGCGCCAGGGGAGAAGGGAGCCCGCCATGTGGGACGATCCAGACGAAGTGCCGCCGTCACGCCCGCCGCGCCGCGAACCGGACCCCTATGGCCCCCCGCCCGGCGGTGGGCAGCCGCCGTTCGACCCCAACGCGACGCGGCGCGCGAATTACCGGCAGGACCAGCCCGGGCAAGGCGGCTACGGTCAGCAGGGCCAGGGCGGCTATGAGCAGGGTAGCCCTGAGCAGCAGGGCTATGGGCAACCGGATTACGGGCAGCGCCCGCCCAACTATGGGCAGCCCCCGGCGTACCGGCCCGATCCGCCGCGGTATCCCGCCGGACCGGCGGGGCAACCGCCGCGCTGGCCGGCGCAGGAGCAGCAGGGGTACGGCGGCTACGCAGGGTCCGCGACGCCTGGGGCGTACGCGCCGCAGCCATCCTACCCACCGCCCGCTCAGCCGGTGCCGCGCCAGCGTCCCGTGGAACGGGCGCCCGAGGGGCGCTCGACCGGCCACGGCGTCTCGTTGCCGCACCTGCCGATCGCGCACGTGTTCTTGATCGGCGGCGTGGCGGCGATGGCCTTCTCCATCGCGCAGCCGTGGGGCAAGAACGCGGCGGGCGTGCAGCTCTTCATCAAAGACTTCGCCGCCGTGCAGCTCAACCACGGCACCGGTGTGAACACGGCGAACTATGCCGTGCAGGCGGCGACCGGCATCGTCATCGCGGCGGCGGTGCTCTCGGCGGTGCTGCTGCTGCTGAACACGGTCGTCACCATCATCAACAAGGTGATCGGCGTAGTCGGGCTTGGCGGCTGCGCGACGCTGATCTTCTTCCCGGTGCTGTGGGGTGCGGCGACGCTGCTCTTCGTGGTGCTGCTGGCGGCTGCGGGCTTCGCGGGCCTCGGCTCGCTTTCCAATCTGCCAATCGTGGCGAACCACGGCATCTCGACGGCTTCGGTACAGTCGCACGCGCTCGGCTTCTATCTCTGGATCGGCGGCGCCATCGCCGTCTTCGTCGGCATGCTCGGCCAGCTCGTCCTGCGCCGGCGGTAGATCCGACCCCAACCCTTCCCCACAAGGGAAGGGGACGTAGGGCGAGGGGTCGCGGCGGGGGCGGTCGCGCCGGTGAAGTGCGGGCAGGCCGCGATCCCCGATCCCCACCGACCGCAATTCACCTCAGTGGATGAGCGTGGTGACGCCGCGCCACAGCATCTCCAGCGCGACGAAGGCGATCAGGGGGATGAAGATCTTGCGGACGGTGGCGTTGGAGAGGCGCGCGAGCAGCTTCGCGCCGAGTGTGGCGCCCGCCAGCACGCCGAGGGCGACCGGCGCGGCGATCAGCGGATCGATGTCGCCGCGCTGGAAGTAGATGCCGGCGCTGGCGGCGGCGGTCACGCCGATCATGAAGTTGCTGGTGGTCGTCGAGACCTTCATCGGCAGATGCATCGCCGTGTCCATCGCCAGCACCTTGAAGGTGCCGCTGCCGATGCCGAGCAGTCCCGAGAGCAGCCCCGCGACGTACATCAGCCCGAAGCCCGCCGGCACGCCGTTGACGCCGTAGGCGACCTCGTAGCCCAGGCGCGCGTCGGGGTACGAGCTTGGCAGCGCGAGCCGTTTCGCCCAGCGGTCGCTGACCACCCCTTGCGGCAGTTCCTCGCCGATCTTGCGGATCAACGGCAGCGCGGAGATCAGCAGCACGACGCCGAAGATCAGGTAGAGCAGCGCGGGGCGCACGACGGTGGCGAGCACCGCGCCGCAGATCGCGCCGATGGTGGTGGCGATCTCCAGCACCATGCCCACGCGCAGGTTCGTGATGCGGTCACGCACATACGCGGCTGCCGCGCCGCTGGAGGTGGCGATCACCGAGACGATCGACGCGCCGACGGCCAACGGGAACGGCACGCCGAAGATGAGCGTGAGCAGCGGCACGACGAAGACGCCGCCGCCGAGACCCACCAGCGAGCCGACGAGTCCCGCGCCCAGCGAGAACGCGGCGATGAACAGGAAGAAGGCGAATTGCGGCTCGGCGGGCATCTCAGCCTCCCCCCCGGCCCGAGAAGAAGCTGATCAACAGAATCAATAGCACGAGCGACGTGATGATGACGTAGGCGCGGTCGCGCTCCAGGGCGAAGGCGACGATGGAGACGGCGACACGCACCACCGGCGTCGCCAGCAGCACGAGCAGCCCCGTGGCGATGACGCTGACGGGATCGAGGCGGCCCAGTCCGCCCACGACAGTGCCGAGCGTGCGCGGTATCTCGGTCGCGGCGTGTCCGCCGTTGGCGAAATAGTGCGCGTAGTAAAGGATTACGCCGAGCGCTATCAGCCCCGCGCTGAGCAGCACGCCGCCGCGCAGCACGTCGCTGATGATCAGCTCCGCGCGCCGCAACAGCTCGTCGCGCTCGGCGGCTTTGTCGCCGCTGAGAGGCTCGGTCGTCCGCATGCACGTCTCCTCTGTTGCGCTACCCGCTGTTTCTAGCATAACGCCGCGAGTCGGCTTGAGGCACTGTTGGGCGAGCCTTGGGTCGGTGGCCGCACCGTCCGGCGAGCGTCAGTCATCGTAAATCTCACGCCGACACAGCAGTGCCGCGATCCTTCGCTCGCTACGCCGGCATCGCACCGCCACGATCTCCCACGATACATCCCGAGTCTGGGCGCTGGCCTCGACGCGGCTGGCGGGCCTGCACCACGTCAGCGATATCGAGCCGGGGTTTGCGCGGCGGCGCTCGCGTGGCGGCTTCGCCTATCGCGATCCCGATGAGCGCTCCGTGCGCGTGCGGCACGAGCCGGGGCGAGGTCCGCGACGAGACGAATATGACCGCATGATCGCCTTCGCCAAGGCGCTGCCGCGCATCCGCGGTGGACCGTGACCAACGCGGGTCCGGCCCCGCACGAGAGAGCGTGCTGGCGGCGGTGGTCGATCCGCTGGACGAGACGTACATCCGCTTGGGCAACGAGGCGTATGCCCCACAGTCCGCATGCCCTGTTGCGGATATGTGGATAGTTCGCGTTCGGCGTGCGAGCGGCTTTCATACCGCCAGATACGCTATTCCGTCGCGCGCCTCGTGGAAACCTCAGCTGCAGAACGGGCGGCTGCGTATGCCGTGGACACCGTTCGTTTGCGAGGATTAGCGGAGGGATCGGAATGCCGCCCGGACCTCTTTTGAAGAAGGTACGGTTGCCCCACCACGCGAAGTGGCCGCCTGTGTCTAGCCCGCCACGAGAGCGACGCGATCCGGCAGGGGAAAGCCCCTGCTCCCGCGAAAGGTGCCGCTGGCGCATCGCGCGTCGGTGCTATCGGGAGAACGTCTCGATGATCGCCTCGGCGATCGCGTTGGCGTTCTCGTCGAGCACGAAGTGACTGCCGTCGAAATAGCGCAGGTCGGCCGCCGGCACAACCTGCTTCACGAATTCCGCCGCCGCCGGCGGGATAATAGGGTCATTTCGCCCCCACACGATGAGCGTCCTCGGTTGCCGGTCCTTCAGATAGGCGGTCCATTCCGGGTAGCGCTGAATGTTCGTCGTGAGATTCATAAACAACCTCGACATGAAGACCCGATTCGCCGCGATGGAGAACGCATAGGCGTCGATCGCCCAATTGTCCGGATTCAGGGCGTCGGGCTGGCGCGCGCCCGTCTTGTGGAGAAACACGTCGCGTTCCATGGTGGCAAATTGCTCGGTCTCGGCCAGCTTCTCTGGGGTTTCAGGGCCGCCGAGCCGCTCATAGACTTTCAGGCGCTCGGGGTTCCAACCCTCCACTGAGATGGTGAAGTTCTGAAAAATCAGGCCGGCGATCCGCTCAGGGTGGGCCGTCGCGATCCGCATACCGATCGGACCGCCGATGTCGTGCAAGTACAACATGAGCGGCCCGGGCGCGCGCTGCGCGATGAACGCGTCGATGGCCACGGCCACGTCATCGAAGGTTGGTCGCAGGGCGGTCGGTGCTGGCGCTTCGCTGTACCCCATGCCGGGGAAGTCGGGCGCGATGACATGAAACCGATCCGCCAGACGCGGAATGAGGTCGTGGAACTGGTACGACGAGGAGGGAAAACCGTGCAGCAGGACGATGGTCGGCCTCGACGGGTCGCCGGCCTCGCGATAGAAAAGTCTAAGGTCCGCAACGTCGGCAGTCTTGAAGTACAGAATGCTCTTGCTCCTCACTGCCCCGGCTCATGGTCAGGGGGCGTCCGCCCCTGTGCTCCTTAGAGGTCCAGAGACGCTGACAGAATAGGGCTTTAGCCCGCCGCACGCCACGCCGTTGCAACGGCAGTGGGAAGGCGTGTTCCGGCTTGAGCCCTTGCTTCGGGCAACGTGGCGTGGTACACTTGTTCCAACGGCAGTTTCGTTTTTGGAGCGTTCTCCGGGAGACCGGATACAGCGATCGTTCCGCTGCCACCAGAACGGTTCGGCGGGGACACCGCCGTCGCGTAAAGCAGTTCCGGTAGGGCTGGCGTCCGTTCCGCCGATAGCCCTTCCCCGCCGGTCGCGAGAACCCATGGGGCTTTAGCCCCCGTGGAGTGTCAGAACCGGAAGAGGACGCGGGTCGTAATGGCGCGATCACAGCAGCCGCGAAGGCACGCGTCGATTGCGCCATGATGCTGATCGACAGCTGTATCAACCGACGCAGTCGTCCGTACAGCAATTCTCAGTCCGCCGTTTCCTGAAAGGCGACGGCGGCATTCACGAAGGCAGGTTCGTCGGCGGGTCCGAGCATCTCTCATACGAGGCGGCACCCTATTCACGCAGAGCATCTTGGTCGTGCGCGTGCCATCGGGAGGAGGCGCCGTCAGGGCGCGCTAGGTCGGCCGCGACTCTGGCGACACGGCGGCGGCCGCCCGTCGCGATCAAGGGCCTGGCAGGGGTTAGGGTCCCAACGCTACAGCGTCGGCAGCCGCTCCAGCACTGGAAGGATCAGCGCCTCCGCCCGGTCCACCAGCGCATCGCGAACCGCCTCATGCGCCACGATGCGAATGCGCCGCTGATGCTGCTCGTAGACGCCGAGATCGCTCGGGCGCTGCCCCGTCGCCTCCGCCCACGTCATCAGCGTCGTCATGCCGATCGGCGGGTGACCGAATCGGACCGGCACATCCATCTCCCACTTCTCCGGCTTCGGCACGTCAACCAAAATGTCGTGCGGCGCGATCGGCAGCTCAGCCGACTCGCTGAGCGCCGCCGCCAGCGCGATCTCCACCCGCCGCCGCTTCGGCTGATCCCAGAACAGCGCGTCGAGCTGGCTGAAGAGCCGTCCCGCCCGCGCGCTCACCTCCAGCAGCACCTTATACGGCTGGCGCATGCGCAGCGCGCCGACCAGCTCGCGCGTCCCCGCCGGCATCCGCTCGCCCGCCAGCAGCGTCAACAGCGAGGCATCGTCGTGCCCATACAAATCCGAGGGAACCAGCGCCTGCGCCTCGATCGCCTCCTGTACTGCCCGCAGCAGCATCGCCATCATCGCGCGGTTGGTATGGTGCCAGTAGACGTTGTCGAACATCTCCTGCCGTGCGTGCAACAGCGAGTTCAGCGGGCTGATACCCTTATCGCTGACGCCGAGTCGCGGCCCGCCCGGCGTCGCCAACACCCGCAATGACCCCAGCAGCCGCGTCACGTCCACGCCGCCATAGGGCACGTTGCACGCCCGCGCGTCGCGCGGCAGGTAGTCGAGCTTATCCACGTCGAGCGCGCCGCTCAGCAACCGGATCAGCAGCGCATCGCTCGCCGGAAGCGCGCGATCTCGCGGCGGATCCACCAGGCACGCCACCCGCTCCGGATCGAGTCCATGCCGCTGCAGCACCTCCGCCAGCGAGTTCTCCGTGATCAGCCGTGCGCCCACCTGCTCGTGTGGCACGATCGGATACCCCAGCTCCTCGATCGCATGCGAGAAGGGATAGTGCCCCACGTCGTGCAGCAGCGCCGCCGCCAGCAGCGTGCGCAGATCCACCGCAGCGCCGCTGACCGCCCCACCCGCCCTCGCGCGCAACGCCCGCAGCGCCAGCAGCATCAAATAATAGACGCCGAGGCTGTGCTCGAAGCGCGAATGCGTCGCCCCCGGCCACACCCGATAGACGAAGCCGAGCTGCTTCACCCCCTGCAGCCGCACGAACTCCGGCGTGCCGATCAGATCAAGCTCCAACGATCCGAGGGGGATCAGTTCGTAAAGGCTGTCGCGGATCGCGCTCTGTTGCGCGCTATCCGGCAGCGTCGGCTCGCCGTCGGGCACGGCGTCCCACAGCGAGGCACGTCGGTCGCCCGGACCCTTCGTGCGCTCGCTTGGCGGCTTCGGCATACCGGGTTGCCCCCCCGGCTGGCGTGACGCTGGCATCGTGGCCGCATTGTACCCCAGACCTCGCCTATTTCAACGCGCTCGCGATTACGGCACGGCTTCTGCTGCAATCGGCGCTCGGTCGTCGGAGATACATGCAGCATGTTTCCCATCGCGTATCTCTATAAGGGTGCATGCCTGTTACAATTGCCAATAACACCGCGCGGCAGTTACCGCCTTGCCCGTAACGCTTTGTCTCACAACCGCGTTCTATCCTGGCGAAGTGGTGTGGTTGGTCGCCTCCGAGCGAGACTGGTGCAGAAGGCTCGGCGGCATGGGGAGGGGGCTCTGGCTGGCGTCATGAGATGGTGCCTCGCCAGCACACATCACATACATCCCTTGGTTTCCTGGCGACCATCCCGCGACCCGTTGAGGGACGCCACGGAACACGACATCCAGCGTAACGGGCAACGGCGCCCGGTGTGGATCGTTTACAGAAAAGGGCCAGAAAGCCCCTCGGCTTGAGCCGGGGGATGAATGGCCCGAGCCCTTGCCGGATGCGTACCTATCAAGCAGAATAGAGTGGCATGGAACCGCAAGAGCCGCGAGGGCTGCGTAAAGCCTACAAATACAAGCTCAAGCCGACGCCCGACCAGGAGCGCCGGCTTGAAGAGGTCGTGTGGCGCTGTCGCGTGCTCTACAACAGCGCGCTGGAGCAGCGCATCACGGCGTACCGGCGCTGCGGTGTCACCCTCACCGCCTACCAGCAGCAAGCCGAGTTGCCCGAGCTGAGAGCGGCATTCCCGGAGTACGCGGCCATCCACTCGCAGGTCTTGCAGGACGTGTTGACCCGTCTGGACCAGACCTATCAGGCGTTCTTCCGCCGCGTCAAGGCCGGCCAGGCGCCGGGCTTCCCGCGCTATCAGGGGCGCAACCGCTACCACAGCTTCACCTACAAGCAGTACGGCAACGGCGCGCGGCTCGACAACGGCTTCCTCGTCCTGTCGAAAATCGGGCGTGTGGCCGTGCGCTGGTCACGTCCGCTGGAGGGGACGCCCAAGACCGTCACGATCTCCCGCGAGGCGGACGGCTGGTATGCCAGCCTCGCCTGCGCCGAGGTCCCGGTACGACCGTTGCCGCTCACGGGGCGGGAGACGGGCATCGACGTGGGCCTGAAGGTGTTCCTCATCACCGCCGAGGGGGAGGCGGTGGAGCATCCACGCCACTACCGCCGGGGTGAAAAGAAGCTGGCGAAGGCGCAACGCCGCGTCTCACGTCGCAAGAAGGGCAGCCAGCGCCGTAGGAAAGCGGTCGGCCGCCTCCAACGGGCGCATCAAGCGGTGCAACGGCAGCGCGCCGACTTCCACCACAAGACCGCGTTGGCGTTGCTGAGAGCCTACGACACGATCTCTCTGGAAGACTTGCAGGTCGCCAACCTGCTGCGGAATCACCACCTCGCCAAGTCCATCGCGGACGCGGGCTGGGCGCAGTTCCGTGCCATCCTCGAAGCCAAGGCAGCATGCGCCGGGCGTCGGGTCGTCGTCGTGCCACCCGCCTACACCAGCCAAGACTGCAGCGGTTGTGGGACGCGCGTGCCCAAGACCTTGAGCGTGCGCACCCATGTCTGTCCACACTGTGGCCTCGTGCTCGACAGAGACGAGAACGCGGCCAGGAACATCCAACGGGCTGGGCAGGCCCTTCGGGGACTCGCGGCGCTGGCTGCGGGGGTGAACCGAGCATCCCCCGCGCTGTAGCCGGGGGAGTGTCAAAGAAAGGATACCCGATGCGATTCAGCGTGAAGCGACGGTTCAGCATCTTCGCCTGCGTCCTGGTGGTAGCGACCATCGCCGCCCTCCTCGGCGCGCGCATCGCCGGCAGTGGCGCGACCCCGTCGGCCCACGCGGCGCCCGCCGCGCAGAAGCCGTTCTGCACTGCTCGCCCCCAGCTCTGCACGGAATTGACGAACCCCTGGAACGCGCAGGGGCAATATACCGGCCACGACGAGCCGTCGCTGCTCTTCTACTCCAACCAGCCGGGCTCCGGAAACTCCAACTTCTATTCCCTCACCCTGCCGCAGGACCCCTCCACCGCCCCCAACCAGGACGGCACCGGCAGCACGTGGGCCTTCCAGCGTAGCGTCGCCATCTGGTTCGGCATGATCATGTGCGACGACCAGGACGCGCCGACCCCCGGCAAGCACTGCACGGCGGACAGCGACACGAACATCTATACCAGCCTCGACCCGCACTCGCCGAACTACATCGGCAACACGCCGGGCGAGGCCTACATGGAGTTCCAGTTCTATCCCGACGGCTGGGGCCCGGTGAGCTGCACCGACGCCAACGGCGTCAACGACAACACCTGGTGCTCCGCGATGACGATCGACAGCGACCAGGAGAATCTCAACACCGGCGCGCAGAACAACGCCGCCTGTCAGAATACGGTCGGTCCCGAGCCGGTGAATTATGCCATCGTCACCAAGAGCGGCCACCCCGTCGCGCCGGCCAACCCGTTCGAGGGCTTCGGCAACCAGGCCATCACCACGTCGGACACGCTGAAGATGCACGGTGGCGACCAGATCGCCTTCAGCATGAAAGACACCCCCGCCGGCTTCCAGATCGTCGTGCATGACGCGACCACCGGGCAGTCCGGCTCGATGACCGCCAGCGTCGCCAATGGCTTCGGGCATGCCAAGTTCGATCCGAACGCCAAGAAATGCACCGAGATCCCCTACGCCTACCACCCGATGTTCTCGACCTCGACCAAGCAGACCAACGTCTACTGGGCCGCGCACACCTACAACGTCGCCTACTCCGACGAGCTCGGCCACTTCGAGTACTGCAACGCGGCGGACCCGAACACGCTCGCCTGCACCCAGGCCGGCGCGAACGATCCGAGCGGACTCGACGACGACGATCAGTTCTGCCTCACCGCCGGACCGGAGACCCTCACCGGCTGCCTGAGCGACGACGAGGACTTCGACGGGACGAGCTACCTGCACGACTGGCCCGGATCGACCCCCAATCACGCGAACGACGCCGCCCTGCATGGCACCGCGGTGAACTTCTCCAGCCCGCTCTTCATGAGCCAGAACGGCAACCACTGGAATTCGGGAGACCTTCGCAATTACCAAACAGTCGCCTTCGAGACCGATCTGCCGCGCATCGAGGGGGCCGACATCTCGCCCAACAACAACTGCCAACGGCACGTCTACAATCCCAGTGATCCCAATCCGGGCGCTGGCTGCGTCGATCCGCCGAACGGTGCCGCGTTCTACCCCTACTTCCAGACGGTGCGCGTTGGTGGCCAGTGTTTCTGGCAAGAGGGCGACAGCTACCTGCCGAACGTAACCGACCACTTCGGCGGCAGCGCGCATGCCGAGTTCGGTGGCCTGTTGGAGAACATCTACCCGACCACCGGCAACCAGACCGAAGGGATCTACGAGACCTTCCATCGCGACCTCAGCTCCAACCCCTGCCCAACGGCCTGATGACGGAACGCTTCTCGTCGCGTGAGGAGAGCACAACCCAGTAGTGCGTTGTCTCGTCAGCCGCCGGTGCTCCGTCGCCGGCGGCTTTTCTCCGCATGTCGCCCTGCTTGACGCCCCCACATGCCCGCCGTAGAGTGGGCGCGACGACCAGACGAGGCAGAAGGAGTGGGTGCTGTGGCCGACGAGACCTCCACGCAGCGTACGGCGGAAAAGAGCACCGGCCCGCGCATCACGCGGCGTCGCTTAGTGGTGGCCGCTGGCGGCGGGGTCGTCGCCGCCTCGGGCGCGGGAGTGCTCTATCGCGCGCTCGCCGCGCAATCCACGCCACCGGTCCGGCGCTACGGGCCACCGAAAGGTGGCTATCCGATCGGCCAGTACGAGGTCGCGGACTACGGGGTGCGGGTCCAGCCCGACCCGGACTCCGCCGTGATGACGCTGATCCCGCCGACCTGGAACCTCGTGCTCACCGGCACGCTCGCCCACCCGCCCCGCCTCGCTGATCAGCAGCGCCTCGAAGCCGCGCTCCAGGCCGTCGAGGTCGCCTATCCCTACAGCCCGAGCGGCGTCTTCGCGCTCGTCGCCTACGGCCTGCCCTATTTCCGCCGCTACATTCCGCAGAGCACCTTCGAGGCGCACCTGCCGCACATGGTCGATGCGGACGCCGCGCCCGTCGTGCTCGACGCGCAACGCTTCGCCAGCGATCCCCCCGCGCTCCTCCTCGAAGCCAACGAGATCGCCTTCCATCTGCGCTCGGACTCGCTCGATCAGCTCCACGACGTCCAGCACGCGCTCTTCGGCAAGAGCAGCACCCTCGCCGGCGCTCCCGCCCCCACGGCGGATATCGCCGACCTCGTGCACATCACCTCGGTGCGCTCCGGCTTTGTCGGCGCCGGATTGCCCCGCAGCATGGCACAACAGGCGAAGCTCTCCGTCGCGGCCCAGATCCCCGAGACCTCGCCGCTCTTCATGGGCTTCACCTCTGCCCAACAACAGGGACAGGCGACCGAGCCAGCGGTCAGCTACGACGGCAAGCGCGATCCGCTGCTCCAGCCCTTGACCACCGCGCATCCCGGCGACTACTTCGCGGGCGGCACATCCATGCACCTCTCACACCTCATCGAAGACCTCGACCAGTGGTATGCGCTCAGCTACGAGGAGCGCGCCGGGCGCATGTTCCACTATAACGCCGCCGCCACTCTGGGTCGTGTCACCGTGCAGACGCTCTGGCTCAACCCCAACACCACCGTCATCGACGCCGAGCAGAATCACCTCATTGGCCACAACGAGGCCGTGCAGCGTGGCAGCCGCAGTCCGCAGGGGCAGGCGCTCCAGCTTCGCGTCGACTTCAACACGATGGACGCGCTCGACAGCGACACGCCGGCGCCGGGTGTGCATTTCGTCTCATTCAGCGCGGGCACACAGATCTTCAACCAGAGTCGCAAAGGGATGGACGCCTCGGACGTTGCGCCGGGCTATCAGGTCGCCCCGCACGCGAACGGCATCAACGCCTTCATCCGCGCGACGCGCCGCCAGAACTTCCTCGTGCCGCCGCGTGCGCACCGCGCCTTCCCGCTCTTGGAGATCCCCGGCGTGCGCTAGCCGCCTCCCCTCACGGGATGATCGCCGGATCCACCGGACCGAGCGCCGTCCCGCTCGGCTGCAGCTTACCCGCCATCGTCCCCGGCGTGGCCTCCGTCGCCTGCTCGGTGACCGTCACGCTGCACGCGCCGACGCCTCCGCGCACGGGACCAGCACACGTGGCATCCACTGCCGTGCCCTTGCCCTTGGGCCCGGCCACCGTGTGCGTCACCGAAAACGAGGTGTCGCCGGACGCCGCACCCGTCACCGCACAAGCGAGCATGACCGTCGCCGTGTCCGCCTCCTGCGGCATCGCATGGAACGTACAGGCCAGCCTCGCGCCGCCCGCCACGGTTTCGAGTGGCGTGCCCGTGCTGTGGCTGCCCGATGAGGTGCTCCCGCCGCAGGCCGCCAGCCAAGCGACCGCGCAGAGCAGCGGTGCGATCAGTCGAATATGCATAGGGACGATCCTCCCGCGTACGAACTCAACGTGACGCCATGACCGTAGCAGCATGACGCCGAATCCGCCACAAGAGTTCCCGAGGCGCAAAAAGGCCCAGGCAGCACCTCCCCAGGAGGAAGGATCGCCTGAGCCTGACAAAGAGAAGGGCTTTAGGCCGCCGCAAGCTACGCGGTTTGAACGGCAGTGGTGAGGCGTGTTCTGGCTTTAGCCATTCGTCCTCTCACCTTGCTTTACGGTCCAGAACGCGCCGGTACTAGACCATGAAGGACGCGCATGCATATGCATATGCATATGCATATCGGCGGGATGACCATCGCGTTCATCTCATCATCAACCATCTCATCTGGTGCCCACGACGCCGCAAGGCAATCCTTGTGGGGCCGGTGGCGGCATAATGTCGAGAGTTACTGGAAGGTAAGTGCGCTGAGAAGGGGTGGGAGATGCCGGCGCACGCCATCCAGCCCGACCATATCCACTTGTTTGTGCGCGCGTGACCACGCGAGAGCGCCGCTGAGGTGGTCAAGGAGTGCAAGGGCATCACCTCGTTCCACCTGCGCCGTGAGTTCCCGCAGCTGCTCGAACTACCGTCCGTGCGGACGCGCTCGAGCTTCGCCAGCACGGCTGGCACTGTCAGTCAGCAAACCATCCAACGCTACAGAGACGCCCAGACCGGGAGATAGCCGTGAGCGACGAAGGGCTGCGCAAAGCCTACAAGTACAAGCTCAAGCCGATGCCCGAACAAGAGCGGGCGCTGGCTGAGACGCCGTGGCGTTGTCGCACGCTCTATAACACGGCGCTCGAAGAGCGCATCGCCGCGTATCGCCGCTGTGGCGTTACCCTCACAGCCTATCAGCAGATGGCCGAATTGAAGGACCTCCGCGCCGAGATGCCGGAGTACGCGGCCATTCACAGCCATGTCTTGCAGGATGTCTTGGCGCGGCTGGACAAGAGCTATCAGGCGTTCTTCCGGCGGGTGAAAGCGGGAGAGAAAGCGGGTTTTCCACGCTTCAAGGGGCGCAATCGGTATCACTCGTTCACGTACAAACAATTCGGCAACGGAGCAACACTCGACAATGGCTTCCTGGTCCTATCCAAGCTCGGACGCATCGCGCTCCGCTGGTCGCGCGCCCCGGAAGGCACACCCAAGACCGTCACGATCTCCCATGAGGCGGATGGCTGGTACGCCATCATCTCATGCGCCGACGTGCCGGCGCAGCCGTTGCCCCTCACCGGCAAAGAGACCGGCGTAGACGTGGGCCTGAAGGTCTTCCTCATCACCGCCGATGGATGGGCAGTAGCGAACCCACGGCACTACCGGCGCGGTGAGAAGAAGCTCGCCAAGGCCCAGCGGCGCGTTTCCAGGCGCAAGAAGGGCAGCCATCGTAGGCGCAAAGCCGTGGGCTACCTCCAGCGGGCGCATCAGACCGTGCAACGACTACGCGCCGACTTCCACCACAAGACCGCGCTTGCGCTGCTCCAAGACTACGACACGATCTATCTGGAAGATTTGCAGGTCCGCAACGTGGTGCGGAACCCTCACCTGGCCAAGAGCATCAGCGATGCGGGCTGGGGGCAGTTCCGTACCATCCTCGACGCTAAGGCAGCATGCGCCGGGCGTCGGGTGATTGCGGTCCCTGCCCAGTACACCTCGCAGGATCGTAGCGGCTGTGGGGAACGCATCCCCAAATCGTTGAGTGTGCGTACCCACGTCTGCACGTCCTGCGGCCTCGTGCTCGATCGAGACGAGAACGCGGCGCGCAACATCCAATGGGCCGGGCAGGCCCTTCGGGGAGTCGTGGCGTAGGCTGCGGCAGTGAACCGAGAATCCATGGGGCTTTAGCCCCTGTGGAGTGTCAATGTGCGGGCTTCAGTCCGCTCCGCATGCCGTACGCCGTCACTTCAGTGCCGCGATCCCCTCCGGCTCCCCTCATCTCCGCAGGGAGAGGCCGGGTCCCCCGCTCGCGGGGGCTTGGTAGGGGATGAGAGGCCCTCGCGATCCTCGAAGCTTACCGTGCCGTCAGCCGGTCGAAGAGCCGCGCGAAGATCGCCGCATTGAGCAGCGCCGGCGCCCACTGCCCCACGAAGAGCCCGTCCTCACGCTTCCCGCGCAGATGCAGGACTGCCGAACCGATCATCGAGCCGAGGCAGCCCGAGATGTACGTCCAGCTCGTCACCGAGGTCGCCAGGTTAGTGCGCACGCCGCGATGCCCCAGCACCCGGGCGAACGTGCCCATGCCCAACAGCGTCGGCGCCCACTGCCCCACGAACAGCGAGTCCGTCAGCCGCCCGCGCGAGCGCAGCGTCGCCGAGCCGACTATGCTCGCCGCCGACGCGCCGATAAGTGCCCAGCCCGCCACCGCATTCGGGAAGGCCACTGGGCTCACGATGCTGTTATACAGCTTGCTCTCGCGCAGCCGCCTGCCGATGAGGTACGACGCGATGCCGCCCGCCATGCTCGTCGCCACCGGCACGGTCAGCGGACCGATCATGCGGCCCAGCCCGCCCGTGTCTTCCCGCGTCAGGCTCGTCGCGCCCTGCATCTGCAAGCCGCCGGTGTAGAGCTTCTTGAGGTTTTCGAGGTCCTGATGCACCTCGCGCCGCGTCATCTGCGTCACCTGATCGAGCGCCTGGCCTATCTTGCCGCCCGGCGGCGCATACTCGAAGCGAGCGCGCACCAGCGTCTTGTTCATGCCCAGGCTGATGAATGTGACGATCCCCGCGTTGTACGGTCCGTTGATGCTCTGCCAGGCGATAGTGCGCTCCGGCGTATTCTCCGTCACCTCAGCGTCCCACTCCTGCTTGACGCCGAAGACCCGCGCCACCCAGTGATAGCGGTTCCCCCCGATCGGCCTCACCTCTCCGACGTTCGTCATGAACTGCGGGAAGTGAGCGAAATCGCTCCATCGGCGGTAGATATCGCTGATCGGGGCTGGAATCTCGATGCTTTCTTCGAGCACGAGGTTGTTGAGAGCCGTCGGCTGGACCGAGCTAGCGTGCGTCATACCCTTCCTCCACGAACTCTTCATGCGCAATACAGCTATGTCCGCGCGTTCTCTGCGCGAGAACACAAGGCACGACAAGGCCGCAAAGGCCATGCCAGCACAGACGGGCTTAGCCCCCACGGAGTGACGCCAGATCGCCCTGCCTACGCGCCGCGCACCTCGATCTGCCCCGCGCGCACGCGCGTCTCGTAGTGCGGCTGCGGGAACGTCGCCGGGCCGTTGATCAGGCGCCCGTCGTTCAGCGCGAAGCGCGAGCCGTGCCACGGGCAGCTCACGCTGCAATCGGCGTGCAGCGTCCCCTCGTGCAACGGCCCTCCCAAATGCGCGCAGACATCGCCCAACGCGAAGAGTTTCCCGCCCTGCCGCGCCAGCAACACCGGCACGCCGCCGACCTCCACCCGCGTCATCTGCCCCTCGGCCAGCTCCGCGTCGGGCAGCACAGGCGTGAACTCGGCGGGTGGCGCCTCCTCCGGCACATGATCGACGCCGAGGCGCTCGGCGTAGACCAGATCGCCCCCGATGTACGCCGATGCGCCGACGACCACGTAGCCCAGCAGCGCGGCAACCTTCCCCGCGCCGCGCCGCCCCCGCGCCCGCAGCAGCGCCGAGACGCCGTAGAGGGCGAGCGCGCCAGTGTTGAGCAACGCATGCGCCATGCCCAGCCGCCGCTGCCGCTCGATGGTGTACTGCCACTGCGCCAGCCCCGTCACCGCCGATCCAACCGCGCCGGCGAGGCCGATCCAGTTCGCCGCGTCCGCCCCCGCGGCCAGCTCCCGCTTCCCCGAGAGCGTCTCGACGCCGTCGAGCAGCAGGCTCACCGTCCACGCGCCGATCGGAATGTCGGTCATCACCGGATGCAGCGGATGCCCCAGCCACGTGCCGTTGAGCAGATCGTCGAGCCGCGTGCCGAGCGGACCCCGTGGATGGAGCGCCCCGCTCACGATGCGCTGCACGCCGTCGCTCGCCGGATCGAGCCACTCTTGCTGAGCGACCGCATCCATCGTCTCCAGAAGCTCCATCGCGCGTACCTCCCGTCGTCACAGCGCGTCGGCACTCCCGCGCCCATCGCGCAAGTGCCACCGGCGCGAGCTTGCATGTCCCGTGCCGACCCCGCGGCCTCACGCATCGCGGATCGCCCAGACGTAACGCGCCGCCGTATTGGCTCTCAGGGCGGCACATCCGCTCCATGGAAATCCAGGAAAGTTTCGAATTGAGGAGAACTCACATGCGCTCATTCTCACGCACGCGTCCGCGCGGTCGCAGCGTCTTCGGCCTCGCGGGGATGGCCCTCCTTGGCATGCTCGCGCTTGCTGCCTGCGGCGGTTCAACCTCGACCAGCTCCGCCCCGACCGCTACCACCGCGCCGATCGACACCGCCACCACCGCGCCCACCGCCGTCGCCACCACGCCCGCCGCGAGCGGCGCGGCCACCATCAGCATGTCCTCATTCAGCTTCTCTGGCAACGCCAACGTCACCATCAAGGCCGGCCAGTCGGTCACGTTCACCAGCAGCGGCACGCACATCCTCGTCACCGGCACGCACGGCGCCTTCTCGTCAGAGTCCGGCGCGCCGAGCCAGCTCAACAACAGCAGCGGCGACGCCTTCAGCCCCGGCGACTCCCAATCCATCACCTTCTCCAACGCCGGCACGTTCAACATCACCTGCATGATCCACCCCTCCATGCAGGCCACCGTCACCGTCACCCCGTAATCGCCTTGCCCGCGAAAACCGGCGCGTCCCCCTCGCCCTCACGCCCCAAGCGTGAGGGCTTCGTCTCGTCGTCATCACGCGAAACGCGCACGCGTGACCGCGACGGCGTCCACACGTCGATCGCGACCGACCGCGCCGTATCCGCCGTCACGCCCAGATTGAGCGCCCGTCCGTGCGAACTGCCCGGTCGACCGGATCCAGACCAGACATCGGGCACGCGCCCGACACTCCCGCCCAGTCGGCGAGTGTCGCCCCATCGCCCTTGTAAGAGGGCGTTTCGTACTCTGAGAGGAGGGGGAGGGGGCTCGTAAGCGCGGCTTGCTCCCGCGTGCAGGAGGCGTCCCGTGGCATGCCGATGGCGCCTGCCCTTGTCGCTGATCAGGCGCCAGGTCCCCCGCCATCATCCTACCCAGTCCGGTCGCGGCGCCGCTTAGGAGATCGCGAACAGCACCTTCCCCCCGTGTTGCGCATGCGTGATGGCTTGCTTGGCCGCACCGAGCGGATAGGTCGCGGCAACGGGCACGCGCAGCTTGCCCTCGGCGATAAGCCGAGCGCCCGTCTTGAGCGCCTCCAGGAGTTTGGGGGACGTGCGCACCTCTGGGGCTTCCAGCCAGAAACCGTGGATCGTCACCCCGCGGAAGATGAGGTCCGGCGGGTTGGCCACACCGGGCTTTTCGCTCATGAAGGCATAGATGACCAGCGTGCCCCCTGGGGCCAGACTGCTGGAGAGAGACCGCATCGCTTCCCCGGCGACGCCGTCGAGCGCTAATCGTATCTGCGCATGACCGGTGGCTGCGGCGACCCGATCGGCTACCTCCGCTCCATCTACCAGGACAACATCGCTTCCGGCGTCGATGAGCTCGTCGACGAGTTCTTGGCGGCGAACTAGGCTCACGGTCCGCAGGCCACGCTCCTTGGCAAAGGCGACCACCGAGCGCCCGACGCCAGAATTTCCGGCATCTTGGAGCACCCACTCACCTGGCTTTAGGTCAACGTATTCGCTCAACAGGAGCGCGGCGGTCGGGGGATTGATGCGCAGCATCGCGAGTTGCTGAGGATCAGCACGTGGTGGCAGCGGGAAGAGATCCCTGGCCGGCACCACGAGCCGCTCGCGCCAGGAAGAGGCGGTGAGCGGGATCGGCACTCGATCCCCGACCGTGAGATGGTCCACCCCCTCACCAACCGAGAGAATGCGCCCGATCCCTTCGTTGCCGACGCCGGTGGGCAAGGGAGGCCGCACGCCGTACCGGCCGCTGATCAGCAGCAAGGCGGAGGTGTTTATCGGTGCGTATTCCACGGCGACCAGCACCTCGCCGGCGCCGGGGGCACCGGGATCCGGGATCTCTACCAGCTCCACCACCTCGGACGGGTCGCCGAACGTTGCGATCTGCAGGGCATGCATGGTCCTTCTCCTTGGGCTGCCGGGGATGCCTCCTGTCGCGATACCATGCGACAGGTGTCCCGATCCGGTGAGGCATGGCACTGTCCTCCTGAAAAGCGTAAAGCCGGTTTCAGGGGCGAGAGCGCCACCCAATTGCCCATGACGAGAATGTCGCCGGAGAGGCTTACCGGCGCGCTCCACGAGGTGACAGGTATCTCACGGTTCCCTGCGCGCAGCCAGGGCACGAGTGTCCGCAGCCGGAGCCTCGCCACTAAAGAAACACCCTCCTTCTACGACAAAAGGCCCGGCGCGGCGCCCACTCGCCTCACCGGACCCAGCCGCCCATCCGCGACCAAAGGAATCGGCTGAGTGCCCCTGCCTTCAGGCAGGGGGGTGAAGGCCAAGTCGCCTGAAAAGCGACACCTCTCCCAGGACCTTTCCGTTTTGTTAGCCGCCGGGCGGAATAGGTACGTATGGAATGTGACCGCGGACGCAAAACCTTCAAATACCGGTTGAAGCCGGCGCCTGCGCTTGATCGGGCGTTGGCGGTGGTCGTGTGGCGCTGCCACGAGCTCTACAACGCGGGTCTGGAAGAGCGAAAACGAGCCTGGGAGAAATGCCACGCCTCCGTCACCTTTGCCCTGCAATCGGCACAACTGCCGGGCCTCAAGGAGTTGCGTCCCGAGTATCGGGACCTCAACGCCCAGGTGCTACCGGACGTGTTGCACCGCCTGGACAAGGCATTCCAGGCGTTTTTCCGGCGGGTGGCGGCGGGCGACGCGCCGGGGTATCCGCGCTTCCAGGGCCGCGACCGCTATAGCAGCTTCACCTATCCCCAGGCGGGTGCGCACGGCGGTGTGCGCCTGGCTAACGGCTTCCTGGTGCTGTCGAAGATCGGGCGTATTGTGGTGCGTTGGTCCCGCCCACTCGAAGGGACACCCAAGACCGTCACCATCTCCCGCGAGGCGGACGGTTGGTACGTCGCCTTCTCGTGCGTGGTGGTACCGGCGCAACCTCTTCCCCTCACCGGACGTGAGACGGGCATCGACGTGGGGCTGAGGGTGTTCCTGGTGACGGCGGCGGGGGAGGTGGTCGAGCACCCACGCCACCACCGCCGGGGGGAGCAGCGGCTGGTGAAGGCGCAGCGGCAGGTGAGCCGACGGCAAAGGGGAGCAACCGTCGCAGGAAAGCGGTGGTGTTGCTCGCCAAAGCCCATCAGCACGTCAAACGCCAGCGCGTCGACCACCACCACAAGGCGGCGCTCCGGTTGGTCCGGCGGTACGACACGATCTATCACGAGGCCATCCGGCCCGCCAACCTCAGTCGCCGGCCCGCCCCAATGCCCGATGGTAGCGGCGGGTATGTGCCAAATGGGGCCGCACGCAAGGCCGGTGTCAACAAGAGTATCCAAGACGCCGGATGGGGCCGCTTCCGCTCCATCCTCGCTTGCAAGGCAGCATGCGCCGGGAAGCGAGTGGAAGCGGTCAATCCGGCGTATACCAGCCAGGACTGTAGCGAGTGTGGGCAGCGCGTGCCCAAGAGCTTGAGCGTACGTACCCACATCTGTCCGTCCTGCGGACTGGTGCTGGACCGTGACGAGAACGCGGCCAGGAACATCTTACGGGCCGGGCAGGCCCTTCGGGGAGTCGCGGCGGTGGCTGCGGCGGTGAACCGAGAATCCCCCGCGCTTTAGCCGGGGGAGTGTCAACGTTCCTGCTGCGTCGGACGCACGAGCAGCTCATTCAGGTTCACGTGCTCCGGCCGCGTCACCGCGAAGAGGATCAAATCGGCGATGTCCTGCGCCTGCAGCGGCTCGGTCATGTCTGTGAGCGTCGCCGCGTCGCGCCTACCCTCCTCGCTGGTGATGTGTGTGGTCAGCTCAGTGGCGACCACCCCCGGCTCCACCACCGTCACGCGGATGTGGTCCCGCTTCGAGACCTCCTGCCGCAGCGCCTCCGAGAACGCCACCACGCCCCACTTCGTCGCGTTGTAGACGCCGCTGCCCGCCCGCGCCGTGCGCCCCGCCACCGACGAGACATTGACGATATGCCCGCCGTCTTGCTCCCGCATGATCGGCAGCGCCGCGTGCGTCGTGTAGAGTAGACCCATCAGGTTGACGTTCACCATCTTCCGCCAATCCTCGGTGTCCGCCCCGACGATCGGCCCCAGCAGCATCATCCCCGCATTGTTCACCACGATGTCGAGCCGGCCCCACGTGGAGTGGACCTGTCCCACCATGCTCCGCGCCTGCGCCTCATTGGTCACGTCCGCCTCGACGATCAGCACCTCGCCCGCCGTCTCGCCGATGCGCCGCGCGAGATCCTCCAAGCGATCCCTGCGCCGCGCGGCGATGCCCACCCGCGCCCCCTCGCGTGCCAGCGCGAACGCCGTCGCCTCGCCGATCCCGGATGACGCCCCCGTCACCAGCGCCACCTTGCCCGACAACATGCCAGCCATAGACTCGTCTCCCTCCTCGCGGGCGACCACGCCTCGCCCTCACAGCATAGGGCGATCTCGGCGCCTGGCGCGACGTTACGCGCCATTCCGGAGAGCGACGTGACCCGAGTTCCCCCGTGGGCGGGCCGGGACGCATCGAGACCGAGCCGCCCGCTCACGCCCCCGGGCGCGCGTAGGTGCCCGTCAGCTGCCCGGTATCCAGCACATGCCCGCGCATCGCCGCCAGCACCTCGCCCTTCGCCAGGCCCGCCGGTCGGCGCAGCGGAGCGTCGAGCGCAGAGACGGTGAAGCGATAGTGGTGTGGCCGGTCGCCCTTGGGCGGACATGGTGCCCCATAGCCGATCTGGCCGAAGCTGTTCTTGCCGCTGACCCCGCCTCGCGCCTCCCGCCCGCCAGTATGCGCGCCGGATGGCAGCATGCGGGCATCGGGCGGCAGATCGTACAGCACCCAGTGGGTGAAATCGCCGCTCGGCGCGTCAGGGTCATCCACAATCAGCGTATACGCCGCCGTATTCGCCGGCCCCGCGCTCCAGCTGAGCGGCGGCGAGACGCCCTCCCCATCGCAGGCATATTGGCGCGGAATGGCCTGGTCGTCTTCGAACGCGTCGCTCGTCAGGGTCATCGTCATGGTGTCACCTCCTACACACCCCGGTGATCCTGGGCAGCCTAGCGCACCGCCGGTTGCAGCCCGGCCATGCGCTCCATCAGCCGTACCACCACCGAGTAGTCCTCATCCTCGTCCGCCCCCTCGCGCGACGCGGACTCCGTCTCGTTGATCTGCGCCGAGGCCGCCGTCGCCGGCATGGGCACGGCCAGCCGCGTAGCGTGCTCCAGGATCAGCCCGAAGTCTTTGCGCATCATCCCCAGCGCGAACGCCGGCGGATACGACGACTTCGCCGCATTCTCCAGCTTCGCCTTGTGCCCCGGCGCGATCACCGCCGTCTGCCCCAGCGTCGCGAGCAGCGTGCCGCGGTCGAGCCCCGCCTTCTCGCCCAGCGCCACCGCCTCCGCGATCGCCTGCATTTCCACGCCGAGCAGCGTATTCACCACCAGCTTCATCGCATTCCCCGACCCGCTCGGCCCCATATAGAATACGCGCTGGCCCATCACCTTGA
Organism: uncultured Chloroflexia bacterium; assembly: GCA_963841205.1. Classification (GTDB taxonomy): domain Bacteria; phylum Chloroflexota; class Ktedonobacteria; order Ktedonobacterales; family JADMIN01; genus CAWAWP01. The sequence goes on along the minus strand of CAWJCH010000010.1, from coordinate 163,385 downwards.
GTATCGGCTCGCACCGCTCGAACGCCGCCCGTTCCCCGCCGGCGAAGATCACCAGCGATCCCTGCTCCGCCTGCGGCACACTCCCCGAGACCGGCGCATCGAGTATCGCCACGCCACGGCCCCGCGCCTCCTTTGCCATGGACCGGTTCACCTCCGGCGAGACCGTGCTCATGTCAATCACCGCCGCCCCGCGCGGCAGACCATCGAGCGCCCCTTGCTCACCCAGCAGCGCCTTGCGCACCACCGTGTCGTCCGAGAGCATGAGGATCAGCACGTCGCTCTGCTCAGCTGCCTCGCGCGGCGTCTTTGCAACTCCGGCACGTCCCGGCGCAAACTGCTCCGCCCGCTTCGTTGTGTGGTTAAAGACCGTCAGCGCATACCCCGCGTCCAGCAGCCGTCGCGCCATCGGCGTCCCCATGTGCCCCAAGCCCAAGAATCCTATCCGCGGCTTCAGCATCCCCTCGTTCGAAGACATCAGCTTCCCTCCACTTCGTGCTACACAAAGTGTCTCTGTGGACTATAGGGCATGTCTCGGCGCGGCTACCCCTCGTGCACCACGCTGAACGCCAGCCACGCCAGCGCCAGCGCGATCACCAGCGTCGCCGCCACCTGGAGGCCTATCTGCGCCAGCACCAGCAGCGCCATCGCCACCAAAAGAAACAGCCCAATCGCGATCAGCAGCGGCGCCTGTGCCCCCGCCCAACCGTGCTGCACAACCCGCACCGGCTCGACCGGCGGCGTGCTCGTCTGGGCTCGGCGCGTCGAATGGCGAATCCTTCCGCGTATACGTCGCATATGGCATCATCCTATGCCGCGAACGCACCGCCGCCCACGACGCAGAAATCTGCGCGATACGTCCCTTTTCCCGGCGGTGCCAATCGACGTCCTGTTGCACGCCCTGTTCCACCACCGTTGAGCCACGCTGCGACCTTCACGTGCTCCGGCAAGCACCCGCCGCTACGCCCCCGCCTGATCGCCCGCCCCGCCTTAACGGTGCCCCGGAATGCGTATCAGTCGGCCGGTGGCCCCTTCCCCGCAGGGAAGGGGTAGGGGGTTAGGTTCCCCTCCCTCCCCTTGCCCCCACACCCGCCGCCATGCCACAATAGCCCCACTTCCGACCGCGGCACCGCCCTACAGAAAGCGAGCCTACCGATGAGCGCCGACCTCAGGGACAGCGTCAACGATCCCGCCCTCCGCGACGCGCTCGAACGCGGCGAGACCCTCCCCGCCGCGTGGTACACCTCCAAAGCGCTCTACCGCCGCGAGCAGCACCGCATCTTTCGCCGCAGTTGGCAATACGTCGGCCTCACCGAAGAGTTGCCCAACCCCGGCGACTTCCTCACCGCCACCCTAGGCGACCTCCCCATCGTCCTCCTGCGCGACCAAGACGGCATCCTGCGCGGCTTCGCCAACGTCTGCCGCCATCGCGGCTCCCAGCTTGTCCTCGCCGCCAGCGGCAACCGCAAAACCCTCCAATGCCACTACCACGCCTGGACGTACAACCTCGATGGCACCCTCCGCGCCGCCCCCGCCTCCAAAGACGAGCCGAACTTCGACCCCGACCAGCTCTCGCTCTTCCCCATCCAGGTCGCCAGTTGGGGACCCTTCATCTTCGTCAACCCCGACGTTCACGCCGAGCCACTCGCGCACGTCCTCGGCGATCTGCCCCAACAAGTCGACGCCACCGGCCTCCCGCTCGACCGCATCCGCCGCCGCGTGCGCCGCACCTACGAGATCGCCGCCAACTGGAAAGTCGTCGTCGACAACTATCTCGAATGCTACCACTGTGCCGTCGCCCACCCCGCCTTCTGCGACCTCATCGACGTCAACAACTACGTCGTCACCGAATACGACTACTTCTCCACCCAGCGCGGCGCCACGAAACAATCCGCTCGCGAAGGCAAAGACGCCGGCCTCTACGAGATCGGCGACGGCGTCAAGGACGGCTTCTACGCCTACCTCTGGCCCAACTTCACCCTCAACATCTACCCCGGCCCCGGCAACGTCTCGCTCAACCTCTTCGTCCCGCTCGACGCCGGCCACACCCTCGCCGTCTACGACTACTGCTTCGCCGACGAAGTGGCGGACGATCAGGTGACCGACTTCGTCAAATTCATCGACCAGGTGCAGGAAGAAGACATCGTCCTCTGCGAATCCGTCCAGCGCGGCCTCCGCTCCGGCGTCTTCGACCGCGGCACCCTCATGCTCTCGCGCGAAAAAGCCCTGCGCCACTTCCAAAAGCTCGTCCACCGCTCCCTCGCCGGCTGACGTGATCGCCAACGCAATCGTCGGCGTTGTTCGCTCCCCCTCGGATAGGATGATCCGTGGCCTGAAGACCACGGATCACCAACACGACAAGGCGCCGCGAAGAAGCACTCGATTGCTTCTCGGCGACGCCTTGCGTAGACGCTCGTGCCACTACCGGCACATCAGATTGACACTCCCCACGGCTAAAGCCGGGGGATGCTCGGTTCTACGACGCGGCTAACGCCGCGCCTCCCCGAAGGCTCTGACCGAGCCGTTCTATATTCTTGGCGGCGTTCACGTCGCGGTGCAGACCTGTCCCGCAATCCGGGCAGGAGTGCCAACGGACGGACAAGCCCTTCGCGACGTGAACGCCGCAGCCAGAGCATTTCTGGCTCGTGTAGGCAGGCGGCACCGCTACGACTCGTCGCCCAGCATATGCTGCTTTGGCTGCGAGGATGCGCAAGAACTGGCCCCAACCCGCGTCGCTGATGCTCTTGGCGAGATGGTGGTTCTTGAGCATGTTGGCCGTCTGCACGTCTTCGTGCTAGATCGTGTCGTTTTGCTGAACCAGGGCGAGCGCCGTCTTATGGTGGAAGTCGGCGCGTTGGCGTTTGACCTTTAGATGCGCCTTGGCGAGCAACTTCACCGCTTTGCGCCGCCGGTTGCTCTCCTTCTTGCGCCGCGAGACACGGCGTTGGGCAGTCTTGAGTCGTCGCTCGGCTTTGCGATACCAACCGGGATGAAAGATGCGTGTCCCGTCCGAAGTTGTAGCGAAGGCTTCCAGTCCCAGGTCTATGCCCGTCTCTTGGCCGGTGGCGGGGAGTGGCTGCATCGGCACATCGGCACAGGAGAAGCAGGCATACCAGCCGTCCGCTTCCCGGCTGATCGTGACCGTCTTGGGGGTGCCCTCCAGCGGGCGACTCCAACGCACCGCCACGAGCCCGATCTTTGACAGGACCAGGAAGCCATTGTCCAGTCGCGCGCCGCCGTGCTCGCCCACCTGTGGATAGGTGAACGAGTTGTAGCGATTGCGTCCGTGAAACCGAGGATAGCCAGGCGTCTCACCCGCCCTGGCGCGCCGGAAGAAGGCTTGGAACGCGCGGTCTACCCGCTGCACCACGTCTTGCAAGACCTGACTGTTGACCTCGCTGTACTCTGGCAACCCGGCTTTGATGCCGGGCAACTCGGCCTTTTGCTGGTAGTAGCCAACAAATATACCGCACCTCTGCCAGGCTTCGCGGCGTTCCTCGATGGCGGCGTTGTAGACGTGGCGACAGAGCATGAGGGCACGATCAAGCGCCCGCTCCTGTTCGGTAGTGGGCTTCAGCTTGTACTTGTAGGTCTTGCGAATGCTCTGCGGTCCCATGTCGCTCTATTCTGCCTGGCTGGTGCAAAGTCGGAAACCATGACCACTCGTCGTCCACGGGCGACAGGGCTTTCATCCCCCTGTCTTTAGGGAGGGGGATGAAAGCCTGTCTTTTGCTAGACCAGCGGGCAGAAGTTCGGCGCCGGCGTGTTCGCGCCGACGATGGCGTTCACATCCGGCTTCAGCGGCGCGGTATTCGTCGTCAAGGTCGACACCGCATCGTTGTAGAGCTGGTTGCCGTCCGCCGACAACTGCGGGTCCTTGGCGCAGAGCACCGACTTGTCCGTCGGGACGCCGAGCGCCGGATTGCCGATCAACACCGCCGCGACGAAAGTCTGGAACGTGCCAGACGGAATCGCGGCCAGCGGCACACCCGGAATCGCAACGGCGCCCGAGAGGATGCCCGCCGCATCGTTGAGCAGCGTCGTGAAGCTCACCGTCTTCTGCACCACGTTAAAGGGCGCCGGGACCGGGATGGCGTTCGCGCCGGTGTCGTTGGTCAAGAAATCGATGTCGGACTTCTCGTCCGCGATGCAGCGCTTCACCAGGTCCTGATACTTCGGGTCGGGCACCGTGAGGAGGTTGAGTTGATTGATCCCGTCGGAGATCGCCTTGGTGTCCGCCTGAATCTTGGGGATGTCGACGGAGAGCAGCTTGACGAAGTTGCCATCACCGCTCGCGTCGCCCGTCTGACTGACCTGAGCATCCTGGTAGACGGTATGCTCGTCGCGCGTGAGCTGGTTCAGCGGGTCCGAGCAGTCCTTGGTCAGTGCATTGCCGAACGGCTGTAGATCGTTGCTGAGGTGATTCAGCGGCGAGACACGCGGCACCAGATTGAGCACGAGAAATAGCACGGAGGCCACCAGGACGATCACCGAGACGCCCGTCGAGACGATCCGCCCCGCGCTCGGCTCCTTGAGCAATGCCGGTAGGTTGAGCACGGTTGCGATCAGGGCGACCAGCGCGGCCACGCCCGTGAAAATGATGCCCGCCAGCAGTGTGTTCTGCACGCTCGACGCGCTATTAAGCGTGACGGTGTTGGCGCCGGCATAGGCCACGTAGCCCAGGGGTACCGCCAACGCGACGGCGGAGACGACGGTGCCCCCAGTGCCGACCCGGCTCATCGTAGACGCTTCCGCTTTGGGCGGCGCATCGGTTGAGGCGGTGGACATTGCTTTCCTCTTTCTGCGCCGCACGTCCGCGGCGATACTCCCCAATGAGTCCAGAGCATCCGATCAGCATTGCGAGGATGCGATAGCAACCAGCGCGCCCGCCGGCGACGCACGATGACGCCATAGAAAGCCCAGCAGTCGTCTGATGGGGCGCATTCTAGCGGTTTGGTGCAGCGTATGCAAGGGGCAATTTCAGGAGGGCCGCTCGGGCGCGAGGGAGGAAAACGACAGACGGGGCTCAGCCATGAAGCCGTGCCCCGTCGACGCGATCGTGCGAGCCGTAAGAACTGGGAGATTAGCGCTTCGTGTATTGCGGCGCCTTGCGGGCGCGCTTGAGGCCGTACTTCTTGCGCTCTTTCATGCGCGGGTCGCGCGTGAGAAAGCCCGCATGGCGCAGGGGCGAGCGCATCTCTTCATCGACGCGGACGAGCGCGCGGGCGATGCCGTGGCGCACGGCCCCGGCCTGGCCACTGACACCCCCGCCAACCACCTTGATCGAGAGGTTGAAGCGACTCGCCAGTTCCAGCAGGCGCAGCGGGCTGCGCACCGTCTGCATTAGCGTCTCGCGGGGGAAATACTCCTCGCCGGCGCGGCCGTTGACGATGATGTGCCCGTCGCCGTTGGGGTAGAGTCGGACGCGGGCGACGGCGGTCTTGCGGCGGCCCGTGCCGTAGAAGTAGGAACCTGAGAACTCCGCCAAGGTGTGACCTCCGTAGGGGCCGGCGCTGCTTCCACCGCCCACACTGCACCGGCGCGTGCCGACGCTTCAAACATATCCAACCCGCGAGAAAGGGGTGCCTGTGAATCGACGATGGGGTCGCTTACGCGGTAACGGCGGCGGCCCGCTCAGCCAGCACCTGCTCCGCCGAGGGGCGCGCCCACGGCTGCGGCTGTTGCGCCTCATGCGGATGCGTGGGACCGGCGTAGACCTTGAGGCGTCGCAGGATGTCGGCGCCGAGGCGGTTGCGCGGCAGCATGCCCTTGACGGCGCGCTCGATGGCCCGCTCCGGGTGCTTCTCGAGCACCTGGCGCAGCGTCTCCTGCTTGAGGCCGCCAGGGTACTGCGAATGGCGATAGTAGATCTTGGAGTCGAGCCGGTTGCCCGTCACCGCGACCTTCTCCGCGTTGATGACGACGACGAAGTCGCCGCAGTTGAGGTGCGGCGTGAACATGGGCTTGTGCTTGCCGCGCAGGACGGTGGCGATCTCGGTGGCGATGCGCCCGAGCACCTTGCCCTCCGCGTCGAACACGTACCAATGCGGGTCGAGGTCGCCGAGCTTGGCGCTATAGGTCTTCGGGTTCATACAACGTTCACTCCCTCAGTGCGGGCACGGTTCGCGCCTCGCGTCGATGCTCCTCCCGACTGGCAAGCGCCGAACGCTCCCGCCCGCGGGTCCGATACGTCGTGGCTGCGTCCTGGGCGTCACGTCGCCCACGAGATGAGTCCAACTGGATATTCTACACGGCTCAAGCACAAGCCACAAGCCGGAGCCGCGCCGCCGGGGTGATTCCCGTCGCGTGCCTCCAGGATCGCCCGGAAGTCCGCGACGGTGAGCCGCCCTTCGCCGACCAGTGCCAGCGCGCCGACGAGGCGGCGCACCATGCCGGTGAGGAAGGCGTTCGCCGTGAAGCGACACTCGACCTCGTCCGGCTCGTCCGCCCCCGCCATCCGGCACTCCGCCTCGAAGAGGCGCCGCACCGTGCCGCCGCGCATGCCATCGGCCCCGCGCCCTGGGCTAGAGCCGAAGGCGGCGAAGTCGTGCTCGCCGAGCAACAACGCCGCCGCCGCCTGCATCGCCGCGACGTCCAGCGGGGCCGCGACGCGCCAGGCGTATCGCTCGCGTAGCGGCGACCGCACCGCGTCGCGGAGGATGCGGTAGCGGTAGCTGCGCGAGACGGCGCTGCGCCGCGAATGGAAATCCGCCGGGGCTTCGCAGGCCGCGCGGACGGCCACGTCGGGCGGCAAGAGCGCGTTGAGCGCCCGCTGCCAGTCCTTCGGGGCCAACCGCGACGGGACCGGCGCGTTGACGACCTGGCCGGAGGCGTGGACCCCACTATCCGTGCGGCCCGCGCCCTCGATGGTGATCGCCTCGCCCGCGATGCGCCGGAGCGCCTCTTCGAGCGTTCCCTGCACCGTCGGCCCCTTGTCGGGCGACTGGCGCTGGAAGCCAGCGAAGCGCGTGCCGTCGTATGCCACGAGCGCGGCGAGGTTCACGAGAGCTACCGACCGTCACCTATGCGACCCGTGGGCCGCGAACATCGCATCGCTTGATCGGCGAGCGAGGGATCGGAATTGCCGATGCTGCCGCTTTTCAAGAAATGCGTCAACAACGTCAATGGGTTAGATGACCATCTCAAGCCGGACGATGTGCGCGCCGTCGCCCTGGCGAAAGCCGATCTTGGAGATGCGCGTGTAGCCGCCGGGGCGGCCCGCGTAGCGCGGCACGAACTGCTCGAAGATCTTCTTGACGCGCAGCTCGTGCGGCAGATGACGCAGGATTGTGCGACGGGCGTGCAGCTCGAGCGCCATCGCCTCGCGAGCTGCGGTCAGCGCCTGCTGCGCGTCTTCGCGGTTCTTGATGATGCCGAGCATATCTTTCTGGAGGGCGCTGAGGCGCGCTTCCTTGAGTTTGCGGGCATCATCGCTGAGCGGGTACTTGTTGCGCGCCTTGCGATCCTCGTCGCTGGGGATGACCTCGTCGACCGAGAAGCGGGCGCGGCGAGCGAGGGCGAGCACTTGCTCGGCGGTCTCCTGGTCGGGCACCACCGCGGTCAGATGTTCCCAGGCTTTGTTGTGGCCGCGAATGGCGATGGTGATCAGATGCTCGGCCTCACCCTGGATCGCCTTGGCGCGCGCCTCGGTGGTCTGGATGTGCTCGTGCGTGAAGAGCCCATCGATCATGCTGCGGAACGCCGCGCGCCTGCGCGCCTCCGGCATGTTGATGCGGTTGCCCGCTATACGGTGTCTCACCTTCGTCCTCCAGGGCGATGGCCCTCACGGGCGGTTGCCGTTGATCGTGTGGATCTATTCGAGGTCTTCGTCATCGTCGTCGGAGACGGCGGCGGATGCGCCACCCGAGCCGTTGGCATCGATCTGGCGCACGGCAGGCAGGAAGCGGCGTTGGATCAGGCGGTCGACCAGCTCGTTGAGGCTCTTCTCACCGAAGTTGCGCACGGCCAGCAGGTCGTCGCGATTCATGGTCAGCACCTGGCCGACCTTCGTGATGTTGCTGCGCTTGAGGCAGTTGTAGGCGCGAACGGTGAGGTCGAGCTCTTCAATGGGCGTGTCGTAGATCTTCTGCGGGATCTGGTACGCGGTGGCGCCCTTTGGCTGCTCGATCTCCGGCTTGCTCGTCTCGACGATGCTGGGCTCGTTGTACTCGCCGATCATCTGGAAGTGCTGGACGAGGATCAGCGAAGCGCTGCGCAGCGCTTCGTCCGGCGTGATGGTGCCGTCGGTCCAGATCTGCAGGATGATCTTGTCGTAGTTGGTCATCTGGCCGACGCGCGTATGCTCGACGACGTAGTTGACCCGCTGGACGGGCGTGAAGATGGCGTCCACCGGGATCTGGCCGATCGGCTGATCCTCCTTGGACTCGGCGGGGACGTAGCCCTTGCCGGCCTCGACGACCAACTCCATCTCGAAGCGGCCATTGGGGTCGTCGAGCGTGGCGATGTAGAGGTCGGGGTTGATGATCTCGACCGTGCTGGGCGCCTGGATGTCGGCGGCGGTGATCTGCCGCGCGCCCGTGATCTCCAGCCGCATCGTGACGGGGCGGTCGGAGAAGGAGCGGAGGCGCAGGTTCTTGACGTTGAGGACGATGTCGGTGACATCTTCCTTGACGCCGGGGACGTCCTGGAACTCGTGTTGCGCGCCTTCGATCTTGATCGAGGTCACGGCGGCGCCATTGAGCGACGACAATAAGACGCGCCGCAACGAATTGCCGAGCGTCATGCCATACCCGGCTTCGAGCGGCTCGATGTCATAGCTGGCGTAGTTCTGTTCGGATTCGGTTGCGGTGATGTGGGGTACGGCGATTTCTAACAAGGGGATCCCCTCCTCTTACCGCTGGCTGTAGTACTCGACGACCAGCGCTTCGTCGAAGGGCAACTCCAGGTCTTGCCGTGCGGGCACGGCGAGGACACGACCCGAGAGTGCGGTAGGCTCAAGACGCATCCAGGCGGGTACGCCCTTCTGGTTGAGCATGAGGGCACGCGTCTTGAAATATTCCAGATTGCGGCGCGACTCGCGGACGGCGATCTCATCCCCCGGCTTGACGAGGTAGGAAGGGATGTCGACCTTGCGGCCATTCACCTGGAAGTGGCCGTGCGAGACGAGCTGACGCGCCTGGGCGCGCGAATCGCCGAAGCCGAGGCGGTAGACGACGTTATCGAGCCGCATCTCGAGGAGTTGCAGCAGGTTTTCGCCGGTCTTGCCGGGGCGATGCGCGGCGATAGTGAAGAAACGATGGAATTGGGCCTCAAGCAGGCCGTACGTGCGTCGTACCTTCTGCTTCTCGCGCAGTTGAAGGCCCCTGCCCGAGACCTTGCGCGGGCGGCCCTGGCCGTGCTGGCCGGGGCGGGTGTTGCGACGCTCGATGGCGCACTTCGCGCTCATGCAGCGGTCGCCTTTGAGGAAAAGCTTCATCCCCTCGCGCCGGCAAAGGCGGCAGACGGGTCCGGTATATCGTGCCATGCGTTCTTTAGCGCCCTCCAAGGAGTGTAGACGTCTGTCTGCGTGTAGGCCTACGGACTGAGTCGGGAACGCCCGCACCCGCATCCGACGAGTGGGGCCACCGGAGCGCGGAAATCGTCACGCCCAGCGCCGCCAGCCGCAGCGGCACGAGCAACGACGATCCCCGACGGTTCGGACGCGACGAGGCCGGAGCAATCCGGCGCCCTTCGCTGGCATGCGCTTCCTGGAGAACGCAGCAGAGATGGAGAATCGCGGGCTAATTCACGATCGCGGCGCCAGATTCGGCGCCACACCGCCCTGGACACGGACGGCCCCCGGCGAGCACACACTCCAGTAGCATTGCGACGAACATGAGCGTGAATGACGTGAAGCGGCGGGCTGTTGTGGCCCGCCGCGGGGCGAAGACGAGTTAGACGCGGCGCCGCTTGGGCGGTCGGCATCCGTTGTGCGGGATCGGCGTGACGTCGGTGATGGAGACGACCTGCAAGCCCGCGGCCTGCAAGGCGCGAATGGCGGCCTCGCGGCCCGAGCCGGGCCCGCGCACGTAGACTTCGATCTGGCGCACGCCATGCTCCATCGCCTTGCGCGCCGCGGTCTCCGCGGTGACCTGGGCGGCGTAGGGCGTGCTCTTGCGCGAACCCTTGAAGTTCGACGCGCCGGCACTGCTCCACGAGAGGACGTTGCCATTGGGATCGGAGATGGTGACCAACGTGTTGTTGAAGGTCGCCTGGATGTGCGCGCGACCGCGCGGCACCGACTTGCGTTCGCGTCGGCGCTGTCGCCCGACTGGCCGCTTGGGAGCCTTTTCCGCCATGCTGGATCTGCCCTCCTGAGGGAGTCGCGCGGCGGCGTGAGCGCGTCAGCTCCGCCACCGCGGGGAGATTACTTCTTCGTCGCCTTCTTCTTGCCGGCCACCGTCTTCTTGGCGCCGCGCTTGGTGCGCGCGTTGGTGCGCGTGCGCTGGCCGCGAACCGGCAGATTGCGGCGATGACGGAGGCCGCGATAGCTGCCGATCTCGATCAGGCGCTTGATATTCAGGTCCACTTCGCGACGGAGATCGCCCTCAACCTTGACGGTGCGGTCGATGACTTCGCGGAGGCGGCCAACCTCGTCCTCGGTGAGATTCTTCACGCGGGTGTCGGGGTCGACGCGGGTGACGGTGAGCACCCGCTTGGCGGTCGCGGGACCGATGCCGAAGATGTAGGTCAGCGCGACTTCGACGCGCTTCTCACGTGGGATGTCGATCCCAGCGATTCTGGCCATGCGCCAGATCCTCCTCGTACGTGGCTGGTGAGGCCCCCTAGGGAAGCCTCGTTCGATTCGGGGTGGGTCTCGCTCGCCGCGACATCGCCCCGTGCGCGTGGCCGCCTCTGCGACCGCTGCTGGCCGGTCCCGTCACTCGCCGGAGAGACGGCTACCCAGGCGCCCGATTCAGAGGCGCCTGGGCGTTCTAAACAGTTGACTGGGTGCTACCCCAGCGTTCACGCGTATATTACCCCTGCCGCTGCTTGTGCTTGGGGTCCTTACTGCAGATCACCATCACCACTCGCTCGCGGCGAATGACTTTGCAGTGCTCGCAGCGCGGCTTAACCGACGCTCGCACCTTCACAACAACACCCTCTTCCAGAGACTACTCATCGGCGCGACATCGCCCCTCTTCGAAGACGAGCGAGAGGACGATACGGGCGCATTTCGGCGCGGTGCTGGGCCGATTGAACTGCTCGCGCCACGTCAGCACCGACGTGGACATGTACTACGCTGCTCACTCGCCGAGCGGCGGGGCAACCGTGCCGGAACGCCGTGGCGAGCGTGGCATCTGACTACCGGTTCAGCATCCAGTCGTTCGAGAGGCTGCCTAGGTCCGATTGCGCCACGTGATGCGGCCCTTGGTGAGGTCATATGGAGTGAGCTCGACGCGCACCTTGTCGCCCGGGACGATACGCACGAAGTTCATGCGCACCTTGCCGGAGAGATGGGCAAGCACCGAATGCTCTCCATCGGCGAGCAGCACACGAAACATCGCATTGGGCAGCGACTCGGTGACGGTGCCCTCGACCTCAATCGCATCGCGTTTGGCCATACATTCCTTTCCAGGACAATGCCCCACGAAACAACGCAAGAAAACGCTACGCAGCCCTCTCTCATGCACCGCGGCACGTCCGCGCCGCGGTGGGGGAAAGTGCGCACGCGAGACGTGCGCATGAGGAGCGACTGTGAAGCGTGCAAATTAGACGCAGCCAAATGCAGATTATAGCATGTGGCACGCGGTTCCGCAAGTGGCCCTGACTGGTTTGCGGCTGAGGCCCCCTCGGTTCCCCCATGGGGATGCAAGCTGGGTGGCCCGCGAGGGCCACGAACGTCCGATGGTCGCCGTTTTCGTGTCTATCGGGCAGAATAGGTAGACATGGAAGAACAGGCGACGCGCAGGAGCTACAAGAGCTACAAGCACAAACTCAAGCCCACGCCCCACCAGGCACGGCTGCTGGAGTGTACGCTCATGCTCTGTCGTCAGGTGTATAACGCCGCCATCGGCGAGCGCCGCGAGGCATGGCGGATGCGCGGCATCTCGGTGCACTACTATCAGCAAAAGGCCGAACTGCCCGGTATCAAAGCGGCGATGCCGGAATATGGCGAGGTGAACAGCCAGGTCCTGCAGGACGTGGTGGTGCGCGTCGACCGCGCCTATCAGCTGACACTCCGCACGGGCTAAAGCCCGACGGGTTCTCGGTTCAGCGCCCCCGCCATCGCCGGGACTCCCCGAAGGCGCTGCCCGCGCCATCGGATGTTGCTGGCCGCGTTCTCGTCGCGGTCCAAGACCAGGCCGCAGGACGGGCAGACGTGGGTGCGCACGGAGAGGCTCTTCTGGATACGCTGCCCACAGCCGCTACAGTCCTGCGAGGTAGACGCCGGAGGGACCGCTTCCACTCGCTTGCCGGCCCATGCTGCCTTGCACGCGAGGATGGACAGGAAGTGGCCCCAGCCGGCGTCGTGCAGGCTTTTGTTCAGGCCCGCCTTGCGGCCGGCCCCGTTCGGGAGGTAGCCACCGTGCCCATCGGGGACGGGCGCGGGGCGTCTGCTCAGGTGAGCGGCCTGGATCGCCTCCACGTCGATCGTGTCGTACCGGCGCACGAGGGCCAGTGCCGTCTTGTGGTGGAAGTCGCTGCGCTGCCGGCGGACGTGCTGGTGCTGCTTGGCGCACTGCTGGGCCGCTTTCTTCCGGCGATGGCTCCCCTTCGTGCGCCGGGACACCCGCTGCTGCGCCTTCTGCAACGCGCGCTCGGCCTTGCGGTAGTGGCGCGGGTTCTCGACGGCGTCGCCGTCCGCCGTGGTGAGGAACGCCTTGAGCCCCACATCAATGCCCATCTCGTTGCCGGTGAGCGGCAACGGCCGTGCAGGCACCTCGGCGCAGGAGAAGCAGACGTACACCACCCATCGGCCTCGCGCGAGACGGTGACGGTCTTGATGGTCCCTTCAATCGGGCGGGACCAACGCACGGCGATACGGCCAATCTTCGACAGGACGAGGGAGCCGTTGTCCAGCCGAGCGCCGTTGCCGTACGCCTTGAAGGTGAAGGAGTGCCAGCGGGTGCGCCCCTGGAAGCGCGGGAACCCCGGCTGCTCGCCGCTCGCGACGCGGCGAAAGAACGCCTGATACGTCGTGTCCAGCCGGGCCAGCACGTCCTGCAGCACGTGGCTGTGGAGGGCGGCGTACGCCGGGAACGCGGCGCGGATCGCCTTCAGCTCCGCTTCCTGCTGAGAGCGCGTGACCGAGACGTGGCACCGTCGCCAGGCGGTGAGGCGCTGCTCCAGCGCGGTGTTGTAGAGCGTGCGGCACCGCCAGAGCACGTCGTCCAGCGCCCGCTCCTGGGCGGGCGTCGGGCGCAGCTTCTCTTTGTAGGTCTTGCGCACCGTCCCTGACATGGCTATCCAGCTCGCGTACGTCGCTGACGGGCATGGTATTCCGCACGGCGTGCACGACCGCGCTCTTGATCGAACGGTCGTGCTCCGTCGCCAGTTGCTTGATGGTAGCCGCTCCTTGGCGCGGGAAACGAATGGTGATGCGCGTCGCATCCCGTGTCGGGCGCATGGTGCCCTTGTCTCACCATGCGCGAGCAAGCATAACAGCTCAAGCCGAGAGCGCCTCACCACTGCCGTTGAAACGGCGTGGCGCGCGGCGGGCGAAAGCCCTCTCGTGTCCAGGCGCAGCGCCGGGTGAGCCGCCGCAAGAAGGGCAGCAAGCGACGCCGCAACGCCGTCATTCAACTGGGTAAGGCGCATCAAACGGTCAAGCGCCAGCGCGCCGACTTCCATCACAAGACGGCGCTGGCGCTACTGCGCCACGACGACACCATCTATCTGGAAGATCTGCAGGTCGCCAACCTGGTGCGGAACCGTCACCTCGCCAAGAGCGTTGCTGGTGCCGGTTGGGGGCAATTCCGCACCATCCTCGACGCCAAGGCAGCATGCGCCGGGCGTCGGGTCGTCGCCGTGCCACCCGCCTCTACCAGCCAGGACTGTTCGGGCTGCGGGGCGCGCGTGCCCAAGTCGTTGCGCGTGCGCACCCATGTCTGTCCGTCCTGTGGACTGGTCCTCGACCGCGACGAGAATGCGGCGCGCAATATCCAATGGGCCGGGCAGGCCCTTCGGGGAGTCGTGGCGTAGGCCGCGGCGGTGAACCGAGCATCCCCCGCCTTTTGGCGTGGGGAGTGTCAAGAGAAGTGGCCCCTCCCCACCGCGGCAAGGATAGCGTCCGGAGCGCGAGCCGCCGCGTCACGGGAGCGCGGTGAGGATCTCCGCGCCCTCGGGGGTGACGGCGACGGTGTGCTCGAAGTGGGCGGAGAGGCTGCCGTCGGCGGTGACGACCGTCCAGCGGTCGGGGAGGGCCCGTATCTCGGCGGAGCCGAGTGCCACCATCGGCTCGATGCAGAAGACCATGCCGGGGCGCAGCAGCGGGTTGGACTGGCCGCCCTCGACGTAGTTGGGGATCGAAGGGTCTTCGTGCAGGGCGCGCCCGATGCCGTGGCCGACGTACTCGCGGATGATCGAGCAGCCCTGCCCCTCGACGTAGGTCTGGATCGCGCGGGAGATGTCGAGGACGCGATTGCCCGGTCGGGCCGCCGCGATGCCCAGGCGCAACGCCTCCTGCGTGACGTCGAGCAGGCGCTGTGCCTCCGGCGAGACCGCGCCGACGGGGACGGTGATCGCGGAGTCGCCGTGCCAGCCGTCGAGGACGGCGCCGAAGTCGAGCGCGATCAGCTCGCCCTCGGCGAGCACGCGGCCGCCGGGGATGCCGTGGACGATCTCCTCGTCGACGGAGGCGCAGATTACGCCGGGATAGGGCGGCAGGTCGCGGGCGGGCCGATAGCCCTTGAAGTTGGAGGTGGCGCCCCTGCGCGCGAGCTCGGCGCTGGCGATCGCGTCGAGCTCGCCGGTGGTGACGTCGGGGCGCACGGCGGCGCGCAGCAGGGCGAGGATCTCCATCACGACGCGGCCCGCGCGGCGAATCGATTCAATTTCGGTGCGGCTGCGATACGCGATTGCCATGTCGTTAGAGGTGCCTCGGTCGTGGAGATCAGCGCGCGTATATGACGCTCAAGGTAGGCGCGGAGGAGATCGTTAGGCGCTGCGCTCGTCCGGCAGGGGAAAGGCGCTCTGCCGGAGCGCGCTAGGGTCCAGGCGAGCGAGGATCTCCTCGTGGACCACCTCGATCGAGCGCGAGCCGTCCACCTGGATCAGCTTGCCCGCGGCGGCGTAGTAGTCCACGAGCACGATCGTCTCGCTGAAGAAGATGTCCAGGCGCCGCTCGATCTTCTCGGGCGAGTCGTCCGAGCGCTGGTAGAGCTCGCTGCCGTCGTAATCGCAGATGCCGGGAACGCGCGTCGGGTGCGTCTTGATGTTCCAGACGTGGCCGTTGGCGCGGCAGATGTAGCGCCCGGAGAGGCGCTCGAGGAGCACCTCGCGCGGCACGTCGAGGTAGACGACGTCGGTGATGCGCTGGTCGTGCACCTCCATCTCGACGTCGAGCGCGCGCGCCTGCGCGAGGTTGCGCGGGAAACCGTCGAGGATGATGCCGCGTGCGTCGCCCAGGTCGCGCAGGGCATCGAGGATCATCGCGATCACCAACCGATCGGGCACGAGATCGCCGCGGTCGTAGTAGGGCTTGGCGGCGCGGCCAGCGGGCGTATCGGCGGCGATGGCCGCGCGCAACAACTCGCCGCTGGCGGTCGGCTTGAGGTGCAGCTCGCGGGCGAGCATCTCGGCCTGCGTGCCCTTGCCGCTCCCCTGCGCGCCGATCAGGATGATGTTCACAGATGGCCTCCTCCGCGTGTTCCCGGCACCCTTACCCGATGCCGGGGGCAAGATCCGCTGCCCCGTTGCAGCGAACGTCGTTGAGGTGACGCGCCTCAATTGCACTGCGTCGTGTCATGGGCGTGCGGCGGGATTATAGCATGCTCCATACCACGGTGCCAGACGTGTTATCTATGCGTATCAATAGGTATCCACAATGTGAGGAAAACGCGCGATGGCCGGGCGAGCGTCGTGTTTCGACCGCTCACGCCGGCCATGAGATCCGCAGGAACACGGGCAATCGGCAGGCGCCGCCCCGCGCCGGGACCGGTTAGTTGAGGAAGCCGGAGTAGTTACGCATCACCATCTGCGCCTCGAGCTGCTTCATGGTGTCGAGCACGACGCCGACGACGATCAGCAGCGAGGCCGCCTGCGGGATGCCCGTGCCGGCGCTGGAGCCGCCCCCGAAGAAGACCGGGACCACCGCGACGACGCCCAAGAAGAGGGCGCCTCCTAGCGTGATGCGTTTCAGCGTCTCGCGCAGGTATTGATCGGTGCGCAGGCCGGGGCGTATGCCGGGGATGTACGCGCCCTGCTTCTGCAGGTTTTCCGCGAGATTCTGCTGGTCGAAGACGACCGTGGCATAGAAGAACGTGAAGAGGAAGACCAGCACGCCGAAGGCGATCCAATACTGCGGCTGGGAGACGTCGAAGATCAGCTTCCACTGGTTGAAGAAGTTCGCCAGCGTCTTGTTGGAGCTGAAGGCGAGGTAGTTCGCCAGCACGGTGGGCAGCAAGAGGATCGATTGCGCGAAGATGATCGGGATCATGCCCGCGCTGTTGATCTGCAGCGGGATGTAGCTGCTCTGCTGACCGGAGCGCACGCCCGAGAGGAAGCGGCGCTTGGTGGGGTACTGCACCGGGACGCGGCGCTGGGACTGATAGATGAAGACCATCACGAAGATCATCAGCAGGATCAGCGCGATGATGACGGCGATGTTGATCAAGCCACCGTTGTTCGTCGTGCCGCCGGTACTGCTGGTGTTGGCGAGCGCGGAGCCGACGCCCTGCGGCACCTTCACCAGGATGTTGGCGAGGATGATCAGCGAGATGCCGTTGCCGATGCCGTTCTCGGTGATCAGCTCGCCGAGCCAGACGAGGAACATCGTGCCCGCGGTGAGCGAGATCAGCGTGGAGATCGTCGGCAGGAACGAAGCGCCGTTGAGCAGGTTAAACTGCGCGGCGGGGATGGCGCCGATGCTGACGAGCAGCGCCATGTTGCCGAAGGCCTGTAGCACGGCCAGCGGCACGGTGATGTAGCGCTGAATCTGGTTGATCCGGTTGCGGCCAGACTCGCCCTCGCGTGCCATGGCGTCGAGCTTGGGGATCAGCGGCTGCAGCAGCTGGACGACGATGGTCGCGGTGATATACGGATACAAGCCCATCGCGACGATCGAGAAGTTCTGGAGGGAGCCGCCGGAGAAGACATCCAGCAGGCCGAAGAGCTGGTTCAGCGAGCCGTTGTTCTTCGTGAGGAACGAGCTCAGGCTGGTCGGATTGATGCCCGGCACCGGCACATAGGCGACGACGCGGAAGACCAGCAGCATCGCAATGGTGAAGAGGACTTTCTTGCGCAGATCGGGAATCGTCCAGATACTGCGCAGCCGGCTCAACATGCTTGCCTCCAGTGACGTGTCGTCGCGAAAAAGTAGGATAGTCGCGCGTAGCGGATCGGAGCGGCGGCAGTTGCGCGCCGCGGGTATATCCCCAATCAGTACGGATGTCGCTACACGAGAGCATCCGCACCAGGCAAACGACCTACCCTTCGCAGAGGTTGTCGCCCCCATGTAAGATAGGCGAACGGCGAAGCGCGCCAGCTGCCCGACGCGACCTCGCCCACGATCAGGCCCGCGCCGGAGCGGCGGGCGCCGGATTGCCGGAGCGCTTGGTCTTCGGCGTGGACGTCATCTCGATCAGCGAAATGCTGCCGCCCGCCGCCTCGATGCGCCGGCGCGCCTTCTCGGAGACCTTGTGCGCCGTCACATTGAGCGCGCGATCGAGCTCGCCCTCGCCGAGGATCTTGAGCAAACCCTTCGCCTCGCGGCCGCGGATCAGCCCCTTCTCGGCGAGCGTCTCGCCGGTGACGGCGGCGCCGGCCTCGAAGACCCCCAGGTCGCCGATATTGATGACGACGTACTCTTTGCGGAACGGGTTCTTGAACCCGCCAAGGTACGGCATGCGCTGGGAGAAGCGGTTCTGGCCGCCCTCGAAATACGCCGGGATGTTGGAGCCCGTGCGGGCCTTCTGGCCCTTCTGGCCACGGCCCGAGGTCTTGACGCGTCCCGAGCCGTGGCCGCGACCGACGCGCTTGTGGGTGTGGCGCGCGCCGGGGTTGGGCCGGAGATCGGAGAGCCTCATTCAGCCACCTCTTCGACGATGATGAGATGCGACACTTTGTTGACCATGCCGCGAATCATCGGAGTATCCATGTGCTCGACCACCTGATGCAGCCGCCGCAGGCCAAGTGCTTGAATCGTGGCCTTTTGCTTGACGTTGTATCCGATGACGCTCTTCTTGTATGTGATGCGTAGTTTCGCCATATTCTCTCGCTCCATACGGCCCCATTGTACCATTCCGCGTGCGGCGCGCAAAGCGCCAAAATGACGAGTCACGTCGCTTGGCCTGCGCCGCGAGTGCTAGTGAGCAGGCAGCGGAGGTACGCGGGGCGCGCCACTGCTGCCCGAGTCTAGCGGCGCGGGCCACCAGGGCCACGACTGCCACCGCCCGGGCCACCGGGGCCGCCGCGTCCACCGCCCGGGCCACCACGGCCACCGAATCCGCCGCGGCCACCGCCACCGCCGGGACCACCGCGACCAGGGCCGCCCGGCGCGCCAGGGCCGCCGGCGCCCGGGCCACCACGCCCACCGCCGTCGCCACCGCGCCCGCGCCCGCCGCCACGGCGGTCACCACCGCGATCGTCGCGCTGCTCGCGCTCGGGCGGGGTGTAGGAAGCCGCCTCGGCGGCGGCGGCGGCGATCTGGGAGGCGCGCTTGGCCCCGACGAGATCGGCGACGGTCTTGCCACGGCGGGCAGCCTCGGATTCGAAGGAGCGCAGCTCGCGTAGCGACGAGATCGTCGCCAGCACCGTATTGAGCGAGTTTGAGCTGCCCAACGACTTGCTGAGGATGTCGCGGATGCCCGCCGCCTCCACCACCGCGCGGACGGCGCCGCCCGCGATGACGCCGGTGCCGGGGGCCGCTGGCTTCAGCAGCACCTCGGAGGCGCCGAACTCGCCGGTGGAGGTGAACGGGATCGTCGTGCCGGTCAGGGGCACCTCGATGAGGTGCTTCTTGCCGTCCTCGACGCCCTTCTTGATGGCGTCGGGCACCTCGCCGGCCTTGCCCAGGCCGACGCCGACATGGCCGGCACGGTCGCCGACGACGACCAGCGCGCGATAGCTGAAGCGCCGGCCACCTTTCACTACTTTCGAGACGCGGGCGACCTGGACGACGGTTTCTTCCAGGTTGAGCCGGTTTGCGTCGATCTTCGGCATAGGTTTCTTCGTTCCTCTTTGCGCCCCGCGGCGGCTTAGAAGTCTAATCCGCCCTCGCGGGCGCCCTGAGCGAGCGCGGCGACGCGCCCATGATAGAGGTAGCCGCCGCGGTCGAAGACGACCTTCTCGATGCCCTGCGCCTTGGCCCGCTGCGCGATCAGGTGACCGACGGCGCGGGCGGCGTGGACGCGGCGGTTGGCGATGATGCCGCGCAGCGGCTCAGGGGTGGCCTCTTCGTCGGGCTTGGCCAGCGCCTTGGAGACCCCGGCGAACTCGGTGTCGCGCGACGAGGCGGCGACCAGCGTGCGCCGCGTGACGTCGTCGATCACCTGGGCATAGATCTGATTGCCGCTGCGGAAGACGGAGAGGCGCGGCCTGCCGGTCTGCCCCGAGACCTTCTTGCGGACGCGCTGGTGCCGCCGCAGACGCGCCTGGTTCGCGTATTGCTTCTTAATCATGCTTCTACTCCGCGAGCCGCGGTGGGATGCTGCGCTTACGGCACGTGTTCGGCACTACGTGCGCGCGACGCGACGCAACATCGCGGCGATGAGCCGCGGGGCACGGATCGGCCCCGCGAGCGCTACTACTTCTTCTTGCCGCCGACCTTGCCGGCCTTGCCGGCCTTCATCCGCACGACCTCGCCCTGGTAGCGGATGCCCTTGCCCTTGTACGGCTCGGGCTTGCGAATCGAGCGAATGTTGGCGGCGACCTGGCCGACGACCTGCTTGTCGATGCCCGAGACGCTCAGCCTGGTGGCGCCGTCCACGGCGAACGAGATGCCGCTGGGCGGGTTCACCTGCACCGGATGCGAGTAGCCGACCTGCACGACGAGGTTCTCGCCGACTTTGGCGACGCGATAGCCGACGCCCTGCAGCTCCAGCGACTTGGTGAAGCCGTCCTTCACGCCGACCACCATGTTGGAGAGCAGCGTGCGCGACAGGCCGTGCAGCGCCCGATGCTCGTTGGAGTCGTCCGGGCGGCTGACGTTCAGCGTGCCGTTCTCCTGGGCGATGGTGAGATCCTCCGGGAAGGCGCGTTTGAGCGTGCCCTTCGGCCCGGTGACCGTGATGACGTTGCCCGCGGCGATGTCGACTTTGACGCCGGCAGGCACAGGAATGGGGACCTTTCCGATCCGCGACATGGTGTATTCCTCCTACCAGACGTAGCAGACGACCTCGCCGCCGAGGCCGAGCTGATAGGCTTTGCGGCCGGTCATCAGGCCCTGCGGCGTGGAGATGATGGCGGTGCCCAGGCCACCCCGCACGCGAGGGATCGCATCGCGGCGCGTGTAGACGCGCAGGCCAGGCTTGCTGACCCGCTTGATCTGGTTGAGCACCGGGCGCTTCTCGACGTACTTCAGCGTGACGCGGATCGTCCCCTGCGGGTTATCCTGCACCACGTCGTAGTCGCGGATGTAGCCTTCCTCCTTGAGGATGCGAGCGATCTCGATCTTCATATTGGAGGCGGGGATCATGACGCGCGTGTGCCGCGCCATGACGCCGTTGCGGACGCGCGTGAGCATATCCGCGATGGGGTCGGTCATGTTCATGGGCGATGTCTCCTCTTTGGCGCGTGTTGGCGCT
Organism: uncultured Chloroflexia bacterium; assembly: GCA_963841205.1. Classification (GTDB taxonomy): domain Bacteria; phylum Chloroflexota; class Ktedonobacteria; order Ktedonobacterales; family JADMIN01; genus CAWAWP01. The sequence goes on along the minus strand of CAWJCH010000010.1, from coordinate 142,482 downwards.
TACCAGCTCGACTTGGTCACGCCGGGGAGCTCGCCACGGAGCGCACGCTCGCGGAAGCAAATGCGGCAGAGTCCGAACTTGCGCATATAGGCGCGCGGTCGGCCACAGATCTGGCAGCGGTTGTGTTGCTGCGTCTGGAACCTCGGCTTGCGCAGGGACTTGACGATCTTCGACGTTTTTGCCATCGTTGCCCCCTCCAGGGCGAGAGACCGGGCTTCGACGCACGGCGCGCCGGTTTCCGGGCCCTTTGTCCCGCTCTCGCGGAAAAGAATTGCGGTCTCAGCCCCCCAAGCGACACCGCCGGGGAGGCACATTCAAACAAACAGTACGTTCACGACACGCTGGTGAAGACGACCGAAGGGCCGCCGACAGCACGCGCGTGGGCGAGGCGACTGCCGGCGGGTCTCTACGCGTGCTTGAACGGCATGCCGAGCAGCGCGAGCAGGCGCCGCCCCTCTTCATCCGTCGTCGCGGTGGTGACCACGGTGATCTCCATGCCGCGCACCTTGTCGATCTTGTCGTAGTTGATCTCCGGGAAGACCAGCTGCTCCTTGATGCCCAGGGTATAGTTGCCGCGCCCGTCGAAGGCGTCGGCCGAGATGCCCTGGAAGTCGCGCAAGCGGGCCAGCGCAACGTTCATCAGCTTGTCGAGGAAGTCATACATGCGGCGTCCACGTAGCGTCACCATGCAGCCGATCGGCATGCCCTCGCGCAGCTTGAACGCCGCGACGGAGCGCTTGGCCCGCGTCACCACCGGGCGCTGACCGGTGATGTCGGAGAGGTCGCGCACCGCGTTGTCCATCGCCTTGGCGTTCTGGATCGCCTCGCCCAGGCCGATGTTGATGACGACCTTGTTCACCGCCGGCACCTGCATGATGTTGGCGTACTTGAACTCTTTCTGCAGGGCCGGCACCACCTCGTTGAGATACTTCTGACGGAGGCGCGAGGCGGCCACCGCGGTCGCGGTAGGCGTCGCGTCGCCGCGCGCGCCTTTCGGATTCGTCGCCACTGCTTACCCCCTCGTATTCTCGGCGATCGGCAGGCCGCAATGCTTGCAGACGCGGCGCGTCCGCAGCTTCTTATCGGCGCCCGTCTCTACGCGCTCGTGGCCGATGCGGGTCGGCTTGCCGCAGTTGTTGCACTTGACCATCACGTTCGAGGCGTGCAGCGGCATCGGCTTCTCGATGATGCCCGCCTGCTGGATGCCTCGCCCCGGCTTGACGTGCTTCTTGGCGATGTTGATGCCCTCGACGATCACCCTGCTCTCGCGAGGCATCGCGCGGAGGACCGTGCCCGTCTTGCCGCGGTCTTTGCCCGCGAGCACGAGAACAGTGTCGCCTTTATGCACGTTCAGCTTGGCCAGGTGCAGGGGCTTCGGTTTCGTCGTCGTTGCCATAGTTTCTTATCTCTTCCCTTGCCCTTTGGCCGGACGCTTTTCCCTAGTAGAGCGGCCGGTGTCCGAAGTCAGAGCACCTCGGGCGCCAGCGAGATGATGCGCATGAAGTTGCGGTCGCGCAGCTCGCGGGCGACCGGCCCGAAGATGCGCGTCCCGCGCGGGTTGTTGCCGGCCGAGATGATCACCGCGGCGTTGTCGTCGAAGCGGATGTAGCTGCCGTCGGGGCGGCCATATTCCTTCGAGATGCGCACGATGACGGCGGTGACGACCTCGCCCTTCTTGACGGCGCCGTTGGGCGCCGCCTGTTTGACGGAGGCCTTGATCAGATCACCGACCTCGGCGAACTTCTTGGCGGATCCGCCGAGGATGCGAATGCACATGATCTCCTTGGCGCCGGTGTTGTCGGCAACCCGGAGACGAGTCTGCGGCTGGATCATCTAGCGGCCCTCTTCCTGGCTCGTCGGGTCGAGGCTCGCCACCACCTGTGCCACCGAGGTGACCTGCACGGCGCGCCGCAGGATTTCGACCAGCCGCCAGCGCTTGTCTTTGCTGAGCGGCCGCGTCTCCTCGATGCGCACGATGTCGCCGATGCGCGCGTCGTTGTTCTCGTCGTGCGCCTTGAACTTGTTGGTGTACTTGTAGGTGCGCTTGTAGATGCGATCGCGCTTGAGCGACTCGACGGCGACGACGATCGTCTTCTGCATCTTGTCGCTGGTGACGCGCCCGGTCTTGGTCTGGCGGCGATGCTTGGCCTGCGGCTCTGCCGCGGGCGTGCCCGTCGCGGTGGGTTCAGTGGTCATTTCTCGTCCTCACTCGACTCGTCTGCCGCATCGGCCTCGACGGCGTTCTCCTGCGCGTCGACCGGGACGAGCTCCGTCTCCTCCGCCTCGTCCAGCAGACCCTCGGCGGAGAGCTCGACCTCGTGATGCAACTCACCGATGTGATGCATCAGCCGGGCGATATCCGCCCGCGTCTGCGGGAACTGGCGGTTGTTCTTGACTTCGCCGCGCTCTTTCTGGAGGCGTAGATTGAAGAGCTGGTGGCGCAGGCCCGAGAGCTCGCGCTCCGCCGTCACCAGATCCATCCCGCGGATGTCGCGGCGCCTATCACTAAGCTTCGACACCCTCGGCCTCCTGCTTGACGAGAAACTTGGTGTGGATCGGCAGCTTGTTGGCCGCGAGGCGCATGGCCTCCTTGGCGACCTCTTCGCGCACGCCACCCAGCTCGAAGATGATGCGCCCCGGCTTGACGACGGCGACCCAGTGATCGGGCGCGCCCTTGCCGGAGCCCATGCGCGTCTCCGCCGGCTTCTTCGAGACCGGCTTGTCCGGGAAGACGCGGATCCATACTTTGCCGCCACGCTTGATGTAGCGGTTCATGGCGATACGCGCGGCCTCGATCTGCCGGGCCTCGAGCCAGATCGGCTCGAGCGCCTGCAGGGCGAATTCGCCGAACGCGATCGTGTTGCCGCGATGGGCCGTCCCGCGCATGCGCCCGCGATGCTGTTTGCGATGCTTCGATCGCGATGGTGCCAGTAACATGACGAGTGCTCCACTGTGACCAGCCGCTGCCGCCCCGCCGCGTACGTTAACTCGCTCGTCGAGGACGTACGCCGTCGCGAGGCGGCCCAAGGCCGACCAGAACTAAAGGACGTTGGCCGCTCGGCGCCTCCTGCGCCTCTACTCCTCCGTGTCCGTCGCCGGAGTCGGTCGCTCCGTCGCCGGAGTCGGTTGCGTCGCCGCCGCGGCGCTCTCGGCCGCGCTCCCCTCCGAAGAGGACGGCGCGGGGACCTCGTGCGCGGCGGGCGCCGGCGTCACCGGGCCGCTGCTCGGCAGTGTCGGGCCAGCGCTCGGCTCGGCCTCGGCGCTCGGCCGCGGCACTGTCGCCGACCGCGGCACGCGCGTGGCGGCCGTAGGGCCTCCGCTTGGGCGCGGGGCACGCGGTGCGCCCGCTCCAGGGGCTCCCGCTCCGGGCGCACCAGCCGGGCGTGGGGCGCGATCGCCGCCACCACGCGGGCCACCGCCGCGCGGACCGCCACGATCCGCGCCGCCGCGTTCGCCGCCGCGGCCACCGCCGCGCGGGCCGCGATCCTGCCGCTCGCCGCGCTCGCCGCCGGCCGCGACGGGGGCCGCGTTGACCTCCGCCGCGCGGAAGCCCTCGGCGCGCTGGCGCTCTGGCAGCACCTCACCATGGTAGACCCAGACCTTGATGCCGATCACGCCATAGGTGGTGTGCGCCTCGGTCTGGCCGTAGTCGATGTTGGCGCGCAGGGTCTGCAAGGGCACGCTGCCCTCGACCTCTTTCTCGACCCGCGCGATCTCCGCGCCGCCGAGGCGGCCCGCCAGGATCACCTTGATGCCCTTGGCGTTCGCCCGCATCGCCTTCTGCACCGCCTGCTTCATCGCGCGGCGGAACGAGACGCGCTTCTCGAGCTGCTCGGCGATGCTGCGCCCAATCAGGAACGCCTCGGCCTCCGGGTTGCGGATCTCCAGGATCGAGAGGCGCACCTTCTTCTTGGTCGCGGTCTCAAGCTGTTGGCGCAGGCGCTCGACGCTCTCGCCGCTCTTGCCGATCACGATGCCCGGCTTGGCGGTGTGGATCGCGACGCTGATCTGCGTGCCGGCGACGCGCTCGATCTCGATCCGCGAGACGGCGGCGTTGAAGAGCCGCTTGCGGATCAGCTTGCGCAGCTTGTCATCCTCGCCGACGAGTTCTTTGTAGTTGCGTTTGTTCGCATACCACCGCGACTCCCATCCCCGGATGACGCCGAGACGGAAGCCATTTGGATTTACTTTATGCCCCAATGAGGTTCCCCCTGACTCCCGCTACTGGCGCCGCGCCGCTTTGCGGACGGCCTGCGGGATGTCCGCGGGGTCGTTCGTCACCGTGACGGTGATATGCGTCGAGCGCCGCAGAATGCGCGACGACCGGCCATGCGAGCGGGCGCGGAAGCGCTTGATCTTGACGCCCTCGTTCGCGATGGCGTTGACGACCCAGAGCTCGTCTGGGTCGAGGCTATAGTTGTTCTCCGCGTTGGCTGCCGCCGAGGCGAGGCACGTATAGACGTCGCGCGCCGGCATGTTCGGCAGGAACTTCAGAATGGCGAGCGCCTCGCTCACGCGGCGCCCCTTTATGGCGTCGGTCACGCGCCGTACTTTGCGGGGCGGGTGGCCGACGTTTCTGGCGATTGCCCAGGTCTGCATGTGCTTCCCCCGCTAGCGAACGGACGCGGTGCGCTCGCTGCGCCCGCCCGCGTGTCCGCGGAAGTGGCGCGTCGGCGCGAATTCGCCCAGCTTGTGACCGACCATATTTTCGGTGACGTAGATCGGGACGTGCTGCTTGCCGTTATGGACACCTATCGTCAAGCCCACCATCTGCGGAATGATGGTCGAGGCGCGCGACCACGTCTTGATCACGCGCTTGTCTCCGCCCCGCACCATCCCCGCCACTTTCTTCAGCAGCGAGGGCTGGATGTAGGGGCCTTTCTTGGTCGAACGCGACATCGTGCTCTCCTGTGATTACCGGCCCCTACCGGAGTTGCGGCGTCGGACGATGAACTTGTCGGTTTCCTTGTTGTGGCGCGTGCGATGGCCCAGCGCCGGCTTGCCCCATGGCGTCTGCGGCTGCCCGCCGATCGGCGCGCGCCCCTCACCACCACCGTGCGGATGGTCCACCGGGTTCATCACCGAGCCACGGACGTGCGGGCGACGACCGAGGTTGCGCGAGCGCCCCGCCTTGCCGACGCGGACGTTCTCGTGGTCCAGGTTGCCGACCTGCCCGATCGTCGCGATGCAGGTGATGTGGATCAGGCGCTGTTCGCCGGAGGGCAGGCGCACCTGGGCGTAGTCGCCCTCTTTCGCCATCAGCTGGGCGGCGGCGCCGGCGCTGCGGACGATCTGCCCGCCGCGACCCGGATGCAGCTCGATGTTGTGGATGATCGTGCCCGTGGGCAGGTTGCGCAGCGGCAGCGCGTTGCCGACGCGGATCTCCGCCTCGGGTCCACTCATCACCATGTCGCCGACCTTCAGGCCGTTCGGCGCGATGATGTAGCGCTTCTCGCCGTCCACGTAATGCAGCAGCGCGATGCGGGCGGAGCGGTTCGGGTCATACTCGATCGAGAAGACCTTGGCCGGCACCCCGTGCTTGTTGCGCTTGAAATCGATGATGCGATAGCGGCGCTTGACGCCGCCGCCGCGATGGCGTGCCGTGATCTTGCCCTGGTTATTGCGCCCCGCCTTGGAGGTCATCTTGTCGAGGAGGGAACGCTCCGGCTTGGAGCGCGTGATCTCGTCGAACGTAGAGACCGACATGTTGCGACGCCCGGGCGAGGTCGGCCGGTATACACGTACAGGCATGTTCGTGTTCCTCTCGTACGGCCAGCTACCGGCCTAGGCCTGCAACTCGGCGATGGTCTGGCCCTCGGCCAGCGTGACGATGGCTTTCTTCCAGGGGCGCGCCTCGCGGCTGAACTGCCCCTTGCGCGTGCGCAGCGCGCGCACCTTGCCGGGCAGGCGGATCGTGTTGACCTTCACCACCTTAACGCCGGGGAACATCTCCTCGACCGCCGCCCGGATCTGATACTTGTTGGCTCGTAGGTCAACCTTGAAGGTGTAGCGCGGCACGATCTCACCGTCACGCGGACCGCCGACGCGCTTCGTCGACTGCAGCTCCACGCTCTTCTCGGTGATCAGGCCGTGGCGCAGCACTTCGGTGATTTCCATGGTTATTTCTCCCCGTCCGTGCTCCGCGCACGGCTGCGCGGGGTCTTGGTGGTTGTGGTGTCGCTGGCCGTTGCCGAGGGGGCGGCTGCCGGGGTTGCCTTGGCCGGGGTTGCCTTGGCCGGGGTTGCCTTGGCCGCGCGAGGTGTAGTGCTAGCGGGTGCGGAGGACTCCGTGGCCTTCGCGGCGAGGCGGGCGCGCTTGCGGAAGATCGGGCCGGGGTGGCGCTTGAGCGCCAGGCGATCGTCGGCCTCTTCGCCGAACATCTCGACGATGCGATCCACCGACGCGACCGGCATGATCAAGTGCTCGTGCTTGAGCAACTCGACGACGTTGATCGAATCAACGTGCCCGATCTCGAGGTGGCGCAGATTGCGCGCCGAGAGGATCACGTTCTCGTCGCGCGCCGGCATCAACACCAGCGTGTTGCGCTCCAGCGGCAGCGCGGCCAGCAGATTTTTCATCTGCGTCGTGCGCGGTTCCTCGAAGGTCAGCTCGTCCATCAGCAGGATGTTGCCGTTGGCGGCCTTGTCCGAGAGTGCCGCGCGGATCGCGTTGCGCTTCATCTTGCGCGGGATGTTGCGCTCGTAGGCATGCGGCTGCGGGCCAAAGACCACGCCGCCGCCGCGGAACTGCGGCGCGCGGGTCGAGCCTTGGCGTGCGCGGCCCGTGCCCTTCTGGCGATACGGCTTCTTATTGCCGCCGCTGACCTCGGCGCGGGTCTTGGTGTCGGCATTGCCCTGGCGGCGGTTCACGAGCTGCGAGGTCACCACCTGGTGCAGGAGGCCGACGTTGATCGGCGCCTGGAACACGTACTCATCGAGCTCGTGCTCCCGGACGACGTTGCCGTCCATATCATACACATTCGCGGAAGGCATCTTCGTCTCCTCATCCGCCCCTAAGCGGTCGTCGCCGTGGCGGCGCGGACGGCATACGCGCGCTGCGCTGCCCCCTTGCGGATCATCACCACGCTACCGTTCGGGCCGGGAACGGAACCCTTGACGACCAGCAGGTTGCGCTCGGCGTCAGCCTGGATGATTTCCAGGGCCTTGATGGTGACGCGATCGTTGCCCATGCGCCCGGCCATGCGCGTGCCCTTCAGCACGCGACCCGGCGTGGTGCCAGGGCCGATGGAGCCCGGTGCGCGGGCGCGATCAGACTGGCCGTGCGTGCGCGGGCCGCCGTGGAAGCCGTGACGCTTCATCACGCCGGCGAAGCCCTTGCCCTTCGAGGTGCCGATCAGGTCGATCCGCTCCCCGACGCTGAACATCGCGGCGTCGATCGTGTCGCCGACGGCCGGCAGGTTCCCGTCCACCACGTCCACCTCGCGGAGGATGGCGAAGGGGCCGAGCGCCTCACCCGTCTTGCGGCGGCGTGCGCTCTTGCGTCCGCCTCGTCCCGCGGCCTCGGCCTCGTCGGCTTCGGTCTCGGTGGCGGCGCTGCCCGCGCGCTCACGCGCCTTCTGGCGTGACTTCGCTGCCTCCTGCTGCTGGCGCCGCTTTTGGGCGTCGGTCTGGGGCAGGCTGTGGCCGAGGTGGCCGAGGATGGGGCGCGTGGTGTTCTTGGTCCTGGCCACACCGTAGCCGAGCTGCACCGCTTCGTAGCCGTCCGAGGCCGCCGTCTTCACCTGCGTCACGACGCAGGGGCCAGCCTCGATGACGGTCACGGGGATCGCGGCGCCCAGGGGACCGAAAACCTGGGTCATACCCACCTTTCGGCCCAACATTGCGCTCAACATGCGTTCTCTCCCGCGGCGCGCGAAACGAGGCGCCAGATGCTCGTTGCCCATCGGGCCTGCTGGCCGGTCGGGACGTATCCACGCGACACACTGGACCGTAGATACGCGGCGCGCGATGCGCCTTCCGAGCGTCGTGCATCTCGTGCCGACGCCGCACGTCGACACACTGCCCTCAACGCGGTCGCGCCTGCCGGCACCACCACCCGAGAGCTAAAAAGGATGACTAGAGCTTGATCTCGATGTCCACGCCTGCCGGCAGGTTCAGGCGGGTGAGCGCTTCGACCGTCTTCGGCGTCGGCTCCACGATGTCGATCAACCGCTTATGCGTGCGGATCTCGAACTGCTCGCGCGAGTCCTTGTCGATGAACGGCGAACGCAGGACGGTGTACTTGGCGATGTGGGTCGGCAGCGGCACAGGTCCCGAGACGCGCGCGCCGGTATTCTGCGCCGTCTCGACGATCTGCGCCGCCGATTGATCCAGGATCCGGTGGTCGTACGCCTTCAGCCGGATGCGGATCCGCTGCTTGGTGCTGGTAGCCATCTTCGACGCTTTCCTCTACCGTGCGCGTCGCCGCCAGTCGCGGCGCTCACGCGGCCCCCTCCGCGACGTACGAAAGGGGCGTACTTCTCAGAACGCTTGGCCCCGTCCCTCGCGGAACGGGGCCAGCCAAACACCTTACACCTCGACGGCGGTGACGGCGCCGGCGCCGACGGTGCGGCCGCCCTCGCGGATGGCGAAGCGCGAGCCTTCTTCGAGGGCGACGGGGGTGATCAGCTTGACCTCGATGGCGATGTTGTCGCCCGGCAGGATCATCTCGACGCCGGCCGGCAGGATGATCTCGCCGGTGACGTCGGTGGTGCGGATGTAGAACTGCGGGCGGTAGCCGTTGAAGAACGGCGTGTGGCGCCCGCCCTCCTCCTTCGACAGCACGTAGACCTGCGCCTTGAAGGTGGTGTGCGGCTTGATGGAGCCGGGCTTGGCCAGCACCTGGCCGCGCTCGATCTCGGCGCGCTCGATGCCGCGCAGCAGGCAGCCCACGTTGTCGCCGGCCTCGCCCTGGTCCAGCGTCTTCTGGAACATCTCGACCCCCGTGCAGACCACCGTGCGCGGCGCCTCGGTGAAGCCGACGATCTCGACGTTCTCGCCGACCTTGACCACCCCGCGCTCGATGCGCCCCGTCACCACCGTGCCGCGCCCCTTGATCGAGAAGACGTCCTCCACCGGCATCAGGAACGGCTTGTCGGTCGGCCGCGGCGGCGTCGGGATGTAGGCATCCACCGCGTCCATCAGCGCCCAGATGCTGGCCGCCGCCGGGTCCTCGCGCCCCAACGTCCCCGCCGACTCCAGCGCCTTCAGCGCCGAGCCGCGCACGATCGGCACGTCGTCGCCGGGGAACTGGTACTTCGAGAGCAGCTCGCGCACCTCCAGCTCGACCAATTCGAGCAGCTCCTCGTCCTCCATCACGTCGACCTTGTTCAGGAAGACCACCATCGCCGGCACCTCGACCTGGCGCGCCAGCAGGATGTGCTCGCGCGTCTGCGGCATCGGCCCGTCCGGCGCCGACACCACCAAAATGGCCCCGTCCATCTGCGCCGCCCCGGTGATCATGTTCTTGATGTAGTCGGCGTGCCCCGGGCAGTCGACGTGCGCGTAGTGCCGCGCCTCCGTCTCGTACTCGACGTGCGCGATCGCGATCGTGATGCCGCGCTCGCGCTCCTCGGGCGCGTTGTCGATCTGGTCGAACGCCTTGTACTTGTTCGCCTTGTTCGCGCTCGCCAGCACCTTCGTGATCGCCGCCGTCAGCGTCGTCTTGCCGTGGTCGATGTGCCCGATCGTCCCCACGTTCACGTGCGGCTTGCTCCGCACAAACTTCTGCTTCGCCATTGTCGTGTATCTCCTCGATCCCGCGCCGCCCTAGGCGCGCACAACCTTGCCAGACGACTTCGCCTTGATCTCGTCCGAGATGTTGCGCGGCACCTCGGCGTAGTGCGAAAACTGCATCGAATACGAGGCGCGACCGCTGGTCATCGAGCGCAGCTCGTTGACATAGCCGAACATCTCGGCCAGCGGCACGTGCGCCCGGATGATCTGCGAGCCGCCGCGCTCCTCCGAGCCCTGGATCATGCCGCGGCGACGGTTGAGGTCGCCCATCACGTCGCCGAAGAAGTCCTGCGACGTCGTCACCTCGACCAGCATGACAGGCTCGAGCAGCACCGGGTTGGCCTTCTGAGCCGCCGCCGCGACGCCCATCGAGCCGGCCATCTTGAAGGCCATCTCCGACGAGTCGACCTCGTGGTACGACCCGTCATAGAGCGTCACCTTGATGTCGGTCAGCGGGAAACCCGCCACGACGCCGTTCTCCAGGCGCTCGCGCACGCCCTCCTCGGTCGGCCTGATGAACTCGCGCGGCACGGACCCACCGACGATGCCGTTGACGAACTCCACGCCCTTGCCGCGCTCCTGCGGCTCGACCCGGATCCACACGTCGCCATACTGGCCCTTGCCGCCGGTCTGGCGCACGTAGCGTCCCTCGGCCTGCGCGTTGGAGTTGATCGTCTCGCGGTAGGCTACCTGCGGGCGTCCGACGTTCGCCTCGACCTTGAACTCGCGGAACATGCGATCCACGAGCACCTCAAGGTGCAGCTCGCCCATGCCCTCGATGATCGTCTGCCCCGAATCCTCGTCGGTATGCACCTTGAAGGTCGGGTCCTCCTCGGCCAGGCGGTTGAGCGCGATGCCCATCTTGTCCTGGTCGGCGCGCGTCTTCGGCTCAATCGAGATGGCGATCACCGGCGTCGGGAACTGGATCGACTCCAGCAGCACCGGATGATCCTGGTCGGCGAGCGTGTCGCCGGTGAAGGTGTTCTTCAGCCCGACGGCGGCGCAGATGTCGCCCGCGAAGACGCGCTCGATGTCCTCACGGTGGTTCGCGTGCATCTGCAGCAGCCGGCCTATGCGCTCTTTCTGACCCTTGGTCGCGTTGTAGACGTACGAGCCCGCGGCAAGCGAGCCCGAGTAGACGCGGAGATACGTCAGACGCCCGACGAACGGATCGGCGACGATTTTGGAGGCAAGCGCGACGAACGGCGCGTCGTCCGCGACGGTGATCTGCACCGACTCCTCGGTCTTCAGCGACGTCGCGGTCGGCGCGGGGATGTCCAGCGGCGACGGCAGATACGCCACCACCGCGTCGAGCATCGCCTGCACGCCCTTGTTCTTCAGCGCGGTGCCGCAGAGCACGGGCACGAGCTTGCCGGCGATGGTGGCGCGGCGCAGCGCGGCGCGCAGCTCATCCTCCGAGATCTCGTCGCCCTCGAGGAACTTCAGCGTCAGCTCCTCGTCGGTCTCGGCCACGCGCTCGATCAGCGTCTCGCGATGCCGGCGCGCCTCGTCCACCAGGTCGGCGGGGATAGCCGAGGTCTCGGAGGTCGTGCCCAGGTCGTCGGTGAAGACCACGCCCTTCTGCGCGATCAGATCGACGAAGCCCTTATAGCCGCCCTCGGCGCCGATCGGTAGCTGGATCGGCAGGGGCACGGCATTGAGGCGATCGCGGATCATCTCCACGGTGCGCCAGAAGTTCGCGCCGGTGCGGTCCATCTTGTTCACGAAGCAGATGCGCGGCACGTGATATTTGTCGGCCTGACGCCAGACCGTTTCGGACTGCGGCTCGACACCGGCGACGGCATCGAAGACGACGACGCCGCCGTCCAGCACACGCAGAGAACGCTCCACCTCAACCGTGAAGTCCACGTGCCCCGGCGTGTCGATGATGTTGATACGGTGCCCTTGCCAGAAGCAGGTCGTCGCGGCCGAGGTGATCGTAATGCCGCGCTCCTGCTCCTGGGGCATCCAATCCATCGTCGCAGCGCCCTCGTGCACCTCGCCGATCTTGTGGATCTTCTTGGTGTAGAAGAGGATGCGTTCCGTGGTGGTGGTCTTCCCCGCGTCGATGTGGGCGATGATGCCAATATTGCGCGTGAGTTCGAGGGGGTATTCTCTGGTGGCCATAGCTCCTCTGTATCGCGGTCCTTACCAGCGATAGTGGGCGAACGCCTTGTTAGACTCCGCCATCTTATGGGTTTCGTCACGTTTGCGAATGGTCGCGCCCTGTCCGGCGGCGGCGTCCATCAGTTCGGCGGCGAGTTTCTCCGCCATGGAACGGCCCCCGCGGGCGCGCGATGAGGCGATCAGCCAGCGCATGGCGAGCGCCATCTTGCGGTCGCCGCGGATCTCGACCGGCACTTGGTAGGTCGAGCCGCCGACGCGGCGCGGCTTCACTTCGAGCGCCGGCGTCACCTGACGCAGCGCCTGCTCGAAGACCTCGACCGGACTGCGCTTGGCGCGCTGCTCGATCAGGTCGAAGGCGTCGTAGATGATGCGCTCAGCGATGCTGCGCTTGCCGTCCCACATGAGACGGCCAACGAGTCGCGTGACATTACGATTGTTGTACTTCGGATCCGGCACGACGATACGGTGCGGAACCGTCCCGCGTCGAGGCATAGGCTGCTCCCCCGAATTGCTGCGTTTTCATCCATCCGACAACCGCTCGCGCCAGACAGCGCGAAGGGTACCGAGGCAAACGCCCCGGCACCCCACTTCGTCGGGCGCCTTTCCGACACTGCCGGCCACGCGGTTCGCGCGGGCCGCACGGAGCACATCGGCGGGATCGCCTCGTCACTCCGGATCGGAGAACGCCCAACACTGCCGGCGCAGATCGCGCGCGGCTGTGGTTTGACGCCGACCTCGCCGCCCAAACGGGCGATTGGTTTCGGCCACTCAGCTCGTTATAAGCCCCTGCTACGAGACCAAGAACGAATAGCTAGCGGCGAGTCGCCGCCGCCTGTCCGGCCTTAGGCCGCTTGGCGCCATACTTCGAGCGCCCCTGACGTCGCTTTGCAACGCCCTCGCTATCGAGGGTGCCGCGCACGATGTGGTAGCGAACGCTCGGCAGATCCTTCACACGGCCGCCACGAATCAGCACGACCGAGTGCTCCTGCAGGTTGTGGCCCTCGCCAGGGATGTACGCCGTCACCTCATACCCGTTGGTGAGGCGCACGCGGGCGATCTTGCGGAGCGCAGAGTTCGGCTTCTTGGGCGTCATGGTCTTGACCTGCGTGCACACGCCGCGCTTCTGCGGCGCGCCGCGCAGCCGTTGCGTGCGGTTCTTCAACGCGTTGTAGGAGAACTGCAGCGCGGGCGCCTTGCTCTTGCGCACCTTCTGGCCCCGGCCCTTGCGCACCAACTGGTTGATTGTCGGCACGAATCCACTCCTCACTGCTATCGTTGCGCCCCGAGCGCCTTCCAAGCCGCGTCAAACGGCAAAAGGAGGCGCCCTGAGCGCACAATGAGCAATCTTATCACTCGCCCAGGTAACTGTCAACTGCCGTCAGTTCATCGAGACCGTTCCCCAACCGGCTGCCGCTATCGCTGGGCCCACCGAGCACGGCGCTCGGGCCACCCAGGCCGAAGGCGGAGAGGTTCGAGGTCGCCATCGCGGCGGCAAGCCGCTCGGCGCGCTGGCGCTCCTTGAGCTCGCGGCGCTGCTCCACGCCGGTGCCGGCGGGGATCAGCTTCCCGATGATGACGTTCTCCTTCAGGCCGACCAGGTGATCCGTGGAGCCGTTGATGGCCGCCTCGGTGAGCACCCGCGTCGTCTCCTGGAAGGACGCCGCCGCGAGGAAGCTATCCGTGTTCAGCGAAGCCTTGGTCACGCCCAGCAGCACCGTCTGGGCCGTCGCCGGCTCGCCACCCTCGGCCAGCACCCGCGCGTTCGTCTCCTCGTAGTGGAAACGATCCACCAGGTCGTTTGGCAGCAGATCGGTATCGCCGGGCTCGTCGATGCGCACGCGGCGCAACATCTGACGCACGATGATCTCGATATGCTTGTCGTTGATATACACACCGGTCGAGCGGTAGACCTTCTGCACCTCCTTGACGAGGTACATGTGGACCGCCTCGCGACCGAGGATGCGCAGCACATCCTGCGGGTCGATCAGCCCGGTGGTCAGCGCCTGCCCCGCGCGGACGTGATCGCCGATCTGCACGATCAGGTTCGCCGCCGCCGGCAATGCGTACTCGCGCTCGTCGCGCTCCTCCGAGTGGATCGCCAGGCGGTTCTCCGCGTTGACGGAGACCGTCCCGGCGGTGCGGGCCTTGACCTCGCGGTCGCTGCCACTGACACCCTTCGAGGCCGGCTGCACGGCGATCACCTGATCGACCTCGACGTGGTCACCGTCGCGCACCTGGACCTCGGCGTTCTTCTTCAGCGGATACTCGTCGTTGATCACGTCGATCGAGACCACCTTGAGCTTCCGCGCGCCGTTGTCTTCGACGTGCAGCTCAACGGTGCCGTCGAGTTCGGTGACGATCGCCTTGTCCTTCGGCACGCGCGACTCGAAGAGCTCCTCGACGCGCGGCAGGCCCTGCGTGATGTCGTCCACAGCGCCGGCGATGCCGCCGGTGTGGAAGGTTCGCATGGTCAGCTGCGTGCCAGGCTCGCCGATCGACTGCGCCGCGACGATGCCGACCGCGTCGCCGCTGCCGGCCAGGCGACCCTGGCCGAGGTTGCGCCCGTAGCAAGCGCTGCAGACGCCATGCGGCGCGAGGCACTGCAACACCGAGCGGCAGTACACCTGCGTGATGCCCGCGACGATGATGGCGTCAACCATCTCGTCCTCGAGCTCCGCGCCGACGGCGATCTGCTCGAAGCCGGGTATCGGCGCCGCCAGGATGCGACCGACGAGCCGGTTGCGGAACGGCTCGCTCATGTCCTTGCTGTCGGCCTCGGTGATCCAGACGCCCTCCGTGGTGCCGCAGTCGTCCTGCAGGATGATCACATCCTGCGCGACGTCGATCAAGCGCCGCGTGAGGTAGCCGGATTCCGCGGTCCGCAGCGCCGTGTCGGCCAGACCCTTGCGGGCGCCGTGGCTGGAGATGAAGTACTCCATCACGGTCAGGCCGTCGCGGAAGTTGCCGCGCACCGGAATCTCCATGATGCGCCCCGACGGGTCGGCCATTAGTCCGCGCATGCCCGAGAGCTGGCGGATCTGCTGGAACTTCGCCTTCGTGGCGCCGGAGTTGGCGATGGTGTAGATCGAACCGTACGGGTCGAGCACCGCCTGGACGCGCTTCTGAATCTCTTCCGAGGCGTCGTTCCAGATGCGCACCACCTCGCGGTAGCGCTCATCGTCGGTGATCAGGCCCTCACGGTAGTCCTCGGCCAGCCTCGTCACCTTCGCGTCCGCCTTGCCCAGGATCTCCTGGCGCTCCGGCGGCACGATCACGTCGCTGATCGCGATGCTGGCGCCGGCCTTCGTCGCATAGGTGAAGCCCATGCGCTTGACCTTGTCGGCCAGATCGGCGGTGGATTCGCGCCCGTAGTGCTTGAAGCACTCGGCGATGACCATCTTCAAGTTATCCTTCTTCATCGGATAGTTCTTGAAGCGGAGTCGCTCGGGCAGCGCGTCGTTGAAGATGATGCGGCCAACCGTCGTCTCGACCAGCTCGCGCGGGGCGATGTCGCGCGACTTGCCCGGCTCGTCGAAGACCTGATCGCTGCCCAGCCGCACCTTGATCTTCGCCTGCAAGGCGATCACATGGCTGTCGTAGGCCATCAGTGCCTCGGTGGCATCGGTGAAGTGGCGGCCCTCGCCGGGCAGCCCCGGCCGATCCATCGTCAGGTAATAGCAGCCCAACACCATGTCCTGCGAGGCGCCGATCGACGGCTCGCCGGTGGCGGGATGCAGGATGTTGCGGGCCGAGAGCATCAGCGTCCGCGCCTCTTCCTGTGCGCGCTCGGAGAGCGGCACGTGGACGGCCATCTGGTCGCCGTCGAAGTCGGCGTTGAAGGCCGAGCAGACGAGCGGGTGCAGCTGGATGGCGCTGCCCTCGACCAGCACGGCCTCGAAGGCCTGGATGCCGAGTCGGTGCAGCGTCGGCGCGCGGTTGAGCATGACCGGGTGGTTGCGGATGACCTCTTCGAGGACGTCCCACACCTCACCCCGCACGCGCTCGACGAAGCGCTTGGCGCTCTTGATGTTGTGCGCCAGCCCCTGCTCGACCAGCTTGCGCATGACGAACGGCTTGAAGAGCTCGAGCGCCATCTTCTTCGGCAGGCCGCACTGGTGCAGCTTGAGGTCCGGGCCAACCACGATGACCGAGCGGCCCGAATAGTCCACGCGCTTGCCCAGCAGGTTCTGGCGGAAGCGGCCCTGCTTGCCCTTGAGCATGTCCGACAGGCTCTTGAGCTTGTGATTGCCCGAGCCGGCCACGGCGCGACCGCGGCGGCCGTTGTCGATCAGCGCGTCGCAGGCCTCCTGCAGCATGCGCTTCTCGTTGCGGATGATGATCTCCGGCGCGCCGAGCTCCAGCAGTCGCTTGAGGCGGTTGTTGCGGTTGATGACGCGGCGGTAGAGATCGTTGAGGTCGCTGGTGGCGAAGCGGCCGCCGTCGAGCTGCACCATCGGGCGCAGGTCGGGCGGCAGCACCGGCAGCACCGAGAGGATCATCCACTCGGGGCGGTTGCCGGACTTGCGGAACGCCTCGACGACGTTCAGGCGCTTCGTCGCCTTCTTGCGACGCTGGCCGCTGGTGCTGTTGATCTCGGAGCGCATCTTGACGGCCAATTCCTCAAGATCGATCTCCGCGAGCAGCGCCTGCACGGCCTCCGCGCCCATCCCCGCCTCGAAGATCTCGGGCAGGTCTGGGTTGGTGTCGCGCAGGCGCCACTCGAAATCCTTCAACTCGCGGTAGCGCTGCTCCTGCACGAGGTCGAGCTTCTTCAGGCCCTCGAGATCGCGGCGGCGGCTCTCCGTCTGCGCGCGAATCTCGTTGGTGTCGGCCACCAGCCGATCCTGAATCGCCGTGATCTCGCCCTCGGCGTCCATGCGCGCCCGCTCGCTCTTGCGCTCCGCCTCGGACCGCACGCGATCGAGCTCTTTGCGCGCCGTCTCCACGATCAGATCGCGATGCTCCTGGGCGACGCGATCGAGCGCCTCCAGGTGCGTCGCATCGACGACGGAGCCCTGCTGCGCGATGCGCTCGCCGGTCGGCTCGTAGACGGCGTCCTCGGTGAGCACCTTGCCCAAGTTCCCGCGCAGCACGCCGCGCAGGCCCTGCTCGGCGGCGCGCGCCTGCTGCAGATCCTCCGAGCGCTGCACATCTGCCTGCTCGCGCTGCTCCTCAACGCCCTGTTCGAGCGTGGCGATCAGCGCGTCGCGCTTCTGCTGCGCCGCCTCGATCAGCCCCGTGACCTCCTGCTCGCGCTCGGAGATCTGCGCCTGCACGCCCTCCTCGATGTTGGCGAGCGCCTGCTGGCGCGCCTCCTCATCGACGGCGGTGACGACGTACAGCGCGAAGTACAGGATGCGCTCGAGGTTGCGCGGCGAGAGATCGAGCAGCAAGCCGATGCGGCTCGGCGTGCCCTTGAAGTACCAGATGTGGCTCACCGGCGACGCCAGCTCGATGTGCCCCATGCGCTCGCGGCGCACCTTCGAGCGCGCCACCTCGACGCCGCACTTATCGCAGACGATGCCCTTGAAGCGCACGCGCTTGTACTTGCCGCAATAGCACTCCCAGTCCTTCGTCGGGCCGAAGATGCGCTCGCAGAAGAGGCCGTCCTTCTCGGGCTTCAGCGTCCGGTAGTTAATCGTCTCAGGCTTGGTGACCTCGCCATAGCTCCACGAGCGGATCTGCTCCGGGCTGGCGAGGCTGATACGGATGGCGTCAAAATCGTTGACTTCGAGCATTGGTGGAGGCGACGAGCGTCCGCCGCGGCAACCCGTGCCGCGACCTCCCGGCGCCTTTCTCCTTTCCGAATGCCTGTTACGGCTGGCCCTCGCGGGGTATGAAAAAGCAAGGCCGACGTGCCGAGAGGCGGCGGCGAGGGGAACCCGCGGTTCTCCACCGCGCCGGTTGCCCGCCTCTCGGATCCCTACCGCGTGCTAGGGCTGATCGTTCTCAAAGCCGCTGAGGTTGATGCCCAGCTCCGGCATCACGTCGCTGCCGGTATCTTCGACGAACTGGATGCGCTGCTCATCCTCGTTGAGCACCTCGACGTTGATGCCGAGGCTCTGCAGCTCCTTGACGAGCACCTTGAAGGACTCGGGCACGCCCGGCTCCATGATGCTCTCGCCCTTGACGATGGCTTCGTACGTCTTGACGCGCCCGACGACGTCGTCGGACTTGACGGTCAGGATCTCCTGCAAGATGTTCGAGGCGCCGTAGGCTTCGAGCGCCCACACCTCCATCTCGCCGAAGCGCTGGCCGCCGAACTGCGCCTTGCCGCCCAACGGCTGCTGGGTGATCAGGCTGTACGGGCCGGTCGAGCGGGCATGCACCTTGTCTTCGACGAGGTGGGCCAGCTTGAGCATATAGATGTAGCCAACGGTCACTTCGGTATCGAACGGCTCGCCGGTGCGCCCGTCGAAGAGCATGATCTTGCCGGACTTCGGCAGTCCCGCGCGCTCAAGCAGCTCCTCGATGTCGTCCTCGCTCGCGCCGTCGAAGACCGGCGTGGCCACCTTCATGCCGAGCGCCTCCGCGGCCCAGCCGAGGTGCGTCTCCATGATCTGGCCGATGTTCATGCGGTGCGGCACGCCCAGCGGATTCAGGATGATGTCCACCGGAGTGCCGTCCGGCAGGAACGGCATGTCCTCGATCGGCAGCACGCGCGAGATGACGCCCTTGTTGCCGTGGCGTCCGGCCATCTTGTCGCCCGCGCCGATCTTGCGCTTCTGCGCGATCGAGACGCGCACGAGCTGGTTGACGCCCGGCGGCAGCTCATCGTTGCTCTCGCGCGAGAAGACCTTGACCTCGACGACCTTGCCCTTCTCGCCGTGTGGCACGCGGAGCGAGGTGTCCTTCACTTCGCGCGCCTTCTCGCCGAAGATCGCGCGCAGCAGCTTCTCCTCGGCGGTCAGCTCGGTCTCGCCCTTCGGCGTGATCTTGCCGACCAGGATGTCGCCCGGCCCGACCTCGGCGCCGACGTAGATGATGCCGCGCTCGTCGAGGTTGCGCAGCCCCTCCTCGCCGACGTTCGGGATGTCGCGCGTGATCTCCTCGGGGCCGAGCTTGGTGTCGCGCGCCTCCACCTCATGCTTCTCGATGTGGATGCTGGTGAAGAGGTCGTCGCGCACGATGCGCTCGCTGATCAGGATGGCGTCCTCGAAGTTGCCGCCCTCCCAGCTCATGAACGCGACCAGGATGTTCTGGCCGAGCGCGACCTCGCCGTTCTCCGTGGCGGAGCTGTCGGCGATGGGCTGCCCCTGCACCACGCGGTCGCCCTTGTCGACGATCGGCCGCTGGTTGATGCAGGTGCCCTGGTTCGACCGCACGAACTTGCGCAGCTTGTGCACATGCTCGACGCCGTCATCGTCGACCACGACGATCTGCCGCGCGGTGGCGCTGACCACCTCGCCGCTCGCCGCCGCGATGACCACCTGCCCGGAGTCAATCGCGACCTGGCGCTCGATGCCCGTGCCGACGACCGGCGACTGCGGGCGCAACAGCGGCACCGCCTGGCGCTGCATGTTGGCGCCCATCAGCGCGCGGTTCACGTCGTCATGCTCCAGGAACGGGATCATGGCGGCGGCGACGCTGACGGTCTGCTTCGGCGCGACGTCCATGTAGTCCACCCGAGGGATGAACTCCTGCACGAAGTCGCCATTGTGGCGCGCCAACACCACGTCGGTCAGGAAGTGGCCCTCCAGGTCCAGCGGCACGTTCGCCTGCGCGATGACGTAGCGCTCCTCGTCGTCGGCGGTCAGGTAATCGACCTCCGTCGAAACCCACGGCGTAATCGGGATCTCCTGGGTGCCGAGCGTCTCGATCTTCGCCGCCAACGCGTCGTCCACGGTCGTGCCCGCCGCGGCGATCAGCTTGCCGTTGGCGCCGTTCACATCCGTGGACAGGATGCGCCCGACAAAGTTGGCGCTGTTGGCCGGCAGCGCGTGGTAGACCCGCCGATACGGCGTCTCGATGAAGCCGTAGGGGTTGATCTGCCCGAAGGTCGCCAGGTTGCCGATCAGACCGATGTTCGGCCCCTCAGGGGTCTCGATCGGGCAGATGCGGCCGTAGTGCGAGTGGTGCACGTCGCGCACGTCGAATCCGGCGCGCTCGCGCGAGAGGCCGCCGGGGCCCAGCGCGGAGAGGCGCCGCTTGTGACCGATCTCGGCCAGCGGATTCGTCTGATCCATGAACTGCGAGAGCTGGCTCCCGCCGAAGAACTCCTTCATCGCCGCGACGACCGGGCGGATGTTGATGAGCTGATTCGGCGACGCCTGCGACGGGTCCTGAATGATCGCCATGCGCTCCTTGACGACGCGCTCCATGCGGAGCAGGCCGACGCGGAACTGCGTCTGGATCAACTCACCCACGCTGCGCACGCGGCGGTTGCCGAGGTGGTCGATGTCGTCCTTCTTGCCGCGCCCCTCGTCGAGATCGACCATGCGCCGCAGGATGGCGATCGCGTCGTCCTGCGTCAGCGTCCGGATCGTCTGCGGGATCGCCAGATCGAGCTTGCGGTTGATCTTATAGCGACCGACGCTGCCGAGGTCGTAGCGCCGCGTGTGATAGAAGAGGTTGAAGACCAGCGTGCGGGCGTTCTCCAGCGTCGCCGGGTCACCCGGGCGCAGCTTGCGATAGACCTCGAGCAGCGCCTCCTCCGGCGTCTTGATCGGGTCCTTCTCCAGCGTCGTCAGCAGGAACTTGCTGACCTCCTCGCCGTTCTGGCCCGTCCCCGCGAAGGCCTTCAAGATGCCCTCGTCGGTGCGCAGGTCGGGCGTATGCTCGCTCTTGCCGGGGTCGCGGTCGCCGATGCCGCCCATCGCGCGCAGCAGCGTCGTGATAGGAATCTTGCGCTTGCGGTCGATCTTGACCGAGAGCAGATTCTTATTATTCGTCTCGAACTCCAGCCACGCGCCGCGGTTCGGGATCAGCTTGGCGGCGAAGAGATGTCGCCCGGTCGCCGGATCGTCCTCGGAGGTGTAGTAGACGCCAGGCGAGCGCACGAGCTGGCTCACGACCACGCGCTCGGCGCCGTTAATAATGAACGTGCCCTCGCTCGTCATCAGCGGGAAGTCGCCCATGAAAATGTCTTTTTCCTGGATCTCGCCCGTCTCCTTATACGTGAGACGCGCCTTGACGTAGAGCGGAGACGCATAGGTCGCGTCGCGCTCGCGGCACTGATCCTCGGTATATTTCGGTTCGCCGAAAGGGTCATCGGGGACGATAAATTCGAGCTTCAGGTTCTTGCTAGTGAAATCCTCGATGGGAGAGATTTCGGCAAAGAGATCGCGCAGTCCCTCCATCTTGAACCACTGGAACGAGTCGAGCTGCACCTGGATCAGGCTCGGCATCGCGCGGATGTCGGGGATCCGCGCGTAGCTCACGCGCTCGGGAAGCGAAGCGGCTGTGGTGCTCAACGCCATGCGAAAAATTCTCCTCTCGCCGATCGCCCATGCCGCGATGGCATGGTTGCCTCCCAGCATCTCCGCGGCGGTGACATCACCGCTGCTCGGATGACCCAGGAGGAACGACGGCCCGCACGAATTGAGATGGCGTGCGGAGACAAGTCAGGACGCGCTAGAGATTGGGACGACGTACAAGTGCCAGGGACTGCGATTGCCAGGGACTGCGATGCTCGCACGGAAGCTCGTGGCGACGGCGCCATCGATTCCGGATTCACCCACCACCGTGGCGGGCGACGGACGCACTGACGGACACGCTAAGGAGTGGTGGTCGCCGGGGAGCGCAACGCGGAATGCCACCGTGGCGGGTGGCCGCGATCATGAAAAAAGAGGACGTCAGCCGAGGATGTCAAAAAGGTCTTGTTCATCGCGCCCATTCCGTGTACTATTCCTGACATCGTAGGCGGCTGCTGGACGGCCACGGGACCCTGATAGGGGGAACGAGACGCAGAGGCGACCAACCTACAAGCACGACGACACGGCCAACTGGCCCATCCTCACGCGGGGCGCGAAAATGGGCCTGAAAGTCTATCGAACGTCTCGAATTGGTGGTTGGGGGGAAGCCAACGTATCTCGCTACCGGGTATCCAAGTGTGGAAGAACCCACGCGGCGCAACGGCGACATCGCAACGTCGAGATAAGCAGTTGCATCGACAGCGTGGGCGCGCGCCGAACCGTCCGAAGGGCGCGCAAAGCTCCGCAGGTGTAGAGCATATCACACACCCACGCGCCCTGTCAAGGGAGATTCACGCACGCAGCTCGCCCAGGACTTTTCGCTCACTCCCATCATACCACATCCCCCGCATGCACGCCCCCTCTTCCAACGCACGCCAACGCACGCCAACGCACGCCAACGCGCCCTAGGCGTTTTCCCGTCACGACTTCGCGCGCCCAGCGTGAATACCCCGGCCTGATGGTCTTTCCCTTGTCCCGCCGGACGCCACCGCCTCCCCCTCTCCTCGCAGGGAGGCGGCGTTGGGGCAAGACTCTTCCCCCACCCAGGACCTTTCCCCCGCAAGGTTGACGACATAACGTGAATGTTGTTTTGTACGGTCGCGCTTCGTGCATCCGTCGCGACTGCGCCAGCCTGCTTCCCGCGCGGTACCAGCATCGCGTCATCCGAGCCCTCGATGGGGCCGTCAGTGCAACGATAGAGTGGGGCGAGCGACATATGGCACAGCGAGATCACCGCCTGGATTCTGGTCGGATAGCGGTCCCCCCCGTGGGTACCCGCGCCACCGCCGCCACACCCCAGCGGCAGGCGCCGCGCCGCGCGTTACGCCGCCTGCGCGGCAGCCAGCGCTTCTTACCCCTCCTGTTCGCCGTCGCCGTCGTCTCCACCTTCGGCCTGGCCGCCATCACCTACACCGCCTCCCGCGTCAACGCCACTGCGCAGGCCCAGACCAACGCGCTGCACGACGCCGCCATCACCCGCCAGCTCATCGCCGACCAGGGTCCCGGCCTCAGCGTCAACGGCAGCAACCTCGTCATCGGCATCGACAACTCCATCTACACCCTCAACGGCGAGAGCACCATCGTCGATCGCGCCCGCGGCCTCACTGGCGACTACGCCGCCATCTACCAGATCGAAGGCTCGCAGCTCGTCGCCATCGCCTCCAACCTGCCCGCCGGCGGATCGGCCCGCGCGCTCGGCGATCCCCTCACCGGAGCTGCCTTCACCTCCCTCGTCGGCAAGTGTGGCGCCTTCGACTCCCGGGGCTGCCACCGCCCCTACTCCGGCCTGCTCACCCTCCACGGCGCCGACTACGTCGTCGGCTTCCAGCCCCTCTTCGACTCCACCGGCGCCTTCGTCGGCGCGACGGGCGCCGCCCAACCCCTCAGCGCCGTCCTGGCCCCCGTCAACCAGTTCGCCGTCGTGCTGCTGCTCGTCGGCCTGCTGCTCTGCTTCCTCTGCATCGTCGGCGGCATCTGGCTGATCGGCTCGCGTTCCGAACGCATGCTCGCGACGATCGACGACCGGCTCGATGGCGTCGCCGAGGCCGCCGCCGACCTTGAGCGCTTGGCCCACGCACAGATCGCCCGCGCCAACGCCCACGGTCGCACCGCCCGCCAACTGATGGAGCACACCCGAACGCTCGACTCCCTCGCCGCGACGATGGAGGACGGCCAGGCCACCTTCCGCGAATCGGCCGGCGGCATCTGGAACGAGATGTCGCAGCCCGGTGCCGCGCCCGACCAGATCTCCACCATGCGCTGGGCCCGCGAAGCGGCGGTCGTCTCGTCGCGCATGGGCACCGCCGCCGAGCGCGCGCGCGACGTCTGCCAGCAGCTCGCCGCCCTCGTCAACCACATCGTCGCCGAGAATGGCGTCGCCACCGACGGCGGCCGCGAGATGCAATACCACGCCCGCGAGCTGCGCCGCTCCATAGACGGCGTCGAGTCCGCCCTCGGCGAGCGCCTCATCACCCGCCCGGATGGCATCGCCGCCTCACCCCTCGTGCGCCGCCTGCGCCGCTGGCTCCCGTCCCGCTCCCTCGATCACGCATCCAACGCATCCGACGCATCCAACGCATCCGACGCCGGCCGCACGACCAACAGAGCCCCGTCAACCCCGCCGCGCACCGACCAAACGGGCCAGCGTCCCGCCGCGCGCCGCGGCCCCGACGCCCACGAGCCGCTCGTCAGCGACAGCCTCTGGATCGGCAAGAACACCAGCGCCCGCACCCCCACCGGCCAGCAGCGCACCCTCCGCCGCGAGGACCTGCCGGGCCAGCCGCCGCGTATGCGCCCACCCTCCGATCCGCAGCGCCCCGGCGGCACCGGCGAGCACCCGCGCGCACAGCCGGGCCAGTCCGGTCAATGGGGCAGCCTGCGCCCCTCCGGCCCCCCCTCGCGCACCGGCCAGCAGCCGCGCACGCCCTCCGCGTGGACCGGCGAGAATCCCACCGCACCTCGCCCGCACCCGCTCACGGACCCCACCCGTCGCGACCAGGCGCCGCACGGCCCCGCCAACTCCTTCGGCTCTCTCGGCCAACCGGACGCCTTCCAGTGGCGGCCACCCTCCAGCCAGCGCAACCCCGATCCGTTCAAACGCTTCACCCCGCTGCCTCCCAACAGTCAGCCGGGCAACTCACAGGCGTGGCCCCCACTCAACCCCGGCCTCCCCGCCTTTGATCCCAACGACCCGCGCTGGCCCCAAGAGTAACCATGACAGGGAGTCGACTTCCCCCTCGGCTCCTCAGCACCCTCGCCCCGCGGAGCGACCATCGCCCCCGGCTACCGCCGCCCAGGCGCGGTTACCTGCGATTGCTCCCAGGTAGAGCTTTGACAATCCGCGCCCAGCAGGATTCGCCCCGGCCTTCTGGCCTGCGAGCGACAACAACGCAGGCGCGATTTCAATCGCTGGCCACCATCACCCGCTCGCGGGGGCTTGGCAGGGGTGAGATCCCCCCTCCCGCTCCTTGACGCCGTTCCAGCCGCTTTCTATAATCCGCGCGGTGCGCCTCCGCTGGGGGCGTGCCGCGCGTGCGCATGATCGCCGCGCAGAGAGCCGAAGACCGGAGCCACGATCGAAGGAGGCGCCCCACATGCGGCCAGACGAGGACACCAGCACCATCGAGGACATCTCGGCGCGCGAGGTGCTCGACTCGCGGGGCAATCCCACCGTCGAGGTCACGGTCCGCCTGATGGGCGGCGCCACCGGCACGGCCATCGTCCCCTCCGGCGCCTCCACCGGCGCGCACGAGGCGGTGGAGCTGCGCGACGGCGACAAGGCGCGCTACGGCGGCAAAGGTGTGCTCACCGCCGTCGCCAACGTCAACGAACTCATCCAGGACGCGCTCACCGGCCTCGACGCGCAAGATCAGGTCGCCCTCGACCAGATCATGATCCAGGCCGACGGCACCCCCAATAAGGGCAAACTCGGCGCCAACGCCATCCTCGGCGTCTCGCTCGCCATCGCCCGCGCCGCCGCCGCCAGCCTCGACGTGCCGCTCTACCGCTACATCGGCGGCGTCTCCGCGCGCACCCTCCCCGTCCCCATGATGAACATCCTCAATGGCGGCAAGCATGCCGAAGACTCGACGGACATTCAGGAGTTCATGGTGCTGCCCGTCGGCGCGCCCACCTTCGCCGAGGCCGTCCGCTGGAGCGCCGAGGTCTACCACGCGCTGAAGAAGGTGCTCCACGACCGCAAGCTCAACACCAACGTCGGCGACGAGGGCGGCTTCGCCCCCTCCCTCGGCTCCAACCGCGAGGCGCTCGACCTGCTGGTAGACGCCATCGGCGCCGCGGGCTACACGCCCGGCCAGGACGTCTGCATCGGCATCGACCCCGCCGCCAGCGAGTTCTACGCGGACGGCAAATACGTCCTCGCCCGCGAGGGCCGCAGCCTCACCTCCGTCGAGATGGTGGACCTCTACGAGCAGTGGATCGGCAGCTACCCCATCATCTCCATCGAAGACGGCCTCGCCGAAGACGACTGGGAGGGCTGGGCCGAGTTGACGCGCCGCATCGGCGACAAGGTGCAGCTCGTCGGCGACGATATCTTCGTCACCAACGTCGAGCGCCTCTCCCGCGGCATCCGCGAGGGCGTCGCCAACTCGATTCTCGTCAAACTGAACCAGATCGGCACGCTGACCGAGACCCTTGCCTCGATCGACTCGGCCACCCGCGCGCGCTACAGTGCCGTCATCTCGCACCGCTCCGGCGAGACCGAAGACACCACCATCGCCGATCTCGTCGTGGCGACCAACGCCGGGCAGATCAAAACGGGTGCCCCCGCCCGCTCCGAGCGCGTCGCGAAGTATAATCGGTTAATGGCCATCGAGATCGAGCTGGGCGGCAGCGCGCGCTATGCCGGCTACTCCGCCTACTTCAACGTCCCCGCCATCGCCGCCAGGGCCTAACGTTCGCTGTTTCGCGACGACGCCTGCCTCTGGCGACTCGCGGCGACGACGGTAGGCCATCGGTGTAGGGGCGCCACATGTGGCGCCCGTCCGGTCATCCTTGAGCGAAGTTGCGACGAATGAGTCGAAGGGCTGATACACGATGAGCGACCCGCGGAAGACGGACGGCACGCCAGACGACCTCACCCCGGCGCAGCAGCCAACGCCGCCCACGACAGAAGCTCCCATCGACGCCACGCTGCCGAGGGCGGCCGCTATTCCCGCGCAGCCTGGCGTGACGCAGTCAGCCGCGCCAACGCCCGCCGCCGTGCCCGCTCGCCCCGGCTCGTCCTCATCGCCGACGCGCGGCACCGTCCGCACCGTCCACTACAACCTCAGCTACATCGTCCGCAACGAGAGCGTGGGACCGCGCGGCGCTGTGGTGTTGCTCCACGACCTCCCCGGCGGCGCCTTCACCTGGCAGGACGCTCTCCCCGCGCTGGATGCCACGGGCCGCGCCGTCTACGCCTTCGATCTCCTCGGCTACGGCCAGTCCGACCATCCCTGGCCCTCAGACACCTCCGTCTGGGGCCACGCCGACAACCTCTCGTATGCCTTCGAGGCGCTGAACCTCTCCGAGATCATCCTCGTCGGCTTCGGCCTCGGTGGCGGCGTGGCGCAGGTGCTCGCGACGCGGCTCTACCGCCAGCGCGTCGCCAAGCTCGTCCTGATCGGCTCCTATGGCTACGACTACGCCTTCGCGCCCAACTGGCCCCTGCCCGACATGGCCAAGCGGCAAGACCCCGACGCCCCCAAGCACACCGCCACCGACCAGCTCATCGCGGACCTCCGCGCGACGCTGCCCCAAGGCGCCGCCGACGCCAAGTACCTCGCCGGCAGCACCCTCGACGCCTACGTTAATGAATGGAACAGCCACGTCGGCGCGGAGTTGTTCTTCCAGCATATCCGCCACATGATCCCGCTCTACATGAACTCCGTCTCCTCCTACCTCCGCACCCTGGAGACGCCGACCCTGCTGATCTGGGGCGAGAAAGACGCCGTCACCCCGGTGGACCTCCTCGGCAGGCGCATGGCCCGCGAGATGCCCAACGCCCGCCTCGAGATCCTCCCCGGCGCCGGCCACATGCTGCTCGACGAAGCCGCCGCCGGCGTCGCGCGCCTGCTCGCCGACTTCGCCCGTCAGCGCACCCCAGACACCTTCGTCGTCACCAGCGCCCGCCGCTCCTAGCCCACGCTGGCGTCTCAGACCAGTTCGCCCTGGGTCGTCGTGACCACCTCCGCCACGCGACAAGGATGCGCCCCGGCATGAATGCCGGGGCGCACGCCTCCTGCCCTGCGCCGGAGCCCAGTCTACCGAGAAGTGACCCCTCGCTATCCTTCGCGACCACCCCACCATGAACAACTCAAGTCCCTCCAATCGCCTCCTGTTCACCTCGCGCGCCATCTCGCCGCCACACCAGCCCCGCAGCGTTCGTGCCACTCATCGCGCGAGGTAGAAGTCTCGCTTGCTAGCCATTTCCCCCTCCGTGAGCGACACTACCAAGACCGGCGCGTCGTAACGTGCAACGGCACCAACCTGCGGGGGCGAACTGCCGCGGCCACCCTCCGCTCCGAGCCTGCGCAGGCGGGCTTCGCGGCGACAGGCCCTAGGCGCGGCTTCAGCCGCCGGCCCCTTCAGTGCCGCGATCCTCCCGTTGGGGCTAGGTCCTTCCGTTCTCGCGCCACTCGCCAAGAATACGTCTCACGTGACCCATCACATACCAGCGGCCCATCCTATTGACGTCATCGCCCCACCGGCGTACAATTGGTACACGTGTTCTAAATCCGACATCCCGGCGGCGGTAGCGTCCCGCACGCGCATCCCACACAGTTCGGCACGCCGGCCCCCAGCAGCGGAGGGCGGCAGAAAAAGGAGACAAGCATGCCAGCCAGCCGCGAAAGCACCGCCACCACCCTCGCCTACGGCGCCAGCGCCTCCGAGCGCGAGAAATCCCTCGAGCTCACCGTCACCCAGATCGAGCGCCGCTTCGGCAAGGGTGCCATCATGAAGCTCGGCGAGAGCCGCGCCCACGTCAAAGTCGAATCCATCCCCACCGGCGCCATCTCCCTCGATCTCGCACTCGGCGTCGGCGGCATCCCGCGTGGGCGCATCACCGAGATCTACGGCCCCGAAAGCTCTGGCAAGACCACCCTCTGCCTCCACGTCATCGCCAACGCCCAGCGCCGCGGCGGCATCTGCGCCATCGTCGACGCCGAGCACGCCCTCGATCCCGCCTACGCTGAGCGCCTCGGCGTCAACGTCAACGAGCTGCTCATCTCGCAGCCGGACACCGGCGAGCAGGCCCTTGAGATCGTCGAGATGCTCGTGCGCAGCGGCGCCATCGACGTCGTCGTCATCGACTCCGTCGCCGCCCTCGTGCCCCGCGCCGAGATCGAAGGCGAGATGGGCGACGCCCACGTCGGCCTGCAGGCCCGCCTGATGAGCCAGGCGCTGCGCAAGCTCACCGGCGCCATCAACAACTCCAAAACCACCGTCATCTTCACCAACCAGCTCCGCGAAAAAGTCGGCGTCATGTTCGGCAACCCCGAGACCACCTCCGGCGGTCGCGCCCTCAAGTTCTACGCCTCCATCCGCCTCGACATCCGCCGCATCGACACCATCAAAGTCGGCACCGAGCCGATGGGCAGCCGCGCCAAAGTCAAGGTCGTCAAGAACAAGGTCGCGCCGCCGTTCCGCGTCTGCGAGTTCGACATCATGTTCAACGAAGGCATCTCGCGCGAGGGCGGCCTGCTCGACATCGGCCTCGAGATGGGCATCGTCAAGAAGGCCGGCGCCTTCTTCTCCGTCGGCGACATCCGCCTCGGCCAGGGCCGCGAGAACGCCAAAGACTACCTGCGCCAGAACCCCGACGTCGCCGAGGCCATCGAGAACCAGATCCGCAGCGCCGCCACCCCAGCCACCGCCGGAGCCGCCGACGACTCCGACACCATCGGCGACGACGACGAATAGCCGCTGTCCCGCACCATAGAGGTCATCCCATGGCAACCGCGCATCCGGCGAAAACGCGAAAAGCGGCAGAAACGGCAAGATCAACATCATCTTGCCGGCCGCCAACGCCCCGCCGGATGCGCCGCTCCATGTACGCAACCGCCCGCATCCCGTGGCGTCCATCCCTCCTCGCGCTCGACTCCCGCCCCCCTAGAGGGGCGAGGCCTGCCCCGCCTGCTCTGCCCCCGGTGCGCGGAACGCAAAAATCGGCAGAATCGGCAACATCCGTACGCCATAACGTGAAATGCCGGCAAAAACGGCAGCCGCGAAAAACTGAAAATCCGTCAGAAACGGCAAGATCGACGCCCGCCACCGCCGCGCCCACAGCGGGATTCGCCGCGGCCCTCAGCCCGCGAACCTCGCCCTTCGCCGCGCATCGCAAATCCCGGCAAAAACGGCAACATCGTGCTGTCTCCCCTCTCCCCGCCGGAGGGGCAGCGCCCCCCGCGAGCGGGGGCTTGCCAGGGGTGAGCAACCCTCCACCTCGCGCCCGCACGAGACCTCCAATTACAGAGGACCAGCCAGAAAGCCCTTGCTTTCAAGCGGGGGATGGATGGCTACCGCTCAGGCGGCGAATGTCCTCTCCACATTGCCGTTTTTGTCCGCTTGCGCGAGAACGTATCTGTAGGCACTTTGCACCTCACCAATCACATAATGGTGTTTGTAGGTTCCGCAGTAAATCGTTCCTGCGGGGAAAAGCATCGACGTAGGTTGGACGTGGGGCGCTGCGCTTGAGTCGGGTTGCTTTCAGAGGTAACACTCGCCCGGCAATGCAGTCAGCGTCTTGCGGGGCCGGGCAGGCCCTTCGGGGGCTAACGTAGTGGGTTGCCACAAGCGTTCCCCGAGAATCTCCCGGATTTATCCGGGTAGAGTGTCAACGCTTTCCTTCACCCCGCACAGAATGACCTCACAGGAAGTGAAAAACGGCAAAATCGGCAGAAATGGCAACCACCATCCACGAGAGGAGACCACTCATGGAGATGACACCATCCACCTCCAGCCAGCGCCCGCAGCCCCGCCCTATGAGCGAGCTTGAGCGCATCGAGCGCCGCATGGAGAAGAAGTGGTACGACCTCGCCATGGCTGAGCAGCGCAAGCAGCCCATCCACGTGCTAGAGCGCATGTACGACGTCTATCTCCGCGCCCTCGACGAATACGTCAGCTACCAGCGCGGCCTGCCCGGCTCGCGCCGCCTCGCCTCCTAACACGCACCGGCTTGCACGATCCTACGCGGGCGGATTAAACCACTCCAGCGCCGCGATGCGCTCCTGAGCCGTCGCGACCGCGAACTGTGGCTGCTGCTGATGCGCCAAGTCGTTGCCGGCCAGGATCACCCCGAAGCGGTAGATGAAAACCGAGGCATCGGCGGGCAGACCCGCCGTGAACGGGGTGATATCGCCGGACGGACTGGTGACCTCAACGCAGCCATTCATCGGATCGGGAGCCTGCGCGAAAGAGGACGAAGAGTTCCCAACGACGGTGATTGGCGCGGGACCCCCCGGCGGGCCGAGGAGGGCATCGTAGCAGAAGGCGCCCAGTGAATCACCAGTCACCGGGCCGACTGACCAGAAATCATTCACCCACGTCGCCGTCAGGTTGATCAGGGCGTCCACCGCCGTCTCGGAGGACGACACATACGTCCCATCCTGCAGAACAAAGCTCCATCTCCCCAGGGCATGCGCCTCGAGGTTCCAAGAGCCTGCGCCAAAGCCGTCACTCGCGCAGAAGGAGACACAGGACCGGTCGATGACGCCGCCAGCAGAGATCTTCCGCGAAGGATCGAGGTTCACGTCGAAGCTGATAGCAGCGTGGAGGGGCGCACGAGCCACCGCCGCGGCCCCATCCGCACCAAGGTAGTGGTCTCCGACACCGACCGTCGCAGACGTCGCAGCCGTCGTGAAGGCAGCGGAGACCGCCAAGAGCAGCTTGTCAGCGGCATCGGCGGGCAGCCGCTCAGGAACACACCCCAGGTTCACCACGCGCGTGCCGTCCATCTCGTCGCCGAACTGGATGGTTGTGATGAGGGGACAGGTATCGTGTTTCGCGTCCGCGGGCACCGTCACCCGGCAGCGCAGCGTCGGGAATGGCGCGGCCTGATACTGAAGGACGTGCCTCCCCACAGCCAGGGTGACCGGCGACGCCTCCTGCGGGAGGTACGCCGTCCTGCCATCGATGGTAAGTTTGCCCCACTGGGCGCCCTCCAGGAAATAGAAGGCGCTCTCGCCGGCTGATACCGGTCCGACGGCCGTGGACGTCGGCGACTGGAAGAGCGTCGCCAGGCCGCCACTCGCGCCAGAGAGCTGCGAAAGGGTGGCGAGGCAGATCACCAGCGCCAGGCCGATGACCAGCACGCCACGCACACGCGGTGACCACGCATCACGCCGGCGACGCCACGACCGAACATCAGCACCCGCATCGAGCGGAGCAACGGTAAGTTCATCGTCCTCATCCGCCGGAGAGACCCCGTCCTCCAACCGCGCCGGCCTGACCGTATCGAGCACGCGCCCGCTGCGCAGATCCGTCACCTCAAGCGCGAAGTCATCCGCCACCGCGTCGTCCCAGCCGTCGCGTGGTTCCATCGCTCGTCGCCTCCCGGCCCGCGTCGCTGCTCAGCCGCTCGCCTGTGAGTATAGACCGGCGTAAGCCAGGAAGCAACGCGGCGGGAGGATGGGCGCGCCGAGTGGAACAGGCCACCCGCCCGCCGACGAGCGCGATCACCCCCCTGCTGAAGTCGTCTCGGCGGCCGGCACGTCAACGGGATGGGCATGTGACGAAGGCAGCGAGACGCCGTGCAGGTTGAGCATGGCGTAGAGTCCGCCGAGGAGCACCAGTAGCGCCGCGCAGCCGAAGATCGTGTCCAGCGTTCCGAAAGTCACGCTGCCGACGGTCGCCGAGAACCCGTGAAGCACGTTGCTGGCGAGGAACCCGGCCAGCGCGGTCGAGATCAGCATCGCCACGGTCAGCGCCGGCTGCAGCACGGCGGCGACGCGCCCCAGCAGGTGCCGCGGCGTCACTCGCATGAAGATCGGCCCCACCGCGATGTTGAGCGTCGCCTGAGGGATGCCAGTGAGGAACAGCACCGGAATCGCCGGAGCGAAGCTGGTCAGCCGCGAGAAGACGCCCATGCCGATGCCGAGCAGCACCAGGGAGAGCCAGACCAGCCGCGTCAGCCCAAGGCGCCGCGCGAAGAGCCCGCCGATCACCGCGCCGATCAGCGTGCCCGCGGCATAGGCTGCCCCCGCGAAACCGTAGTATTGGGCGGGCGTATGCAGGTTGGTGGTGAAGAAGAAGACGTCCAGCGCGTTGAGGGCCCCCGCGCCAAAGCCGGTGATGACGATGGCGAAGAGGATCGTCACCAGCACGCGATTCCCGAAGAAGAAGCGCAAGCCGGAGCCGTATTCGCGGAGCAGGGTGCTGCGCTCGTGCCCCTCTGGCGCGGTCGTCTCGCGCGAGACGCGGATCGCCGAGATGGCGAGGAACGAGACGAGAAAGGAGGCGGCATCGATCAGCAGCGCCCACTGCACGCCGAAGGCGAAGAGCAGCGGCGCGGCGAGCGGAGGCCCCACGATGGTGGCGAGCGCGAAGGAGATCTGACCGAGGCTGCTCGCCTGTGGCTGGTGCTCTTCATCGACGATGGAGGCGATAATCGCCTGCCGCGATGGGTTGAAGAACTGCGCGCAGGTCGAGGCGAGGAAGACGACGGCGTAGATCGCGGCGAGCCGCGCCTCAAGCGGCAAGACGCCCCCGGCGACGAACGGCAACGGCACGATGCCCGCCGCAAACACGATCAGCAACACCACCAGTGCGGCACGGGTCGCGTCCATGATCAACATCGTGCGCCGCCGGTCCCAGCGATCGGCGAAGACACCCGCGAAGGAGCCGACGACCAACACCGGCGCAGTGGCGGAGAGGAAGATACCACTGACGGCGAGCGGACCCCACGGCTGGCCCTTGGCGAGGATAGCGGCGATCCACACGATAAGCGTGGTATCGAAGACGAAATCGCCGAGATTGGAGACGATCTGGCCGCCCCACAGCAGCGCGTAGTTGCGATTGATCAGCAGGGAGCCGCGCCGACGCGCGGGAGCGGCGATTGTGGTAGGATCCATGCTGCTACCTCTCGGTTGTCTGGAGACGTTCACATCAAAGGCGTCGAGGGTGAGCGCGGGCGCGTGGGCCGCTGCAACGGCTCGCGCGTCTTTTTGGGCCAGCGATTGGGCGCTTGGACTCCCTTCTTTACTTGCTATCAGCCTTGCGCGCGAGGACGGCGCGGACCTCCGGCGAGGCGAACAGCTTGCCGCGGTGGCGAAAGCGTCCAACGGCGCGCTCCACCACATCGGCGGGGATATCGTCGGCGAAGGTGACTATTCCCAGGGCGTGGATGTCCATCCGCTCGCCCGCTGCGACGGCATGCTCCAGGTCGGACCGCGAATAGCCAGTCGCGCCGGCGGTTACGATCACCCGACGCCGCACCTTACCTGAGGACGTGACCTCCTCTGGAAGCGTCTCAGCCTCCTCGTCCACCGGCGGCGTGACGTAGGAGATCAAAGAGAAGGTGTGCTCACGGGTGCCGGGCACGTCGCGCGGGCGCGTATACGGCTCAAGCAGCGCCTCGATGCCTTTCATCACCTCGCGATACTCGTCGCGGGTGAGCCAGAGAAAGGAGCCGCCGACGCTGAGCGAGTCGCGCGCATCGTCCGGCTGCTGGAGGGCGATTCGGGCGGCGCGGTGCAGCCCGCGCAGGATCGACTGGGCGATCTCGTCGGTGATGGCCAGCCCTTCATCCGCCCCCGCTCCGCGCAGAAGAGCGCTAGGAATGGTGAAGTCGCGGGCGACGGCGCGGTAATACTTCTCGAGGATGCCGCCCTTCTCGCGGGTCTCGACGAGGCGCAGCAGACCTACGCGCTCCAGCTCGCGGACGTGATAATGCGTCTTATTGGCCGGCACGCCGAGCTGCTTGCCGATCTCGGTGACGGTCATCGGCGCATGACCGAGCAACTGCAGGATGCGAAGGCGCAGGTCGTCGGCCATCGCGCGCATCTGTTCGATAGATTCGAGCGGATAGCTTTCGGGTATTGCGCCGTCCATGGTTTGTTCTTTCTGATCGTTCAGATTTATTTGATAGAGCAAATAGTACTGATAAGGTCAGCAGCTGTCAAGGGGATGTTCAAGACTGGCAGAGAGATAGTGGTCTGCTGATGATTCAAGGCATGGTGACTAGCGGTTGAACTCGCGCTTGCAGGGCCGATGACCGCGAAGTCCGTCGACGAGCACTCAGATCATGCGGCCCGCGTGAAGAGCCCTCCTCCCCGCGGCATTGTCTCGAGCCATAAAGGTGCAACGGACTGGTTGGATCATCGCGATCGCCATCTGCATCGCCATCAACCTCCCGTTGTTTCCTCTCCCATTGCCCTGAGCAATTATCGCGTTGGTGCTCGCCATCGCGAATCCACAACCGAGTCAGGCGTCCGCTGGACCATAACCCATGGTCTGTCGACCTCCGGAACCCGCAGTGACGGAGCGAGATGGGCAAGGCCATCTCCGCACGATGCCATGCCCTTCGTCCAACACTCCTTCCACCTTCTCGCTGGTGGCATTAGAGCTAGCCCGTTTGGCGTGGAGAAGGGTGTGGAGAAGGGTGTGGAGAAAGTCGTGGATAAGCGGCGAAAGCCGGGGATTGGCGGTGGAGATCGCGGGAGGCGAGGTGGAGACCCGCCGCCGCTCCGCATACGGCCCGGCCAATGCCGAGATACGCGAGCAAGATATCCACATATCAACACGCTGGGGATATATCCCTCGTTTGCCAACTCGCCCACCTTCAGGTACTCTAGCTGGTACCCCCTCGAAAGGAGAACGAGGATTCTCCCTTCCCGATTGGGCCGCCCCGATGCTATACTGCGCTAGAAAGCGCGTTCTAGGGGGCGGCGTGGGGTGGCGAGACGAGCGGGTATAGCCGCACGCGGGAGGGCGTCGTCATGGCCGTTGAGAAACTCTTGCCCCAGAACGTCGAGGCCGAGGCCGGCGTGCTGGGCAGCCTGCTGATCGATCCCGAGGCGATCGTGCAGGTGGCCGAGTTCCTCAAGCCGGACGATTTCTATCGCGAGGCGCACCGCGCGATCTACCAGGCGTCGCTTGACCTCTACGAGTCCGGCGGTCCGGCGGATTTCATCACCCTCTGCGACGAGCTGGGGCGGCGCGGCAAGCTCGAAGAGGTCGGCGGCACATCCTACGTCGGCTCGCTCGCCAATCAGGTGCCGACGAGTCGCAACGCGCTGCACTACGCGCGGATCGTCGAGCGCACGGCGATCCTGCGGCGGCTGATCCACGCGGCGGGACAGATCGCCGGCGTGGCCTACAATGAGCCGGACGCCGACGTGGCGATGGAGCAGGCTGAGAAGCTGATCTTCGACGTCAGCCAGCGATCGAGTCGCTCGGACTTCGACTCCGTGGGCGACATCCTCCGCCAATACATCGACAAGCTCGACCAGCTCCACGAGCACCGCGGCGACATCGTCGGCGTCGCGAGCGGCTTCACCGACCTCGACAAGATGACCGGCGGCCTGCAGAAGTCCGATCTGCTGATCCTCGCAGCCCGCCCTAGCGTCGGTAAAACGGCCATGGCGCTCTCGCTGGCCCACAACGCGGCGCTGAAATACGGCCACGGCATCGCCATCTTCAGCCTTGAGATGAGCAAGGAGCAGCTGGTCTCGCGCCTGCTCTCGATGGACGCGATGGTCGACCAGCAACGCCTGCGCACCGGCTGGATCGACGACGACGAGTGGCAGCGCATCAGCGAGTCCGTCGGGCGGCTCTCGCAGACCAACATCTACATCGACGACACGGCGGGCATCCCGATGGTGGAGATGCGCAGCAAGGCACGGCGGCTGATGCTCGACCGCGGTTTCGATCTGCTCATCGTCGACTACATGCAGTTGATGCAAGGTAGCGGTGCTCCCGGCAAAGGGGAGAATCGCCAGCAGGAGATCTCCGAGATCAGTCGCGGACTGAAAGGGCTGGCGCGCGAGCTGAACGTGCCCGTGCTGGCGCTCTCGCAGCTCTCGCGCGCGGTCGAGAGCCGCTCCGACAAGAAGCCGCAGCTTAGCGACCTCCGTGAGTCGGGATGTTTGTCAGCGGAGACGCCAATCTACCTACCGGACCAGGGAACATATGCACCCATCGCATCACTAGTTGGGACGTCAGATTTCCGCGTATTGGCGCTGAACACTGAGACATGGAAGCTCGAACCCGCAACCGTGAGTAGGGCGTTCGCCACAGGTCGAAAGTCGGTCTATCGCTTGACGACCCGCCTTGGCCGCTCAGTGCGCGCGACCGGCAACCACAAGTTCTTGACCATCCATGGATGGCAGCGGGTCGATGAGTTGAGCGTCGGTACGCGCCTCGCCCTGCCGCGCGTGCTCCCAGGGCCGCAACAGGGGACGATGAGCAGCGATGA
This sequence comes from uncultured Chloroflexia bacterium, assembly GCA_963841205.1. GTDB lineage: Bacteria > Chloroflexota > Ktedonobacteria > Ktedonobacterales > JADMIN01 > CAWAWP01. The sequence continues at coordinate 105,793 of CAWJCH010000010.1, read as the reverse complement.
GCTTGCCCTTCTCGGCCATCTCATCGGCGATGGTTGCGTGCTCCCGCATCACGTCGTGCAGTACACGACGCGCGAGCCTGGGCTGGCAGAGGTCGTCGCGCAACTGGCGACAAGCGTGTTTGGTGACACGGTGAAGCCGCGCATCTCGCCGGAGCATGCATGGTATCAGGTCTATCTCACCGCCAGTGACCATTTGACGCATGGCAAGCGCAATCCTATCGCCGCATGGTTTGACGAACTCGGCATCGGCGGCTTGCGCTCGTACGAGAAGCGTGCGCCCGAGCGGGTATTTGCACAGACGGCTGAGGGTATTGCGCGCTTCCTCCGTCACCTATGGGCGACCGACGGCTGCATTCACCTCAGTCAGGGTAAGGCGCATTACGCAAACGTCTATTATGCTTCCAGTAGCGAGCAGCTCGCCCGCGATGTGCAATCGCTGCTGCTTCGCCTTGGTATCAACGCACGACTCGCACGCCATAGCCAGGGCGAGAAGGGGCGCGACCAGTATCATGTCTCGGTAACTGGGAGGACCGACGTACTCCGATTCCTCGCCGAAGTCGGCTCGCTGGGCGAGAGCAAAACACTGCATCACGGTGCCATGCAGAACTACTTTGAGGGTAGGTCAGGGAATACAAATCGCGACGTGTTGCCGATGACAGTCTGGGAAAGCACTGTGAAGCCAGCGCGCATCGCTGTAGGCGTGACTGAGCGGGCATTCCAGTCGCAGATCGGCGTTGCATACTGCGGCAGCACGCTCTACAAGTCGGCTATGAGTCGCGAGCGCGCGGCGCGTGTGGCTGCCGCTATCGAATCACCAGAGTTGTCAACTCTGGTGAACAGCGACGTGTACTGGGACGAGATCGTCTCCATCGTGCCAGACGGCGAGGAGGAGGTCTACGATCTCACCGTGGAGGGGCTGCACAATTTCGTCGCGGGCGACATCGTGGCCCATAACTCGATCGAGCAGGACGCCGACGTGGTGATGTTCATCTACCGCGACGAGGTGTATAACCCCGAGACGACGGAGAAGAAGAACATCGCCGACATCATCGTCGCCAAGCACCGCAACGGCCCCGTCGGGCAGATCAGTCTCTACTTCCAGGCGGCGCAGACGCGATATCGCGATCTCGACCTCCGCACGGCGGACGAGTACTAACGCAGGAGGGCGGCCCTACATGCCAGCATTTCCCGGTTTCCCTCCCGGCAAGAACCCTTACGTGCCACTGCCGGAGTCGTTCTTCACGACGCTCGCGCCCGAGATCGAGGACGTGGGCGAGCTGAAGCTGACACTGCACCTCTTCTGGCTGCTCTTTCGCAAGGCGGGCACGCCCCGCTGCGCCAGCGATCGCGAGCTGCTGGCCGATCCGCTGTTGCGCCGCGCGCTGCGCCGCCAGGGCGATCCGCGCCCGGTAGACGAACGGCTGCGCGCCGCGCTGGAGCTGGCGCTGACCCGCGGGACGCTGCTGCGCGTGCGCGTGCGCGTGGACGACGAGTTGGTGACGTGGTACTTCTTCAATACGCAGCGCAGCCGGCAGGCGGTGGCGCGGCTGTTGCGGGGCGAAGAGTCGCCCGAGGTACTGCTGGAGCTTGAGGGGCCTGGCGCGGGTGGCGCGGGCGCGTACGATCTGCGCATCGAGGTGGAGCGGCCCAATGTCTTCGCGCTCTATGAGCAGAACGTGGGGCTGTTGCCGCCGCTGCTGGCCGAGGAGCTACGCGAGGCCGGGGAACGCTATCCCGCCGAGTGGATCGAAGAGGCGTTTCGCCTGGCGGTGCAGCAGAACAAGCGCCGCTGGGCCTACATCCGCGCCATCTTGAAGCGCTGGGAGAGCGACGGCAAGGGGGACGAGGCGCATGGATAGATCGGACAAGACGGAGAAGGAGACGCCGCGCATGCGCGAGACGCTGGCGCGACTGGCGAAGCAGCAGAGCCGACCGCGCGACGCCGCCCTCCCGTCAAACACACCTGCGACGCCGTCCACCCAGACCGGCGCTCGGCGTGGTCGCCCGGCGACCACGCCCATAGTGCGACGCCCATCCCCCACGCTTCCCTCGAAGACGCGGCCACTCGGCGCGCGCGAGCCAGCGCCCTCCGCGCGAATGGCGCCCTCACCGAAACGGCCTCTAGGGACCGCGGGATACGGGCAAGCCAGCCGCGCCTGAGCCTGAGGCTCCCGACGCCAATGCCGCCGCGCGCGGACGTGCGCAGCCAACGGTCCGCGTCACCGGCCGACGATGCGCTTGATAGTGATCGTATCCTCGAACTGCCGACGAATCGTGTGCGGATGCGGCAGCAGCAGACCGGCTCGCGCGTGGCTCCGGACGTCCGCGATGGATCGGCGGATGAGCGATCGGGTGCGCTGGTGGCGCCGCGCGGTCCGCTGTCGCTCAGCGGCGCACGGCGGGCCGCGACGCCGGGCGGCATGCAGTCGCTGGGCGATGCCCTGCAGGGCTACGTGGCGGTGTTGGCCGAGCGGCGCAGGCAGCGGGATGCCGAGGGCGCCGAGGGTCGCCGCGCGCGCGCGGAGCGCGACCGCGCGCTGGGTCCGTTGCAGTCGACGCCTGAGGACGTCTGCCCGATCTGTGGCGGCGCCGGCTGGCTGCGAGTGGACGTGCCGTTCGGCGATCCGCGCTTCGGCCAGCCAGTGCCCTGCGTCTGCAAAGAGCGCGAGATGGAGGAGCGGCATCGTCTTGAGGAGGAGCGGCGGCAGACCGAACTAGACCGCTTCTTCAGCCTGCGACCCTTCGCCGAGAAGACCTTCGAGAGCTTCGAGCCGCGCACGCCGGGCTTGCGCGAGGCGTTCGCCGTGGCGCGCGACTATGCGGACGATCCACAGGGGTGGCTGCTGCTGATGGGCAGCTACGGCACGGGCAAGACGCACCTGGCCGCGGCCATCGCGCACGAGCGGCTGGCCGCTGGGTCGTCGGTCTACTTCGCGGTGGTGCCGGAGCTGCTGGATCACCTGCGCTCCGCCTTCGCGCCCGGCAGCGAGCTGAGCTACGACGAGATCTTCGACAAGATCCGCGAGGTCGAGCTGCTCGTGCTGGACGACCTCGGCGCAGAGAACGGCACGGCATGGGCGACCGAGAAGCTGTTCCAACTCATCAACTACCGATACAACTACCGGATGCCAACGGTGATCACGACGAACAATCAGCTCCACTCGCGGATGGATGAGCGGGTGCGCTCGCGGCTCGCGGACCTCAGCCTGGTGCAGCAGGTCACCATCAAGGCGCCGGACTATCGCCCGCGCAACACGCGCGGCGCCCGGCGCGACTGAGGGTGCGTCGGGGAGCGAGGCTGCCGTACCAGTCGAACCACTCGGCTTCACGGCAGCCCACGCAGCCGGCACACTATTGAGAGATCGTGAGGTGCTGACCGATCGTCTTGCGGAGGGCGACGGTGAAGGGAACGCGCGCGATCTCGTACCCATCGACGGTGAGTGCGGCGGTGTACTCTCCCGCCTCCTCAAAGATCGGCGCTCCCATGCGCGCTATCACCATATAGCGGGCCAGGTTGTCGTCGCGCGGTGGCTCGGGGTGAATGACCATCTCAACACTTGACAAGCCTTCGCGCAGGGCGTCGTGGTCGAGCGGATCGATCAACACGCAGCCGAAGGCGGGCCGACGGGCCTCAACCTCCGCCGTGACGGCGATGAGCGCGACCAGGCAGAGGCTCTCCGGTTGATGGGGAAGCCGCTTGACGACGATGCGATCGAGTCCCGCGCCGAGCACGGAGCAACTGCCCTCGCATGAGCACTCCGCGCTGCGGGCCAGGAAGACCTCGCGGACGTGGATACCCCTGAGTTCGTCGGTCGCATTTTCCTCGACGTCGCCCCAGAAGAGCGTCTCAAGGAGTTCGCGCACTTGGGCCGGCGTGATGTGTACACGGCGCGCGTAGGCGTGAAGGTGGGCTTCGTCGGTCTGATCAGCCACGACCCGTTCGAAGTCGGCGGCGATGAGGAGCGGATCGCGGCGCCCCTGGAAACCATCGGCCTTGGAGAGGCCGTTGCGATTGATCGCGCGTCGATAGGTCATCGATCGGTGTGCGGGGCGCGGTCCGCGGGCACGTTGTTCAGGATCAGGTTCGTCACCGGCATCTGGCTGTTGTTGATGCATGTCCTTTTCCGTCGGTAGGCCGTGCGATTATGCCGCGCAGGAGGAGGCTCCTGAAGAGCGCGGCACTCGACCGTCGCAGGCCATTCCAAAGTTCCGGGTGTCGCTGATCGGGGCGACGCTGACGAATCCTTAGCACTACGCAGCCCCTACATGCACCGCTAGGACGCGATAACGGCTCATGCAAGGTCACGGGAAGAGGTCCCCTTCGCCTCACATTTCACGCTGAGAGGGCCAAGGACGAATCGGTTGCGCATTGCGACCGTTCGTGCCCCGTGTCTCACTGCCGCACTTCCAGTGCACATGAATCACAGTAACACAACCCACACTTCACAGTCAATAGTCCGTAGATTGCTCATACAATGCCACCATTTCTCAAGTAGATGCAATTACACTCGTCGAAGTGTGTCAATTTCTGGCGATATAGCACTTACAGTGTTGACAGAACCGATACGGCGCGCAAGTCAAGGACGCGGGAGATCCACTCGTCTGTCGTTTCCGACCGGGCCGAATTCCTGGCGTCGGCCCGTGCGATGCGCTCAAGCGCGTCGAAGATCTCGTGGAGCTGATTGGCGAGCTTCTCGTCATCGAAGCGATAGCTATACTGCCAGTGCCCGAGGGTGAGCAAATCGCGACGATCCATGCGCTCAAATCGCCTATGCGTGTCAGCTGCGCCGGATGGCTCTAGGAGCGCCCGCGTCGCCATGGGGCCAGGTATCTGTATCATCGCGCAAGATTGCTTCACCATAAAGGCCAGTGGCAGTACGTGGAAGTCGGCGGCCTCCAGCGAATAGCCTTCGGGGAACTGGCGGAGGAGGCCGCGCACCGCAGTTAGCGACTGGCGTACGTCGTCGTTCCACGAGGCATTCTGCACCTCGTGGCGGGAACAGAGATCACGATTCTTGGCGTCGCCCGTGGCCGCGCGCACATTCGCGAGAAAGCGCTCACGCCGTCGCCGGTGCTGCACCTGTGAAGCCTCCGGAACGTCGTCGGTAAGCCGATCGATCAAGGAGTTCGACAGGGCATTCTGCGCGAGGATGCGGCCCCCTGGCAGCTCCTCGAACGTCTGCCATCAACGCGATCCAGTCGGGATCAGCGGCATCTTCGGTCAGCGGGCGCGCCCGCGCGGAGGTGATGGCTTCGTAGACGAGGCGATAGAGCCGGCCGCGTACGTGGTGCCAATCGTGTGCAAGATCGGCATGGAACTCGGCACGGGCGTCGGGGCTTGCTTCTTGTCGCACGGCGCGCAGGGATTCATCGACGCGCCGAAGATGGCTGTCTTGTGCGGGATACCGGCCGTTCTCGTCCTCTTGCAATACCTTGCGCACTCGGCTATACCAGTACACCGCCTGTGGGAGCACCCCACGATCCCAGGCCACGTCGCCGAGCGCAGTGTAGACACTCGTCAAGCGCGCATTTTGTCCGCTGGTCAGCTCTGCCTCCAGCGCCTGCAGCAGAAGGGTCTCCGCTTCGTCGAAGTGACCACGATAGCGGGCCGTGATGCCCTTGCCTACCAGGAGGTGGCCATAATTCAGCGGCGCTTTGCTCTTCTCGTAGACGGCCTCCGCCCGGCGATAGTATGCCTCCGCTTGATCGAGCCACCCGACGAGATCGCGGTCAGGCTGGACTCCTTCGGGGTCCGGCGCTAGCAAGGTGCGCAGCACTTGGGAGTCGCTACGCGCGAGGTATCCAGTGGTGGCGTCACGCCGCAAAGGGTCGAGATGGGCCTCCACGCGTCGGCGATAGTCGTCGCCAAGAAAGAGCAGGTTGCGCAGCACGCCGAAGGGAGTGCCACTCTCCTGCGCCTCAAGCAGCACGGCTGCGTGGAGTTCGATCGCGCGGGCGAAGTCGGAGGTCCGCACGCGGGCCGACGCCTCGACCTCATTGAGTTTGCGAGAGGCATCTTCACGTTGCCACGAGGGCGGCAGGGGTTGCAGCTCCTCTGCGGCCCGCTTGCAGAGACTGATCGCATCCTCATTGTCGCCGAAGGTGCTGGTGATATTGGCCAAGCGTAGGAGCGAGCGAACGAGCCCGAGCTGCGCGGCGTCGCGGTGATCCCCTTCGGGGAGGCTCTTGCGCAACGTGGTGTAGTGCGTGATGCTGGTCTGAAACTGGAAGCGGGCAGTCTCGTACTCACCGCCGAGTTCGTCGAGCTCGCCATGTAGCGCGGCCAGGCTGCCGCGTAGAAAGGCCACGCACCACATCTCGCGGGCCGCATCGCCGTTCGCGATCGACTCGTGCGCGGCGACCTTGAGGCGCGGGCTCAGATGGTCGAGTATCTGCTCTGCACGCGTGAGGGCGCCGCGAGCCCGTTTGAGGTCGCCGAGGCGGCGGTAGGCTTCGCAAAGTTTGCGCGCGGCGTAGAGGCGCAGCACGAAGCTGAGCTCGCGCCGCAGCAACAGAGAACGGAAGATCGGCACGGAGCCGCGAACGTCGTCCTGGCGCATGCGGTGCGAGGCAGCGGTAAGCTCGCCCCAGGCGGTGGCTTGCACGGAGAGGTCGCTCTGGACGAGGGCGCGGATGATCATGTCGCGCGGGTCGGCGGCGAGGACGGCGTCGGTGAGGTGGGTGATGTCGTCGAGCGAGCCTTCGGCCGAGAGTCCGGCGGTGCGGAGCAGCTGTTGGGTCTCGTCGTCGGTGAGGGCGAGCGCGGCGGCGAGCTTCTCGACGACCTCGCGCGAGGGACGGCGCTGGCCGGATTCGAGGCGGCTGATCAGCGCCATGGAGTAGCCGGTAGCGTTGGCGAGCTGGCCCTGGGTGAGCGAGCGCCCCTCGCGGTAGGTGCGCAGGAGGACGCCGAAGCGCGAGCGGGCGACGCGACGCCCTTCTGGCGAGGGGAAGCTCATCATGGGGTCGCCTCCGTCGGCTCAAGGCTGCTGGTCGAACATATCTCCCTCACCGATCAGTGTAGCCAGGCGGGCGGTTGTTGTCAATTGTGTCAAGAATGTTGTCAGTATTGGACAACTACGCGAATTTAGCGCCCTGCACTTGACGGCGCGGGATCATGCGCGGCGGGATCGGGGGCCTCACCCCCTTTGCCAAGCCCCCGTCCGCAAGGTCCGCGACTCACCCCTGTGGAGGCGAGGGAGCGCCGCGTAGCGGCCCACCCGTCTCGGGCCCGCAAGTCCGACGCGTGTGGGTGAGCGATCGAGCGCGGCTCGGTGTGGCGGCGCGGGATCAATCCCGCGCCGGCGGGGATCAATCCCGCGCCGGCGCGGATCAGGGCGTGGCGGTCGCGGTGGCGCCCGGGGTCGCCGTGGCGGGCGGCGAGGCGAAGCGTTGGTCGAGGTCGCTAAAGCTGGTGAGGGTGACGACGTTCTGGCCGGTGTCGAAGAAGACGCCGGAGATCTGGTCGCCGACGCGGGCCAGCGGCAGCTGCGGGCTGAGGGTGATCTCGGCGGTGAAGATGCGGCTCTGCCCCCGGAGCTGGAAGTAGTAGACGGTGTTGCCGCTCTGCACGGCGGAGCTGATGCTGGTGATGGTGCCGTTGGCGGTGGTCTTTTGGCCGGTCGGCAGCGGCGAAGTGGAGACGCCCTCGTTGGCGAGGTACTGGGCGTATTGGGCCAAGGCGTCGGTCTTGGTGGCCGCCTGGATGACGTTGGAGCCGCTCAGGTGGCGCGCGTCGACCATGCCGACGGCCTGGAAGATGTCGCCGCCGCTGTCGCTGGAGGTGGTGAAGGTGCAGACCCAGGTCGGCTCGCCGTAGATTGAGTAGAGTTGGACGTTGGAGACGTTGTAGTTCTTGATGTTGTTCTTGTTCTGCTGGAAGGTGTTGGTGACGTTGGTGCCGATGCCGAGGCCGGTGAGCGGATAGAAGGTGCCCTTGTTGGCGTGAGTGTCGAAGAGGACGACGCCGGTGCTGGAGTTGTCGGCGCCGGAGCTTGAGGTCATCGGGACGAGCCAGACGGGCTGGTCGACGTTGTTGTAGACGAGCTCAGGCTCGCCGTTGTTGGTGTCGAGCGCAGGGACCTGCTGGCCCTTGCCGGAGGGGTTGAACCAGGGGGCGCTGTGATAGTTGCCCCACCAGGTGAGGTAGTCGTTGACGGTGTCGGCAGGGATGATGCGGTCGATCCACGAGGGGACCTTGGACGGCGCGAAGGACTGGATGGCGCCGGTCTGGGTGTCGACGAGCAGGACCTGCTGGACGGTCTCGCCGGTGAAGCCGCGGGTGGGGCGCATGAGCGAGATGGTGAAGTAGGGGCGCCAGGAGTCGTCTACCTCCATCGTCGGGTCGACGAGGTCGCCGTTGGTGTAGCCGCTGAGGTAGACGTGGCGCAGGATCTCTTGGTTGAAGAGGGCGTCGGGGATGTAGAGCATGTGCAGGCCGACGTGGAGGTCGGGCGTGGCGTTGGGGTCCTCGGCATCGACGGCGACGAAGCCAGGGCTCTGCCAGTTGCCGATGTTGGCCCAGGCGTTGTTGTAGACGAGGGGGGCGATCCAGTAGAGGTGGCCCTTGACGGATTGCAGCGTGTATTCGGCAAGGTCGGTGTGGTAGTTGGAGCCGAGGTTCTGGCCGTTCTGGGCGAGCACCTGCTGGCCGAGGTAGGAGGCGACGCCGCGCGAGACGAGGACGATGTGGTTGACGTTGGTCTGCGGCAAGGCGGCGGAGGCGGGCGCGGTGACGATGTTGGGGATGGCGGCGAGCGCCTTGGCGTTGGGATCGAACCAGGTAGTAGAGATGCTGATGAGGCCGTTGAGGACGATGGCGACGACGAAGACGAGCGCGATGGCGACGCCGCCTGCGGTGGCGCCGCTCGGCGGTGCACCCCCCGGCGCGCGATCGGAGACGACGGGACCGCGACGCCTGCCTTGGGGTCCCCGGCCAAACTGGCCGAACTGGAAGGGTGGCGTGCCGTCGTTGAGGGATTCGGTGAAGGTGTCGAGGGAGCTGCGGATGTTGGCGAGGCTGCCGCCGAAGATGGCGACGATGCCGGTGAGCAGCAGCGGCCAGAGCAGCCATTGGCCGCCCCAGTAGGGGCCGGTGAGGGCGGGCATGGTGAAGTAGAGCAGGAGCAGATCGACGATGACGTTGACGACCCAGAGGCGCAGGGCCCAGAGGGCGAGGGTGCGCGTGGCGGGCGGCTTGCCCCGTGCGAGGGCGTAGGTAAGCCCGACCATGAGCGCGACGACGATGGTGGCGCCGAGCAGTGCGAGCCAGATGATGATCATGCCGTTCTCCAACTGTTGGGCGCGACGCCCATCCCCATCCACCGCGGCCACTCGCCGCCCATGGGTCATGCTGTACATAGAGTACTACGAGTGACCCCCCGGCGAAAGCCGGGGGCTTGCAGCTAGCCCGCGAGGGCCGCCGCGTCTGGCCGATTGACTGCGGCCCGGCTGCGAGCACCGAGGATGTTCACCGCCGCGTTCACGTCAGCGTGGGCGGAGAAGCCGCAGGACGGGGCAGACGCTGCATGCGCTGGCCGGTATACGGCCGGGTTGACGGAGACCACGCGCACACCTGCCAATGCCGCCTTGTAGGCGATGAAGGCCCGGAGTTGGGAGAAGCTCCAGCCGTGCAGCACTCTCCGCTGGCGCTTGGAACCGTTGACTCGGCTGCGGATGTGCGTGCAGGTCTTCCAGCGCTATTCCGCGCCCTGTGCCTTTCGCCGCTGCACCATCGCCTTCGACAGACAATGGTTGACATCCTTGGCAAACCGTTTCTCGCGCCCACTCCGCTTCCTGAGCAGCCGCTTGGCGCGTTTTGTGCCCTTCTTCTGGAGCTTCTGCGCGAAAACGGCTAGTAGCGGGCGCGTACCTGATTCACATGGGCGTGCTTTGGGACCGGTCGAGTGGTTCAGGAACTCGCCGTCCGCTGGTGGTCGCCAACTTGATGATGCCCAAGTCCACGCCCACAAAGTCATCGGTCATCGCGTCGGGCGTTGGTTCAGGCGCGTCGACGGTAATCGCGAGGAAGAAGGTGTCCGTTGCGGTAGAGCAAATCTGCCTGCCCGCGCGTGCGTTGCAGCATCCCCTCGCATACGCCCCGAAACGGAAGGGGACTTCCACCCGGCCATCCAGCGTCAAGAGCGAGGCGCGATCCGGCGCCGGGGAAGCGAGCAGATGCGCTGGTCGTAGACCATCGCGCCATGCGGGCGGAAGCGTGGCTGAATCGTGCTTGTCCCGCTTGTACGCTTCGCTCACCTTGCTGATGGCGCGAATGGTCATCTGCGACGACAAGCCGAACCGCTCGCGGATGTCGTAGTAGACCAGCCGTTGCAGTTCAATCTTGTTGGCGCAACGCTCGGCAAAAGCCACCACCGCAATCGCGTTGCAGGCAGCGTTGAAGACGCCTCCAGCGTCCGCAGAAGCGCCGCATGCTGTTCAGGCGTCGGAGCCAGTTTGACGAGCAGGGTCTGTTTCATAGAACAAGCGTAGTTCCATTGACATCAATTGTCAATGGAGTAGGACCGAAGACAGCGCTGACCCACGCCTGAAGGCGGGCACCTCCACGCCGGAGAATGGTGAATTGGCAGGCACGGGAGACAGCTTTCGGGGTGAGGGGGATGTGGCGAGATTAAACATATGTTCTTATCAGTATCGCACATTCGGCTGGGGGAGCGGTGGGGCCGGATACGGTCATTTCAGGACATTGGCGGTCAGGCGCGGACACGAGTTTTTGAGGGAGAGGATGGGGGGGTATGATAGGCCGTTTGGGAACGTCTAGATACGGACCAGCCTGCGAAGCATGAGCCGGAGCATCGCGAGGGAGATCCACGGTCTCGCTGGTGGCGCAGAGCCGCTCGTCGTCCCGACTGAGGCGCCGGTTGCACAGCAACCAGGCGAAGGTGCGCTCGACCACCCTGCGGCGCGGGAGCACCTGGAATCCTGGTGCTCGGCAGATACTGCGACCAGTCGATCTGGTCCTTGGGGAGGTCGTTGGGCACCCAAAGCGCTTGAAGCGCTGCGTCGCCCGCAGCACCTGCACGGTCCAGCCAACGGCCGTCTCGACCCAGTCGCCGCCCTTGCCGCGCCCGTTGTCGCCCGTATCCAGCCACCGATGCCGCATGCGGGGCAGCCGAGCGCGCACCGCTCATCGAGCACCCGCTGGATCCCATCGCGGTCCATCACGTTGGCCGGATGGACCGCGACCGCGAGGAGGAGGCCTTCGGTATCGACCAGGCTGTGTCGTTTGCGGCCGACCAGTTGCTTGGCGCCGTCGTACGCCGCGGGCCCCGCCCACGCTGGTCGTCTTCACCGATTGACGGTCGACGCTGCCGGCGCTCGGCTGCGGATCCCGGCCCAACGCGCTGCGGACCGCTTCGCGCAGGGTCGTGCTGGATCCGCTCCAGCGTGCCGTCCCGCCGCCATTTCCGCAGGTACTAGGAGACCCTGTGCCAGGGCGGCCAGTCGGGCGGCAGCAAGCGCCAGGCGCTGCCGGTGCGCAGCACGTCGAGCAACGCGTTCACGATGGTGCGTAGACGGTGGTGTCGTGGGTGCCCAGTCCGGGCGGCTGGCAACACGGCTCCAGCCGGGCCCATTCGGCGTCGGCAGGTTGGTGAGGTAGGGGTGTGTCTGCAGAACGCACCCTACTCTCACCCCGCCGTCCCCTTGCTTTCCCCAGTTCCCTGGTCCTATACTGTGTGCGCTCATTTGTCACATACGAGCGGTGTTCCGGCTGCGCAGCGCCGCTGCACCCCAGAAATAGCCCGACTTTCGCGTGAACCGACCCCCTGTGGCGTGTGCTGTCTCGGCTGCCCACCACTGTCCCTGCTCCGCCCTCTGCTCCCTCGACCTCAGCCGCTCTTGCCGCCCGCTGCCCGCGCGGCACTCCTCGCCCTGCGCTACGCCGCACGCTCTCCGCCACCGTCGCGTTACTCAGGTCCCTCGCTGACGTTCTAGCACCAGTGGGCGTACGGTAGAGCTCGGGCGCACCGTCGGCGGGATCGGGAGGGGCGCGGCATCATGCGTGGATTCATCGGCTCGCTGCGGACGCGCCTGGGGCGTATCGCCGGGATTGTCGTCTCGCTGCTGGTGATCGCCGGGTTCGCCTTCGTGATGCTACAGATGGCCACCGGTGGCCCCATCGCGCACAGTCTCGTCAGCGACGACCCGACCGCCACCGTGCCGCTCTTCCAGTATCAGACGCCGACGCCGACCCCGCTCGACGCGCCGCCTACGCCCACGTTCTTCGCTCCTGGCAATGCCACCCCCACGCACGACCGCACTAGGCCTGGGGAACCAACGCCTGGATTTACCGTCCAATCCATCCCGTCCGCGTCGGTCGACTTCGGCACAGATAGTGGCTTTCCAGGACTGACAACTGACACGGGCTCGCCCGTACCCCAGCGCTACGGGTGGATGTGGACCGCACGTTTCATTTTATGTGACCTTTGCGATCACCCTTCGAACATCCCCTTCAGCGTCAATGGCCAACACGAGGTGTCCCCGTCGTACGCTCGTTCTGCAACTCCCCATCGGAGACGCAGACCGGATCCGACTGCACCCGCCTGCGGGCCCTCGTCAGATCCCGTATACCCAGGTGAACGGTGCTGCGCGGTGGACGGAGCTCGACATCGTCCAACCCAGTCAGATCAGTTACCGGCGAACTTCAAAGCGCTGGCGCGTTCTCGCTAACGAGCCATCGTGTCCGCTCCGATATACTGCTCGGCCCAGGTGCAGTTCGACGCGTCAACAGGCTTTGAGGTCGCCCCCGGCGCTCCGGGCGGGACGGCGACGTATCGCTGGATCACGGATCTCGGCCCGGCGACGCCGGTGCTGAGCATCAACCTCTTGCCCGGCGAGGGCTATAACGGCTCGAACTCCATCGACACCATGTGGGCGATGTCGGCGGCGCTTGGGGATGGGACCAATCATTGGCCCAGCCCGAAGTGTTGACGCCCGATCATCTCTTGGGGCCGCGAATATGGTTCAACATGCACTGCGACTTCGGCCCGGGCAGCGTCAGCGTGTCTAGCAACATCTTCGACTGCAACGGCCCCGACACGCAGACCTTCACGTTTACGGGCTCGGTCGAGGTGGATCCCGTGCCGGCGGGGCACAGCATAACCTACCGCTGGGCCCGCTACGATGGCTCGGTCTCGCCGACCTATACCGCCGCGGTCCCGGCGGGAGCAACGGAGGTGACGCTGGGGCAAGATGCGCTCACGCTCACGCGCTCCTTGCCCGACAAGGCTAGCGCCTATTGGGACTCCCTGGTGATCGACTCACCGACGCCCCCGTATCCGCCGGCCCACAACGTCATCCAGAAGAGTCGATGGCCCGTAGAAGCGCTCGAAGCCAGATCGATTCCCCCTATAGGCAGCCGCCACTTGACTCCAGAAGGTGACGGAGTGGTCTTCATCCGGCATGGGCTGCTGCCCTGTAACCTGCGTCTTGCCCGGTGCGCTCCAGTGCAGGTCGAGGATGGCCACTAGCCCATAGGCGTTGAGAAGACTGACGTAGTTGGCGATCGCCTGTTGATAGGTGCTACCGGAATACGCGGGGCTCGCCCTGGATTGATGCCGAGCCAGCAATCCTCATTGAGCGGCACGCGAACGGCATTGATACGCCAGGTAGTCATTGCCTGGATCGAGGCGGCGTTGGATCGGCCATCGAAGATGCCCCATCCCCTGGACACAGGCATACTCCGTCCCAGAGCGACTGACGCCTTCGAGTTCGATGGTCAATCCCGTGTGGGTATCAATGAGGTGGTTGTCATGCACGGCGAGCGCGGGGGCGCTGCTGGCCGCGCGGGCAGCAGGAGCTCGCACGAGCATGACCAGCGGAGCGATGACCATCACCAGCGCCGCGATCAGCAATGGAGCCGTGATGTGGTGACGATCAGGTGGAGTGACCATCGACCAGCCTTCTCTCGTGGTGGGTGTACGAGCCCTCTAATAGCTTCGAGCTTCCGCTGTGGCCCGCAGTCCGTCGTGGTGGGCGAGCATTGAAGGGGGCGCTGCGTCCCCCGCGCCGCGTCCGCCTCGGCCTCCTGCCCGCGGGTTGCATCGCTGCGTGCCAGTCATGTTTCACCCCAGTCCGCGAGCACCGCAGACGCAGGCAGCGCGGCGCTCGGCGCGCGAAGATGTTCGTGTGTTTACATCTACGAAATATATTGCGAGCGTATTACTCAACCTTGCACCGGCTTGCGGGGGCGTTACGGAATACACCAAACAGGATCGAGGTCGACGCGCGGAGGGGATTCACGGCTGGATCTGCCGGGACATCACCGTCGTCATCTCACGCCTGCCTTTCGCCTATTCGTCTCAACCACAGGTATCGTAGGGTTACGATCGCGTGGGGCGGTGCAACGGCGAACGGTCGCAACCGTGGCGGCGTGGCCGCGTAGTTGCGAGGGAGCGCGCGGTCGCATGGGGATTGACGGGGCGCGCGTCGGAGGAAAGGGAGTGTCGCCGCCATGAGCCGATGGCTCTATGTATTATTGATCGCCGCGCCGCTGGCGCTGATCCTGCGGGCCGCCGGGGCGGGTCCGCTGGCCGTCTTCGGGATGGCGGCGCTGGGACTGATCCCGCTGGCCGGGCTGATCGGCGTCTCGACGGAGGCGCTGGCGGAGCGCGTCGGCCCGCAGATCGGCGGCCTGCTCAACGCGACCTTCGGCAACGCGGCGGAGATCATCATCGGCCTGACGGCGCTCGCCGCGGGGCTGCCGGATGTGGTGCGCGCCTCGCTGGCGGGGTCGATCATCGGCAATTCGCTGCTGGTGCTCGGCTCGGCGATGGTGGTCGGTGGGTGGCGCTACCGGCGGCAACTCTTCGACGCGCGGACGGCGGGCCAATACGCCTCGATGCTGGCGCTAGTGGTGGTGGGCATGGCGATCCCATCGCTGCTCGCGACCGTCGGCGAAGGGGCGCGTCCCGGCCAGGGCGTCATCGGCGGGGCCGCCTTCCACCGCCTGAGCATCGGCGTCGCGGTGATCCTGCTGTTCTGCTACGTGGCCTATATCGCCTACTCGGTGTTTGGCGTGCACGCCTCGCCGGGGAGCGTCATGCGGCCCGGATTGGGAGAGTCGGCGGCCGAACAGCGCGAGGAGTCGCCCGCGCGACGGGCCAGGTCCGCGAAGACGGGTGGACGCGGCGCGAGCCTTGCGCACCTCTGGCATACGAACATCTGGCTGCCGCTCGGCCTGCTGGCCGTGGTGACGGTGGTGACGGCGTTCGTCTCGGAGGCGCTGGTGGGGACCATCGAGCCGCTGGGCGACCAGGTGGGGTTGAGTCCGTTCTTCGTCGGCCTGATCGTGCTGCCGATCGTGGGCAACGCGGCGGAGCACTTCACGGCGATCACCGCCGCCAACCACGATCATATGGAGATCACGATGGCGATCACGGCGGGGTCGTCGATCCAGATCGCGCTGCTGGCGACGCCGGTGCTGGTGCTGGCGGGCGCGGTGATGGGCACGCCGCTCGATCTGAACTTTACGCTGCTGGAGATAGCGATCTTCGGCCTGGTGGCGGGGCTCTACGCGCTGATCAGCCTCGACGGCGAATCGACCTGGCTGGAGGGCGTGCTGCTCTGCGCGTTCTACCTGATTTTGGGCGTGGGGACGTTCTTTGCGCCGACGTGAGGGCTCCGCACCCCAGGCCCTCTCGTCCTGCGGGGCGAGGGGGCCTGTGCGGACACGCGTGACGTCTCACGGCTCAATGTCGGCGACGGAGTCGACGATGCGGCTGGGGCGGTAGGGGAAGCGATCGACCTGCTCGCGCCGGGTGACGCCGCTGAGGACGAGGATGGTGCGCATGCCGGCCTCGGTGCCGGAGATGATGTCGGTGTCCATGCGGTCGCCGATCATGACGGAGGTCTCGGAGTGGGCGCCGAGCTGGTTGAGGGCGGCGCGCATCATCAGCGGGTTCGGTTTGCCGACGAAGTACGGCTGCACGCCCGTCGCCTCGGCGATCATGGCGGCGACGGCGCCGGTGGCCGGGATGATGCCGTGCTCCGTCGGGCCGACGACGTCGGGGTTGGTGGCGACGAAGCGGGCGCCGGCGTTGACGAGGCGGATCGCCTGGGTGATACGCGCGAAGCTGAGGGTGGGCGTCTCGCCGAGGACGACGTAGTCGGGGTCCTGCTCGGTGAGGATGTAGTCGACGTCGTGGAGCGCGGTGGTGAGGCCCGCCTCACCGATGACGAAGGCGCTGCCACCGGGCATCTGACGATGGAGAAATTGCGCGGTCGCCAGCGCGGAGGTGAAGATCGCCTCGGTGGGGACGTTGAGGCCCATGCGGGTGAGGCGGGCTTGCAGGTCACGCGCGGTATAGAGCGAGTTGTTGGTGAGGACGAGGAACGGGATGCCCTTGGCCTGGAGCCGCGCGAGGAAGGCGTCCGCGCCGGGAACGCGCTCGGTGCCGCGGACGATGACGCCGTCCATATCCATGAGGTAGTGCTGCAGCGGCAACTCGTCGTCGGTGGTCGGCATGGCATCGATCCTCTCTCCGCGCCGCACGTGTTCGCGGCTCCACTCCGCTCGCCATTATACGCCGTCCGGTGCTAAGGGCAGGTTAAGGGGAGGTGCCGGTGTTGAAACCGCGCCTAGTGCTCCGTTCCTCAAAGGCAGTAGATGAAGCGGCGCCGCAGCTTCCGGTGTGAGGGCGGCGGGCGGCCCCAGATCCAGGGCTTGGCCCGCGCGTTGAGGTGCTCGGTGGCCACCCGAGTCGCCAGATCGATCTCCTTGGCATCGGCGAAGGACTGGCCAGCGAGCGCCTCGCGACGGAAAAGCCGCCACCAGCCTTCCTGCAGATTGAGCCAGCAGGCCCCCGTCGGGATGGGGACAGGGTGCACGCGCGGATGCTGTAGCAGCCATTGCTGGATGGGGCCGCTCGTGTGGCTGGAGAGGTTGTCGCTGACCAGGTTGAGGTCGCCGTCGGGATTGGCCGCGTCCAGCAGCGTCAGGAGCGTGAGATAGCCGGCCGTGTTGCGCGAAGGCGCCGTGAAGGTCCGCTCCTGGCCGTCACGCACTCGCAACGCCCCGTAGACCCAGACCTTCTCGGGGCCGCGCCCATAGTCGAGCAGCGCCTTGCGGCGGTGGCCGTCAACGGACCAGCCGGGGGCGGGTGGGAAGCTGCGCGGGATCACCGGCCCCAGTTCGTCGAGACAGAGGGTCGTCGCGCCTGCCGGCGGGTCGGTGTAGCAGGCGACGACTGCCGTCCTTTTGGGGCGAAGTCCTTAGCTCCCTTGGCGCTGCGCGGCGCCCAGGAGCGCGGACGCCGCCAGCGGACGCCTTCCTGGCGCAGGATGCGGCGCACCTGGCGGCGTCCGATCTGGATACCTCGTGCTTGCGCCGCCGCCGCCAAGGTGTCGAGCGACCATTCTGAGGTGTCGCCGCCCTGCGGCTGTGCCGGCGCCAGCGTCCCATCCTCCCAGGTCACCAGCCGGCCGGGCGGCGGGCTCGCCGCCAAGGCGATGAGGACGCTGCGCTCGGCCTCGCTCAGACGTGCCGTACGCCCGCTGCCCGGCTGCATGCCCAGCCCGTCGAGCCCGCGCGCGCCGAAGGCCTGGAAGCGCTCGCGCACCGTCTGCGGATGACAGCCGAGTTCCTCAGCGATGATCCGGGTGCGCACCCCATCCCAACTGCGGGCGATCATGCGGGCATGCACCACCCAATCGGCGGGGGCATGCTGACTCCGGGCCAAGCGGCGCACCTGGCGTTCTTCCGCGGCATCGACGGGCGGGCGAGCTGCAAGAAATTTGGGCATCGGGCACCTCCTCGCCCCACCGCCCCGCACAATCTATACCCGTCTTGAGGAATGGAGCACTAGTCCTACAGCGACGCTCCATCGCAGATCGGTCGGTGTAAACGCTGATCAGGTCTGACGGCAAGCCATCCGTGCCAGAATTACCGCCGGGGTGGGCGCCACTCTCGAATTGTTGGACTGTCATGTCGTGCGTGTCGCTGTAGGACTAGAGCCTGTTAAGGCCTCAAGGTCGAATTGCCTGAGATGCCTGAGAAGCACCTGGAATCCGAGACTGGAGAAGCGGCAGGGCGCCGTAGGCAGTCGGGGAAACCGATGCATTGCCGTCAAGGGTGCTCTCGTTGCTTCCCCGACGGCAGCTTCTGCATCGTCCCGCGTCAACTGCCGTCGGGGAAGCCGCCGCGATGGAGGACGGTTGGGTAATGCGGCAGCACCTCAGATCGCGGGACCTTCGCACGCCAGCCGTCGGGGTATGGCTCCAGGCCGTGCATCAGCGGCGAGCCAGCGTCGGGGGTCCCGGACACGCGCTCCAGCGCGGAGCGTAAACGGACAATGGGCTGCGCGCCGAAGCGAGTTTGCCAGCGATCCTCGATCTCCCAGACGAGTGGGTAGTAGGCGCTTGCGACACGCCGGCCCTTTGGTGTGAGGCGCAGCACCTTCGTGCGGCTGCCCAGCGACTCCGCTTCGACGGTGGCGTAGCCCTGCCGCTGGAGGAAGGTCAGCGCCATCGCGATCGCCTCCCTTGAGACGCCCGAGCGGCGCGGGAGATTCGCGGACGCGCACGCCATCCTCGCGGGCGAGCCGCAGGACGTTCGCGCAGATCGGCAACGAGACCGGCGAGACGCGTTCGAAGGCGAGCGTGAACCGCAGCAGCACCTTCGAGAGCAGCGCCGCGAGGGTGATCGCGGGGTCGGCGTCGCCTGCCACGGGTGTGCGAGGCTCGCCGTCGAGGACCGGCGTGACCAAGCCGTAGCGAACGATCGGGAGACAATCGGGCAGCTCGGCGTCGAACTGGTTTGCCACCGCCCAGAGGGCATGACGCAGCTCGTCTACCGCCTCGTCGCCGAGCCGTTCGCGCCAACGCCGCTCGATGACGCCGAAGAGAGGCTGCCAGACCTCGCGCGCTCGCAGGCCCGCTGGCGTCGCGCGGAGTACGGCGTCTGGGCGCGGCTGCTTCGAGGCGGCGCCTGTCGTGTCCGGCGTGATGGTGATGTAGCCCCAGCGCCGCATGCCGTCCAGATTCGTCCGGGTGCGGGCCAGACGCTCCAACTCGCGGACGGTGACGCCGTGTTCGTCGACGAATCGCAGGCAGGTGAACCACATCGCCGCGGAGGTTAGCCACGGCGCGTAGGGCGCGGCCGGCGTTGCGCCATAGTCCGCCGTGCGATGCGGCATCTGGTGCTCAAACTCGTTGTCGAGCTCGATGGTGTAGGCGACCAGCGCTCGCGTGAGCAGGGCCGAGAGGGGGAGGCGATCATCATGTGCAGCGTCTTGCTCGCGGCGCGCATCATCGTCGGCCATGACGCCTCTCCTGCACTCGACCCGCTCTCCTCCTCACGTCTTCAGGACTTTCCGACTATAGGTTATCGGTGATGCGCGAAGCCAATAGTGCGATCATCAGGCGGCGGCGGAACGGATGGTGCGCGTGGCCCAGACGAGGGCGAGCACGGCCAGCACGCCGATGCTGATGAAGGACTGCACGATGGTGACGTCGCTGTAGTTGCCGGCGACGAGCGCGCGGCCCGCCGTGACCGCGTAGGCGAAGGGATTGGCTTTGGCGATGTTCTGCAGCACGTCGGGCGCGAGCGTGAGCGGCAGCATGATGCCGGAGAGCAGCAGCAGCGGCAGGGCGACGGTGTTGACGACGGCGGCGAGCGCGCCCTGATCCTTGACGAGGAGGGCGATCGAATAGGAGCACGAGGCCATCATCACGCTGCCGAGCAGCACCAGTGCCAGCAGGAGCAGCACGCCGCCGACGTTGGGCCGGAAGCCGAGCAGCGCGCCGACGCCGACGAGCAGCGAGGTCTGCACGAGGATGGTGAGGAGGTCCATCATCAGCACGCCGAGGACGAGGGCCAGCCGGCTGATGGTGGTGACGCGGAGCCGCTCGATGACGCCGGAGAGCAGTCGCGCGATCAGGTTGAATCCGGCGAAGCCCGCGCCGAAGATCGCCATCAGGATCATCAGGCCCGGCGTGAAGGTGTTGTAGGGGTTGCCCGGCGGGAAGCCCGGCGACCCGGCGAGGTTCTTGAGGAGCGGGGCGAAGAGGAGGATGTAGCAGATCGGCTGGAAGAGGCCGATGACGACCCAGACGTAGTTGCGGCGGGTGACGCGGAACTGCGAGGTGAACATCAGCCAGGTGTCGCGGAAGACATTGGACATGTGGTGGCTCCTGGACTTACCTACCCCTACCCCTTCCCCCGCGAGGAAGGGGCCGTGGGGGCACGATTCGCATGGACGGTGGTAGTTGGGTTCGTGCGGCGAGATGCGACGGCCTTCGAAGTCAGGCGGCTTCGCGGAGGGAGCGGCCCGTCTGGCGCAGGAAGACGTCTTCGAGGGTCGGGCGCGCGAGGGTGACGGTGCGGACGGGGATGCGCTGCTGGTCGAGCAGGCGCAGTACGTCTGGCAGCACCACTTCGCCGCGATCCACATAGAGCCGCAAGCCCTGCTCCGTCGGGTCAAGCTCGCGTAGGAACGACTGCGCGCGCATCGCGGCGGCGACGCGCTCGGCATCCGCGGCATCGAGGCCGAGGGAGATGATGTCGCCGGCGATCTGGCGCTTGAGGGCGTCTGGCGTGTCGAGGCTGACGATGGCGCCGTTGTCGATGATCGCCAGGCGGTCGCAGAGGCCGTCGGCTTCGTCCATGTAGTGCGTGGTGAGGAAGATGGTCATGCCGCCCTCATGCAAGCGGCGAACCTCCTCCCAGATGCGCGCGCGGCTCTGCGGATCGAGGCCGGTGGTGGGCTCGTCGAGGAAGAGCAGCTGGGGCCGGTGCATGATGCCCAGCGCCACGTCGAGGCGGCGCCGCTGCCCGCCGGAGTACGTCTTGACGAGGCGATCGACGAAGGTCGGCATCTCCAGCGTGTCGACCAGCTCGCTCGCGCGGCACAGCGCATCGGACTTGCTCATGCCGTAGACGCGGCCCTGCATGACGAGGTTCTCGCGGCCTGTTTCATAGGGCTCGGCGCCGCCCTGCTGGCTGACGTAGCCAATGCGGCTGCGGACGCTGCGCGGCTCGCGGCGCAGGTCGTAGCCGGCGACGGTGGCCTGCCCGCCACTGGGCGGCAAGAGCGTGGTGAGCATGCGCATCGTCGTCGTCTTGCCGGCGCCGTTGGGGCCGAGAAAGCCGAAGATCTCGCCGGCGCGCACCGCCAGATCGACGCCGCGCACGGCCTGGACGGCCTTGCGGCCCGATTGGTAGGTCTTGGCGAGGCCATGCGTTTCGATCATCGTCGACGCCGTCGTGCGCATGGCGCTCGACGGCACCGCTGTGCTGGTCATGTTTCCCCCTCCCGTTGCCTGCGCCTGGGCACCCAGGGGATGCTCGGCGCCACGTTTGCATACCGACCAGTTCGTTCGGAAATGTGCCGTGG
Organism: uncultured Chloroflexia bacterium; assembly: GCA_963841205.1. Lineage (GTDB taxonomy): Bacteria > Chloroflexota > Ktedonobacteria > Ktedonobacterales > JADMIN01 > CAWAWP01. Next base: position 84,440 of record CAWJCH010000010.1, on the reverse strand, counting down.
ATCCACGCCTTTCGGAGAGGACGTCCACCTGCGGCACTGGCCTCGTGCACGCGATGGTTACCATACCATCCAGTCGGTATTGAAAACTCTACCCGATGGCGTGGCGGCTGTCAAGGAGGGCGGTGAGGAGGGGCCAAGATCATTCGACTTTCGACCGTCGCGATCTGGCCGGCGGTTGAAACCGCGCCTATGGGTGCTCCACCACGAAGGCCACCAGCGCGGCTTCAGGAGGGATCGATCAAGGGGATATCATCGAATGATCCTGGTGAGGTTGCTGTGAGGATGTGGCGCTGGACCGCGCGGTAACGCTAGCGCGAGGCGACGCGGACCTCGACCTCGGAGGCGCTGGTGAGGATCACGCTAGTGCCATGGACGGAGCGCTCGAAGCGCAGTTGCAGCTCCTCGCCGCCGAGGCGCAGATGGCGCAGGTCGAGCGCATCCATCCATGCGGGGAGGGTTGGCACGCGCAGGTTGAGGCGCTGGCGGTCGGCCTCCGGCTCAAGCCCCAGCACGGAGCCGAGCAGCAGGAAAGGTGCACCCGCGGCCCACGATTGCGGCGCGCAGGCGACCGGGTAGCGCGTAGGGCCGTGGCCGGCGACGCGACTGAAGCCGCAGAACAGCTCCGGCAGGCGCGAGCCGCCGTAGTAGAGGCTGACGCCGAAGAGGTGGCCCAGCAGCTCGCCGGCCTCGGCGTTGTGGCCATAGCGGGCGAAGCCGGCGCCCACCAAGGCGGTGTCGTGCGGCCAGACGGAGCCGTTGTGATAGCTCATCGGGTTGTAGCGCGCCGCCCGGTCGGAGAGCGTACGAATACCCCATTGGTTGTACATGTCGGGGCGCAGCAGCCGCGAAATGACACTCTCGGCCATCTCGTCGGGGACGATGCCGGTCCAGAGGCACTGGCCTGCGTTGGAGGTGACGACCTCGCAGGGGCGCTTGTCGCCGTCGAGCGCGAGGTAGAAACACTGCTCGTCCGGCCACCAGAAGCGTTCGAGGAAGCGCGTCTGCATCAACTCGGCCTCGGCGGCCCATAGCTCGGCCTCCTCCGGCTGGCCCAGGCGACGGGCGAGGTAGTCCATTGCGCGGAAGGCGGCGTAGGCGTAGGCCTGCACCTCGCAGAGGGCGATCGGCGCGCGGGCGAGCGAGCCGTCGGCGTGCATCACGGCGTCCCACGAGTCCTTCCAGCCCTGGTTGACGAGGCCCTTATCCGAGAGCTTGGCGTATTCGAGGAAGCCGTCGCCGTCCTCGTCGCCGTAGTCCAACATCCAGCGCGCGGCGGCCTGGGCGTGCGACCAGTGGCGCTGGAGGAAGGGCAGATCATTGCTCCAGCGGATGTACTGCTCCAGGGTGATGAGAAAGAGCGGCGTGGCGTCGACGCTGCCGTAGTAGGGGATGAAGGGGATCTCACGGAGGTTCGCCATCTCGCCGGTGCGGTATTCGTGGAGGATGCGCCCCGGCTCCTCCTCGGTGAAGTCGTCGACCTTGGTCCCCTGATGCGCGGCGAGGAAAGCGAGCGTGCCCCGAGCGATCTGCGGGAACCAGGGCATGAACTCCATACTAGTGATTAGCGCGTCGCGGCCAAACGGGCAGACGTACCACGGGATGCCGCCGTAGGGGTAGAGGCCGTAACGCGTGCGGGCGCACATCATCTCGAGGTCGTGCATGCCACGCACGAGCATGCGGTTGAAGAAGACGTTGTTCGAGGCGACGACGGGCAGCGCCGCGCCGCGCGGCAGGCTATCCGCGCCATTGACGGCGCCTTCAAATTCGATAGGGTCGTCGTTCTCGGTGCGCAAGGTGATGACGAGGCGCACCTCGGTGGAGGCGCCCGGCGTGAGCGTGAGATCCCAGAAGAGGCCCTGCGGGACGGCGAGGGTGGCCTGGGGTGCGAGCGTCAGCGTGGTGACCCGACGGACATTGTCGAGTCCGTCATACGTGAGGGTGACGCCCTCGCGGGCCATGTACGGGGTATGCAGCGTACCGCGACGGTCGCGCTCCAGGCCGCGCACCTCGAAGATGTCGCGGAAGTCGGCGCTCACCTTGACGCCGAGCTTGAGCGCGATCGGCGTGGAGTGGTAGCTGGTGAGCAGGATGCGCTGGGTCAAGACGTTGTTGCGCAGATCGAGCATGCGGCGGACGTGCACCGTCCCCTGATAGACCGACTCGCCAGCCTGCCGCAGATACGGGTTGGTGAGGTCGATCTGGCAGGCGCCTTCTTCGTCCGAGATGGAGTGCGAGAGCGGGATCAGCGGCTGGCCGGTGAGGAAGATGTCGCAGGTGCGCAGGAAGCGCGTGCCGCGCCAGTAAAGCCCGGTTTCTTGCTCGGACTCGGGGAGATCCCCGCGCGCATCGGCGACGAGGAAGGCATCGCCGTGCTTGAGGGTAATCTTCTCGACGCTGGTGCTGGCCGAGCCTTGCAAGGCGTAGGGATCGGCCTGTTCGGCGGCGCCAGCGCTGCCCTCATGGGATGCGTGCAGCGCACTCTCAATCTGCGAGACGTCGGTCATGGTAGCATGTACTCTTTCGACCTGGTCATTGGCCACTTTGGGAGAGGATGTCCGTGCGCGGTGGCTGGCCCGCTCTCCCACGTTGTCGCCCTCGTTCCGCTCAAAAACTGGGTATCCTTCTCTGCGGTGCGACAGGGACATCCACACTCCGCTGACGGCAAGGCGTATGAGTCACCCTACAGCAATATTCATGCACAACCGCAAGCTTGGCTTACGAACGGGCTTGTATGCGAGCCTGCGGTGAGCACGCTGCCTCAGCGCGAGTTGAAGCAGCGCTGGGTGAAGGTGGCGCAGGCAGGCGGAAAAGCGCGCGATGCTCACTTCATCGGGAGACCGCACGGACACGACGGGTCCTAAAGCCAAGCTCGGGAAGGCCATCTCTTCGCCTTGTATCTCACCGTCGAACAGACGGCGATCACGTCATGATCGCTATCGCACGCGTCTCGGGCGATTCCGCCAATGTCGCAACGGTTTGATCAACCCGCGTGCTGTGCCAGTACAGCGCGCCAGTGACGACCCAAAACCCAAGGACACCGAATGGGCGAAGTTGGGGCGAGATAGGGAATGCGGTCACGACGTACAACGCGGTAAGGAGTATCCAGGCGGCACGCTTACGCCAACCGCTCGTCGTCGGCGGCCCAAGTGCCGCGAAGCAAGCGCAATAGGCGGGCGTCAACCACACCAGATAGAACGACCAGACTAATGGCGAGACGAGCAGGAAAGTGCCGATCGCCCACGAGCCCCCCAGCAGTTCGTCGCCGGGGCATCGTAGCACGACCACGAGGAATGCCAGTCCAATCAAACCGGCTATCACGCCTCCACCCGCCGGCAGGGCCACGAAAAGGGACACGTCCAAGCCTCCAGGTATCGCCTGCCCCACGGCGGCGCCGCCGCGGGGCTCTGCAGGAGCATGCCTGGCCCGGTGACGCCAGCATCGCGGCGACGAGGCCGAGGCCAGCGATGGCCGCGCCTGCGACGAGGCGGAAACGGCCGCGCGCGAGGGCATAGATGATGACCGCCACCGGGAAGTACTTGACGGCGGCTCCGAATGCGAGCGCGGATCCGGCCCAGCCGGGATGTCGACGTTCAGCCAGCCACAGCGCAGAAGTCAACGAAAATAGGATCACTAGGTGGGCTTGCCCCAGGAATAATCCCTCAAAGGCGGGCCAAAAGCCCAGCGATACCAGCGACGCCAGGGCGACCGCACTGGAACGATGCGCTGGCCAGCGCATACTGACAATATCTGCCAGCAGTGCCGTCGAGATCGCCCAAAGCGCGGCGTTGATGAGTAGCCAAAGGATCGATGCGGTCGCGCAAGGGACCAGAGTAAGCGGTATCACCAGCATCGCCAGCAAGGGGGGTAGACATATCCCATGCTGGGGAACGGCATGCAATTTCCATGGAGATATGCTGTCTGCTGCAGGATGTCAGTCGAGTAGATATTGGCTCCATGGGTGAAGCGCAAGCTCTCGGCGGCGGCGTAATACACCTCAAAATCGTAAGGATGGCCCGTGACCAGCAAAGCCGAGTATGCCACCGCGATGAGCCACATCACCCAGATAGTTGCGATGATCAAAGGAAGCGCGAGGCGCCGAAGTTGGCGCTTGTGGTCTATACGCCGGGCATCGGACAGGATTGGCATCACAACCACAGGCTCCCATGGTCTGCTCACGACTGCCGGTAAGAGTGTACTCTGGCATACTTGCCCCGCCGCTGCCTATTGCTCCTTGGCCACCTACACTAGGTCAGCGCGAGTGGGTCTCATCCGGTCAACTGGGCGTTTGCGTCCGCCGCGCTCGGCACCTGGCGCATTCCGATGCATGATGTGTGCACATAGCGCGAGTTGCCGTTGCTCGCTGAAGGGCTGCTCTCACGCATCGGCTGGCTTCTTTGGCTATGCGTCACCCATGAAAATACCCTCCCCTATCACCGGTCGTTGCCAGTATAGGGGAGGGGTCAACGGAGCAGCTATGCGCGCGGAGACGTTATCACCGCGAACCCTAAGCCATGTGAACGTGGTCGGGCGAGGCAAACATCCGACTTAACCGACTAGACGTCGTTCAGTGGAGCGCGACTCTTTCGATTCGATCATCGGCCACTTCGGTGATGAAGGGTTCGGGCTCCCGAAAGAGTTTGTCCCGTCCTTGCACCTTCGCGTAGACGTTCACGTACTCCAGCGCCATGCGGCGCATGTCGAACCGGCGCTTGGCGTAGGCGCGGCAGGCGCGACGCGAGATGAGTTTGATTTTGCGCACGGCCTCGACCAGCTCGTCCACGGTGCAGCCTGAAAATCCGGTGAGACCGTCCTTGAGGATCTCGGGGACGGAGCCGCGCGGGCAGGCCACGACGGGCGTGCCGCAAGCGAGCGCCTCGATAAATACCATACCGAAGGGCTCGGGCCAATCGATCGGCAGGATCAACGCGTAGGCGCCGGCCATCAACTCGCGCTTGCTCTCCTCATCCACCTCGCCAAGCCACTCGATTAGGGGGTGATCGAGCAGCGGCTCGATCTCGGCCTTGAAGTATGGCTCCTCTTTGTGGTCGACCTTGGCGGCGATCTTGAGCTTCATACCGGCGCGCTTGGCGACCTCGATGGCGAGGTCCGGGCGCTTCTCCGGCGACATGCGACCGACGAAGCAGAGGTAGTCGCCTTGCTTATACGAGGGCTTGAAGCTGTCCACATCCACGCCGTGGTGAACGGTGGAGACCCAGTTGACGTCGGGCAGCGACTTGCGCTGGTCGTCGCTGATCGAGACGTAGTTGGCCCCGGGATACTGGCGGAAGGCGCGGTTCCACTCGGGCTTGTCGAGGCGGCCATGCAGGGTGAGCACGGTGGGCGTGCGGGCGAGGTGAGTGAATGGCAGGGTGAGGTAATCGAGGTGCGAGTGGATCACGTCGAAGTCGCCGGCGCGGCGCGCGTAGATCTCGTGCAGCATGGCGACATGGTACGCGGTGGCATCTATCTCGGGGTCGAAGAAAATCTCGTGGTCGACCATCGGCTCGAGCTTGGCGGAGGTGGTGGAGTCAGCGGTGGCGAAGAGCGTCACATCGTGCCCCAACTTGACGAGCGCCTCGGTGAGATTGGCGACCACTCGCTCGGTCCCGCCGTATTTGTGCGGGGGAACGGCTATCTGAAGCGGCACAACCTGCGCGATCCGCATCTACAAGCACTCCTTCTATTTCCGTTGCCCGCGCGGGATCACGCCCAAGGCTACCACTGCGGAAAAGCAGCATGCCAGGGCACACACGGACAAGGCGGTTCATCGCCACACGTCAAACCGGGTACAGTCCGGATCGACCCCCAGCCTACATCCCCATAGGCTCATTCGGCCCGTTGCGCTGGAGCATCGGTGCGGCATTACACAGAGTGGAGATGCGTCGCAAGTCTCGGGCCGGAACAAAGGGTATGATCATTCTCGGAGAGAAGCAAAGCGAGCGATAGGCGATGGCGGACCCATGTGAGACCGGCCTGCGATCTCGATCCATTTCATTCCCTTTTTGCGGCGGCTTCGGCATCTCAGGTTTGAATTGATGCGGGCAGAGACGTTCAAGGCCGCAGCCGTCAAGGGCGAGCGTAGCCAGGTGAGCATAGCCATCAAAAGCACTTCGCGAGGGGAGATAATGGCTCTCTAGAGGTAATGAATTGTTCATTTATTGCAAGCATTTATTGTCGTAGTCGTGGGAGTACATTGTCGTAGGAGTACATTAGGGTACGTCACGAAAGGCGAGCGTGGCCAGTGACCGCGAGGCGACGGGGGCGTGTACGGGCGATGCCGCGAACCACGAAAAAAGGCGGGATCGGTGTTGCCGATCCCGCCTGCTAGCACTGTGCTCGTCGGATTACATAGCTTCGCGGAGGCCCTGCGAGAGCGTGGCGCTGCGGAGTTTGGCGAGGGCGACCATCTCGAGCTGGCGGACGCGCTCGCGCGAGATGCTGAGCTCTTTGCCGACCTCGAGGAGGGTGCGGCTGCGACCGTCGCCGATGCCGTAGCGCAGGATGACGACGGAGCGCTCGCGGGCGGTCAGCGACGAGAGCGCGCGATGCAGCTCTTCGCCGAGGAGGTGGCGCGAGGCGATGTCGGCGGGCGCCTGGACGCCAGGATCTTCGAGGGTGTCGGAGAGGGCGAGCCGATTATCAGTATCGGCTGGGGCATCGAGCGACACCGGCTGCTCCGTAACGTGGAGCAGATCGTCGACCTCCTCGATCGCCATGCCCGAGGCCTCGGCGATCTGCTGGGGCAGGGGATCGCCGCCGTTCTCTTGCGAGAGCTGCGAGGCGATGCGACGCACTTTGCGCAACCGCGTGGCGACGTGCTCGGGCAGGTGGATCAAGCGCGACTGCTCACCGGCGGCGCGGCTGATCGCCTGGCGAATCCACCAGGTAGCGTAGGTGCCGAAGTGGCAGCCGCGCTTCCAGTCGAATTTCTCGGCGGCGCGCATCAGACCAAGGTTGCCCTCTTGGATGAGGTCGATCAGCGGCACGCCGGAGTTGGTGTAGCGGCGAGCGATGGCGATGACGAGGCGGAGGTTGGCTTCGACGAGGCGTTTGCGGGCGCGACCGTCGCCGCCCTGGGAACGCTTGGCGAGGATGATTTCTTCTTCGTGAGAAAGGAGGGAGAGGCCGCGAATATCGTGCAGATAGCTCTGGAATGCGTCCTCGGCGCCGTCGGCGCCGCCGTAGTGCCCCGCGCCCTTGCCGTAGAGCGCATCTTCTTCTTCGGCACTGAGCTCGGCCAGCTCGGCATCCGTCGGCTCAACATCGTCGTTCGCGGGGGCGACGCCATCACCCGCCACGCGTTCCGCCGCTTGCTCGGGGACGGGGACCGTCTCGACCAGGGTGAGGTCTGACACCTCGAACACCTGCGCGTCGAATACCTGACGCAGCAATCGATCGGTTTGATCGAGGATCTCAGGTCTCGTAGCAGCCATTCTGAGCACTCCTCACCCGAGCCTCGCAGCGGACCCGGTGACTACTGGGAGGCGTCTCGAGAGAAGCGCCGCCGCAGATTCCCTGAAGTGCATCGCGTACGACGCCGCGTACTCATGCACAGATTTTGTTCAGACTTCCAGGGAAGTATACTCACATCCGTGTCACAACTGTATCAGGTAAACACCTGAATTTTGACCTCGGACGCACCTCAACTTCATTTCGGGAAGTGTAGCTAGCAACAAACGAGCAACATCCACGCTTTCTTCAGGGAACCGTGTATTTCAACGGAGGCGGGCCCCGCGAGTAACGCGGCGAGACGTAACAACACGGAGCAAGCGTCGGCGGCAGCCCATGGCGTCCAGCTACGTCGCAAGCCCGGACGCAATATACTACGCGGCGGGTTACCGGCGCTACACCGAAACGCAGTATTTGCACAATGATTGCACTGGGTAACGCTTCTAGTCGTCCAGAGTTTCGCGCCCAAATGTGCTCACAGGGACGCGTATGCCCGCATTTTGCATACCAATCTCTGCGGGAGGTGCTGGGCTGGGCAGCGTGTGGTCTGGAGCGAAGACGGATTCGCGGCTGCCCACCATCTCGGCGAGCAGCCGCGAGCTCCACCGCGCGGTGGCGCTAGACCGCCCAGCGGAAGGCGCGGTTCGCGAGGAGCAGCGCCGCAGCCATCCATGCTAGCAACACCAGTAAGTCGGTCGAGATCGCGGCGAGCGTGGCACCGTTGTTCATGACCTGGCGTAGCGCGTCGTTAAGGTAGCTCAACGGCAAGACCTGGATGATGGGCTTGAGGAAGTCCGGCGCGCCGGTGGTGGGGAAGTAGGTGCCGCCGAGGAACATCATTGGGAAGGTGACCAGCAGCGTGATGGCGTTGGCGGCCTCCGGCGAGCGAGCGAAACTGCCGGCGATGAAGCCGATCGCCATGAGGGTGAGCGCGCCGATGGCAATGGTCAGCACGAGCAGACCCCAGTTGCCGACGACGTGGACATTGAAGATGAAGAGCGCGAGGGCCAGCAGGATGGCGCACTGCACGAGGGAGAGCAGCAGGCGGGCGAGCATCTGCGTGCCGACCAGCGTGCCAGGGCGCAGGGGCGTAGCGGCGAGACGCTTCATCACGCCGGTCTTGCGCCACTCAGCGAGGACGATGCCGACGGTGAGGTTGCCCCAGAGCAGCAGCAAGCCGATCATGCCGGGCGTGAGCCAGTCGATCTGCCGCAACTCGCGGACGCTCACCGCCTGCTCTTGCAGCGCGATCGGCGGCGCTTGACCGCTGACCTGCTGGTTGAATGACGCAACGATGCTCTCGACGGCCATTCGCGCGGTGGACTGCGTGACGGGGTTGCTCTGGTCGAAGTAGACGGCGATGTCGGCGTGGCCCGCGGCGAGCCGCGCGCCGAAGCCGGCGGGGAGCACGATGACGGCGTCGCGGTGCCCGTCGCGCAGGGCCTGCACCTCGTCGGATTGCGAGCCGGTGGAGATCGCCAGCGATTTGCTCTGCTGGAGCTGCGCGACGATTTGGGCGGCGCTGGTGGAAGTGTCTTCGTCGACGACGCCGAGCGAGAGGGTCGGCGTCGCGTTGGAGCCGAACAGCCAGCCGAAGATCAGCATGGAGATGACGGCGAGGCCGAGACTGGAGATGAGCAGCCCACGATTGCGGACAAGCATAAGGATGCTGGACCGGAGGAGGGTAAGGAAGGATTTCATAGGTGGGACTCCTGGGAACCTAACCCCTACCCCTTCCCTGGGAGGGAAGGGGCCGTGGGGCGGGAGAGTGCGTGAAAAGTGAACTGGTGAGATGGGCGAGGATGAGAGGCTTGTGCTATTCGCGGAGGGCGCGACCGGTGAGCTTGAGGAAGACGTCTTCGAGGGTGGGCGCGTGGACCTGGAGGTGATCGACCTTGGCGCCGCGCTGTGAGGCGATATGGAGCAGTCCGACGAGGGTGTCTTCGAGGGTCGTGGTGTAGATCAGGACTCGTTCGACGCCGCTACGGGCCTCCGTCACGCCGGTGAGCGCGCGCAACGTCTCCGGCGGCAGGGTCGGGGTCAACTCGCATTCGATGGTGGCGGCAGCGCCGAGCTGGCCGATCAGACCAAGGGGCGTATCCTGCGCAATGATCTCGCCGTGGTCGAGGATGGCGATGCGGTCGCAGAGTGTCTGCGCCTCGTCCATGAAGTGCGTGGTGAGGAGGATCGTCTTGCCGCGGTCGCGCAGGCGTAGCACCGTATCCCACAGGCCGCGGCGGCTCTGCGGATCGAGTCCCGTGGTCGGCTCGTCGAGGAAGACGAGCTGCGGATCGTTGACGAGGGCGAGGGCGAGCGCGAGGCGCTGGCGCTGCCCGCCGGAGAGGTCCGCCGGGTAGGCGTTGGCTTTCTCGTCGAGCGCCACCTCGCGCAGCAGGTCGCTGGGGGCGAGGGCGCGGGGGTAGAAGGAACCGTAGAGCGCCATCAGCTCGCGGTTGGTCAGCTCGCTGAAGAGCGTGGTGGCCTGGAGCTGGACGCCGATACGTTCCTGCACGGCACGCCGCTCGTGGCGAATGTCGAGTCCCGTGACGAGGGCGTGGCCAGCGTCCGACCTGCGGATGCCTTCGAGGATTTCGAGGGTGGTGGTCTTGCCGGCGCCGTTGGGGCCGAGCAGGCCGAAGATCTCGCCGGGGCGCACGTCGAAGCTGACGCCATTGACGGCGATGAAGCGTCCGTAGCGCTTGACCAGGCCGCGCACGCTGATCAACATCTGCGGGTCGGGGGCCGCGGTCGATTCGACACTAGTGGTGGCTGTGACGCTGATGGCCATCGTATCTATCACTTTCTCGTTGGGGATGATTGTTGGGGATGATTGGCGCGACATGTCGCACCCCTCGACTGTTTGTCGCACTGCTTGCCGCAAACGCATCCAGTTGGGGAGCTGTGAACTTAGTCGGCATAGTCGGCAATGGGGACGGCGGGTTCGTTCTCGCCACCGAGGCGGCGGCGCGCGGTCGAGAGGCCGCCGCGCGCGGGGACCTGTTTGGTGGCGGCGGCGAGGCCGAAGAGCGGCATATTGGCGTAGACCGTCTCAAATTGGCCGGGCTGGACGAGGTAGCTCTCGTGGAAGATGCCGACGCTGCCATCCTTGTGCCCGACGACCCTATTGAAGCGGCGCCAGGCGGGCATGTGCGGGTCGTTGTCGTCGCGCGCGAAGCGTTCGAGGTCGTCGAAAGAGCGCCAGTATTGCACGGTGAGGATCGTGCGGCCGGAACGGAAGAGCTGCGCGCCGAGGAACCCTTTTTCGGGGTGGGTGTAGAGATCCTTCAGCATGCGCGGCATCGCGAGAAACGTGGGAAGCCACTTGCGCGGGGCGCGGAGCTTATTGATGCGCATGCCGATCAGAAAAACGACGATGGGCTGGTCGGTCTGCGCGGTGAAGCGGCCAGGGAACACCTTCGCCATGCTGTTGCCTCCTGAACCATGGGAGCGGCTCTCGTAGGAGCGGCTCTCGTATGCACGCCGCTCGTTCTCGCCGGCATCAGCGTACCTGGCGGGAGAGGTGACGTGCGCCTGCCTGCAGTCACGTTCCGCGGCACATTTCGCGGGGAGCCGAGGCATGACGCGAGGCATATGCGAGGGCGCCGGCGGGCTGGCAGGTCGTGACCAGCGGCACGGGTGCGGCGGTCAGGCATGCGCCTATAATGAACGCGACGCGGCTACGATGATCGCGAGACATCAGGTGGGCGGGCATGACGAGCATGAGCGACGCGGAGATCGACGAAGACAGACTTGCGCTCTCGGAGCATCCAGGGGGCGTCGCCGCCGGGTTGTTGGACGCAACGGCGTACATCGCGGTGGCCGCGGGCTACCTGCTCGCGGTGCTCGTCGCCGGGCACCTCACGTTGCTCGGCCTGCTGCTGCTGACGGCGCTCAACGCGGTCTATCTGGCCATCTTCCGGCGCATGTCGTCGGAGGATGGATGCAGCGAGCGGGAGACCGTGCTGCTCTCGCTGGCGGCGATCGCCGTCACCTTCGCGGTCGATCTGCTGTGCGTCATTGGGATGGGGTTCGATTGGCTGCTGCCCGTCGTGACGGTGACGCTGATGGGCATCTTCTTTCCCTGGAAGCGCGGCCTCATCCTCGCTGGTGCGACCGCGCTGCTCAGCCTTGCGCTGCTGTTCATCCTCGATGGGCACAACTTCTTTCGAAACGATCTTGTCACGCTGCCGCCCGCCTTCATTTTCGCGTACGCGTTTGCCCTCGTCACCAGCTACCAATTCGAGCAGCGTGCGCGGGCCGAGCAGCTCGTCACGCAGCTCGAGGCGGCGCAGTCGGCCCTGCGCGCACGGGCCAGCGAGGCGGAGGAGTTAGCCGTCACGCGGGAGCGAAACCGCGTGGCGCGCGAGATCCACGATACGCTCGGCCACTACCTGACGATCCTCGCGGTGCAGCTCGAGACGGCGACGAAGCTGGAGGAGCGCGGCGATCCGCGCCTACACGGCGAATTGGTGGAGGCGCGGCGCGTGGCGGGCGAGTGCCTGACGGAGGTACGGCGCTCGGTGGGGGCGCTGCGCCTCGCCGACGACGCGGCGACCTCGCTCCTCGCGGCGCTGGAGCGACTCGCGGCGGAGTTCGAGGCCAGCGCGCCGGAGACCGAGATCGTGCTGGACGTGGAGAAGCCGGCGCAACACATACCCGCTGAGCTGCGCGTGGCGCTCTTCCGCGTGGTGCAGGAGTCGCTGACCAACATCCGCAAGCACGCCCGGGCGACGAAGGTGCTGGTGCGCCTGCGCGTGGAGGGCGATCAGGTGGATCTCACAGTGCTCGACAACGGCGTCGGCGAGCAGTCCGCGTCGGACGGTCATCAGGCAGGGTTCGGTTTAGTCGGCGTGCGCGAGCGGGTGGAGCTGATCGGCGGGACGGTGCAGTCGGGTCCGGAGCCCGAGCACGGCTGGCGCGTCGCCGTGCGCGTGCCGCTGCCACTTACGACGGGCGGATCGGCAGATGCGAGCGAGGACGAGGCCGCTGTGGCCGCGAGCTAGGGCTGCGAGTCGGGCGAGGGTCAGGTGAGGAACGAGCGATGCTAGAGCATCCGTTGGGCATCATGACGCAGCACCTTCGGCTGCACGGATTGTCGCTTGAGGAGGCGCGGCTGGCGGTGCAGGGTGAGCACCAGGCGTTGGCGGCTCGGATCGGGGCGCATGTGCCCGCGAACTGGATAGAGCCAGCGCTGCCCAAGCGCCTGCCGGGCATCGTTACGCGGATGGCAGAGCATCCAGAGGAGGCCGAGGGCTGGGTCTGGGTGGTAATCGATCGGCAGGCGGGCGCGGTGGTGGGCGACATCGGTTTCCACAGTCCCGTGCGCGGGCGGGAGTCGGTGGAGATCGGCTATCTGCTCTTCGAGGAGGCACGAGGACGTGGCTTCGCGACGGAGGCGGCGGGGGCGCTGATGACATGGGCCTTGGAGCAGCCGGGAATCGAGCGGGTGACGATGCAGGTCGAGCCGGAGAACGCGGCCTCGCTGCGCGTGGCGGAGAAGCTGCGCATGCGCGAGACGACGCCGGAGGATCCGCGCTATCGCTGCTTCGAGCGGCTGCAAGCGCCTGAGCCACGGGAGGGTGAGACGCCATGAGCGCGACGACGGGAAACGACACGTCCGAGCCGATCCGCGTGCTGCTGGTGGACGATCAGGCGCTGCTGCGCGAGAGCTTCCGCCGCCTCTTGGAGTTGGAGGGTGAGGCGATCGAGGTGGTCGGCACGGCGGGCGACGGACAGGAGGCGCTGGCTCTGGTGGAACTGCTGGCGCGGGCGGGTCGCGCGCCGCAGGTGGCGCTGATGGATGTGCGCATGCCGCGAATGGACGGCGTGCAGGCGACGGCGCTGCTCCGCCAGCGCTTCCCTTCCGTGCGCGTTTTGATGCTGACGACCTTCGACGACGAGCAGCCGATCTTCGCTGGGCTGCACGCCGGCGCGAAGGGGTATCTGCTGAAGGACGTGACGGCGGAGCAGTTGGTAGAGGCGATCCGGGCGGTGCATCGCGGCGAGTCGCCGTTGCAGCCATCGGTAGCCGCCAAGCTGGTGGCTCGGCTGACGGACCAGAGTCGCACCGCCGATCCCATGGAGAAAGCGCAGCCGCGCAGCCCGTCGGATCCGCTCGCGGACGACCTGACCGAACGCGAGCGCGAGATCCTGCGCCACGTGGCGCGCGGCGACAACAACCGCGAGATCGGCGAGGCACTCTTCATCACCGAAGGCACGGTGAAGAACCACGTCTCGAACATCCTCAGCAAGCTCGCCCTGCGCGACCGGACGCAGGCCGCGCTCTGGGCGCGCGAGCACGGCTTGGCCTAGCGCGAAGCCTGCGGTAACTGGGCGATGGCGAAATGGTCGCCGCCCACAGTCGGCGGGCCGAACGAGACATGCGCCTGTGGCAGCGCGGCGGCCAGCACCTCTGCCACCGCCGAGCGCTGCGAGATCGTCGAGTGCGAGGATGAGCGTTCCGCCAGGGCGCAGCTTCGCGGGCGCCTGGGCGACGAGCTTGCGGATATGATGCAGGCCGTCCGGGCCACCGAAGAGCGCCATGTGCGGCTCGTAGCGCAGCACCTCGGGCGCGGCCCCATTGGGCACGTCGCGCAGATAGGGGAGGTTGGCGACGATCAGATCGACCGGCTCCGGCACCGGCTCCAGCGTGTCGCCCTCAAGCCAGCTGATCAGCACGTTGAGCACGTAGCGAGCGCCGTTGCTGCGCGCCACGGCCAAGGCGTCAGCGGAGACATCCACCGCGTAGATGTGGCGGATACGCGGCTCCAATGCGCCGAGCGCCAGCGCCATCGCGCCGCAGCCGGTGCCGATGTCCGCGGCGAGCAATCCGCCGTCGTCCTCCTCTTGGGGACGATTGCGTACGCTCTCCAGCGCCGCCTCCACCAGCCAGTGCGTGCTGGGGCGCACGAGCAGCACGCGGTGATCGACCAGCAGGTCGAGTCCCATGAACGCTTTGTGCCCGGTGATGTAGGCCACCGGCTCGCCCTCGGCCCGACGCGCCACCCAGGCGGAGTACCGTGCGGACTTCGGACGGCGTCATCCGGTGCTCCGGCTCGGCCAGCAGCAGCGTCTGCGCGGCGTTCGTGGCGTGCATTAGCAGCACCAACGCATCGAGCTGCGGCGAGGGCGAGCCGGCGCGCGCGAGGGAGGCCTCCGCCCAGGCCAGCGAGGCTCCCCACGTGTGCGCGGGAGGGTAAGTGGAAGACATGCGCAGCTCCGTTCAAGCCGGCGCAACAGAGAGGGTGCGTCGCTCATCACCAATGTGCCGGTTCGGGGCGCCAGACTCCAGGGAGAATCCGCAGAATCGCCCGCAAATCTATCCGCGAGATCGCGCTGCCCCGGCCGATGCCGCAGAGCTTGGGTGATGTTGTGGGTGGGGGACGGGGAGTGACGGCCAGAGAGCGGCGTCGCGTGCTGAGGAGCATGCGAGTGGCACGTTGGACGATCTTGCGGAGGTTTTCGCGGGCGATTCTGCGGATTGCGCCTGGCGCTTACGTCCCATACTCGGCAGACTTGCCTCAGGTGACAATCCGCGCGCGGGAGCATTCATGTTCGGCGAGCGCGACGTCATCCGTGCCGGGGAACACGGGGAAAGAAGGGTCGGTCTCATGGGCATTTTCGGCATGCTTAGCATTTCCGGCATCCGCAAGAACGGTGTACACGCTGTTCGGCGCATTGGTGCTGACGACGCTGTGGGTCACGTCACTCACGATCATCTCCGCGCGGCCCACCGCCACCTCATTGCTGACGGAGGCGGGCGCGAACGTGCTCAACCCGTTCCTCGCCGCGCACGAGGTCGGCGTGACGCCGAGCGGCTATGCCACGCTTGAGCAGGCCGCCAAGGCGCACCCCACGCAGGCGCTGGACCTCTCCGTCTTCAAAGTGCGCGTGCTGGGCGAGGAGATCGCTGGGCTGAGTTACGACGCTGGCGTCCGCGTGATCTACGGCCACGTCGCCTCGACCTACTACGATGGCGGCCCGAGCGCCGTCTTCTCGCTCCCGGCGGACGTGCAGCAGGCGATCCCGAATTTCGGCTTCTTCGGCGGCGCCATCGCGACGCCGCAGCTCGTGCCGGGGACCTCCAGCCCGGTGCAGCTTCCCAATTTCTTGCAGCCGTTCTTCACCATCACCGGCTTCACCCCAGACTCGCTGACCAATGTGGGCCACCAGCGCATCGCCAGCCTGCTGCTCTGGTTCTGGGTGGCGACGCTGGTGCTCGGCGCGCTGACGCTCCTACTCGATCGTCAAGAGGACAAGCTGATGACGCTCGCCGTGTCGATCGTGCATGGCGCGTGGCCGGTGATGTTGGTGCTCGGCGGCGCGTGGATCTTCTCGCTGATTAAGCCGGAGGCATTCGCGCCGTACAAAGCGGTCTACGGGCTGGTGGCGGGCGCGTTCCTGCCGATCTACGGCGTGGCGTTCGTCGTCGGCCTGGCGTCGTGGGCGATCTTGAAGGTGCTGAGCGCGCGTCATCCGCAACCGGCTGCGGCGGCCTCGGGGCTCACCGATAGGCAGCAGGAGATCGCCTCGCTCATCGCCGCCCGCATAGCGCAGGATGGCCCCGCCCCGACGGCACAGCCGATGTACGCGCCCCCGCGGCCGGATCAGCCATTCGGGCAGCAGCCCACGATGGGGGTTGGACCCGAAGCGCCGTCTACGCCAGGTTAGTCCTAGCGGGAAGTCACGAGGCGCGTGCCGGCTCGTCAGCCGCCGGTCTGATTGATCTTGACCAGGCGCGAACAGGCCTGCGAGAACGCGGCGAGCGTCCCTTGTTGCATCGTGATGGTCGCTCCGGCGCCCTGGCCCTGCGTCGTGATGGTCAGCGTGCTGCCGGAGATCGACCCAGTGGAGGGCGTGCTGCCATTTGCCGACTTCAAGGTCAACCGCGCGCTGGAGCCGTTCGCCGTGCCGCTCACGTCGAGGTTCTCCGACACAGTGCCGTTCGACGTGTTGACGCATTCCTGCCCGGTGCCGGTGATGGTGTTGCCGTTCTGCGATAGATCTAGCAGCAATTCAGCCACCGGGATGGTCGCGCCCTGCCGCACCTGCTGGGTCGCCGGCCCTACCCAGGTGCCGCCGAAGCCTGCCCCACCGAAGGGGTGGAGCACGACGAGCACCGCGAGCACCGCGGCGACCACCGCGCCGATGGTGAAGTTGCGACGTTGCTGTGGGTTCGCGGGCGGTGCTGGCTGCGCGCCATATCCGGGATAGCCGGGCGCAGGGTAGCCTGGAGCTGGGTGGCCTGCGCCGTAGCCCGGCGGCGCATACGGCCCCTGCGGCGGCGGCGCGTACTGCGCCTGCTGTCCATAGGGATCGTATGGTTGCCCGGCGGGCGCGTACTGCGGCGGATACTGATTAGGATCGTAGCCGCCTTGCTGATACTGTTGCGGCGGCGCGTACGGCTGCTCTTGTTGCGACGGGTATGGTTGCTGATTCTGCTGGGGGTCGGCGGGCTGGTCCCATGGATCCTGCGAGGGCGGATACTGGTTCATCGGCTGCCAGCCCTTCCTCCGCCCGCCCAGCGGCGACGGCACGATGGTCACCACATGTGGTGAAGGGCCAGCCGAGGCTCGCCTGCGGAGCGCATGCGGCCCTTCGAGAAAGTCTATCATGCGCCGGGGATCGCTACAAGGCTGGCATGCGGCTGGGCCACGGGGCGGCAGTTGGCATGCCCCTAGACGGTGACGCTCTTGCAGTCGCTGGTGAATGCGGCGTGGCTGCCGTGCTTCAAGGTCGAGGAGTAGTAGCCCGAGGCGCATCGGTGGAGTTTAGCACGAGCGTACTATCCGTACCGCGCCCGGTGACGCTCTCGGTGCTCGTGCTCGCCGCGCCCGGTGAGCTCCCCGCGAGCGTCCACGTCATCACCAGATTATGGCCGGTGAATGTGCCCGACACTGTAAAGGAGATGTTGCTCGTGCCCACGCTGCATAGCTCGCCGGAACCGGCGAGTTTCGTGCCGTCCTGCGTGAGGCTCAGGAAGGTCTCCAACTTGAACGTTTCGGCGTCGGTGCCGGTGCTGCCGGTCGTGCCCCCGCCGTACCAGGTCCCGCTGACGTTCGGGTGTCCGAACGAATAGAGTGCCAGCACCACGACGACGGCCAGTATCGTGACCGCGGCGACAACGCCGAGGATGAAGGGAGTAGCAGAGCGACGGCGCCGCGAGGCCTGCGGCTGCGCTGGAGCGCCATCGGGAGAGGCGTACCCTGGTTGCCAGTGTGGGGGAGGATACGGCGCCGAATATGGCCACGTCGGCTGACCGTTCGGGTCTTGCGAGTCCTGCCTAGGTGGGTACTGGTTCACACGCGCTCCTCCGCCGCTCTCCCCGCGCCGGGTGAGCGGGTGCCTGGTGCGGCCGCACGAGTCTGGCGACCGATATGACAACTGTCAATCCGCGCGGCGTCCGCGGCGGGCATCAGCGTATACCAACGCATGGGGTCCTGGGGCAAGTGTACAAAAGTACCCCCGGCGCGTTCGGCCCGTGTCGCGCAACGCAGTGTAGGGAGAGGGGCATGCGCGCGGGCGCGGTGGGCGTGCCGCTTTACGCCGAAGCTCGACGATGGTGGCCGCCGTGGACCTTTGGCTGTGGATGGATCAAGCGGTCAAGCAGGGCCAACTCACACCGTGTGTCGCGCGTATATAGCATAACCGTGTGCCCGATTGGGCGCGAAATCTCCGGAACGCAACTACTGTGCTCGGCTGACGTGCTGTGATATACTGCTTGAGAGGCGCGGCCATGTTGCACTCTCCCCGAACGTGGCTAACCGGAAAGCAGTCTACTTGCACTTCGCGCGTTGCAGGCGCAGCGGCAATCAAGAACATCTCGCAGGATGCGGGAGTTCTCCGTCGCTCTCTTCTGCATCTTGCTATCCGGTGACACAGCCCGCCACGCAGCGCTCAGCTTCGTTAGGAAACACGATGGCTCCCCGAAAGTCCAGCACAGGGACTCGTGTTATGATGCGAGCAGGGACGAACGAGCAGCGAGGCGCGTATCGCTCGGAGCGGGGGCTTCGGTGTAAGGAGATCGCACATGACTGCATCGGCTTCCTCCCCTGAGGACAACTCACTCTCCGATCGCCGACCACAAGGATTCCCAGGTAAGCCAATGGACACTCTGCTCTGCCAATATTGCGGCCGCGACCTGCGCGAGCTCGGGGAGTATTTCGTCAACCCCGCCGGTGAGCTAGTCGGTTGCGAGAGCTGCGCGGACCAGCGCGGCCTGGCCGGCGAGGTGCTCCCGCAGGACGAGTGGAACACGCCCGCGGTGGTTGGCGACGTGCTCGAACAGTTCGGCGTGACGAGCGCGGAAGTCCGCAAGCCCGCGCCGACGCCCACGCAGCAACCGCGGACGCACTATTGGGAGGTGCTCGCCCCCAGCGGACGCTACTTCTTGCGGCGTTTTTACAGTTGGTATCCCACCAGCGCCATCCGCCATATGCACAGCGTGACGTCGCACCTGCTCCGCGCGAGCTCCGCCGTCCCCGTACCGCAGTACGTCCCTGCGCCGAACAACCTGAGCTACGTGGAGGCCGGCGGCACGGCATGGGCACTCTACCGCGCGCTCGACGGTCGCGGCGCTACCCCGCAGGATTGGATGTGGGGCCGCCCCAAGGCCGCCGAGATGCTGGCGCAGCTGCACGTCGCCATGGAGGGCTTCACGCCAGAGGGCGAGCCATTCCGCCCGTGGGGCGCGTGGACGCTCGACACCGTCGATCGCGTGCTCGATAGCTGGCACCCGCACCCCGACCTGACGCCCGAGCTCTTGGGGCACATCCGTGAGCGGCTGGCCGTGCGCTACTTCGACGAGCTCTACCCCGCACTGCCCAAGCTCGTCGTCCACGGCGACTACGTCTCCGCCAACGTCCTCTGGCGCGGCGACGCCATGAACGCGCAGGTCAGCGGCGTCCTCGATTTCGAGAAGGCCCACCTCGACACGCCATTGTTCGATTTCGCGTGGGGCCTTGGCGACCGACGCCCGCCGCTCGTCCGCGCCACGCTCGCCGCCTACACCCGCGTGCGCCCGCTCACCAACGTCGAGCGCGAGGCGTTGCCGGAGTCACTACTGCTCGGCGCACTGATGGGCATCGACATGCAGATGACCTACTTCAATAACATTGATGAGGTCTCGCGCCAGGCACAAGACTTGCAACTGCTCGTCCGTGACATCGAGTCCATTCGCAAGGTTGCCGCGCCGAAGTAGCGCGCGGCCCGTCCGCGTATTAGGCGAGTTCGCGCCGTCGTGCTCTCAAGTACCGGTACCGCATCCGATGCATCTTCACTTCAGGGGGGACGTCCGTAACGGCGTCCCCTTTCTCGTGCACCGAGGATGACGATTCGCGCGCCGGGAAACCGAAAGCCTTGTAGCAACGTCACGGTTCCATGAGACGATTCACATGATTCTCATACAGCGTTCTCATTGACCGTTGCTATTCTAGAGACGAGCACCAACGGATGGGAATTGGCAGGCCCTGTGCCGTCGCTCGCGACGAGTGACGCGACGCAGCCAAGCATACCGAACAGGGAATTCCTTCGGCGACCGCAGTACGGACCGTACGGCCACAACCGGCAAGCGACAAGAAACCCCTCGAAGTGCGCGTGCTCACGGTCGCCCCCACCGCGCGCGACACGATCACCCTCGGCCTTGCGCTCCCCGGTACGCGCCGCGCGCCCGCGCCGTATCTCCCCGGCCAGTTCATCACCCTCGCGCTCCCCGCCGCGCAGGGCACGCTGTTCCGGTCGTACTCGCTGACCGGCGACGGCGACCCGAACAAGCCGTGGAAGATCACGGTCAAACGGCAGTCGGGTGGCGTCGTCTCCGGCCACCTCCACGCGCACATCCAGCCCGGCATGACGCTGAACACGAGCCTGCCGCAGGGGCGCTTCACCCTCGCCACGCGCATGCGGCCGGGAAGTGCGATTGTCTTCGTCGCGGCGGGCAGCGGCATCACGCCGATCTACGGCATGCTGCGCTCACTGGCGCGCCTTGCGCCAGCGCAGCACCCCCGCGTGCTGCTCCACTATGCCTATCGCACGCCGGAAGACGGCATCTATGCCAGCGAGCTGGCCGCGCTGGACCCCGATCGCGCCTGGCTCACGCAGTACCACTACGTCAGCGCGAGCGGCCACCGCCTCAGCGCGTCTGACGTGCTCTCGACCCTCGGCGCCGGCGCGGCCAGCGCGGAGTGGTATATCTGCGGTCCGGCGGCCCTCAGGCAGGGCGTGCAGGCCGCGGCGCTGGCTCAACGCGTGCCCGAAGAGCGCATCCACGTCGAGACCTTCGCCAGCCCGGCGAAGCGCGCCGCGGCGCCCGTGCGCGGCGGCAAGGTCGCCGGGCAGGTGCGCGTGGCCGACACCGGCGCCGCCCTCGCGGCGCGACCGCGCGAGACGATCCTCGAAACGCTGGAGCGCAACGGCTACGCGGCCAACTTCGAGTGCCGCGCGGGGGCCTGCGGGACCTGTAAGCTGCGGCTGCTCTCCGGCGAGGTGCGCAACGGCGACGGCAGCGGCCTCACCCAGGCCGAGCGCGCGGCGGGCTATATCCTGAGCTGCGGCGCGGAGCCGGTCGGCAACATCACCCTCGCCAGCGCGGGGAGGCGCAGCGCGACGGAGCGGCCCATCACCGGCGTGCCATATCGCGCGGGCAAGAACAAGCTGCGCATCGTGCTCACTGGCGCCGCCGCCGCCGTCTTCCTGACGAGCCTCGGGCTGGCGAGCAACGCCATCTCGATCGACCTCGACGATTCGAGCAACAACTCCTCGATCTCCACCGACGGCGGCAGCTCCAACTCGAATCAGTATCCCTCAGGTTCGGGCTCCTTCACCACCAACCCCGGCTTCGGATCGAACAGTTCGTCTGGCGTCTCCTGATTCGCTCCTAGTCGCATCCCGAAACTCCGGCGCGCGTCGCCGATCACGTATCCACGGGGACTCGATCCTCCGGGAGGGAACCTCTTGCCATGCACATCGTCTTAGGCGCGGTTGCGCTCACGCGGGCCGCCGCTGCCTCAAGCTCCAGCTCGCCGCTCTGGTATCTCACGCGCGCCGCCGCGGTCTCGGCGTATGTCACGATCACCGCGGGCGTCATCCTCGGCCTCTCACGCTCGATTGCGGGGCTCGGTCGCATCAAGACGCCGTGGACGCTGGACGAGGCGCACCAGTTCCTCGCTGTGCTCACCGCCGGATTTGTGCTGCTGCACCTCGCGACGCTGCTCTTCGATCACTACAACAGCATCGCGTTCTCGCTGGTCAACCTGCTCGTGCCGCTCAACGAGCCGTATGCGCCGCTGGCCGTCGATCTCGGCGTCATCTCGCTCTACGGGCTGGCGATCGTCTTGTTCAGCTCGTGGCTGCGCCGCCGCATCGCAAACGCCACCTGGCGTGCACTGCACTACATCAGCTTCGGCATCTTCGCCCTCGTGACGCTCCATGGCCTGCTCGCCGGCAGCGACAGCAGCTCGGCGTGGATGCGCCTGATCTACATCGTGGCGGTCGCCGTGGTGGGGCTGATGGTCTTCATCCGTTTCTTCGCGCCACCCTCGCAGACGCCCGCGCGGCCACGCCGCTACACCGCGTCCGGGCGCTGACGGACCCGGCGCGTCGCCGTGACTCGCCGCAGCGTGCGTCCACGCCGCCCCCCGTCGTGCGGCGTCGGTGCCACGGCGTCGCACTCTTCGCACAACCGGCCGCTCCGCTGGCCTGTGTGACCGCATTCACGCACACCCCTGTGCCGCTCCACACATTCGCTTAGAGCAGCGAGCGCCCATCGACATCCCCAGGCTCGGCCACGATCCCCACGACCGTGTCCGTCTTCACGCGCCGTCGACGCACACCTGAATGAAGAACCCCGACGCTCTCTCGATGGCATCGCCCGACGGCGAGGGCCCGCGAACTTAATCACCGCGGTAACGCCCGTACGTGCCGCGCCCGCAACGCTGCCAAGGTCGACGGATGCGACGTTGGAACGCTGGCAAGCGCCACTTCGACGCGCTTGAACGCCAGCAGCACGTCATCCCAAGTCGCCTTGCTCAGCTCGCCCATTAGGCGAAGTGTGATCCGCACCTCCCACCACTGCTGAGCGTCGTTGAAGTCGTGCATACGTGCCGCCAAGATGCGAAGCCGACTCGACTGTTGCCCCATGCGCGGCGGACTTTGGTCCGCGTCCCCGTGCGCCTACGCTGCAGTGCCGCGATCCCCGCAATGGCGCCGCGTGACCGCGGGTGCGGCAGTTGATCGAACAAAGGTAAGAGAAGCCTCATGAGACTCCCATCTTGCTCGAATGCGCGTGCCCTACAGTGTGATTCAACCCGGAGATTCAAGCCGATAACGCCGTCGGTTTCGATGGGCGCGACGCGCGCCCACGCTACGGCTTTCTCCGTCACACCCGCGAAGTCGCGACAGTGCTCTCATCCCGACGAGGAGCTCCCTCCCATGGCTAGCGACAGCGCGCCGCTCTCCGGCGCATTGGCGACCGACCCACCCGCGCAAAGTGGCTTGCGCATCGCCTACGAGCGCGCGCGCGCGTACATCGAGCCGCGCCGCCGTCACGTGCTCGCCCTGATCCTGCTGCTGGCGGCGTTCTGCAACTTCTGGGAGCTGCAGCGCAACGGCTTCGACAACCTCTACTACTCCGCGGCGATCCGCAGTATGCTGGAGAGCTGGCACAACTTTTTCTTCGTCGCCTTCGATCCGGGCGGCTTCGTCACCGTCGATAAGCCGCCGCTCGGCTTTTGGATCCAGGCGGCGAGCGCCAAGATCTTCGGCTACAGCGGCTTCAGCATCCTCCTGCCGGAGGCGCTGGCCGGCGTGATCTCCGTCGGCGTCGTCTACGTGCTGGTCCGGCGCATCTTCGGCTCCGTCGCCGGGCTGCTCGCCGCACTCTTCCTCGCCAGCACGCCGATCAGCGTCGTCACCGACCGCAACAACACTATCGACAGCCTGCTCGTGCTGACCGTGCTGCTCGGCGCGTACTGCGTCGGCCGCGCCGTGGAGCGAGGCAGCCTGCGCTGGCTGCTGCTCGCCGCGGTACTCGTCGGGCTCGGCTTCAACATCAAGATGCTCGAAGCCTATCTCGTCGTCCCGGCCTTCGGCGCGGCCTATCTGTTCGGCTCGCCGCGCGGCTGGTGGACGCGCATCTGGCACCTGCTCGTCGCGGGCGGCCGTGATGCTGGTGCTCTCGCTCAGTTGGGTCATCGCCGTCGACCTGACGCCCGCCTCCGCCCGTCCCTACGTCGGTTCCAGCGGCATCGAACTCGGAACTTGCGCTGGCGCTCGGCTACAATGGCCTCCAGCGGCTGCTTGGCAATGTCTTCCGCATCCGTCAGCCAGAGCGGCGCGCATTCACGGCGACGACCAGTGCGCACGGGCGGGCCGGGTGGCGCCTCCGAGAACGGTGCCGCAGGGCTTCTTCCGCCTACTGAACGCGCAGCTTGGCGGCCAGGCGAGCTGGCTGCTGGCGCTCGGCCTTGTCGGCATCCTCGCGACCGGCTGGGGATCTGCGCCCGGGCGGCTTTCTGCGCATGTTGCCGCAACGCCTGCACTCGTGGCGCACCTCGGCGGAGGCGCGCGCGGAACGCTGCACCTCTCGCCGCAGCAGTCGGCGCTGGTGCTCTGGGGCCTCTGGACGCTGACGATGGCGGTCTTCTTCAGCGTCGCCGGATTCTTCCACCGCTACTACCTCTCGATGCTCGCGCCGGGCATCGCCGCGCTGGCCGGCGTCGGCGTCGTCCTGCTCTGGCGCGACTATCGCGCGAAGCGGGCTGGCAGCGGCTGGCTGCTGCCGGTGGCGCTCGTCGTCACCGCCGCTCACCCAGGCCGTCATCCTGGCAGACTACACCGGCTGGAAGCCGCTGGATGACGCCGCTGATCGTGGTCGGCTCGCTCGTCGTCGCAGGCGTGCTCGTCTGGCAGCGCGTCCAACGCGAGCGACTGGAGCGGGCCGCGTTGGCACCGGACGCCTATGCCATCACGCCCGTTCAACTGATCTCTACGGAGGGTGACGCGCGGGTCCTGCGGACCGCCTCGGCGCTGCCGCCGGTCGGCACGAAGCTGCCACCCATCGCGGCCCCCGGCGAGGGGTATGAGCAGACGCACGCCTCTGGATGGTCGATTACGCAGCGCCTCTCGTCGCGGCTCACGGAGCTCGTCTCCGTGCCGCTGCTCGCTGCCACACTCGGCGTCGGCCTGCTGCTGGTCGGCCCGACGACCTGGGTCGGCGCCTCGCTTGCCAGCGGCGCGGGCGGCACGCTGCCGGCCGCCGGCCCGTCCACCTCCGGCGTCGCCTTCACGGGTGGCGGCGCGGGCGGCGGCTTCGGCGGCGGTCGCGGCGGGTTCCAGCGCGGCAACTTCCCCGAGGGCTTCACGCCGCCGAACGGCGGCTTCGGCGGCGGCTTCGGTAGACCTCCCGGCGGTGGTTTCGGTGGGGTCAGCGGCAACGGGACGGCTCCAGCGGGCAGCGGCCAGGCCAATGGTGCGGGTGCGAACGACGGCCTCTCGGTTGACTCGGCGCTGCTAAAGTACCTCGAAGCCAACCAAGGCTCGGCCAAGTACCTCTTCGCTACCACCAGCTCGCAGACTGCCGCGCCGTACATCATCGCCACCGGCAAGCCCGTCATGGCGCTCGGCGGCTTCTCCGGCTCCGATCAGATCCTCACGCTCGGCCAGCTCAAAACGCTGATCCGGGAGGGACAGTAAGCACTTCCTTCTTTCTGGAGGCGGCTTCGGCGGAGGCGGCAACAGCGAGTTGATCTCGTGGATCGAGGCGAACACCTCGACGGTTTCGTCCACCACGTACGGCGGGCTCGGCGGGCGGCACGCTGTACGTCGTCACCAGCGCGACGTTGAGCGCGGCCAGGGTCTTGAGCGTTCACGATAGATCTATCGCTGAGCCCGCGATGCGCGGTGCCTTGCACGCCTGGGGCGCCGCGCGGGAGGCGCCGCATGGCATTCGAAACGTCTACCCCCGCGATTACCGAGGTTGCTATGCTGCGGCGAGCCGCGGCGAGCTCGTCACAGAACGCCGTCGGTTCGCCGCTGGGGAGCCCATGGAGGACGCGCCCGCTCCCGTTTCTCCTCGTCGGTGGGCTGGCGGCCATGACCAAGCTGGCGCTGCTGGCGGTGCTGATGCGGCTCGGCTGGTCGGTGGTCATCGCCAACGCGGTGGCGCTGCTCACCTCGACGCAGGTGAACTTCGCCCTTAACGCCAGTTTCACCTGGCGCGACCGCTGGGCCGCAGCGGATCGCGCAACGGCGAGGAGCGAGCGGACACACCTCGTCGCCTCGCGCTGGCTGCGCTTCATGGGCGCGACGGCTGGCAGCTCGCCTTCTGGTGGGCCGTTGTGCTCCCCTTGCTCTTCCTCGGCGCCGTGCAGTTGATTCTGCCGTTGGCCTGCTCGGCGCGTATCTCGGCCGGTCTACGACGAGGTGCGCGCCCGCCCGCGCTACATCCTCCGCGAGACCATCGAAAGGCCGGCCGCCGCCTCCCGCCCCGAGTCCGCCGCACCCGCCCACCCGTCGATCCCGACCAACACGCCACCGACCGCCGTCACCCCGTAGACTCCGCGTGCCACCGCGACCCCTCCGGCGCAGTCCTCACCCCGATGCTGGCGGCGGCGAGCGCGTCCGCGTCAAACGGTCGGCGAAAGCCCACTGCTTCGCGGCGCGAAGCTCCGACGCGGATGGTCAAGAGCGAATCGACCAACGCCCCCGGCACTCCCGCCGCCGCTACGATGGGATCGCCGCCCATTGTAGCGTCAGCCGGGAAGGGCGAGCGCGGCGTCCATGCCTCGCCCTCAAGCGCATCCGCCGCTTCGCCATCGCGGAGCAGCGCCAGGGCATAGGACACTCCCGACGCGATCGTCCGCGCCCGCCCCTCGCGCAGCACCTGCACGCTGCCGGTGCCCAATACCTCCATGCTGCCCGAGGCGAAATCGAGGATGCAGCCGGTATGCTCGTCGATCGCCAGCACCGTCACATCCGAAGGCAACTGTGCATAGAGCGCGGCGAAGCGAGCCTCACCGAGGAAGCAGTGGCTCGTATCCAGCTCCGCGCCGCCCTCGCGATTGTTCCAGTGCGGCGCCACGCCAGCCGCAATCCGTACTCGCCGAGCAGATCCGATCCCCTCCCCACCAGGAAAGCTCCTCGCCCGCCTTGAAGATCTCGTAGACCGGGATGGTCTGAGCACTCGCTGCCAGCGTCGCCGCGCTGGCGAGGCAGATCGCCGTTCCGCCTCGATGCGCGCCCCGAATCGCCTCCCAATAGGGCGTGCCGCGCAGCTCGCGGATCATATAGGTAGGGCTACCCGGCCCGGAGACGATGCAGCGTGCGGCGGCGATCGCCTTCAGCGCCGCCTCTCCCGCAGGCGTACCCAGCGCCGCGCGTCGCGTCTCCACTACCTGCACCTGCGGCCGCTGTTCGCCGAGCGAATCCGTGATGAAGCGCGCGAGCTTTCTCCGCCACCACCCGCGCGTTCGGTTGGAAGCCCGCCGGCGTATCCAGTACTACAACCGTCCGTGGCTCAGGCAGCGTCGCCGAGCACGCGGCCCAGCACGCGAACGGCCCGCCGGCCGCCGTTCTCGCCGGAGCCTAGCAGCGCGATGAGCCCAGGCGCCCCGCGCTCCCCGTGGTCGAGCGACGAAGGCATGGCAACCTCCTTACGACATATCACCGTGCACGCCATGTACAATCCATAGTAACCGAGTGGTCCGCACGCCGCAGCGCCCACCCAGCGACAAGCAGCACACGCGGGTTCCCTGGTAGAATAGCAACACCAACGCGACGCGCACCGCCGAACGCGCGATCTCGCGGCGCGGCGCACGGGATGCCTCGCGCGGCACGCATTGCGCGGCGAGCGAACTTCGGTCTGCGGACCTGTACGTCGGCACTTCAGTGCCGCGACCCGCCGCTCGTCGCTACGCCAGCACTTCGGCGCCGCGATCTGCCGCCGACGCCTCAGCCGCGATACGTACCCTCACCACCCAAGGAGCGGCGCCGATGCATCCCAATACGCCGGAAACGGATCGCCACCTCAGCGTCCCCGGTCCCGTCGCGCTGGTTGGCTCTGGTGAATATACCCCCGCCATGGTCGACACGGATCGCGAGCTCCTCTCGCTGATCGGCGGCGCGGCGGATGCACGCGTCGCGCTGCTGCCCACCGCCAGCGGACTCGAGCCGGGCCGCCCCGCGTACTGGAACAACCTCGGCCTCGATCACTTCCGCAACCTCGGCGTACTAGATCGCGCCCGATGGACCTCCTCAATGCCGACGACATGCACGACCCCGCCAAGATTGAGCCTCTGCGCGACGCCACCTTCTTCTACTTCTCCGGCGGCGACCCCGCCCACCTCGTCGAGGCCCTCCGCGGCTCGCCCGCCTGGAACCTGATCCTCGCCGCGCATCAGCGGGGAGCCGTCTTGGCGGGGTGCAGCGCCGGCGCCATGGCCCTCGGCAGCTTCACCACCTCCCCGCGCCGTGCGTCTTGGGCGACGAGATCGGCAAGCCGGGCAGACCGCCCTCGGCATCGTCCCGCGCGTTGCCATCCTGCCCCACTTCGACCGCATGCGCGCCGCCTGGCCCGACACCCTCCCGGCGTTGCGCCGGGCCTCCGCCAAAGACATCATCGTCCTCGGCATCGACGAAGACACCGCGCTCACCTCGCCCGGCGGTGGCAGCGCCCGCTGGCGCGTCTCTGGCCGCGAGACCGTCACGATCAGCCGTGGCACCGGACCCGCTCAGGTCTACCGCCCCGGCGACGAGCTCGACCTCTAGCAAAGTCCCGGCTGAGGCCCCCTCGGTTTACCCATGGGGGTGCAAGCCGGGCCGCCGATTGGCGGCGAGGGTCCTCCCCCGATAGCCGGTTTTGCCCGCTTGTGTGAGAATACCGGTGGAGGCACTTTGCACCTCACCAATCGAATAATGCTGTTTGGCGGTTCCGCAGTCAATCGTTCCTGCGGGTAAAAGCATCAACGTACGTTGGACGTGGTGCGCTGCGCTTGCGTCGGGTTAGTTTGCGGTGACACTCGCCCGGCGATGCCGTCAACGCCTTTTGGGGCCGGGCAGGCCCTTCGGGGGCTCACGTGATGGATTGCCATGTGCGTTCCCCGAGAATCCCCTGGCTTCAGCCATGGGGAGTGTCAACGCAGCCGACCGCTGCCCTCGCTACCGCCGCTCTCCTCCACTCCACCGCCCCTTCCCGAAGCACCGCAGCACCTGATGATGTCCTCGCCTCACACCCCTCCTCATCGCGACGGGAAGGCGGGGATCCCCCATCGGCCCGGTAGGAGGTGAGCCCCCTCTCTGCATTCCCCGCTACCACATGCTATGGTGTAATTAGAACTTTGGTTGACTACCCACCCCTCCTCGTGCTCTCCACCCCCTCCTCTCCCTCCTCTCCCTCCTCTCCTCCTACCCCTCGTCAATTCCCCAGGATTCTGCCATGCCCACCTTCGTCTCCCAACCCATTCGTGAACATATATACTCTGCCTCCTCTCGCCCCGCAGGGAGAGAAGGGGGTCCCCACTGGGGGTGAGGCCTCCTACTCCCCCATCCCAATTTCCCTCTTCCGTCTCCAGAACTCATCCCCCCCGTGTAGAGCCCCGAAGCTCCGATCAAACCCCAAAAGCGGAAGGAAACGGAAAAGGACACATACCCGAATACCCTACCGTTTGACTCGCCGGTCACTTTATGGTATCACCGTTCACAGACTATCTAGCGGTCCGCGACGCGTGGCAAGCCAAAAGGGGGAACGCGATCACTCCGAGCAGCATCCCCTGCCCCTCAAAAAGCGGCAGCGCGACGAGTCGAACAGGCGCTCAAACAGGTGAAGGACAAAGCGGAGCTTCATCCGACGTATTCACGCCTCAAAGAACGCCAACGTGTCGAGCGCGAGCCGATCTGATCCTCGAGGCGGCGGGACCAGTTGCTCTTGGAGAAGGGCTACCATGACACCTCGATAGAAGACATCGCCGCGCGGGTGGGCATCTCTAGGGACGACCGACTGCACTTCGCCAGTAATCCTGGTCTTTGCGCTGCTCGAGCGTGGCGTGCGCCAGTTGCAAGCCACCCTCGACGATATCGTGTCGTCCCCCGGCACGCCGCGCGAGAAGCTTTATGCCATGCCGGGCAGATGCGCGCCGTACTGATGAGCCGCCAACGCCTCCAGCTCGCCGAAGCGCTGTTCCACGACCCAGATGTCGCGTGGGCGGCTATGGAGCGGCGCGAGTCGTTCGGCGCGCTCTGGAACGTGCCGAGGGAACGCATTTCCGCGCCGCTGGAGGAAGGCAAGGCGCTGGCGCCGGAGTCCGACGGCCGACACGCCGACGCCGATCATGCTCAGTTTCTTCTGGGGGCGGGCCGAAGCCGGACCATTTTCAGAACCCTGATCGTGGAGAAGCAACTGTCGAGCGACCTCGTGGTGGCGCACCTGGGTCGCTGCTTCTTCAAGGGCATCGCCCCAGGCGGCGCGTGTCCGGCCATCCCCGCGGAATCCACTAGTGAAGGGGGTACACGCGCATGATCCGTCTCTTCCGCTTCCTGAAGCCCTATCGCTGGTATATCGCCATCGTGCTGGTCTTCGCCGCGCTGCAGTCGTTCGCGAACCTCTACCTGCCGAACCTGAACGCGGACATCATCAACAACGGCATCGTCAAGAACGACACTGGCTATATCTTGCGCCAGGGCGGATTGATGCTGTTGATAACCCTGGGCGGCGCGCTCAGCGCCGTCGTCACCGCGTATTTCGCCCTCGAAGACCGCCGTCGGCTTCGGGCGCATCATCCGCCAAGCTCTTCACGCACGTCGAGCAGTTCTCGCTGCACGAGTTCGATACCGTCGGCACGGCCTCGCTGATCACGCGGACGACCAATGACACGAACCAGGTGCAGCAAGTGACGGTGATCATGATGCTGACGCTGCTCGTCACCGCGCCGATAACGGCGATCGGCGGTGTCATCCTCGCCGCCCAGCAAGACGTCAGCCTCTCCTGGGTGCTGATCGCTCATCGCCGTGCCGATCCTGGTCGTCTCCATCTTGCTGATCATGTCGCGGGCGATACCGCTCTTTCCGCGTGATGCAGCTCAAGCTCGATAAGCTCAACCTCGTGCTCGACGAAGGGCTCACCGGCGTGCGCGTGATCCGCGCCTTCGACCGCACCGCGCACGAGCAGGAGCGCTTCGATCAGGCGAACCTCGACGTCACCAACGTCGCCATCAACGTCAACCGCATCGTCGCCGCGCTCTTTCCGGTTTGATGCTCATCCTCAATCTCTCGACGATCGCCATCGTCTGGTTCGGCAGCTACCGCATCGACAGCGGCCAGATGCAGTTCGGCACCCTCTTCGCTTTCCTGCAGTACTCCCTGCTGATCCTCTTCTCGATGTTGATGCTCTCCTTCCTCTTCGTCCTGCTGCCACGCGCCACGGCCTCCGCCGCGCGCATCAACGCCGTGCTCGACATGCGCGCCGAGATCACCGATGCCACCAGCCCGCAGCACGCGGGCGATCTCCACGGCTACGTGGATTTCGAGGATGTAACCTTCAGCTATCCCGGCGCTGAAGAGCCCGCCATCTCGAACATTTCGTTCAGCGCACGCCCCGGCCAGGTGACGGCTATCATCGGCGGCACCGGCGCCGGCAAATCGACGCTCGTCAATCTGATCCCACGGTTCTACGACGTGGATAGCGGACGCGTGCTCGTTGACGGCGTGGACGTGCGCGAGATGACGCAGCAAGAGCTGCGCGCCAAGATCGGTCTGGTGCCGCAGACCGCCGTGCTCTTCTCGGGCACCGTCGCCGAGAACATCCGCTTCGGCAACGAAGACGCCACGGATGACGAGGTGCGTCACGCGGCGGAGGTCGCGCAGGCCACCGAATTCATCACCGAGATGGGCGACGGGTTCGATTCCTCGGTCTTCTCAGGGCGGCACTAACCTTTCCGGTGGCCAGAAGCAGCGCCTCTCCATCGCCCGCGCGGTGGTACGCAAGCCGGAGATCTATATCTTCGACGACAGCTTCTCGGCGCTCGACTACACCACCGATGCTCGCCTGCGCGCGGCACTGAAACGCGAGACGACGAACGCCACGGTGCTGATCGTCGCCCAGCGCGTCAGCACCATCATCGGCGCGGATCAGATCATCGTGCTAGACGAAGGTCGCATCGTCGGAACGGGTACGCATCGCGACCTGATGCAATCCAATGACATCTACCGCGAGATCGTGCTCTCGCAGGTCACGGCGGAGGAAATCGCATGAGCCAAGCTGGTCCAGCCCAGGGAGCGCAGCGCTCACAGGGCGGCCCGATGGGTCGAGGCCCCATGGGGGGCGGCCCGATGGGCATGATGGGCATGCCCGTCCAGAAAGCCAAGAACTTCCGCCAGACGCTCTTCCGCCTGTTGGGGTACTTCCGTCCCCAGGCGATGCGGCTCACCGTCGTGCTCATCGCGGCGATCATCGGCTCGGTCTTCAACATCGTCGGCCCGAAGATCCTGGGCCTGGCGACCACCAAGCTTTTCGATGGTTATGTCGCCAAGTTCCGGCATGTGCCCGGCGCGGCCATCGACTTTAACTACATCGGCAACATCCTGCTGATCCTGATCGGCCTCTATTTCATCAGCTCGCTCTTCACCTACCTGCAGCAGTTCGTCATGGCGAGCGTGGCGCAGCGCACGGTCTATACCATGCGCCGGCAGGTGGATGAGAAGCTTGCCCGCTTGCCGCTGAAGTTCTATGACTCGCGCACGCACGGCGAGATCATGAGCCGCGCCGTCAACGACATGGACAACATCAGCAACACGTTGCAGCAGAGCCTGACGCAGCTGATCACCTCCATCGTCACCCTGATCGGCGTCATCGTGCTGATGCTGACCATTAGCTGGCTGTTGACGCTGGTGGTGCTGGTGACACTGCCGTTGAGCCTCCTCGTCACCACCACTATCGCCAAGCGCTCGCAGCGCTACTTTGCGAGGCAGCAGCGGGTCCTCGGCGAGCTCAACGGCCACGTCGAGGAGATGTTCACCGGGCACCGCATCGTCAAAGCCTTTGGCCGCGAAGGCCAGTCTGTCGAGGAATTCAACGACCGCAACGACAAACTCTACGAAGCGGGCTGGCGAGCGCAGTTCGTCTCGGGCATGCTCTTCCCATTGATCAACTCGATCGGCAACCTCAGCTTCGTGCTGGTCGCCGTGATCGGCGGCATCCTGGTCACGCAGGGCGGCATCGCCATCGGCGACCTCCAGGCGTTCATTCAGTACTCGCGCCAGTTCTCGCAACCGATTACCCAACTCGCCAGCATCGCCAACGCCATTCAGTTGACCATCGCCTCCGCCGAGCGCGTCTTCGAGCTGCTTGACGAGTCGGAGGAGGTGCCGGAGGCTGCCGACGCCAAGGTGATCGCGAACCCGCAGGGGCATGTCCAGTTCGAGCATGTCAACTTCTCCTACGTGCCGGAGACGCCACTGATCGAGGATATGAACATCGACGCCAAGCCGGGGCAGACCGTCGCCATCGTTGGCCCAACCGGCGCGGGTAAGACCACGCTCGTCAACCTGCTGATGCGCTTCTACGAGATCAACAGCGGCGCGATCAGCGTGGACGGCGTCAACATCACCGAGCTGAAGCGCGGCTATCTGCGCAAGCTGTTCGGCATGGTGCTACAAGACACGTGGCTCTTCAACGGCACCATCCGCGACAACATCGCCTATGGGCGCGAGAACGCCACCGAGGAGGAGATCGTCGCGGCGGCCCAGGCGGCCCAGGCGGATCACTTCATCCGCACGCTGCCAGACGGCTATGACACGGTGCTGAATCAGGAAGCAACCAACATTTCGCAGGGCCAGAAGCAGCTACTGACCATCGCCCGCGCGGTGCTGGCCGACCCCGATGTGCTGATCCTCGACGAGGCTACCAGCAGCGTCGATACCCGCACCGAGATCCTGATCCAGAATGCGATGACTGCGCTGATGAAGGGCCGCACGAGCTTCGTCATCGCGCACCGCCTCTCGACGATCCGCGACGCGGACATCATCCTGGTGATGAACCATGGGCGCATCATCGAGCAGGGCACGCACCAGGAGCTGCTGGAGAAGGGCGGCTTCTACGCCAATCTCTACAACAGCCAATTCGCTGCACAAGCCGAGATCGAGAGCGCCGTCGCGCAGTAGCTGATCTCCGTTCACTCGCCACAACCGTCCGTCATCACACATCAGTGGTGGCGGGCGGTCTCATTTATCAGCTCGCGCGGCGTGAAGACCCCTGGCTTGAGCCATGGGGATGAAATGCCGCGCGCCGTCAGGCGCTCCCGACAACTGGACACCAAACGACCACGTGTGCCATCCTAACCACATACCGCAGGGCCTGCGGGAATCGACGCTTGTGGAGGTGGCTTCGGGCCACGACATGACCGTGTAAGACTCTCCTAGCTCGCTAGGTGAGCGGTGGTCAGCCCAAGAATCCCCCGGCTTCAGCCGTGGGGAGTGGTCAACAACGCGGCGTCTCAGAAATACGTCGGCCGCGATGCTACGCCCGATGAAGCGGGGCCGATCGAGGATCGCGTGGTGATCGTCGTAGAACCTGAGCGCGTTATACCGTTCCCAGCCCAGGAAGACAAAAAGTAACCTCGTGGCACGCTACTGCGCGCTGCAGAGGCGAGTCGTTTCGCTGCTGCGCAATGCTTTTCCCTAGAGCCTGTTATGGACTTGAGTAGAGATGGATGAGCTGATGGAGCATGAGGCAGGCGAAGGCCAGGAAGTGCAGACCAGCCAAGAGGCCAGGAAGGCGCTCGTCATCGCGGGCGAGGCGGCGGAAGCGCGCCGTCCAGGCGAAGCTGCGCTCCACCACCCAGCGGCGGGGCAGCAGGACGAAGCCGCGCTTGGCCTCGGGCAGATGGACGACCTGGAGCGGGAGACCGTGCGCCGCCGCCGTCGCGGCGACCTCCTCGCCGGTAGTAGCCCTGATCGACGAAGGCCACCGCCACGGACTGGCCGGTGACGGCTTGCACCTGCTCGGCCAACGCCGCCACCTGGGTGCGCTCGTCGGCGCTCGCCGGCGTGACGGTGAGCGCCAGCAGGTGGCCCAGGGTATCCACCGCCGCAGGCCCCTTCGAGCCTTTGCGCCGCTGGTGCCCGTTGTAGCCGGCCCGCGCGCCGCTCTCGGGGCTCGAGTGCAGCACGCGAGCGTCCAGGATCGCCGCCGTCGGGTGCGGGGCGCGGCCCGTGAGGGCGCGCAGCAGCAGCCGCAGGTCGTGCACCAGCGCCTCGAAGCAGCCCGCCGCCAGCCAGCGGCGGGCCTGCTGGTAGACGGCGGGCCACGGCGGGAAATTCGTCGGCAGCGAGCGCCAGGGTGCGCCCGTCTGCACCAGATAGCGTACGGCGTTGAAGACCTCGCGCAGCTCGTGTTTGCGCTGCAACGCGTCGGGCGCGAGCACGGTCAGCTACGGCGCGACGAAGGCCCATTCCTCGTCGCTCACGTCACTCGGAGAGCGGTTCGGGGGTGGTGTGGTCGCCATGCGCGCATGCTAGCACGCACTTCCCCTCACGTTCATAACAGGCTCTAGTGCGAGGCTCGCGCGAAGATGGCGACCTGCCAGAAGCCGACGTTGCGCGTGAAGCGGCGCTCCAGTCCCGCGCGGCGTACCTCGTCTTCGACTGCTGACGTGCGGTGGACGTAGAAGTGGAAAGCCGGGCGGCGTAGTCGCGCGACCAGATTCTCTACCCGCGCGGCCAGCCGCATCCACCACGTATCGCGCGGGTAGACCAGGCCGTAGAGCTTGCCGGCGCGCTCAGCCGAGCGCCCGACGAGGCCGGGCATGTCGGGGAAACAGCAGATCACCCGCTCCAGCGTCACGACGCCCGCCGTCTCGATCTCCGGAGCGATCTCCAGGAAGTTGCCATGTACATAGCGCACGCGGTCGCCCACACCCTCGCGCTCCGCCTCCGAGCGTGCGGCGTCGATGTAGGCCGTCGAGGCGTCCACATCCGTCGCGCTCGCCATCCCCACCTTCAGCAGCGCCAATTGGATCGCCCCCACGCCGCCGCCGATGTCCAGCAGCGTCTCGCCCGCGATGCCCTCGCGCCGCAGCGCCTCCACCAGCACGCGCGTCGTCTTCGCAGGGCCGCGCTTAAGGTAACGCTTCAGCTCCCACTCGGCCAGCCGTGTGTTGAAGAGCGACTCAATCGCTTGGCACTGACAACAATCCATCGGCACACCCGCCCTCTCATGCTCACATAGCACATCAAAGGCAGTGTGCCACAGTGGCGTCGCGCAAGCTAGTGACATGCTCCCCGTCCCTAAAGGGAAGGGGCTTCTCGCTTCAACGCCGCAGCTACCGCCACGGCTCCACGAAGGGCCTGTCCGGCCCATAAAATATTCTTCGCCGCGTTTACGTCGCGGTCCAGCACTAAGCCACAGGAGGGGCAGCTGTGGGTGCGCACGCTGAGACTCTTGGGCACGCGCGCCCCGCAGCCGCTACAGTCCTGGCTGGTGTACTGTGGCGGGACCGCGAACACCTGACGCCGGGCGCATGCTGCCTTGGCCTCGAGGATGACACGAAAGTGCGTCCAGCCAGCATCACTTATGCTCTTGGCCAGTTGGCGGTTCCGCAAAAGGTTAGCGACCCGCAAATCTTCTAGGTAAATGGTGTCATAGTCCCTCAGCAGGGCCAACGCGGTCTTATGCTGGTGGTCGGTGCGCTGCCGCTTGACGTGCTGATGGGCGCGGGCTAGCAATACGACCGCCTTCTTGCGGCGGTTGCTCCCCTTCTGGCGACGCGAGACCCGGCGCTGGGCTGTCTTTAGGCGCTTCTCACCCTTACGGTAGTGACGAGGATTCTCTACCACGTCCCCCATCGCCGTGACCAGAAAGACCTTCAGGCCCACGTCTATGCCGGTTTCGCGCCCGGTGGGTGGCAGCGGGTGCACGGGCACGTCGGCGCATGAGATGGACGCGTACCACCCATCGGCGTGCCGTGAGAGGGTGACGGTTTTGGGCGTCCCTTCCAAAGGGCGATGCACGCGGACAGCGATACGACCAATCTTCGACAGGCTGAGTACACCGCCGTCCAACACGGCGCCCCTGCCATACTGCGGATAGGTGAAGGAGTGATAGCGGTCTTGGCCCTGGAAGCGGGGATACCCCGGCGTCTTCCCAGCTTGCACCCGGCGAAAGAATGCGTGATACGCGCGCTCCGCCCGCAAGATCACCTCCTGCAAGACCTGGGCGTTCACCTCGGCATATTCCGGGCAGGCGGCTTTGAGATCAGGCAGTTCGGCCTTTTGCTGGTAGTAGGTGGCGCTGATGCCCTGGCCACGCCCCCACCACGTGCGGCGTTGCTCTAGGGCCACATTGTAGAGTGTCCGGCACCGCGACACGACCGTTTCCAACGCCTGAGCTTGCTCTCGTGTCGGCGTCAGCCGATATGTGTAGGTCTTGCGGACGGTTACGGTGTGCTCTTCCATATACTACTATTCTGCCTGATAGGCGAGAGACCGGCAACTCGCGGGGTATTCGTCGCCTGAGGGCGACCCGACTTTCATCCCCATGCCTATTGAGCAGGGGGCCTCAGCCGGTTTCGATGCTAGCGAGAGTGATGCGGCCTATATCACCCGCTCGTTGCCGCCGTCCACAGGGATCTGCGCGCCGGTCGTCTTGGCGAAGGCGGGACCGCAGACCTCGACGGCAAGCTCCGCCACGTCGCGGCTGGTGACCTCGACGTGCAGCACGTTGTTGGTCTTGTACTCCTCGACACTGAGGCCATAGCTCGCGGCGCGCGAACGCAGCACGTCCTCCGTCCAGATGCCGGTGTCGAAGACGGCGTTGGGGTGCAGCACGTTGACGCGGATGCGATCGGCACCCCACTCCAGCGCGGCCACGCGGGCGAGCTGCGTGAGCGCGGACTTGGAAGCGGAGTACGCGGCGGCGCCCGGACCCGGCGCGGGCACGTTCTTGGAGCCGATGATCGCCACACGCCCGCCGCGCGGCGCCAGCTTGAGCAGGGGATGCGCGTCGCGCAGCAGCGAGACGTTGGCGTCGAGGTTGACGCGCAGCACGCGCTGCCACGTGTCGAGCGGCTGTCCCGCGATGGGCGTGCTCATGGGGAAGATGCCGGCGTTCAGCACGAGCATGTCCAGCCCGCCGAACGTCTTCATCGCCGCATCGAAGGCGCGCCCAAGCGCAGCCTCGTCCGTCACGTCGCAGCGTAAGCCGAGCACGTCGCGCCCGGCGAAGATCTCCTCCACGGCGGGATTGAGGTCGAGCGCCACCACCGCCGCGCCGCGCGCTCGAAACGCATCCACACATGCCTTGCCGATCCCCGACGCGGCGCCCGTCACCAGCGCGATCTCGCCGGCGAAGGAGGGCGGCGTGCCCTGGCGGCGCAGCTTCGCCTGTTCGAGGTCCCAATACTCCACGTCGAAGATGTCCCGCGCGGGGAGGGCCTGATAGCCGCCGAGCGCGACGGCGCGGGAGATGATCTCGATGGTATGCCGGTAGATTTCCTCGGCGATGGCCGCGTCGCCCGCCGTCCGACCGACCGCGACCATGCCAATCTCCGGGTCGAGCACCACACGCGGCGCGGGATCGAGCATCGTCAGCGGCGTCTCCGACTGGGCGGCGCGCTCGTTGAAATACGCCTCGTACGCGGCGACGTAGGCGGCCACGTCGCGTCCGATCATCGGGATGCGCTTGGTGCGGATGACGTGATCGGGCGTCGCTGGCCCCTGCTGCGCCACTTCCGCGAGATCGTCGCGCCGGGCGAAGCCGAGCACCTGCGCATCGTCGTGCGTCGCCAGGATCATCGGCGCACCCGCCGCCGCGCTGATCTCCGACCGTAGCGATGCCAGCGTGACACGCTCGACGCCCTTGAGCTTGGCGGTGCTCACGCGCAACTTCCACGCGCCGTGCGCGGCCAAGAAATCTTCGGCGCGGCTGACCAGCGCGATCATGCGCTCGTAGGATTCGCGCGCGGTCTCGCCGAAGGTGAAGATGCCGTGGTTCAGCAGCACCATGCCGACGGTCTGGGGTCCGACCTGCTTGGGGAAGAGCTCGGCGCAGAGCCGCGCCAGCTTGAATCCCGGCATGACGTAGGGAATCACCACCACGTCGTCGCCGTAGATCTCGCGGACGAAATCGGCGCCGTGCGGCGTGTTCGTGACGGCGATCAGCGCGTCGGCGTGGGTGTGATCGACGAACTTGTGCGGCAAAATCGCGTGCAGGATCGCCTCGACCGAGGGAGACGGTGCGGCGGGATCGACAGTCTGCGCGCGCAGCTCGCGCGCCATCGCCACGTCGCTCAGCGCCTCAAGCGTCGAGAGCCGCCTCAGCACGTCGAGCCGCACCGGCGCGAAGCCCTGTGCCTCGATGGTCGCCAAATCCCAGCCGCTGCCCTTGACGTAGAGTAGGTCTTCTTCGTCGCCGACGACGTTGGTCGCGCGCAGCTTTACTGACGTGTTGCCGCCGCCGTGCAGCACCAGCGCGGGATCGCGGCCCAGCAGGCGCGACGTATAGACGCGCTGCGCGAGATCGTCGGGAAAGCGCGCCGCCTCGTCGTCATCCCATTGGCTCCGCACGGGACCACCCCCTCGCGCAAAAAGCAGAGATTTCACCACAGAGGACACAGAGCTCATAGAGGGCAGAGGAGGAGAGCGGCGGTGAAACTGCCGCCGACCGCCACCCAATGGTGTAGGGGCGCCATATTTGGCGCCCATCCGCGTACCCTGCCTACCGCCCCTCTGTCGCCGCGCTCGCCGGGGCGTAGTAGCGGTCGTAGTCGTTGACGAGCAGGTGAAGGGGCGGCTCGTCTTCCTCGATCTCGGGGAAGCGCCCAGCGGCATCGTAGAAGCGGTTATCGGTGTTGTCGTCGTTGACGCGCGAGACCTCGCCGGCCAGCACGGTGCCTTCCGCTGCCCAGAAGGCGTGGTAGCAGTATGGCTCCAGCGTGATGCTCTCGCCGACGCCGAGCGTCACCGTTCCACCGGCGGGCACGGTGCGCCGCACGCCGTCGATGCTCACCTTCACGTCCGTCTCGGCCAGGCCCTCGTCCTGGGTGGAATTGTAGAGCTTCACCACGAGGTTGCCGCCGCCACGATTGATGATGTCTTCCATCTTGAGCCAGTGGAAGTGCAGCGGCGTCAGCTGATCGACGCCGACGACCATGATCTTCTCGGCGTAGGTCTTGCCCTGACCGGTGGTCATCGACTCCGGCGCGCCGTTGCGCACGGTGAAAACGAAGAGGCCCGTGCGCGTATAGTCGCCGGAGCCGAAGTCGGTGATGTCCCATCCCAGGCGACGATCCACGATCTCGCGGACCTCCGGCCCCTTGGCGGCCCACTGCTCCGGCGTCCAATAGGCGAACGGCGGCAGCGCAAACTGGTGCTGCTCCAGGAAGCCGTCCGCGTCGCGCAGGATCGCGTTGATCTCGGAACGCTTCATTGCTGTCTCCAGTGCGGAGACCCCGGCCTTTCGGCATGGGGAGGACGCACCGTCTCCTTTCTCGTTGCCGTTGTACCGACCCTATGCTAGCATGTCGCCATGCTACAGAAACGCGCCTACCAGTACCGCTTCTATCCTACCGCTGAGCAGGCCAGCGTGCTGGCGCGGACCTTCGGCTGCGCGCGCTTTGTCTACAACGGGCGCTCCGCCTCCGTAGCGACGCATATACCGAACGCGGTGAACGCCTCAACTATGCTGACACCTCGGCGGCCCTGACTACGTTGAAACGCGAACCTGAGACTGCCTGGCTCAACGAGGTCTCCAGTGTGCCAACCCAGCAGGCGCTGCGCCACCTCGACCGCGCCTTCCGCAACTTCTTCGAGCGACGCGCCAAATATCCCACCTTCCACCAGAAGCATCGTCGGCACTCGGCGGAATATACGACCTCGGCCTTTCGCTGGAATGCGAAAGCGAAGACGCTGACCCTCGCCAAAATGGAGACGCCACTGGCGATTCGCTGGTCGCGACCGCTGCCCGATGGCGCTGAACCCAGCACCGTCACCGTCTCCTTCGATACCGCTGGCCGCTACTTCGTCAGCCTCCTGATCGAGGAGGAGATTGCGTCGCTGCCACCCGTTGCGGCGCAGGTCGGGATCGACTTGGGGCTGCACGATTCTGTCGTCTTCGACACGGGTGAGAAGGTGGGCAACCCTCGATTCTTCTCCCGCGAGGAGCGGCGGTTGGCAAAGGCGCTGCGCCAACTCGCCAAGAAGCAGCGCGGCTCGAAAAACCGTGCCAAAACGCGCGCTAAGGTGACTTGCATCCATGCCCAGATCAGTGACCGTCGCCGCGACTTCCTGCACCAACTCTCGACTCGCATCATTCGTGAGAACCAAACGATTTGCGTCGAGAGTCTGCACGTCAAGGCGATGGTCAAACATCCTGGCACGCAACTTGGCACGCAACCCACCACGCGCCCTCGGCTGGCGAAGGCGATTCACGACGTGGGGTGGGGTGAGTTCGTGCGTCAACTCACCTACAAAGCGGCGTGGTACGGGCGGACACTGATCGCCATCGACCAGTGGTTCCCCAGTAGCAAGCGCTGCTCCGCGTGCAGGCATGTGCTGGACTCCTTGCCGCTGGAGGTCCGCGCGTGGGCCTGTCCCGCCTATGGCGCCATCCACGACCGCGACCTGAACGCGGCGAGGAACATCAAGTCCGAAGGACTTAGGGCCGCGGGGCACGCGGTCTCTGCCTGTGGAGAGGCCGTAAGACCGGGGACGGGTTCGCCCGTCGTCGGCGGGTCCCGCTGAAGCAGGAATCCCCCAGCCTTGGCCGTGGGGAGTAGTCAATGCTGATCCTCCTCTCGTCCGAGCATCGTGCCGTCGAGCGAAACATGCTGTACGCGCTGGAATCCCGCGCCGAACGCGGCGGTGAGACCCACCTCGCGCCGCTCGCCGGGTTGCAGCGTCAGGTGCGTGCCGTGGGCGACGGCCTCGGCCAGCCCCAGGCCGGGGTGGCTGCTCCACGGCTCCAGCGCGAGCAGATATGCGCCGCCGTACCAGGGATAGCCCGGCGTGCCGTTGGCGTCGTGCCAGTACCAGAGATGCGGGAAGGTCTCGCGCGTCCACGCCATGCCGAAGCTCAGCGCCTTGCCCTGGTTCGTGACGGCGAACCAGCCGTCGTCGAGATCGGTCAGGTAGAGCAGATCGGCGACGCCCGCGCCGCGCGGCTGGACGCGGCTGAAGTCGTACTCACGCCCGTCGCGGCCTACGGCGTGTGGCCAGGTGAAGGGCTGGCCGGGGGCGAGCCGCTGGCTGGCGAAGCGCTCGACATCGTGCGCGCGGCACTCGCGCGCCGGCACGTCGATGACGCAGGTGGCATCCACGAAGGGCTCGCCCAACGCGGGGTGGTGGCCCCACATCAGATCGACCGGCTCCGCCCCGACGTTGCGCACCGCCTCATCGAGAAAGAGCGCGGGACCCGTCACCGATGCTGATCGTCTTCTCGACGGCGAGCGGCACGCGCAGGCAGCGCGTCGTCAGGCGAACGGCCACGCGCTCCGGGCCGTCTTCGAGAAGCTGCCAGCGCCAGGGCAGCAGCGGCGTCTCGCCGTGCTCGTCGAAGCGCGCGCCAGCGTGCTCGGAGGGCGGACCGCCGTTCGGCAGCACCTCTTGCCAGCCGCCGGGATAGTAGTCGATGAACGAGCCGCGCGTGGTCAGGTCGGCGGGGTAGAGCTTCTCCTGCGTCCAGAAGCCGGAGGGCGCGCGCCAGAGCACGTCCACGTCGAGCGGCTTATAGAGAAACTCGACCACGTCGCTGCCTTTTTCGGGTAGCAGCGTGACGCGGAGCCAGCGATTTTCGAGGGTCAGCGCCTCGAAGCCGCGCAACGTGACCTCGTCGACGAGGCGTGGCCCCTCGTTGCGCAGGCGATCTCTGAACATCGTCGTTCGTCCTCGCTCGTCTCGACGTCTCGCGTCCCCGGCGATTATGCTACGCCGCGCTCCAGGTCCTCGCAAATCGTCTCCAGGAACTGCCGCGGCGGCGGCGCCATCGGCCACGCGATGATCGGCGGTCAGCGTCAGCGTCACCTGGGGGACGACGTGGACGCCGCCGTTGATGACCACCGCCGCGTCGGCCACGCGCCCGACCGCCAGGATCGCCGTCTGATCGGGATCGACGATCGCCACGAAGGCGTCCACGCGACGCATGCCGAGGTTGCTCACCGTGATCGCCGCCGGGGCGATATCCGCCTGCGAGAGCGCGCTGCTGCGCCCGCGCTGCGTCGCGCCCGTCACGGCCTGGACGAGTTCGGGCAAGCTCCTGCTGGTCCGGCTCGGCGATGGTCGCCACCAGCAGCGTATCCTCATCGGCGACGGCCAGCCCGACGTTCGCCTGAGCCAGCGACCACAGCTTCGGACCCTCCGCGCGCCAGAGCGTGTTGACGTTGGGATGCGCCCGCAGCGCCCGCGCCACCGCGCGCAGGATCAGGTGCGTGTAGGTCAGGCCGCTGAGGCCCGCCGCGCGCTGGGCGTCGAGCGTTGCCTTCGCCTGCGTCATATCCACCGAGGCCATCAAGGCGATCTGCGGGATCGTCTGCACCGAGCGCGTGAGGCGCTGGGCGATGACCTGGCGATGGCGCGGCACGTCACGTTCGGCATCCCCGGCCTGCGCGGCCGTCGCCGTTGCCGGAGCGGCAGCTGGAGCGGCTGGAGCAGCAGCGCCGATCAACACCTCCACATCTTTGCGCTCGATACGGCCACCGGGACCGCTGCCGCGCACTCCGGCGAGGTCGATGCCGTGCTCACGCGCCATCTGCCGCGCCACCGGCGAGGCCAGCATGGGGCCACCACTCGGCGCCACGACGGGTGCTGGCGCGGCCTCCTGCATAGGGGCATGTGCGCCATTTGCGTCGTTGCTGGCGGCTGTAGTGGCATGGGGCGCAGCACCACCGTTCGACGCGCCGACAGACTCGCCGGGCTGGCCGACGTAGGCGATGACGGTGCCCACTTCGAGCGTCTCGTCCGCAGGATAGAGGATCTTCAGCACCGTCCCGCTGTAGGCGGATTCGACGGTGAGCACCGCCTTATCCGTCTCCACTTCGAGCAGCGGCTCGCCCATCTTCACGCTCTCGCCCTCACGCTTGAGCCATGAGACGATGCGAAGCTCGTCCGTCGTCTGGCCCAGCGCCGGCATGCGCATTTCGTGCGCCATGATCCTCTCCCGCTACTCGCAGATCGAC
Organism: uncultured Chloroflexia bacterium; assembly: GCA_963841205.1. Lineage (GTDB taxonomy): Bacteria > Chloroflexota > Ktedonobacteria > Ktedonobacterales > JADMIN01 > CAWAWP01. The sequence goes on along the minus strand of CAWJCH010000010.1, from coordinate 40,842 downwards.
CGCACGACCGACTTGATGCGCTCGGTCGTCGGCACGATGGACTGCTCCATGATCGGCGCGAAGGGCAGCGGCACGTCGTAGGTCGCCACGCGCTTGATCGGCGCCTCCAGCGAGAAGAGGCACTCGTCGGCGGCCCGCGCGGCGATCTCGGCGCCCCACCCGCCGCTCAGCGTGTCCTCGTGGGCGATGACGAGACGGCCTGTCTTGCGCACCGAGGCCCAGAGCGTCTCGGTATCCAGCGGGAAGAGCGAAACCGGATCGATCACCTCGCACTCGATACCCTCGGCGGCCAGCTCCTCCGCGGCGGCGAGGCTGCGGTAGAGGCTCAGGTGCGTGGCGACGATGGTCACGCGGTCGCCCTCGCGCTTGACGATGGCCTTATCCAGCGGCAGCAGATACTCCTCTTGCGGGACCACCGCCGTCAGGTCCATGCCGCCGGCCTGCTGGCGCCCCTTGCTGCCGTAGAGCAGCTTGTGCTCGAAGATCAGCACCGGGTTCTCGTCGCGCACGGCGCTCTTGAGGATGCCCTTGGCGCTGTAGGCGTCCGAGACGCAGACGACCTTGAGGCCGGGGACGTGCGTGAAGTAGCTCTCCGGGCACTGGCCGTGCTGCGCGCCGCGATTGGTGGTGCCGACCGGCGCGCGCATCACCATCGGCACGCTGAGCTTGCCGCCGGACATATAGCGCATCTTGGCGGCCTGGTTCACCAGCTCGTCCATGCACTCGAAGAGGAAGTCCGAGTACTGCATGTCGGCGATGGGGCGCATGCCCATCAGCGCCGCGCCGGTCGCCGCGCCGGCGATCACCTTCTCGCTGATCGGCGTGTCGATGATGCGCTCGTGGCCGAACTGCTCCGTCAGGCCGAGGTAGACGCCGAAGGCCCCGCCGAAGCCGCCCTCGACGCCGACATCCTCGCCGATCAGGAAGACCTTCTCGTCGCGACGCATCTCCTCGGCGATGGCCTCGCGCAGCGCCTCGGCGATGGTCAGCCGCCGCTCGCCGGTCGGCGCCTCAGCCGTCGCGCCGCCGGCTTCGTCTGCCCCGGTCGTCGCTCAGGCATAGACACCCTCCAGCGCCTGCTCCGGCGTCACGTCCGGTGAGTTCCGCGAGAACTCTACCGCGTCCTCCAGCTCGGCCTCGACATCGGCGGCAACCTGCTTGCAGCTGCTGCCTCGTCCGCCGTCCGGCGGCGACCAGCGCCTCGCCCAGCCGCGTGATGGGGTCGCGCGCCTTCCACTCTTCTTCTTCCTCGCGCGTGCGATAGCCCCGTGCGTCGCTGCGGCTGTGGCCGGTGAAGCGGTAGGTCTTGCACTCCAGCAGGATCGGCCCGTTGCCCTCGCGAATCTGGTCGAGCGCCGCGCCCGCCGCCGCGTGGACGGCCAGCACATCCATGCCGTCCACGATCTGCGCGGAGACGCCGTAGGCCGCCGCGCGCTCGGCGACATCCGGGATGAGCGAGGTCTGGGTGTAGGGGGTCGAGGCGCCGTAGAGATTGTTCTCGCAGACGTAGAGGATCGGCAGATGCTTCACCGCCGCGAAGTTCAGGCTCTCGTGGAAGGCGCCCTCGTTCGTCGCGCCCTCGCCGAAGAAGCAGACCGCTGCCTGCCGGGTCTTTTGCAGCTTGAACGCCAACCCCAGGCCGGAGACGACCGAGGCGCCGCCGCCGACGATGGCGATGGCCGGCAGCATCCCCACCGAGGGGTCGCCCAGGTGCATCGAGCCGCCCTTGCCGCCGCAGCAGCCGGTGGCCTTGCCGTACAGCTCGGCCATCGCCGAGCGCGTTGAGACGCCCTTCGCCAGCGCGTGGCCGTGGGGCCGGTGCGTCGAGGTGATCCAGTCCGTGTGGCTGAGGTGGTCGCAGACGCCGACCGCCACGGCCTCTTGCCCCTGGTACTGGTGCAGCGTGCCGGGGATCTCGCCCTGCAAGAAGAGGTAATAGACGCGGTCCTCGAAGTTGCGGATCAGCAGCATGCGGCGGTAGAGCGCCAGCGCGTGCTCCGTCTCCAACCCGCCCAGATCACTCATCGTCTCGGCCTTTCAACTGCTCTGTCGCTCGGCTAACGTGACGCTCACTAGCTATTCGTCGCGCGCCCGCTACTGCCGTAGACGCGCATCAACTCTTGCACCTTGGCGCGCATCCGCGCCTTGCCCTCGGTCGCCAGGTCCGTGGCGCTGTGCGAGCCCATGATCGCGTGGACATTCGGCTGCGCCGGCTGCCCCTCGACGGACTGCGCGCAGCCCCAGGAAGAACTCGCGCTTGAGGATCGTCCCGACGTTGAACTTCGCCACCCCGGCGGCGATGGCGCGCGGCACCGCGTCGGGCGGGAAGCTCGTCCCGCCGTGGATCACCAGCGGTACCGGCACGCGCGTGTGGATCGCCTCCAGGTGGGCGAGATCGACTGGGGCGTAGTGCGCGGTGAGCAGGTGGATGTTGCCGATGGAGGCGGCGAGGCAATCCACGCCGGTCTCGGCGACGAAGCGCGCGGCCTGCTCCAGGTCGGTGAGGCTGGCGCCGGAGTTGTCGATGCTGCCCTCCACGAAGTCTGGGAGGCGGCCAAGCTCGGCCTCGACGGCGATGCCGCGCGCGTGGGCGGCCTGCGTCAGCTCGCGCACCTGCGCCAGCGCGTCATCCCAGGCCCAGGCCGAGGTGTCGAGCATCACGGCGTTGAAGCCGCTCTCGATGCCGCGCAGCGCCTGATCGAGCGTGTGCGTCTCGTTCAGCAGCAGCGCCACCGGCACCTTGGCGCGCTGTGCCACCGTCCGCCCAATCGCGCCGAACAGCTCGACGCCGCCATTGTCGAGCCAGGCCATGTCGGCCATCATGCAGCCGAAACCGAGGATCACGGGCGACGCCTCGGCCTCCGCCGCCTCAAGCACCGCCTCCAGCGAGTAGGTGTCCCAAGCCTCGAAGTAGCCGACGGCATAACCACCCTCGCATGCCCGCGCGAATAGCTCCGTCATCGCCACCAGCGGCATCTCACGCCTCCCCGCTGAGTACGCTTTGGCTTGCGAAATGGTCATTTGCTCACAGCGTGGTCAAGTGATCACGCGCATCGTAGCGGCTCGCGCCGTCCGTGTCAAGCCGGCTGGCGGTTGAAACTTCGCCTGGATGGCCTACGGCCACGCAGTCCCCCCCACGGCGGACTCGGACATGAACGATCATCGGGGGAAATTGCCTTGTACATCGTTCACGTCCTCGGGCAGGATACGCACTCGCTTATATGCCAGTCGTCTCCTCGCGGCTATGGACCTGCATCGGCAGGGGATGACTCAGGAGGAAATCCGCCGCCTGCTCGCGCGTGAAGATGCCCGGCGTGCAGCCGAGGGCCGTGCAGGACGAGGCCCCGATGGCGCTGGCGAAGCGCAGCGTATCGGCGAGGCTCCAACCCTCTAGCATGCCGGCGATGAAGCCGCCGTCGAAGGCGTCGCCGGCGCCGGACGAATCGACCACCTCGACGGCGAAGGCGGGGGCCTCGATCACCTGCTGGCGGTCCATCACCAGTGTGCCGCGACCGCCCATCGTGATGACGACGGTGCCGCAGCCGGCGCGCAACAGCGCCTCCGCCTGGCGGCGCGGCTCGTCTCGCCGGTGAGCCGGCTGGCCTCCTCATCGTTCGGCATGAAGACGTCCACATAAGGCAGGACGCGCTCCAAGTCGCGCATCGAGGCCGCGGCCCGCCGGGACGACCACATCCAGCACGGTGCGGACGCCATGCTCGCGGGCGTAGCTCAGGAGTCCGGCGAGGTCGTCTTGGGCGAGGCCGGGCAGCACCAGATAGCCGCCGACGTAGAAGATGCGCGCGCCGGCCAACACCGCGAGGTCGACGTCGCCGGCGTGGAAGTCGGCGTTGGCGCCGAAGGTGTGGATGAAGCGGCGATCCTCGCCGATCACAGGCAGGATGACGGTCTTGGAGGTACCGTGCTTGCCTGAGCGCGCGATGCCGGAGGTCTCGACGCCCTTGCGCGCGAGGTCCTGCGTGATGAAGGTGCCGTAGAGGTCGTCGCCGACCGTGCCCGCGACACGCGCTGCCACGCCGAGGCGCGCGAGCGTCGTCGAGGTATTGGCCGCGCAGCCGCCGGAGTCGATCAGGAAGTCGTCGCTGGCGAGGAGCTGTCCGGCCTCCGGCAGCTTGGCGAGCGGCGGCACGAAGAGGTCCGCGACGAGGATGCCGGCGCAGAGGACGTAGGGTTGCTCGCTGCTCATGATGTGCACATCCTCTCTTCGTTCTGGTCTCGCGTACTGTCTCCACAGGCGGGATTCTCACCCCCTGCCAAGCCCCCACGGGTGGGGAACACCGCCTCGCCCTGCGGGACGAGGGGAGCCAGAGAGGTGAACATCTACGTATGATGTGCGCGGGTGTCAATGCCGCGGGCATCACGCCTTATGCCGAGCGGGCCTGGGCGTCGAGCGCGAGGACGGCGCGGGCGTTGGCGACGCTGGTGGCGAGCACGTCTACGATGCCGGTGCGCAGGGCGCCAAGCAGCGCGGTGGTCTTGCCCGTCTCGCTCGCCGTGGCGATGACGCAAGGGATGTGGCGCAGCGCCTCAGGGCTCAGCGCGACGACGCGGCTCTCCATCCCGTCGGCCACTGGCCTGCCCTCCACGTCGAAGAAGAAGCCGAGGATGTCGCCGACGGCGCGCGCGTCGCGCAGGTGGCCCATCTCCTCGACGGAGAAGCAGCCCATCTGCACCACGGCGCTGTCGTCGCGCGCATCGCCGACGCCCACCAGGGCGAAATCGGCACTGGGCGGCGTGGTCGAGCGTCTGCCGGATGTCGCCGTGGCTCAGGAAGGAGTCGCGCACGTCGCGGCTGGCGGCGTAGGCCGGGGCGTAGAGGCTCTCGCTGGTCCCGCCGAAGCGGTCCGCCAGGCGACGGCAGATGTCGTTGGGGTTGATCGGCTGGCCGACCAGCGGGGAGCCACCGATGGCGCTGATGAAGGTGCAGCGGCGCGGCGGGATGGGGCCGACCTGATCGGGCACGGCGCCGGTGTTGCGCCCCATGCCCACGGCGACGACCGCGCCCTCGTGGAGGCTGCGCGTGAGGAAGCCGGCGACCATCCGCGCGAGCTGCGCGCGCTGCGTCTCCGCGTCGCGCTGATCGCTGACCAGCAGCGCCTGGCGCAGGCCGAAGCGCCGCGTCAGCTCGGCCTCAAGCCGCATGCTGAGCGAGGGATGCGTGTGGACGGTGATCTCGACGATGCCCTCTTCGCGCGCGCGCTTGAGCAGGCGCCCCACCTTCGGGCGCGAGAGGCCGAGCGCGTCGGCGATCTCGTCCTGTGTGCTGTCCTCCAGGTAGTAGAGCGAGGCGACGCGCGTCATCAGCTCGATATCCTGGGTCAGCTCGTCCGCGGACTCTGCCATGACGCTGCCGCCCTCCTTGATCCGAGCATTCTGCACGAAGGAGCGCGCGGGCGCAAGTGACGGGGCGTGCGGGCGCGTCGATCTGCCGGTCAGGCGCTGGTCTCGGTGCGCGCGGGGACTGCCACGCCAGCCTCTAGCCGCGCGGCGACGAATTCGACCACCGCCAAGACGGAGGTCGAGTCGAACGGCTTGGGCATGATCTGGATCGAGAGCTGCCGCAGCATGTTGACGAACTCCGGCGGGAAGCCTGCTTGCAGGCTGGAGATGATCACATAGCCGTAGTCCGGCGGGCTGCGGTGCTCGGCAATCGCCGTTTGCAGCACCTCGAAGCCGTCCATGCCGGGCATCTGATAGTCGAGCAAGACGACGAGCGGACCCTTCAGCTCGCGGAGCTGCTGCATAGCGATGAGGCCGTCGGCGGCCTCGCTGACCTGATGTCCCACTTGTTCGAGCCATGTGCGGATGGAAAGCCGAATGGTAGGGCTATCGTCAACGACGAGTACGTGCGCCATGAGGAGTATGCACCTTTCTGCCCGTTCAAGCGCGGACTCGTACCATTGGCGACGAGGCGGCGCCGGCGGGCGCGACGGTCACTGGCGCATGGTCGCGACTGTCGTCCATCGCCCGCGGTGACTCGCACGATTAGACCATGTTCGCGCGGGTTCGGCAAGCGGTCATGGTGAAGCTCATCAAGAGGTGGGCTTGGCGCCGCTTACCCCAGGCAGATCGAGGCGATCAGCCCGGCCAGCATGGCGGTGCGCGGCACGATCGAGGCGATGTCGACGTACTCGTCGCGGCTGTGATCGAGGCCACCGATCGGCGCGAGGCCGTCCAGCGTGGGGATGCCGAGCGCGGCGGTGAAGTTGCCGTCGGAGGTGCCGCCGGTGGCCGCGGCCTTGACGGAGAAGCCGAGCGCGGCGGCGATGGCCTGCGCTCGCGTCGCCAGCGCGTCGGTGCCGGCGTCGGGACCCCAGGCGGGGCGGGAGCGCGGCGGCGCGGTCCACTCGTAGGTGGTGCCGGCGAGCGCGTTCTCGTCGAGGGCGACCCGCACGGCGGCGAGCAGCTCTTCGAAGTCGCGCTGGGTGCGCGCGCGGAGATCGACGCTGGCGCTGGCGTACTCCGGCACGACGTTGGGGCGCGTGCCGCCGCGGACCTCGCCAACGTTGACGGTTTTGCCGGCGGGGTAGTCGTTCAACGCGTGGAGGGCGACGGTCTGCCGTGCCAGGGTGAGGATGGCGCTGCGCCCCTTCTCCGGTTCGACGCCCGCGTGCGCCGGGAGGCCCCTCACGGCGAGCTGGAAGAAGCCGCTGACTTTGCGCTGGCCGACGATGTCGCCGTTCTCGCGGCCCGCCTCCAGCACGAGCACGGCGTCCGCGCCGATCGCCATCCTTTCGATGAACTCGCGGCTGCTCGGCGCGCCGATCTCTTCGTCGGAGGTGCAGACGAGGGTGAGCCGCCTGAATGCGTCGAAGCCGAGCGTCCGCAGCGCGTCGATGGCGTAGATCGCGGAGACGATGCCGGCCTTCATGTCGCTGACGCCAGGGCCACGGGCGCGCAAGCCCCTCTCCGTCTCCTCGGTGCGGAAGGGGTTTTCGGCGACCTCGCCCCTGTCGAAGACGGTATCCATGTGGCAGAGCAGGGCGACGGAGGCGGAGCCGCGGCCCGGAAGCGTGAGGGCGAAGCTGTCGCCATACTCGCCGCCGGGGTTGATGTCGAGCGCGGCGCTCCAGTCGCTTGCACGCCGGCGAATCTCGGCGCCGACGAACTGCACACCGTCGCGGTAGTAGCTGCCCGACTCCAGGGTGACCAGCACGGCGAGGTCGCGCAGGTAGTCCGGCAGCGCGCGTTGCAGATGCCCGGCGGCGGCGAGCGCCAGCGCGGGCGCATCGCGATAGACGCCGCTGTCCCGTGGGGCCTCGCGTTTTTCACTCATGGCGCTCTCCTCCCGCGAGGAGCATACCATCCGCGCGAAATGGGCGATCCATTTCCGTATTCCTTCCGCTTTTGCGTTTTGAACGGGGCATTGGGGGAGGATGCATGGGGATTGAGGGCAGTAGGTGCGGAAGACGGAAGCGACAGATTCACCGCAACGGCGCAAAGAGCGCGACGTTTCGCAGAGGTTGTGGGAAGAGGGAACCGAACCCCGACACGGCCCCACGCGCGGAAGACCCCGCCTTCCCTGCGAGGGAAGGGGCCGTGTGCGGAGGAGATCGCGCTGTTGACGCCGTGTCCGCCTGGCGAGGAACGGTGGAGGGACATGCGTGGCTCCTGAGGAAAAGGGCGGAGGGGAAGGAAAAGGGGTGATATTGAACTTATGTTCTAGTATAGCATGTAGCATGCGGGGATGCAAGGGCACGGCGGGGATGTCGCGGGGATCGCGGCACTGAAACGTTTGGTGTGAGGTGTTTTTCGCGATGTGGCCTCGTTTCGGCCCTCGCGGCGCCGATCTCGGCCCTTCGCCGTCGGGATCGCGATCGTCGACGCCGCACGAACTGCGGCGTCGGATTAACGCACGCCACACGTTGAAGTTCGCTGGGTGTAGGCGTTTGAGGGCCGCGGGTGGCGCGAGAATCGGGGCTGGTTGGCGGCACGATGTGATGGGAGCCTTCTCGTTCGCGGGAACGTGCATGCTACGATGATCGCTATTCGGCGCTGAGGGTGGCACGGATGGTGTGCTCGTTCTCATGGGCGCATGATGGGACAGACGGAGGGATAGAAGAAGATGGCGGAAAGCACCACGCTCGATCCGCGGCATAGCGCGCTGCTGATCATGGATTATCAGCACGATACCGTCGGCCGCGCTGGCGAGGCGGCGGAGGCGCTGCTCGATCGCGCGTCGGCTGTGCTCGCAACGGCGCGGGACGCGGGGCTGCCGATTATCTATGTGGTGGTCGCGTTCCGACCTGGTTATCCGGAGGTCAGCGGGCGATCGCGGACGTTCGCTGCGATCAGGGGGAGCGGGCGCCTGGTCGAGGGGACGCCGGGGACGGCGATTCACGAGCGGGTGGCGCCGAGACCGGAGGACGTGATCGTGACGAAGCGCCGCGTGGGGGCGTTCGGCACGACGGACCTGGATACGGTATTGCGCGCGCGCGAGCTGACGACGCTCATCCTGCTGGGGGTGTCGACCAGTGGCGTGGTGTTGTCGACGGTGCGGTGGGCGGCGGACGCGGACTACGAGCTCGTGGTGGTGGAGGACTGCTGCTTCGATGCCGACGAGGAGGTGCATCGCGTGCTGATGCGGAAGGTGTTTCCGCGGCAGGCGCAGGTCGTGACGGCGGAGGAGGTGCGCCAGGCCATCACCGAGGCCGGAGCGACGGCTTAGGCTCTCGATGAGGCAACGGCGCGAGGCACTTCACCGCTCGCACGAGGATGAGTGGGCTGGCCGCGCCGCAGCGTTGGTGAGCGACTTGGCCGCTCCCTGGCCCGATGGACTCTTACTTGTGACGGTGGACAAGGGTCCTCACTCCCCCGCCAAGCTTCCCTGTGGGGGCGAGGGGGAGCCGCGACAGGTGGATGGCTGCATTTTCTTCCTGATCTCTGCATAGAGCGCTGAAGTCGCGGCCCGGTAGCGTCAACGCGCGACCCTATGAGGCCCCGGACACGCACACGTCCGGGGCCTCATTTCACGATCATGCGAGTTGTCTACGCCCACCCATGCCGTTAGCTCGCGCCTTCTTCGAGTTCTTCGACGACGAGAATCTCCGGTGCCCCGCTCACGCCCCCGCGGGCCATCGCCTCGCGCAGGTAAGCCGAGTCGAGGAAAGCTTGAGCATGCTCTCGCGTATCGAATTCCTCCATCACAATCACGTCATTGCGGTCGCCTTCCACCGCGAACACGAAAAAGCGCGTCCAGCCGTGGTTCTGCTTGTACTCCATCGTCTCGTCAAAGACGGGTTTCCATTTCTTGAAATCAGCTACCGAGAGTCGCACATGAATCCAGGCCATGGACTTGCCCCTCTTGTATCTCAGGAGTCGGGTAGGATAGGGGTTAGACCCCTGTGGTGATAGTAGGCGCGATAGGCCGTTCGTCCCTCGGTCCCTTGAGGCCGTAGAAGAGCATGGGTCGTCGCGCCCCTTACGCCAATGAGCCCGAACAGTTGCCAGGGCCTGCCATGCGCTGAGCCCGTATCCGGCAAGGCCGGGCCAGCGTAGGTGACCCGCGAGAGCATGGGAGGACGCATGAACGAGCCAGGGGACGTGGTCGTGGGGATCGCTGTAGCGAAAGTGGGGCTGGATCTCGCCGTGCGCCCGACCGGCGAAGAACGCCATCTGGCCAATGAGGCGGCGGGGATCACTGCAGTCGTGCGGTGGCTGCAGGCCGTGCGCCTCCAGATCATCGTGGTTGAGGCGACGGGTGGCTATGAGGCGCCGCTCGTGGCGGAGCTGGGGATCGCCGGCCTGCCGGTTGCGGTGGTCAATCCCCGTCAGGTATGCGACTTTGCCCGCGCGACCGGGCGCGTGGCGAAGACCGATCGGCTCGATGCCCAGACGCTGACCCACTTCGGGCAAGCCGTCCGCCCCGCTCCCCGTCCGCTGCCTGACGATGCGGCCCAGGCGTTGGCGGCGCTCGTCGAACGGCGGCGTGAGGTGGTGGCGATGCGCACCGCCGAGGAGAATCGCCTGGGGGCGACGCGCGTGGCGGCGGTGTGCGCACGCATCCAGGCGCATCTCGCCTGGCGCGAGACGGACTTGGGGGAAATAGACGAGGACCTGCGTCAGCGCGTGCGCGCTAGCCCACTCTGGCGCGAGCACGAGGACCTCCTGCGGAGCGTCCCCGGCATCGGCCCGATCGTGTCGCTGACCTTGCTCGCGGAGCGGCCCGAGCTGGGGCGGCTCTCGCACGCGCAGATCGCCGCGCTCGTCGGCGTGGCGCCGCTCAACCGCGACAGTGGCACGCTGCGCGGCCGCCGCAGCGCGTGGGGAGGACGACGGGCTGTTCGCACTGCGCTCTCCAGGGGGACAGTGCGCGCCACCCGCTGTAATCCCGTCATCCGGGTATTCTACGAACGCCTCCTAGCGGCAGGCAAAGCGAAGAAGGTCGCCTTGGTGGCCTGCATGCACCAGCTGCTGACCATCCGCAATGCCATGCTCAAGCACCAAGCCCCCTGGCAGGCTCAGGCCGCCTGAGCCTGCCAGGGGGCGACATCCGCCGTCACAGTTGCCCTTCTCGTATTGACTCAGGTGAAGAATCGTAGGGACGCACACCCAAGACTTCCTAGGCTACGCGATAGACTTGTTCCGTGTCCAAGTCATCCATTGCCCATCCCACAGGCATGTACTGCTCTCCGTGTGAACAACCAGGCGTGCTGTGGTGCGGTGCGATGCCACCAGTCACGGGTTTTGTGCTCTAAGCAGGATCAGTAGAAGAGCCATCAAGGCCGGGGCGACGCCCGCCCGGCACAGGAAATCCGCATCGGTATCCCTTCGCAGGCGCGAGGCGGACGCGGGGATTCCCTCGGGGATACCCTCGGCGTGACACGAACTGCGCCGGGTTGTCTCTTCCGTCACACCTCAACGCGCGTTGCGTGACAATTGCCTTGTGTGTCCCCTTTACCTTCCTGATGGCTCGATTTGGCGGGACAGTCCGCGCGAGAGCCGCCGAAAGGAAAGTGGTATGCACAAGAACCCCTTCCGTCGCACCCTTGCCAACGTCGTCGCGAGCGCGCTGTTGTTGCTGGTGGCCGCGACGACGGTGCCGGTCGCGCAGGCGCGGGCAGCGTCGCCTGCACGCCCGCTCAATTGTCCTACGTGTTATGCGGATGGCGGCTTGGTTGCGTATGTTCATAAAGCGAGCGCCAGCAACTCTGCGGGCGATTATACGATTCTGGACAATCCGTACACTAACTACACGCCGAACGCGGTCCTGATGGTCACGTCGTTCTGGAATAGCCCTCAAGGCAGCGCAGGGGTTTATAACAATCACAACATCGGCGTCTGGTACAACGGGAGCCGGTGGACCATCTTCAATCAGGACGGCTCGCCGATCCCCGTAGGGGCGAGCTTCAGCTTCGTGGCGCAATCGCCGAGCAGCAGCGTCTATGTCGCCACGGCTGCCGCGGGCAACATCGTGGGCGACTACATGACGCTGGACAACGCGCTGCTGAATAACAATCCGACTGCGAGTGTCTATGTAACCCCGGTATACGGCAGTACCTTCATGTACAACAATCATCCCATTGGGGTCTGGTACACGGGCAGTCGGTGGGCAATCTTCAACGAAGACGGCGCTGCCATGCAGGTAGGCGAGATGTTCAACGTCAGCCTGACCTTCCCGATGGGCACCGTCTGCTACCAGCAGCACTCGACCGCGGCCAATACCGTGGGTGACTACACGACACTCTCGGATGGGCTGTCGAACGCGGGGGGACCGAAGTGGGAGACGCATAACTGGGGCACGAGCGGCCCGTACGTCAACCATCCGACGGGGATGTTCGTCTATGGTTCACCTTGGGGCAGTGCCAACGCGCATGCCGCGATCTTCAATGAAGACTCGGCGGCGATGATCACGGGGGCGACTTTCAACTACTGCGACCTGAACGAGTGAGTGCGAATGGCATCGAAGGCCCTGGCCCTTATCTTGCGGCGTACGCCTGCGGTCAGACCCGCTCGGGCGGGTGCTGCGCGGCATGGGTATAGGCGTATGAGAAAGGGTCGGGGTCGTCATGGCGGATACCAACGGCAAGAAACTCTCGCCGATCGAATTGCAGAAGCATCTGAAAGGCTCGAAGTATCCGGCGTCGAAGGATGCGCTGGTGCAGCGAGCGCAGGAGAATCAGGCGCCTGGTGACGTGGTCGAGAAACTGCGCGGCCTGCCGGGCGGCCAGTTCGACACTCCGGCTTCGGTGATGAAGGCGCTTGGGCGCATGGAATAGTCGACATAGCGCATCATCGCGCCGGATCTCGCCAGCTCGCGAGTCCGGCGCGTTGTGCTGCCTTCCTCGCGGCAGATATACTTGAGGACGCTATTGGGTCGCCATGGGCGGCTCTCGTTGTTTGCGCCAGCCGCGAGAATTGAGCGTATGCCAGAGAGCAACAGCCAACCGTATCTCAGCGTCGCACCCGAGGTGCGGGCCGCGCTGGCCGAGGGGCGCGCCGTCGTCGCGCTCGAATCCACCGTGATCGCGCATGGCCTGCCGTATCCGGCGAACGTCGAGGTGGCGCGCGCGATGGAGCGGACGATCCGCGAGGGGGGCGCAGTGCCGGCGACCATTGCCGTTTTCGACGGGCGCATCGTTGTGGGGCTCGACCAGGCGCAGATCGAGCGGCTGGCGACTGAGGAGGGCGTGCTGAAGGCGAGCCGGCGCGATCTCGCCCCCGCGCTGGCGGCCCGCGCCACCGCCGCCACCACCGTCGCAGGGACGCTGGCCTGTGCCGCGCTCGCCGGCATTCGCGCCTTCGCCACAGGGGGCATCGGTGGGGTACATCGCGGCGCGGGGACGAGCTTCGACATCTCCGCCGATCTCGCCGAGCTGGGGCGCTCGCCGGTGATCACGGTCTGCGCGGGGGCAAAGGCGATCCTCGATCTGCCGCTGACGTTGGAGTACCTGGAGACGCAGAGTGTGCCGGTAATCGGCTACGACACGGACGAGCTGCCGGCGTTCTACAGCCGTGAGAGTGGGCTGCGCGTGCCGCATCGCGCGGATTCGCCACGGGCAGTGGCGGCGATCGCCCACGCGCAATGGGAGAGCGGCCTCGGCGGCGGCATCCTCGTCACCTGCCCGATCCCCGCGGAGCAGGCCATACCGGCGACGGAGATCGCGGGTGCCATCGATCAGGCGCTGCGCGAGGCGGAGGAACAGCGCGTGCGCGGCCAGCAGGTCACGCCATTCCTGCTGTCGCGCGTCGCGGAGCTGACGGGCGGCGAGAGTATCGCGGCGAATCGGGCGCTGCTGCTGCACAACTCGGCGGTGGCCGCCGAGATCGCTCTTGCGCTTGTCGAAGGGTGAGAGAGGCGGAGAGATTGAACGCGGAGGAGGCGGAGATTTCACCACGGAGGACGCAGAGCTCACACAGGGCTGTGGAGAGGTGGCCTTGAGAGCGGAGAACCGGGGACGCGAGTAGCACTTTCGTCCTTCTGGTTTCATGAGATTTCGGGGTAACTAACCGTCTTTGCGATGAGCAACTGTCGCGAGAATGTGGCCTTCCGCCACGGCACGGCTCGTGCGCATTTTCGGAGGGTACGGTGTGGTTGAGGGCTTAGCGCCCCATAAAGGAGTATGGTATTTTAGCGGCAGGATGCTGGTGAGAGCAGGACATGGTGCGGATGGCAGCTCGCCGGCGCTAGCAGAGAGAGCAGGATGCCATGCCCGACGCACAGGGAGACTCGGAGGATCGCGGCCCCGGCACGCGCGTGGACGTCGCTGCGCCCGCTGACGAGCCAGCGATCTTGGGCCAGGATGCGCCGCGCGCAGCGCGCGAACCATGGGCGGAACCGGCCGTCGATGCCGTTGATGAGTTGGCGGATACGATGCCGCATCGTGCAGTGGTAGCCGCGCCGACCAGCACGCCGCTCGCGACTGATGAGGCCACTCCGCAGCGCGTCGACGTCCCCTCACCCGATGACGTTGCGCTTTCTGCGCCGGCGTCCGACGTCGAGCCGCCTGCGCCGCCCACCGAGACTCTCGATGCGGCGGATGGTGTGATGGAGGCGCCCGATCCGGCAGCGAGCGAGGACGGCGCGGAGCAGGAACCTGCCGGCTCCGTTGCGGTGAGCGAATCAATCGAGCGCGACGCGGAGTCGCTTGCAGCGGAGTCGCTTGCACTAGAGGAGACCGAGGAGGCGCGGGCGAGTGAGGAGGCGCCCGCAGCCGAGGTCGCACCCGAGGTCGTGCCATCACCCGAGCCGGCGGCGGACGAAGACGAGGCGCAGCAATTCGACGACGTGACGCTGATTCCCGATAGGTGGCATGTGCAGCCGGACGAGGCTGCGCTGGCCGCCGAGACGGCAGAGGTTTCAGACGTGGCTGTGTCGCCGCGTGATGCTGCTCCCCAGGCGCCGGCACGAGGTTTCCGCGGGCGTTGCCGAGGAGCCTGCGGGGCCGTCAGACGGAGCGCACGAGATCGAAGGCGAGGCGCCGGCTGCTGGCGATGAAGCGGAGACGCTTGGGGAGCCGGACGCGTCGGAGCTGGTCGCTGCCGAGTCGGATGATGCGCCGTCTGACGGAAATGTCGCATCGTCCGACGAAGATGATGCACCGTCCGCTACCGATGAGCGTCTCTTTCGAGACGGATTGGCTCGCGGGTGAGCCGACGCCGATCGTCGAGGGAGACGCTGGCGCCGCAGGTCGATCTCGCGCCGGCCGGGGCTGCAGGTGACGAGGGAGCACCGACGGATGCGCTCGACTCCACGATGACGACTGCGCCCGCGACAGAGGGAGTGGGTGAGGCTGGCGTCACGGAGGGCTTGCTCTTCGGATACCCGTCGGCGCCGACGCGACCGCGTTCCGCGCTGCCGTCGTCCGTGCCGCTGCCGTCGTCCGTGCCGCTTTCGGCGCAGGCCTCGTCGTGGTCGGTGCCGCTGCCGACAGACGGCGACGGCGCGGCGGTCATATCGCCCGTGCCGTCGCCCGCGCCTCATGCGGGGCCGTTGCATCCGCCGCTGCCGGTTGCCCCGGTTGCCCCGGTTGCCTCCGGTTGCACCGTCTCGCTCGTCGCCGAGGCGCGTGCCGAGCATCGCCGGGGTCGACACGCGCGTGCCGCAGGAGTACTGGATCGAAGACGATCCGATGGAACTGACGCGCCTCGCGCTCGGCCTCAGCGGCGAACGTCCGGTGGTGCGCGAGGCGGGGCGTCCGCTGCCCAAACCGCGCCGCTTTAAGCGGCCGCCGCGGGCCGTCAGCCTGGTCGTCTTCATCCTCGTGTTGGCGATCATCGTGATCGCCGTCGCGGGGATGGTGTTCGCCGTCGAGCATCTGCTCGCCCAGCCTGCGCCGAGGCCGATCGTGGTTCCCACCCATACGACCCTACCCACCAGTACCCCTTCGCGGGGCTCGTAGCATGCTTCTCGGTTCGCATCTCGCCTGGATGATATAGTTGAGCGGAAAAGCACAACGCTCTCAGGCGAGGTCGCGACCATGACATCTCCCAACGCGCACGCGGGCATCGGCAAGATCGTCCGTTCGGAGTCACACGTCCGCTACACGTGCCAGGTCTACGGTCCCGGCGAGGTCGCCGCGCCGCCCGAGCCCGCCGACTACGGCTTCGGCAGCTTTGTGCGCGTCCCGCTGCGCGCTACCCCGACGCGCACCAACTCGCTGCTGCCGTTCCCCTCCGCCACGGCGGAGGCCGATCCCTCCTGGGCGGTGGGGCTGATCTACGACACGCTGCTGGTGAATCCGGCCTTCGGGACGCTCGGCCCGCGCCTCTCCAACGAGGAGCAGGTGGCGCTCTTCTCGCCGGACTACCTTTCCGAGCGCGCGGTGCTCGTCTCGGTCCTGCTGCTGGGCACGATGGGGGGCTCGCGCCAGTCGCCGCGCGTCGCACACGGCATCCCGCCGCTGGCGCCCGATCTCGGCGCGGAGGTCTCGGCGATGTCGGAGGCCGACGTGTGCGCCTTCCATCTCTTCGCGGATATCGGCATGCCCGGCGGTGCGCGCCCCTATCTGCATATGGGTTATCTGCCGCACGCCGTCGCGCAGCAGAGCGCGCTGCTGCCGCTGGCGATGCTGCGGACGATCGAGCGGCTGGAGCGCCTCTTCCCGGAGAATGCGGCGCTCCTCTCGATCGTGAAGCGCAACTTCGCGTGGCGGCTGAAGGTGCAGTCGGCGGGGTGAGGGCAGAAGCAGAGGTAATTCACCACCGAGAACGCGGAGAGCACAGAGAGCAGAGGAGATGGTGGAGAATCGCCCGTTTGACAACTTGACCGAGCAGATCATCGGCGCAGCGCTCAAGATCCATCGGGCTTTGGGACCGGGGCTACTCGAATCGGCATACGAGGCATGTCTGGCCTATGAACTTGTGGATGGTGGCCTGCCGGTTGAACTGCAAAAGCCGGTTCCGCTGGACTATCGAGGTGTTCACCTCGATTGCGGGTATCGTCTGGACCTGCTCGTCGCTGACACGGTAATCATCGAGATTAAAGCTGTGCAATCGGTCGAACCCATCCACCGAGCGCAACTGCTCTCCTACCTCAAACTGATGCGAAAGCCCGTTGGCCTCCTCATCAACTTCCACGTACAAATGCTCAAAAGCGGCATTCAGCGGATCGTATCTGATGCCTGATCCCTTCTGCCCTCCGGTTCTCCGTGTTCTCCGTGTTCTCCGTGTTCTCGGTGGTGAATTACCTCTGGAGGCGATATGAGCGATGAGGTGCGTAGGCCGGTCGGCATCACCAAGGGGCCGGGCGAGACGATCCACGAATACACGTTCATCTCGCGCGACGAGCAGCGGCTGCTGAAGAACGGCGAGTACGTCTACTACGAGCTTGAAGCTGGCGCGGCCCAGCCTCGGCGCGTGCTGGGGCGCATCCTTGAGCGGGTGCCAGTGCAGCTTTTCCCCGACACCTTCCTCGCGGAGCCGGAGGTCGCCCCCGCGCAGGTCGCCGCGCTGGTGGGGTTCGACGCCAGCGCCAGCGATCTCTTCGAGCTGCACGTCGCCATCATGGGCTACTACGACGGAGCACTCGGCGCCTTCGCCAACCCGTGGATTCCGCCCAGCTCCGGCACGCCGATCTATCTCGCGGACGACGCGCTGCTGGCCGCCGTGCTCTCGCGCAAGCAGTCCGGCGCGGTCGGCAGCGCCACCATCGGCTCGCTGCTGACGCGGCCTGAAGGCGCGGTGCCCGTCGTGCTGGACGTCAAGGAGCTGGTCAGCACGCATCTCGCCATCATCGCCAGCACCGGCGCGGGCAAGAGCTACCTCGCCAGCGTCGTCATCGAAGAGCTGCTGAAGCCGCACAATCGCGCCGCGGTGCTGATCGTCGATCCACATGGCGAATACTCGACGCTGCAGGAGATGGCGAACGCGCCGCAGTTTGTGGAGGCCGCACCGGGTGAGAATGGGCGCGGCGCGGCGCGGCGCCCTCGCTATGCGGCGCGGACGCGGGTCTATCTGCACGATCAGGTGAAGGTGCGGCTGAGCACGCTGACGCTGGGCGATCTGCGCTACCTGCTGCCGGGGATGACGGATAAGCAGCACCATTTCTTGGGCCAGGCCTACGAGGCGCTGATGAAGGCGAAGAAGGGGCAGCCGTGGACTGCCGCCGAGCTGAAAGAGGCCGTCACCGAGGTCGGGCACGGCAAGAACGACGAGAGCGGCGACGACAGTGGCAACAGCACGGTGGCGGCGCTGAGCTGGAAGATCGAGGAGCGGCTGGCACGCAATAATTTCGTTTTCGATCCCTTCGAGCACCTCGAATTGCGCGAGATCCTGCAGCCGGGGCAGTGCGCGGTGCTGCAACTCAACGAGATTGACGAGCGCGACCAGCAGGTGATCGTCGCCACACTGCTGCGCCGCATCTACAATGCGCGGATGGAGACGGAGCGCGGCAAGAGTCAGCCCGGCGACGAGAAGCACCTGCCGTACCCCGTCTTCGTGCTGATCGAGGAGGCGCATCACTTCGCGCCGCACGGCAACGACGCGGTCTCGACGGGCATCCTCAAGCAGGTGCTGGCTGAGGGGCGTAAGTTCGGCATCGGCGTGGGTTTGATCAGCCAGCGCCCCGGCAAGCTCGACCCCGACGTGCTGAGCCAGTGCCTGACGCAGTGCATCATGCGCATCGTCAACGAGGTCGATCAGAAGAGCGTCGCCACCGCCGTCGAGGGTGTCGGGCACGACCTGCTCGGCAACTTGCCCGCGCTCTCCAAGGGCCAGGCGATCATCGCGGGAGGAGCGGTGAATACGCCGGTGATCTGCCGCGTGCGCACGCGCATCACGCCGCACGGTGGCGAGAGCAAAGACGCCCCCGCCGAGTGGCAGGCGCACTTCGCCTCGGACGCCGTTGCCGCGCGGGACCGCGAGACGGCGCCGCTGCTGCGCGACAATAACGGCATCAGCATCTTCAAGCGCTAAGTGCGGCACAGGCGCCGTCACACCTGAGCGAGAGCCGAATCACGCCTGCGGCGCCGTGCGCTTGCGTCTGGTCTGCACCACCCAGAAGATGAGCAATCCATAGAGGGGCAGCAGGCCGATGTTCCAGGCCAGCCACGCGGGAATGGCGGGGTACGTGACCGCCGTCACCGGGATCGAGGCCTCGCCCTGCCCTTCGGATCCGCTGACGACGATGTGCAGCGTCCACGCGCCGCGCGTCACCAGAGTGATGCTCCCCGGCATGCCATAGGGAGTGCTCTGCTGCGGGTCGACGTCGCCCTGCGTCAGCGAGCCGGGAACGCCAGGACCGGGGCTCGCGGTCACTTGATAGGTGAGAGTTCCTTGCGTCCCGGAGGCGACTGCTATCGCGAAGGGTGTTATCTCGCCGGCATTGATCGGATCGGCGTAGAGCGCGAGCTTCACCAGATAGGGTCCAGCGGTCGCGTCGATGACGCGTGCCGGCGTCCCATTGGCGCCCGATGCCAGCACAATCTCGTAGAAAGCTATGCCGGTCACCACCAGCGCGGCGACGGCGAACACGGCCAGAAGTAGCTGAACGACTCTGCGCATATCTTTACCACCGCAGTGCTTGCATGGTCTCACTAATCTTGTGGGCCGCCCAATTGCCCAGCAGGCTCCCAGGAATCGTCAGCAGCAGGGCGACCACGAACGCCCTCACTCCACCGCCCTGCCTGGCGCCCGCGCCGACATGGAGCGCCAGCAGGGTGATACCCGCCACCAGAAACGCGCTGATCGTCGCCGCGACCAACACCCCGGTGGTCAGTGTCGACTGCGCCCACCGCCTGCCGCGTCCCAGCCACATCGCGGCGTCGATGCTCAGCGCCGCTAGGAAGATTATCGGCGTCTGCCCCACGAGGGGCACGACGGTCTGGCCGGCTCGCGCGGCATACACCTCGTGTTCGGCCTGCGCAAGCTGTGTCGTCAGCGGCGGAACGAGGATGCCGACCACCAGCGCGATCAGCAGGGAGACGGCGACAACCGCCGTGGCGGCACCCAACCAGGGCACCGTGCGCACGGTGAGCACGCAGATGAAGACGATGGTCAGCGCCATCAAGAAGGGGAAGAGGCTCACCGAAAAGAGGCGGTATCCTCGCAGCGACGGCGTCAAGAACGTGCTGAGCTTCGAGAGGAGGATGCCGAGTCCGACGACGACGCCGGCATAGCTCAGTATGGTCGTCAACCGCTGCGACTGCATCTCGCCGAGATGTGCCGACGAGAGGAGATGGTAGACTATGCCGAGCGTGCTGAGGACGCTCCCCATGTAGATCATCGTGTGGAACGGCGCCCACAACGAGACGTCGATGCCGTAGAGCGCGTGCCAGTAGGTGTCCAGGGGGAAAGCAACCGCCGAACAGACCGCGCCAAAGCCGACCAGATACGCGCCGAGCGAGCCGTGGAGTATCCCCAAGAAACTCACGGTGTAGGCGTGTAGCTCGCCGTGCTGTCTCGACACGATCGTCTCGATCAGCAGCGAGGCAAGGGCAATGATCCCCGCCAACCCGATGCTGACAAGGATAAGATCGTGCGGCGGCGTAAAGGTGCGGTCGCGCCCAATCCGCGCGTGCCATTGGATATCCCAATCGGTGCCGAGTACGCCGACGAGCGCGACGAGCAGCAAGATCAGACCCGTCACCAGGCGCAGTCGCGCTAGAAGCGCCAATCGGGGATCGGCGCCGCCAGGCATCGCGGAGATCTGAACTGGGCTCTGCTGGGGACCTGCCAAGGCAACCTCCTCGTGGAATCGCCGAAACCCTTATGGGATAACATGCGCGCGTCGCCCTGACGCGCGAACGCCACCAGTCTCACTCTCGCGCGCTCAGACAATCGAGCCACGCCTCGACTGCATCGCCGGGGCTACAGGCAATCGCCGGAGCTATCCGCGGTATTTTGGAAGACCCAGGCGAGCACCCAGTAGCCCTGCCAGCGCTGGATGCCCACCATCGCCAGCACGTTATTGACCGCCTTGCCGCGGAAGAGCATCAGTTGTGCGTCGGGCGTGTTCCCTGCGAAACAACGGTAGAGGGAGAGGCCGCTCGCGCCCTGCTGCGACCAACTGAGATTCGAGTTGTAGAGCGTGTTGAACCCCGCGCCGGCGGCGGGCATCACGATTTGCGCTCCGCCCGTGCCCGTGCCCTCGAACGTGAAGGCGGGACTCATCAGCACTGCGACTCGCGGCCAGGCGCCGCCGGTGAACGCGGCGGCCAGCGTGGTGCGAAAGGTGGTCAGATCGGTGATGGCGACGACGGTGGCGGCAGGGGTCGAGGTCGCCTGTGCGGTCTGGGTCGCCGTGGGCGAGGTGGCTGGCGTGGCGCGTCCCTGCGTTCCCGCGCTGGAGCAGGCGGACAGCAGCAGGAGCGTGGCGAGGGCGAGCGACGATACGGTCAGCCAGGTCGAGGCATGCAGCCTTGCACCTGCGCGACCCGATCGCATCCCGCCCATGCTTCCACACCCTCGCTGGTCGCCGTGCCAGCATCATCGGCTTGGTGACACGCGCCCAGTATAGCGGCCCGGTGCTCACGCCACAAGCCGCCCCGCCTCTCCGCTCGGCGATCGAGGTTGGAAGCGAGCAGGTGGCATGCCCGCTTGCTGTGGTATGCTTCCTCTACTATGGCCACGTCTCTGGATGTGTTGAGGAGCCCCCGCGTGAACAGCCTCCGTCAGAGGGATCGCGGTCGGCGCGAGGCCGAACCCGCGCCGGTTATTGCCGCGGCTTCCGCGTCGCCCGCGAATGCGGAGTGGACCGTCGCGGCGTCGCGCACCGTCATGGCGCGCTCGATGCAGCCGCCGGACGCCAACGTCTGGGGCAACGTGCACGGCGGGGCGATCCTGCGATTGGTGGATGAATGCGGCGGGGCCGTCGCGGTGCGCCACTCGCGCTGCCCCTGCGTCACGGTGGCGATGGATTCGATGACGTTTAAGCAGCCGGTCTACATCGGCGATCTGCTCACCGTCACGGCGCAGCTCACCTTCGTTGGTCGCACCTCGATGGAGGTCGAGGCGCGGATCGAGGCCGAAAACCTGCTCACCGGCCTCGTTCGTCACGCGGGCACCTGCTACCTTGTTTATGTTGCCATCGACGGGGAGGGTCACCCGACGCCGGCGCCGCCGCTGATCTTGCAGACCGACGAGGAGCGCGACCGCTGGCACGCCGCGGAGGCTCGTCGGGCGCGTCGGATACAGGAGAGGACATAGGTGACTTCTCTGTGGGGAACCGAACCCTTGCACGCCCCGCCGCGTGGGGACCCCGCCTTGCCGACAAGGGAAGGGGCCGCGAGGCGAGATCGGAGGCGATGGTTGGCGGCGCGGCTCAAATAGCGTTCTGCTGCTGCTGCTGATGCCTCTCCGTGAACTCCATGGTGATCACTGGTCTGCCTTCGCGGGCCCTAGCGCTATTCGCGCCCTTGCGGAAGCATCGTTTCCTCCTTGCCCTCGATGTCCTCTGTGTTCTCCGTGGTGAAATGCTCTGGAGTCTTGCGATGAGCCAACCGAGTCCCACCGGCGTCGCCGACGCCACCGAGGCCGATCGCCTCGTCGAGCGCGTCCTCAGCCGGGGCGTGCACTTCATCAACCTCGAATTCACCGACGTCCTCGGCATGCCGAAGTGCGTCACCATCACCATCGAGCAGCTGTCGGAGTGCCTCGCAAGCGGGAAATGGTTCGACGGTTCCTCCATCGAGGGATTCGCCCGCGTCGCCGAGACCGATATGTACCTGCGGCCCGATCTCACCACCTATGCTGAAGTGAGCGGGCGCGGCGGCGAATCGCAGGCTGACGGGAGCCGCGGCGCTCGGCTGATCTGCGACGTGTTGCTGCCCACCGGCGAGCCGTTGGAGGGCGACCCGCGCGCCGTCTTGAGCGCCGCTTTGCGCGATGCCGCCGCCCTCGGTCTGCGCTACGACGTCTCGCCGGAGTTGGAGTTCTTCTTGCTGCGCGCCGTGCCTGGCGCACCGGTGGGTGAGCCGCTGCCGCAGGATCGCGGCGGCTACTTCGACCTCTCCACCGACCTCGCCGCCGAGGTGCGCCGCGAGATCGTCGCCGCGCTGGGTCGCCTCGATATCGCCATCGAGGCCAGCCACCACGAGGTCGCCGCCGGCCAGCATGAGATCGATTTCGCACCCCAAGACGCGCTTCGCATGGCCGATGCCATCGTCACCGCGCGCTCCGTCATCAAGGCGATCGCCCAGCGGCACAATCTTCACGCCACCTTCCTGCCCAAGCCCTTCTATGGCGTCAATGGCTCTGGCATGCACACGCATCAGCGGCTGCTGCGTGCCGGCGACGGCGGCAACGCCTTCACCTCGGCGGAGGACCCGGAGTACGGGTTGTCGCCGCTCGCGCGGCACTTCATCGCGGGGCAGCTGGCCCACGCGCCCGGCCTCTCCGCCGTCGTGTCGCCGCTAGTGAATTCGTATAAGCGGCTCGTGCGCGGCTTCGAAGCGCCGGTGATGATCAGTTGGGGGCGCGTCAATCGCGAGGCGCTGGTGCGCGTGCCGCGGATCGCCCCCGACGATCCCGCTGGCGTGCGCGTGGAGCTGCGCAGCCCCGACCCAAGCTGCAACCCCTACCTCGCCTTCGCCGCCATGTTGCACGCCGGGCTCGACGGCATTCGGCGCGAGCTGCGGCTTGTCGAGCCGATCGAAGAGGGCATCTTCACCATCGACGAGAACGGATTGGCCGATAAGGGCATCTCCGTCCTGCCTGCGACGCTGGGTGAGGCGCTCGCGGCGTTCGCAGCGGATACCGTCGTCCGCGACGCCCTCGGCGCGCAGATCTCCCTCTGGGTCGTGGAGGTGAAGGGCGAGGAGTGGCGCCGGTACCGCAGCCAGGTACACGAGTGGGAGCTTGCGACGTACCTACCGCAGTACTAGACGTTCGCGCCTACCTCGTGCACCGGCTCTCCGGCGGGCCTGACGAGGGTGGTCCACCGCGATTGGGCGGAAGGCATGTTCCCACTGCGGACCGGCGCGGTATCGCTCAGGTGGCCTTGCGGCGCGCTTGGTCCCTCGCTGGCTATGGGGGAGCACCGAGTGGCGGGTGCTATACTGAGAATATCCCCCAACGGTGCTCGTCTCAGATCACAAGCGGAGCGCGAGGCGAGCACGAAAGTATTCCAACCACCGTCGCGGATTCACCGATCCTGAGAGGTATCTATACATGTTTGAAAGCCTTACCCAGCGCCTCGACACCGTCTTCGACCGCCTGCGCGGCAAGGGCAAGATCTCCGAAAAAGACGTTGAAGATGCCATGCGCGAGGTGCGCCAGGCGCTGCTCGAGGCCGACGTCAACTTCAAGTTGGTCAAAGAGTTTGTCAAGAAGGTGCAGGAGCGCGCCATCGGCGCGGAGGTGCTGCAGAGCCTCTCGCCGGCGCAGCAGGTGATCGCCATCGTCCACGAGGAGTTGGTGGCGATGCTCGGCGGCGACGACGCGGGCAAGACGCAGATCACCTTCGCGGGCGCGCCGCCCACCATCCTGATGCTCGTCGGCCTGCAAGGCTCCGGCAAGACGACGCAGGCGGCCAAGCTCGCCAACTACTTCCGCAAGCAGGGGCAGAAGCCCGCGATGGTCGCGCTCGACATGCAGCGCCCTGCCGCTGTGCAGCAGCTCCAGCAGCTCGGCAAGCAGCTCGACATCCCCGTCTACGCCGAGTCGGCGGGTAACAAGCCGGTGGACATCGCCAATCGCGCCCTCAAGTGGGCGCGCGAGCAGGCCGTCACGATCCTCCTGCTCGATACCGCCGGTCGCCTGCACATCGACGAGACGCTGATGCAGGAGGTCGCCACGATCCGCGAGCGCACGCACCCGCAGGAGGTGCTGCTGGTGGTGGACGCCATGACCGGCCAGGACGCGGTGCGCGTCGCCGACGACTTCAACAAGACGGTCGGGCTGACCGGGCTGATCCTCACCAAGATGGATGGCGACGCGCGCGGCGGTGCGGCGCTCTCGGTGCGGCAGGTTACCGGCGTGCCGATCAAGTTCATGGGCACCGGCGAGAAGACCGACGCGCTGGAGCCGTTTTATCCCGACCGCCTCGCCACACGCATCCTCGGCATGGGCGACATCATGTCGCTGGTCGAGAAGGCACGCGAGCAGATCGACGAGAAGCAGGCGCTTCAACTGCAGAAGAAGATGGCGAACAACACCTTCGATCTGGAGGACTTCCTGCAGCAGATGCGCGCCGTCCGCAAGATGGGCAACCTCAGCGGCCTGCTGGAGCACCTGCCGGGGATGGGCAAGGCGCTGCGCGATCCCGCCGTCAAAGAGGCGCTGGAGAGCGACCAGCTCAAGGTTGCCGAGGCGATCATCCTCTCGATGACCGCGAAGGAGCGCCACGACCCCGAGGTGATCAACGGCAGCCGCAAGCGCCGCATCGCGCGGGGCAGCGGCACCACGCCGCAAGAGGTCAACCAGCTTCTGTCGCAGTTCAAAGATGCCCAAAAGATGATGAAGCAGCTCTCCACCATGCAGAAGGGCGGCGGCAAGAAGATGAGCCGCATGATGCGCCAGCTGGGCGGCGGCATGGGCGGCCTCGGCGGCTCACCCTTCGGCCTCTAGCCCTGCCGTTCGCTTGTGCAGTAGTCTCTGGCGTATCGGGCTATGCGCGCGTTACTGCGCGCCTTCGCACGCGTGTAAACCTGAGGGGCACTGCTGCGCCCTCAGCGGCGCGACGGCGCTACACTCTATCCAGGCGGGCGCTCGGCGGCGGCGATGCGGGCGAGGAGGTGGCCGGTGGGCGGGAGGCGGCACGCGGAGAGACGCGCACGGGGCTCGCGGCGCGCGACGGTCTTCGCCGCGCTCGCGGCGGCGCTCCTCGCCTGGAGCATCATCCTCACCGGGTGCGCGCAGGACCCTAACCAGAGCGCAGCGGATCAGAATAAGGCCAAGCTCGACCACGAAATTCAGCATGCGCGCAGCCTCGGCATCCCCGACTCGCTGTTGCAGCCGGTGCTGGCGCAGGAGCAGGCGATCGCGGGCGGCGTCGGCGGCGTCAATTATAGCGCGAAGGACGCGTCGACCAACTACGCGCTGCTCTATACGCAAGTGCTCGGCGTCGAGCAGACGGCGGAACAGACGCTGAAGCAGCAGGCGCAGACCGACCTGCAGGCCTTCTCCGCCGCGCTGGAGAGCGAGCGCAGCGCCGGATTCGGCGAGGCCAACGCGTACCAGAACAGGCTCACCCAGGCCTTCCAAGACTTCGGTAACGCCCAGACGGTGGCCGACTATGCCCACGTCGACGCCGAGGCGCGCGCGCAGACCGAGGCGCTGAACTCCCTCGGCCCGGCCTACCAGAAACTGCAGGCATTCGCGGCGGCGATCCAGGCCGTGCACACTGCTGGCTTTAACTCTAGTAACGCGCAAGTGGAGTACAACGGCGATCTGACGATCTTCGATAATGGCGCCACTGCCGCGCGCTTCCGAACGTTGGTGAACGTGATCGACGGGCAGATCAACCAACTCCTCGCCGACCAGACCGAGGCGATGCCGTATATCGCCTCCGCGCTGCTGCAGACCTATCAGTCGCGCATCGCCGACCTCGTTCGCTTCGGCGTCAACGCAACGGGCTATCAGGCGCAGTACACCGCCGACGTCGCCACGCTGGCCTCGGCTCGGACCCTCGCCGACTACCTCACCTTCGGCCAGAGCATCAACGGCCAGTCCAACGCTATGGCGTTGGACTACGTGCGCGGCAAGGCGCGGTACGACTTGCGGGAGGTGCAGCAGGTCATCAAGCAGACTCAGGCAGGCGATCCGCTGCTCGCCTACGAGTATGCCAGCTATGAGGGCATCGGCCTCACGAGCAACGAGGTCAATAGCGCCAGCGGCATCGCCGGCAACGAGGCGGCGGACGCGCAGGTGTTGATTCTCACGGCGAACCTGCGCGCGCTGCTCGACAACCTCAACGATCCAACCGGACCCGACAAGCCACACCAGACCGACCTGCAATTGATGCAACAGTACGGTATCCTCAGCGGCCGCGTGATCGTCGTCTCGCTCCGCGAACAGGTCTCGCGGGTCTATCAGAACGGCAAGCTGGTCTATTGGTCGTACGTGACGACGGGCCGGCCCGAGGCGCCGTCGCCGCCGGGGCTGCATGTCGTCATCGACAAGGAGTATCACACCGAGTTCGTCTCGGGCGACTCGCCCGACTCGCCGCTCTGGTACGCGCCGACGCCGATCAACTACGGCTTGCGTTACGCCGATGGCGGTTACTTCCTGCACGACGCCTGGTGGCGCTACAAGTTCGGCCCCGGCTCGAACCTGCCGCACTACGATCCGCTCGCCTTCGACGGCGGCTCGCACGGCTGCGTCAACTTCCCCGAGAACAACATGGCCTGGGTCTACAACTTCGCCCAGGTCGGCGACCCGATCCTCGTCTACTGAACGGCGTAACCTCAGTCTTCGCCTTCAGATCTCGCCCAAAGCTCAGAATAGAGCATTCGCGGTTGTGAATTTGGCTGGGAAGTGAGTAAGAGAGACAACACTTCCCGTTGTTGCTGACCACCTTGGTCAACGAAGATTCTAGGTGCTGCGAGTTGCTCAGATCGAGCGTTGGTAGGAGCGGAAGGCGCGGATCGAGAACCACGCGCAGACCAGCGCCAGCGCCACCAGCTCCGCCACATGGACGCCCACCAATGACCAATCGATGCTGGTGCTGAGCGTTTGGCGCCCCGCCTCGACCGCCCAGTTGACTGGGTTGAACTTGGCGAAATCCTGTATCCACTGCGGCATCAGCGCCGCGGGCAGGAACGTGGAGGAGAGGAACGTCAGCGGCAGCACGAGGGTGACGTTGACGGCGATCACGGACTCCTGTTTGCGCAGGATCAGGGCGAGCGCATTGGAGAGCGAGGCGAACGCCGTGCCGAGCAGCGCCGTGCAGAGGAAGAGGATCACGACGCTGACGACGCCGCCGGGGAACCGCGCGCCGGCGAGGAAGCCCAGCCCCAGGATGATCAACGATTGCAGCAGCACCATGCCAGCCTGGTAGACCAGCTCGCCGCCGATCAGCGCGCCGCGCCGCACGGGCGTGACGAGGAAGCGATCCATCACGCCGCGCTCCATATCGACGACGTAGCTGGTGCCGCTCCAGCCGGTCGAAAGCATCGCCGCCATCACGACGACCCCCGGCGTTAGGTACGCGACGTAGGAGCCGGCGGTGAAGCCAGGCAGCTCGGCGACGTTCTTGAAGAGCTGGCCGAAGAGCAGCAGCCAGATGATCGGCTGGACTAGCGTGCCGATGACGTAGTACGGCTGGCGCAGGAAGGCGCGTAGATAGCGCGCGGTGACGTGCGCGGAGCTGGCAAGTGCGGTGGTCATCGAATCGTCTCCTGGGTGCTGGCGGCGGAGTAGGCGCGCCCGGTGTAGCGCAGATAGACGTCGTCGAGCGAGGGCCGCGCGACGGTTGCCGTGGCGACGCGGATGCCCGCTGCGTCGAGCGCCGCGAGCGTGGTGGGGAGCGCGCTGGCGCCGCTATCCACGCGCGCTCGCAGGCTGCGCCCGTCGAGCACGATTTCGCGGAGTGTGCCGTCGAGGCCGCCGAGCGCTGCGCGGATATTGGCATCCGGAGAGGCTTCGGCCAGCTCAAGCTGGATCGCGTCGCCGCGCAGCTCGGCCTTCAGCCCCTCGGGCGTGCCCTCGACGACGATCCGGCCGTGGTCGATGATGGCGACGCGCTGCGCGAGGTGATCGGCCTCTTCGAGGTAGTGCGTGGTCAGCACGACGGTCAGCCCGTCTTCGCGCGCCAGCCGGGCGATCTCGCGCCACATGTCCGTCCGCGCTTCGGGGTCGAGCCCGGTTGTCGGCTCGTCGAGGAAGAGCACCTGCGGCTGGTGGATCAGCCCCATCGCCACGTCGAGTTTGCGCTGCATGCCGCCGGAGAGTGTGCGCGCGATACGCTTACGCGCCTCGGCGAGTCCGAAGCGTTCGAGCAGCGCGGTGACGCGTCGCCGCAGCTCGCCGCCGGACATGCCGTAGAGCTGGCCTTGCAGCGCCAGGTTCTCGGCCGCCGTGGCCTCGAGATCGACGGACGCCTTCTGCGCCACGACGCCGATCATGCGCCGCACGCGCGCCTGCTCGCGCACCACGTCGCGCCCGACGATGCTGGCGCGCCCAGCGGTGGGCAGCGAGAGCGTGGTGAGGATCTTCACGATGGTAGACTTGCCCGCGCCGTTCGGCCCCAGCAGCGCGAACACCGCTCCCGGCTCGACGCTGAAACTGACGCCTTTCAGCGCCTCGACGCTGCCCGGATAGGTCTTCTTGAGTCCCTCAGCCTCCACGGCTGGCCGCGCGAGGATGGCCGCCGCCGCGCCGGGCGACATAGATGTTTGCGTGGTCATGGAATAAACTCCCTCCTGATGACAACAGACTGACAGCTACGAATGGCGGAAGGCCAACCAGCCCAGCGCCACATACCAGGCCTGAATTTCGACGACCAAGATTCGCTCCGTCAGCCCGGCCACCCCAGACTCAGCCCCCGCGACGGTCGGCGAGAAGGTGAGGAAATACAACACCACTAGTGCCAGCGTCAGCGGACCACCAAGGAGTAGCCAGCTTCCAAGCCGATGCCAGTGTGGGACGCGCCGGAGTAGGACCCCGACAATCGGGAAACTCAGTATTGTGGTGCATGCCAGCCCGAAGCCTATGAAATGCAGGAAGAACGACTCCAGGGTGAAGATGCCGTCCACGACACTGCCTAGCCCCGAGAGCGCGAGCAGCACCGTACATGTCCAGCGCGCGCCGCTGCGCATCCCTCGGATACTCTGGAATATGCCAACCGTGCCGACCACGGTGAGTAGTCCGTTAAGGACGAAGGCCGCGTTCATGAACGGAGCGGTGGTGCCGAGGCCGAGGCCGCTGATGCCCGCGCTAATGGCCGAGTACGGTGCGACGGTGGTTCCGAATAGGGTGAACCCCGGGCTCAGGAAGCCCAGGACGACCCACGCGATGGTGAACAGGACCGGCCCGACAACCGCGCCCAGCGCGAGCCACCTGACGGTGGTTGGGGCCGGTCGGCTGTCCGGCGGGGTGCTATCGCGTGGGTCGAGCACCGTCGCGGCCCGGTCGTCATGAGGAATGTGCGCTGCTGAGCTCATCTTGTTGCCTCATGTGTGTCTACGATAAGATGGTTCGCGCCATGCCTGAGGCCGATCGTCATGGCGCCCGCATTGTCGTCTGAGCAGATGTCTTCGACATCGTGGAACCATGTCCGTTGACTGCTCGCTTGCTATCGCGGCGCGTGACTCGGCTGCGATAGCGTTGACCAGGCGTGCGCATCGGTTACGTCTCGGGTTCTCCCTCCTCCCGCGGGTGCTCCTGTTGGGCGCCGCTCTCTTCTGGGCCGCGCTCCGCCACCATCCGCTGGAATTCGGCCCACATCTCGACCCCCCCGATCGTCCCCGAGGTGATCTCCTCCGCGAGCGAGCGCGTCCAGGCGAGCTCCGCCTGACGCATGGCGATCTGGTACTCGTTCTCGATGAGGAAGACGCGCGCCAGCCCATGCTCCATCGCCACCTTTACGACGGACTGCATCTGCGCTATCCCCAGTTCGAGCGCGTTGCATCGTTGCCTCAGCAGCGCCGCCACGTCGTCGGGCGGCAGCACGCCGGCGAGCGAGAGCCCCGCCTCGAAGTTGGTGAACTCTTTCATGGGGACGCTGAGCAACTCGCTGACCCAGTCGATCAACTCCATACTGCCGGGGTCGGTCAGGCGGTAGACGGTGCGTTCCGGGCGGCGACCCTCGCGCTCGGTCTCCTGCGCGACGATAAGCCCGTGCTGCTGCAGCGCCTCCACTACGGTGTAGAGCGAGCCGTAGTTGAGCTTGATGCTCTGGTCTTTGCCGCGCTCGCGCAATGTCGTCGCAATCTCGTAGGGGTGCATCGGGCGCTCGAAGAGGCACGCCAGCACGGCCAGCGCTAGCGGGTTGCTCACCTTGCGCTTCGTCGCCATATTGCTTTGTCTCCGTCCTAATATCCTGTGTCGGGTGTACGGAAGTGATTATTCTGACACGAGTATATACTGGCCAGTATGTGTTGTCAAGGGTAGCGTGGAGATTGTCAGGGGGAGCACGGTGCTCACGGGAAGGCAGACGCGGGGGCGGATCGCGGCGCGCCAGCGCCGGCGTTCGACGGACGTGGACTCAAGTTCGCTTCGCCAATGCCGGTAACGACTTCGATTGAGGTGCGAGCGTCTGCGACGGCGAGGCGCTGCGAGGGGTAGAGGGCGGGGGCGCGAGGTGGCGCTACTTCATTGGAGTCCTACGGCAAGGTGTAGTAGGCCGAGGCTGGCGAAGAACGCGAGGACGATCCAGTCGCCCGCGCGCCGCCCCATGGCGAACTGCGACGCTGCGCGGACGAACCACCAGCCGGCGATCCAGAGCGCTAGCAGCCGCCCGTTCGTCTGCAGCCACGCCGCGCCGATCAGATCGACGAGCCCGATCGAGACCAGCGCATAGCTCGCCGCGTGGTTCATGATCCAGACGATGCCGTAGCGGTCGCGGATGGTGACGAGGTAGCGCGTGAGGGGGATGCGGAAGCGGCGCGGCGGCTTCGCGTCAGCCGGGCGACCCTGGAAGATGGTGCGGTAGTCCAGCGCGGCGGGGAGGAAGAAGTGCAGCGCGCCGAGCACGAGCGTGAAGGCGCCCGCCGCGCAGAGGAGTGCCGTGAGCCACGTGGTGGGCATCGCGTCCTCCGCGGGGGAACCGTTTGGCCTCCATCAGCACGAGGCAAGTGTAGCGGCTTCGGCTCCGCGCCGCAAGCGGCAGGGCGTGCGATCAGCGCCCTACCACCCCGCGCCCTCGCTCGCCGCGCGCAGCCAACCGGCGCCGAAGTGCAGGTACGCCAGCATCGCGCCCTCGCGGATGCCGCGCTTGCGCACTCGCAATGCGCCCACGCCAAGGCGCTGCATCGTGGCGAGCAGGACCGCCGTCCCCGCGCCGAGCAGCCGCGCGCGCCCCTCTTCGATCTCGTAGCGGGTGGCGATCTCGGCGGCGGAGCGCGCCTGCAGCAGACCGAGCAATGCGTGTAGCATGTCGTCTGTCAGTGTGTTGAGACGGCGAATGTGCGGCTCGCGACCATTTTTCGAGGCAGCTAGCTTACCGTCGCGGGTCAGTGCGCGCGCCGCCAGTGCTGCCAGCGTCGTCGCCGTCCCACCCGCCGCCAGCGCCTCGTCCACCGGCAGCGGCAGATCGAGCGAGGCCAGCGCGCGCTCCACGTGCGCGCGCACCGCCGCCAGCTGCTCAGCTGTCGCGGGGTCCGCGGGGGCGAAGCGGTCGTGCATCGCGCCGGAGCCGAGCGGTAACGACGTGCGCCACTGCACCAAGCTGCCCACGCCGAGCACAATCTCGATGCTGCCGCCGCCGAGGTCCAGCACCGCGCGACGAGCCGACCGATCCTCCAGCCCGCTGGTCGCGCCCCAATAGGTGAGCGCGGCCTCCTGGTCGCCGCTGATCAACTCCAGCGTCACGCCCGTCTCGGCGCGCACCCGCTCCAAGAACTCTAGGCCATTACTCGCCGCGCGCACGCCCTCCGTGGCGATCCCCAGGAGGAGCTCGGCACCGCCGGCGCGGGCCACCTCGGACTGGTGGCGCACCACCTCGATCGCGTGCGCCATGCGCTCTGCCCCGATCGCCCCCGTCTGGCTAAGGTCCGCGCCTAGCCGCACCAGCTCTAGCTCGTCGGCGACGTACTCCAGGTCGGCGCCGTCGGGCGTGGGGCGCGCGACGGTCAGGTGGATCGTGTTGCTGCCCACGTCGATGGCAGCGAGTGGGGCGAGTGTCACAATCGTCTCCGCCTTCTTCGACGCGCGGCGTTCGAGCAGCTTCGTCTCGCGCATTGATCCGTCCATTCCGTTGAGAACGATAGCGGGGTGAGGCGTCTCTTTGCCACGACGATGCCTGACGCTCTAGCGCCACCATTCGCGCTTTCCATCCTATCCGGTCGAACGAGCCTCCCCCATAGGTCCTGCTGCGCGCGGCATGACAAGACTGTCAGAACTCGCGATCGCGCGAAGTCGGCAGATCCGGCGGCATTCTGACAAAATCGTCATAAGGTGACGAGGTGCTTTCACACATCGAGCGCGCCGTCGGTGCTAGACTATCCCCGGCGTACGGACCTGGCGGCATTTCGGCGGACCCGTGCGCGGGGGGACTGGGCGCTTGCGCCGAGCCGGTGTGGTGGGGCTGATGAGTCGGGGTTGAAGGCTTTCGGCGTTTGAGTTGCCCACGGGTGGACTTTTCGCGTGGAAGGTGCGCGCCGCGGGCGGTGTCGGGTCGGTTGGGTGGCGGCGCGCACGTGTCTCCGGAGAGTGACTCGCTGGTGGGGCGAGTTGGACGGATGGGATGTGGCCTCGCGGCACACCCGCTGGCTGAATGCATCCGGCACGCAGTGCCCAGGATGCCACCGGCGGCGGGTGTGACTGGGCGAGGGATTGGCCCGCGTGGAGTGGATGTGCGGTTGTGGGGCCCGAACGGGGTGGCGCCAGGCGGGTTGGTGTTCTACGCGGAACGCGCGAAGCTGATCGCGCGAAAAGGCTCGGCAATGGCGCCGAGCCTTTCGCCTTTTCCGCGAGACGCCGGCGCGGCGCTTGACGGTCGCGCTGCCCGCGCGATACGCTGCGGATGCGTAGCTTTCGTGATTCGTGCCGCCGACTGGAGCGTGATGTTTGGCCGATACCCCGGATGATGACCTCGATCTCCGCGCGCTGGTGGCGGCTGCGACACCGACCGCTTCGAATGCGCCCGCCGACCCCGCCGTCCCGCGTGAAGGGCTGGTCGTCGCCATCGCCCACGGTTTCTCCGAGGTCTACGCCGACGGCCAGATCTACCTTTGCATCCTCCGTGGCCGGCTGATGAAGCGCCGTCCCACGCCATCGCCAGCTCGCCACTCGGCGGCGCCCGCCCCCGGACGCGCCGCGCGCCTCGCCCGTCTGGAGCGTCCGCGCCAGGCCGCGCACGTTACGCCGGACATCCGCGACGCCGAGCCGCTGACCGTTGCCCCCGGCGACCACGTGCGCTTCCTCCCGCTCTCCGGCAACGAGGGCGTCATCGAGGCGATCCTGCCGCGCCGCACCGTGCTCTCGCGGGCGCGTAGCGAACTCGGCACGCAGCACGTCATGCTCGCCAATCTCGACCGCGCCGTGCTCGTCTTCGCCGTGCGCGAGCCGTCGCCGCACTTCGGTATGCTCGACCGCTATCTGGCGCTCTGTGAGCACGCGGGCATCGTGGTGACGGTCTGCATCAATAAGATCGACCTTGGCACTTCGCCGGAGGTCGAGGCCGCCGGCGCGCTGTACGCCAGCCTCGGTTATAGTGTCGTGCGTACCAGCGCGGCCACCGGCGCGGGCGTCGCCGAGTTGCGCGAGCGGCTGGCGGATCGCGTCTCGCTGCTCACCGGCCCCTCCGGCGTCGGCAAATCCTCGCTGATGAACGCGCTGCTGCCCGAGGCGAGCCAGCGCACCGGCGAGGTGAGCGAGGCCACCGGCAAGGGCCGTCACACCACCACCGGCGTGCGCCTGCTGCCGCTTGGCGAGGGAGGCTGGCTCGCCGACTCCGCCGGCATCCGCGAACTGGCGCTCTGGAACGTCCCCGCCGACGACCTGCCGCGCACCTTCGTCGAGCTGCGCCCCTACCTGGATGCTTGCGAATACGACGATTGCGACCACTCCGAGGGCGAGATCGGTTGCGCCCTGCGCGGCGCGCTGGCCGACGGCGCGATCGCCCCCCAGCGCTTCGTCAGCTTCGCGCACCTGCTCGAAGAGGCCCGCGCCGCCGAGCTGGTTGCCCGCTAAATCCTCCTCGCGCCTATGCCCGCGGGGTACGTGAGGCGCGTGGAGTCGGCGCTTGCTCCGTGCTCGTCTGCCCCGCTGCTCCGGCCTGCTGCGCCGCGCGCTCGGCTCGCAGCGCCGCTAGCACCAGATCGGCGTCGTCGGCGAAGGTGTCGCGCTTGCCCCAGCTAACCAATTCGTCGATCTGCTCGGGGCCGAGCCGCTCCGGCGTGACGCGATAGAGTCCCGCGACGAGCGCCTTGGCCTTCTCCTCGCCAAGCTCCTGCACGACGATGTTGCGATACGCCGTGCGCTGGTGGCTCGACGGCACCCCGCCCGCCTGCGGCGACCGCAGCTGCGCGACCAGCTCGGCGACGCGCGCCCGCGCCACGTCGGCGGGATCAGCCGGTGGCGCTGGCGGGGGCGCGGGCTCCTGCGGCTGTGCCGCGCTGGAGCGCGCCCGCGCCGCGCTCGATGTACGGGTTGGCGGGGGCGGTGGAGGGGAGGCGATCTCCTCCTCAAGGCCGAGATCGTCGAGCAGCTCGTCGCCATCCTCGTCGTCCGGGCCAAACCCGCCGGAGGCTATCTCGTCCTCATCGTCTTCGGCGCTGAACACGATCTCCGGCTCGTCGAGTTCCTCATCGAAGTAGCGCGGTGACGACGTGGCGGACGGTTTCGGCGTCTGGGTGCTCGCCGGAGTAGGTGCAGAAGGCGCAGGACTGGTCGATCCGTCGCGGATCGCCTGACGTCGCAGCGTCTCCAGCGCCTCGCGGTAGTTCACGCCGGAGAGCGAGCGCACGCCCAGCTTCTCCATCACCGTCCTTGGCGTATAGCCGAACTCGTCCATCGTCTCCTTCAGGAAGTCCTGCAGCGTCAACGGTGATCCTGAGGCCGAAGCCGCCGTCGGGCGCTTCTCGGGCTGAGTTGTCGCGGGCTGCGGCGCGGCGGGCGTCTCGCGCACGAGGGACAGGCCCGTCCGCTCGCGGAGCGCGGAGATTGTCGTCGCCGGCTCGGGACGCGGCTCGACCGCCGGCTCTGCCTCGTGTTGCCGCTTGACTGGTTCCTCTGCCACGGGCTGCCGCTGCGTTATCGGAACCACCGGCTCAGACGCCACGCGAGCGGGCGCCGGCATAACCGGCGGCGCGGGCGCTTCGCCCGGCGGAAACGACTCGCCGCGCAGCGCGGCTACGCGCGCGTCGAGGTGGCGCGTCAGGCGCTCCATGCCACCATCGGCCTCGCTGAGCAGCGATTCGATCTCCTCCGCCGTCGCGCCGGGGCGTAGCGGCAGCGCGATCTCCACCGTGCGCGTCTCGCCGTTCACCGTGAAACTGGCCGACTGCCGCAGCCAGATCTGCTCGCCGTCCCGCCCCATCATGTCCTCACCCTCCACCTGCCGCGGATGATTTCTCGCGTTGTGCCGATCGATTCCGTGCAACGGCTCCCCAGGAATATAGTTTACCGCAGCCGCCACAGGTCTTCACCTGCATTTTCCCCCGCCGAATGCTCGGGCGGAAATGCGTATCTCACCATAGCCGTGACGTACCACTCGCGCCACTCGTGCGGATGGCCGCGCCACGCGTCGAACGCCCCGCACATTTCTGAACGAACGTATGGTGTGCGTAGGCGCGAAAATGCGCACAAGCCCGCTCACGAGCAGTATCTGTACCGTCCGCGCGGCGGCGCACGACGCAGAGCCTTGCGGAGAGCAAAACGGAACACCCCCGCCACGGACGCATGCCGTCAGGCGCATGCAGCTTCCGCGGCGGGGCACGCCGATCGACGGGCCTCCGCACGAACGAAGCGGGAGGTGAACGCGCTGACACTCCGCACGCGCTAAAGCGCGGCGGGTTCTCGGTTCGTCCCCGCAGGCATCCCCGCGAGTCCCCGAAGGCGCTGCCCGCGCCATAGGATGTTCCTGGCCGCGTTCTCGTCGCGGTCCAGGACGAGGCCACAGGACGCGCAGGCATGCGTGCGCACGCTCAGCGATTTCTGGACGCGCTGCCCGCAGCCGGAACAGTCCTGCGACGTGTACGCCGGGTTGATCGCTTCCACTCGCTTCCCGGCGCATGCTGCCTTGCAAGCGAGGATGGTGAGGAAGTGGCCCCATCCGGCGTCCTGGATGCTCGTGTTGAGGCCGGCCTTGCGGCTGGCCCCGTTGGGTCCGTAGGCCCCGGCGCCGTCCGGCTGCGGTGCCGGGCATCGGCTCAAGTTGGTGGGTTGGATCGCCTCCACGACGATCGTGTCGTAGGCGCGCAGCAGGGCGAGCGCGGTCTTGTGGTGGAAGTCGCGGCGCTGCCGGCGCACGTGCTGGTGCCGCTTGGCGCACTGTTGGGCGGCTTTCTTCCGGCGGTGGCTCCCCTTCGTGCGGCGAGAGACCCGCCGCTGCGCCTTCTTCAGCTCGCGCTCGGCCTTGCGGTAGTGGCGCGGATTCTCGACGATCTGGCCGTCCGCCGTGACGAGGAACACCTGCAGCCCGACGTCGATGCCCGTCTCGTTGCCGGTGCGCGGCAGCGGCCCGGCGGGCACGTCCGCACAGGAGGAGCAGACGTACCACCCATCGGCCTCGCGCGAGACCGTGACGGTCCTGATCGTACCTTCCAATGGCCGGGACCAGCGCACGGCGATGCGCCCGATCTTCGAGAGCACCAGATAGCCGTTCTCGAGCCGAGCGCCGTTGCCATACTCCTTGTAGGTGAAGGAGTGCCAGCGGGTGCGCCCCTGGAAGCGCGGGAACCCCGGCTTGTCGCCGGTCGCCAGGCGACGGAAGAACGCCTGATGGGCCCTGTCGAGTCGGGCTAACACGTCTTGCAGCACGTGACTGTGGATGGCGGCATACTCCGGGAACGCGGCGCGGATCGCTTTCAGCTCGGCTTCCTGCTGAAAGCGCGTGACGGAGACGTGGCAGCGTTGCCAGGCGGTGATGCGCTGCTCGAGGGCGGTGTTGTAGAGCGTGCGGCAACGCCAGAGCACCTCGTCGAACGCCCGCTCCTGGGCGGGCGTCGGCCTGAGTTTCTCCTTGTAGGTCTTGCGCACCGTTGGTTGCTGCATGTGGTGCTATTCTGTCTGATTGGCACGGAACCGCAAGGGCCGAGGCCGAGAACGCCTCACCGCCGCCGTTCAAACGGCGTGGCGTGCGGCGCGCTAAAGCCCTTTTCTATCAGGGACCGACGAGGATGGCGACTTGCAGCGTCGGCACGACCGCCTGCGAGGCGGAGAGCGTGACGGTCTGAGCGCCCAGGCCGCTGACGACTTGCGGCGTGAGGTTCGCCCCCGCCGTCACGTAGCCGTAGCCGTCGGTGGCCGTCGCCTGCAGGGCGTAGCCCGCGGGCCAGGTGACCGTCGCGGCGGCGGGCTGCCAACTCATGAGAAGCAGGCTTACGACGTTCGCCTGCCCGCTCCACAGGACTCCGTTGAACGGCGCCGACGTCACCTTCCCGTTGCCCCCGTTGTCGTTGGTGGCCAGCGTGCCGACGGCCTGGATCGGTGCAGAAGCCGCGCCGCGGTAGTCGAGGACGACGCCACCTCCGTCCGCATACGAGGCGGATTTCAGGGTCAGCGTGGCGCCGGAATCGGTGCTGGCCGCGATCTTCCACCACCAGTTGAGGCCCTGCCCGTCGGGGTGCCCAGCGCCCGCCCCCGCGGTCCAGCCTGCCGGGGTCGTCCAGCTCGCCGGCGA
This sequence comes from uncultured Chloroflexia bacterium, assembly GCA_963841205.1. Lineage (GTDB taxonomy): Bacteria > Chloroflexota > Ktedonobacteria > Ktedonobacterales > JADMIN01 > CAWAWP01. Next base: position 3,002 of record CAWJCH010000010.1, on the reverse strand, counting down.
GCCATTGGTCCCGGCCACCGCGATCAGCAGATCGCCCGCCTGCACGGTGGGGATCTTGATCTTAACGCCGCCACCGAAGTTGCCATTGGCGTTGGCGGACGCGATAAGGCTGACGCCCGCGACGTGCGTGACGCCCGTGCCGGCGAGGGTGATGCCCTGCGGGCTATCTGCCGCATTGTCGCTGATGCTCACGGTCGCGCTGCGCGGCCCGGAGGCGCTCGGCGCGAAGGTGACGCTGATTGTGCAGGTCGCATTGACCGCGAGCGCACTCGGGCTGATCGGGCAGGTGTTCGTCTCGACGAAGTCGCCGGGGTTCGCGCCACCCACCGTCACGCCGGTGATCGTCAGTGGCAACGTCCCGGTGTCGGTCACCGTGACAGTCTGCGCGCCGCTGGTCGTACCCACGTTCTGATTGCCGAATGTGAGATTCGTGGGATTCAGGCCGACGCTCGGCGCGGGCGTCACGCCCGTCCCGTTGAGCGTAACGGCCTGCGGGCTGCCCGCGGCATTGTCGCTGATGCTGATGGTCGCCGTGCGCGGCCCGTTGGCCGACGGCGTGAAGGTCACGCTGAGGGCGCAGCTCGCGTTGACGGCGAGGGTGTTGGGCGCGATCGGGCACGTGTCGGCCTCGGCGAAGTCGCCGGCGTTCGGGCCGGTCACGCTGATGCCGCTGATCGTCAGCGGCAGGGTGCCCGTGTTCGTCAGGGTGGAAGTCTGTGCCGCGCTGGTCACTCCGACGTTCTGGTTGCCGTAGTTCAGTCCGGTCGGATTCAACGTGACGAGCGGTGCGGGCGTCACGCCCGTGCCGGAAAGCGGCGCCGCCTGTGGGCTGCCCGCGGCGTTATCCGTGATGGTCACGCTCGCGTTCCGCGGCCCGTTGGCCGACGGCGTGAAGGTCACGCTGAGGGCGCAGCTCGCGTTGACGGCGAGGGTGTTGGGCGCGATCGGGCACGTGTCGGCCTCGGCGAAGTCGCCAGCGTTGGCACCAGTGACCGCGATGCCGCTGATCGTCAGCGGGAGAGTGCCCGTATTGGAGAGCGTGATCGTCTGCGCGGCGCTCGTCACGCCGACATTCTGATTGCCGAAGCCCAGGCTCGCGGGGTTCAGCGTGACGACGGGCGCGGCGGTGACGCCCGTGCCGCTTAGTGGGATCGTCTGGGGACTGCCCGGAGCATTGTCGCTGATGCTCACGCTTGCGCTCCGCGCCCCGTTGGCGCTGGGCGCGAACGCGACGTTGACCGAGCAGCTGCCGCTGGCCGCGAGCACGCTGGGGCTGAGCGGACAGGTGCTGTTCTCTGGGAAGTCACCGGCGTTCGTGCCGGTCACGGCGATTCCGGTGATCGTGAGCGGCGCTGAGCCCGTGTTCGTCAGCGTGACGGTCCGCGCGGCGCTGGTCGTGCCCAGGTTCTGGTTGCCGAAGCCGAGAGTCGATGGGCTCACAGTGACGGCTGGAGCCGGGCCGCCGACCAGCCGATTAAGGACATTGGCCGTGATGATCTGGCTGTCGGTGTTGCCGAAGTTCAGGTTGCAATCACAGAAGCCGTCATTGAACCCGTTGTCGACTCCCCAACTCCACTCAATCGTACCTGCGGAGAAGACGACGCCGCCGGCCGGAGTGGTATACACCGTCGTATCGGCCCAGGAATTGACCCCGTTGTCGGAGGCTGGCACGAAAGAGTGGCCGACCTGCTGCAATCCGGCGGGCTCATAGGATTTGTAGGCGGAGAGCGTCGGATCGTTGACGGCACGCGTGCTGAACTCGTAGCCAATCAGGCCCTTGATGGCATTCTGCCCCGGTCCGCTGGTGATGGCCGTCCCATTGTAGTTGACGAGGCCGGTTCCAGCGAAGACCCAGCTGCTCGCATCGTAGACCAGGAAAGGCCGCGCGGCCGCGGCGCCATTCGAGAGCGAGCCGGTGATCTGGTTTTCGGGCTGCGGCGGCGTCATCCCGCGCCAATCCACGTTGGTAGAGCCGGGAAGCGCACCCTTGTCGCAGTGCTCGCGTCGGTCGGGCTGGCCCGAGATCGAATTTGCCCACGTCATGCGGCGACTGATGTCATCGGCGCTGAAAAAGGCGGCATTCCCACCAGAGTTGATGAAGTTCTGCACGTTAGCGCGCATATTGTCGGAGTAATACTCGTCGTGCCCAGTGTTCACGAAAACCTTATGCCCGTTGAACAGATTTGGGTTGCTTTCCAGGTCCACGTCGGTGACATACGTGATGTTGTAGCCCTGCGACTCCATCCAGTGGATCATGGGGTAATCCCAGACCATGAAATTGCCCGCGCCGTCCTCGGAGCCCTGATCCATATAGGGGCGGTCGAACGAAACCGTGTACGCGCGTGTATCCCCTAAGGAGGCCTGCGTCACATCATTCAACTTGCCATAGAGGTCGTAACCGATGTTGTTGTTCCCGGCGCCGGCCCAGTAGCTATAGGCTTGCCAGGTCGTCACGTCCATCGAGTACACGATGTCGGCCGTGTCGCCGTCGTCGCGCACCACGAACGTCATGTAATTTTCGAGGCTATCGTCGAGGCGTGTCAGCTTGACGATGTAATTGCCGGTCGTCCAGGTTGCGGGGACGGTGAGGGTATAGCTCGGGGTCCACTGGCATTCGACCATGCCAAAGTCCGCGCCAGACGTGGTGGTGGGGCAGGCGGCTTGTGGCGATCCGCTCAGTGGCCCGATGGTCTGCATCAGTCGCCCACCGCAGCCGGTGCATGTCGAGCCGTCGGGATTGGTGCCATGGGGATAGTAGCCCATGCGGTAGATGTCCATCGTGTACTGCGCGTTCGCCGAGAGCGAGACCATGAAGCTGATCTGGCTCCCCACGTTGACGCTGGTCAGCGACGCATAGCCCTCGATCTCGTGGCGCGATTCCTTGTTGAAATTGTCGAACTGCCAGCTTGTCGTGCCTGGCTGCTGATTCTCCAGAACGATCGGATTCGAGCTCGCGGCATGCGCAACTTTCTGCTGCGTCGTCGTAAAGAGAAATGCGCCGC
>CAWJCH010000009.1:0-140219 GCA_963841205.1 uncultured Chloroflexia bacterium | reverse complement strand
GCTTGGGGGCCGCCGGTTGCGGTCCTTTCTGAAGTTGCCGATAACCCGGACCGCATCGGACTCACCAGCGACATGGGCGGCGCGGCCGACGCATTCCTTGCACGCATGCGGGCCTACGCTCGCCTGGATCCGGACCGGCTGATGTGGATCGCGCACCACGGGCCGTTCTCCTCGGCCGACGACGACGGCGGCACGGAGACCTTCACCCAGGTCGACCTTATTAATCGCCAGGGAGTTCTCCACGGCGACCTGCGCGGCCATCACCTGCTCACCCCCGGGCAGGTTCTCGCCGGCATCACTCCGCTGGGTCTGCAGCCGGTTTCCCGGGTACTCGCTGAGCTTCGCGGCATCCACATCTGACCGGGACGGACCTATCCCGCATGGCCCTGCCTGAGACCCGCCGTGTGTCGGGAACCGCGTTGCTGCGCTCAGCTCGCGAGGAACTCGTTCGGTACCGAGGCGTCCTTGAGGCCGCTGGCAAGCAGGTCGCTATCCTTCGGTTCGCCGCCGCAGAGGACGACCCGCCCGTGCGGCGCTTTCGCATGGAAGCCGCCCGCGTGTCGGCCGCGCAGAAGGTCAAGGCCTTCTCCTGGCTCGGCTTTAACGCCGACCTGCGCGTGCTGCCCCCGACCATGCCCGTAGCCGAGTTCGCCGGTCTTATAGACGCCCTTGGCGATGATCCCCGGGTCGCGGCGGTCATCGTCCAGTTCCCCCCGCCTCCCCGGCTGGCCCCGCTCGTGCAGCGACTGGCGCCGGCCAAGGACATTGACGGGCTGCTGGAAGACCGCTCGCCACAGCCTGCCTGCGCGACAGCAGACGGGATCGCCCGCGTGGTGACCGCGTTCGCTGCCGACAGCCCCGACATCGCGGTAGTGGGAGCCCGCGGCTTCGTCGGCCGGGGGGTCATCCGGCTGCTGGCCGCCCAGGGGCTGCCCGCGCGGGCACTGGACATGGGCGATGACCTGCGCGCCGTACGGGAGGCCGACATTGTCGTGGCCGCCACCGGCCAGCCGCACCTGCTTACCCCCGAGCACGTCCGCCCTCACCACCGCCTCGTCGTCGACTCGGGCTTCATGCCCCGCCCCGACGGCAGGGTTGCCGGCGACGTGCACCCCGACGCGGCCGGCATCCCGCAGTACATCACCCCTGTGCCCGGAGGAGTAGGGCCGGTGGAGATGGCCGTCCTCATGGAACGCGCCGTCCGCCAAGAAGCCGATCCGGGCATTACCGCATGGACAGTGCCCCCGCCTCCTTACCTAACACGCGCCGAAGTCGCCGCCCGCATAAGCTTTCCCGTGGTTCCGGGAGCGGCCCCATGGGGCACTCCATCACAAGAAGCCCCCGGCCACTGGCGCCACCAGCAGCCGGAGTACCCCGACCCTGAGGCAACCCTGTGAATACGCCGACATCCCGGCTCCGGCCCGCCCTGGACCGCGAGCACGGCCTGATGGCCGCAACCGAGATCGCCGCCGCCGTGCATGCCGGTGTCCTTTCGGCATGCGAGGTCACGGCATCAGCGCTGGATCGCATCAGTTGCTGCGACGACCTGCGGGCCTTTACCGAGTACTGGCCCGACCGGGCCGCGAGGCAGGCGGCCGACGTCGACCGCCGCGTCCGGGCCGGCGACCGGCTGCCGCTCGCCGGGGTACCCCTGGCCGTTAAGGCATCCGAAGGGCTAACCTCCCTTCAGGCCCGTCGCCTGCTCCAGGCCGGGTGCATCGCGGTGGGCGCCACCTCAGTTCCAGGCCTCGGCACCGGCTGGCAGACCTGGGGTCACACCAGCAGAGGCCCCACCCTCAACCCGCACGATCCCCGCTGGACCCCGGGCGGCTCCTCGGCTGGCTCGGCCGTCGCCGTGGCCACCGGGATGGTGCCACTGGCCACTGGCAGCGACGGCGCCGGCTCCGTCCGCATCCCCGCCGCCTGGTGCTCCGTGACCGGCCTGAAGCCCACCAACGGCCTGGTCCCGGCCCGTGACCGGGCCGGGCTGAACATCGCCGGCCCCTCGCCCGCACCGCCGCCGATGCCGCCGCCTACCTGGACGCAGTCGCCGGAACCAGCACGCTTTCAGGACTCGCGCACCCGCGGCAGTCCCTGCGCGTCGCGTGGTCAGCGACTCTAGGCTACGCCGACACACTCGACCGGATCGCCGAGACCGCGCTCGCCTGCCTGGACAGGCTCACCAGAGCCGGAGTCGTCGCCCTGCACGACGTCCCGGTCAGGTTCCCTGACCCGGCACCGTGCTGGCTGGCCCTGCGCGGCCACGCAGATCCCGACCTTGGCGACGCCGCGCGCCGGTCCTCAGCCCTGGCACGAGAGGTCGATCGCGTGCTCGCCGCGGCCGACCTGATAGCCACCCCTGTCACTCCGAACCCGCCTCACGGCCATGACGGCCCCGGCGAGACCATGAGCGTCGCACTGACCTGGGCATTCAACATCACCGGCCATCCAGCGATCAGCATCCCGGCCGGGACGACCACCGCAGGGGAACCAGTCGGGCTACAACTGATCGCACGCCACAACCGCGAAGCCGACCTACTGGCCATCGCCTCAGCCGCCGAGCACACCCACAGCAGCGCCTGAAAGTCAGCCTTCGGCCGCACCGTGAAGCACCTCGGCGAGCCCGAGATCGACCTCCTCGGCCAGGTCTGGTTCGTCTTCCAGCTACTGGACGCCGACCCGGACAGCACTCCCCTGCAGCAGACCACCGGATGAGCTGCGGCCCGCTACCCCGGCCCCACGCCCTACCGCCAAAACAATCACGAACGAACTCGCGCGCTCCCCTCACGCCCGGAACCGGGGACCTTGACCGTGATGCGGCCGGGCCTGGTATGTCTTCGGCGGCTTACGCTCGGAGGCACTGGCCGATTTACCTCGGAGCGGTCTCCCCTGACATAGAAATTCCGTTAAGCGGAAGCTCGATGAGCGCTATGCGCGTCGAACGGCGGGCCTACCATGGTTCCGCCAACGCACCGAAGGTTCCGCCGGATGCGTTTCCGCTGGTCAGAGACTAGATGTGGTCAGGGGCGGGGTCGAACCGCCGACCTTCCGCTTTTCAGAGGGCCTGTCGTAAATGACCCTCGTCTGCACCCCGGGACCGGACAGCCCATTTCACCTGCACAAAGGCGAGTAGTGCCTGACGTTGCCTTCTGCTACCACTTTAGCATCCGTGCCGGATTGTGCCGTGAAGTGCCGCATTGTCCGTGGGTTTTTTGTGGGGATGCCGCCATAGACCCTGACCTTGTGGGGATTCTGTGGGGACACGGTTCGCTGGAACCCATGCCCCCGGGCGGCACCAGAGCGGATAACCATAGCCTGTTACCGAAGCCACGCCCGCCGGACGAGGCCAACCTGCTGCCCTGCGACCCCGTCATGGCGGGTATCACGGATAGTGACCGCACCCTGGTCACCTTCTGCGCGGAGGCCGCGCCGAACGGCTCCTCTCTGTCAAGGGCCTGGACGGGGTAGGAGAGAAAGTGGCGGCTTCGCCGCCGCTTATTGCCGGGATGGGCGGCAGCCGGGGGACGCGCCGCGCCAAGGGTACGGGGGCCGCTCCTCCGGCCTCAAGGGCGCTTCGCGTTTCCTGCGGAAATGGCCTTCGGCCACCCTTGACCCCGGAGACCTCGGCGGGCCCTAGGGCAGGAATTACGGGCAGGCACCGGCCTGCCCCTCCCGCAGCGCGGCGCGTCCGTGGCCATGGTGACGGGGCCGCAGTCGGCCGGGCAAGACAGCTGTCAGCCTGCCCCGGCATCAGCTGAGGATCTCCGCCTCGTCGAGGAGGTCAGGGTGAAGGCGGCCGCTGGCGTCGAGGATCTCGATGCCAACGAGGCGGTCGCCTTTCCAGTCCAGGACAATGAACGCCTGGACGCCCTCGGGCGGGGCGGCGGGGATGCTGGTGCGGCAGCGGCTGAGCCGCTCGCCGGTGAGGTAGATGTAGGCGGCGTCGGCACCGGGGTCGTAGGTGATCCGCACCCTTCGATTCTGCCTTGCCTGTCGCGCACCAGCTGACGGCAGACCTGGTCGGAAAGCTGCCGTTTGAGGCAGCGCAGCGCTTCCTTGGGGGTCTTGCCCTCGGCCCGCTTGCGCTCGTAGTAGCGGCGGCCGTCGGTCCGGGGATAGCGGATCTGGGTCACGGCCATCATGTGCAGGGCGTGGTTGATCCGCCGGTTCCCGGCCCGTGACAGGCGGTGGCGGACCTGCTCGCCGGAGGAGGCGTCGATGGGGGCGGTGCCGTTGTAGCTGGCGAACTTGTCCTTGGTGGCGAACCGGGAAACGTCGCCTGTCTCGGCGAGGATCCGGCCGGCGATCACCGGGCCGACGCCGAACAGGCTGGTCAGCGTGGTGCCCGTCGCAGCGACCAGAGTGCTGATCTGGGCTGCGGCCGTCTTCAGCCTGGCGTCGAGCGCCTTGATGTCGGCCAGGTGGTCGCGGGCGAGTTGCAGGCGGATCGCCGCGACGTCATCGCCGGGGCGGATGCGGGCCAGCAGCGCCTCCGCCTTCCCTGCCGTCAGCTCGCGGCGCATCCCGCCAGGGGTGAGCTCGGCGAGCAGCCGGTGCAGCCGGCAGACCGCCTGGGTGCGCCAGCGCGCTCAGCTCCTCGCGCCGGTCGCTTAGCAGCCGCAGGCTGGCCAGCACGTCATCGGGCGCCACCGGGGCGACCCCGCTGCCGTCCAGGGCGGCCAGCCCGATGGACACGGCGTCATCCTTGTCGGTCTTGCGGCCGTGGCCCTGGGAGTACACCCGCACCTGGGCGGCCAGCTTCGCCGGCACGTCCAGCACCACCTCGCCATCGGCGACCAGCCGCTGGGCCAGCGACCGGCCCGCCCCGCGGCAGCCCTCCACCGCCCACCGGCGGTCCTGCCACCTGCGGGCAAAGGCCGCCAGCCGCGCGTAGCCCTCATCGTCATTGGCGAACCGGGCCGTCTCGATCAGGGTCTTGGTCACCGGGTCCAGCACGGCCGCGGTGTTGCTGGCCTTGTGCGGGTCAACGGCGATCATCACATCGTCGCTCAAGGGGTTCCTCCTCGCTACCGGGTGCTTCCGGCGAGGAGGGCAATGCAACTTCCGGCAGCGCAGACCTCTCTTGAGCCACATCCTCACCGGCGGCAGGAACGGGCCGCAGGCCGTTCGTGAGCCAGAGCACCCCTGACGAGGCGACGGCAGCCGATTCGCGAGCGAGCCCGTCCCTGCTCAGTGACCTGAGGATCACACATCCACAAGCCCACGGCAACATCTAAACAAGTTGCCGATTTAGCGCGCGAGGCGATCAGCCAGCCTCTCGGGTACGTGCGCGCCCCGAACTGCCGGTTCTGCGTACTGACGATGCATAGGGGGAACCCTGCGCACGACCGGTTCCTCGCCGGTCCCAGGATCCCACACCCACACGGTGCGGGTCGCGGCTGCCATGGCGAGCAGGACGCGGCCAGCGACGTCCACAGCGCACACCGCCGCGACCTGGGATCTGCGGCCTTGCATGCATGGTCATGTCTAACCGGGCCGACGGCCGCTCTGCACGCCCCCGTCACCGCCTTCCTCCTCGCCCAGGTGTTCGGCCACGCTGTGTCGACACACCCAAATAGTCCATTGCAAGGCTCCGCGCAGTCTAATACGTTCATGGGTTTAAGGCTGCCTTCGACAGCTGGAACAGGTGTTGCTGATGGTGCTGGATTAGTGAAACCGTCATCTTGTTGCACCACCTTCGTGGGCGCGGCGAGGGGCTTGCGGAGCGAACTCAATCCCCAGAAAATGGATGAGATCGACCCGGAGCTAGAAATGTACGGTTCTGGGTGTGGCCTCAACGTGAAGTGACCGGGGTCGGGGAGGGCTTGGTGGCGGAGGCTAGTGTACGGGTCGAGACGGTCGAGCTTGACTCGTCGGGGACGCGGCAGATTAAGCAGCGCAGCCGTACGACGGCGCTACTTCGGGACCGAGCTGATGATATCGAGTCTGCGGTTCAGGAAGCGTCAGCGATCGTCCAGGAGTCGGTCGCGAAGGTTCAGGATAAAGACGGCTGGAGGATGAAGAGCGTCGAGGTGAAGTTCGGTCTCGTGCTCACTGCCGAGGCAGGCGTGGTGCTGTCGAGGGCGTCGGCGGAAGCGTCGTTCGAAGTGACGCTGACGATCGAGCGCGAGTAGCGGCGGTCGGGAAATGGTCGTGGCCGGGTACTGGGTCAACATCACCAGGGATGGCACTCGCTTGGGCGGGGGGTTCCTGCTGACCGGCTGCTATGTCCTAACCGCGCATCACTGCCTGGGGGATACCGTCCAGGATGCCGAGGATGTAGAGATTGAATTCGAGGGCGGCGAGGTGCTGCCCGGCCGGGTCCTGAGGCGTTCCCCTGAGGCTGATTTGGCCCTGATCGACATTCAGAAGTCCGGTATCGGACCCATCATCCCGCGCGCGGACCGGGCGAGCGCGGGGCAGGCGTGGCGGAACCCGTATCGGCCTAGTCTCAGCCATGCGCTCCTCAGCGGCACGGTTGACGCTGTGCCCGTTGCCTATCGGTGCGTAGGCGGCGACTCAGTCGAGGCCATGCAACTCGGGTGTGTTCAGGATCTTGGGGATTACGCTGGGTACTCCGGCAGTCCTATCGAAGGCGGTCTGCCAGATGGGGAGGGCAAGCTGTTCGGCGTCCTCATTGAGCAGTATCCCGAGCACTATCCAGACGATGCGACGCCCAGGCCGGCGTCCATGGTGTTGTTCGCGGTGACGCTCTCGGAGGTGTTCCGTCGCTTTAAATACTTTGACCTCGGCCACCTGATCAGCCTCCTGCCATCGAGCTCGGGCTGTGATGCCGCCGCGTCGTGCGATGAGGGTGCAGGGCCTATGGCGTACCGTTCGGCACGCAGTGATGTGCGTTCTCGCATCACGATCGCGGATGCGAAGATTGAGGCGCTTGACGGATGGCAGAAGCGCGGGCTCTTGGATGAGCAGTACGTTACCGCTTTGAAATTGCGAGTCATCGAGCGGCACCTGCTTGGGGATGACGCCGGAGAGCAGCCGTGACGGAAGCGTTCACCGAAATCCTCAGGGCAGTGGAGAGAGCCGCCGCCGGTTCCGAAGCTGACAAGAGCGCGCTTGCGCAGTTGCTTGGCGGCATTGACCTGGTCAGCCTTGCCGGTCCAGAGGATCGTGCTTACCTTGCCGTCCTGCTGGACTGGATGGGCATGCGAGAGCTGGCGATGCTCGCGCTCCGCCCGGCTGACGGCGAGCACGGTGATCACTACGCTGTAATGCCTAACCTCGCCGGAACGCTGGCGTCAAAGCACGGCGACTACGAACAGGCGCATGAACTGTTTATGCAGGCGCTTTCCGCAGCCGACGACGACGCTCGCCTGGAGGCGAGGATCACGGCGAACCTGGCCGCTCTCAGTCTGCTCGCCGGTGACATTGGGCGGACCTCGCTTTGGCTGGCGCAGGCACGCGGTGCTCACGGGAACGCTAGTGATCCCGCGACAGGCATCCTGCTGGCGTCTACCGAATTCGGTCTCGCGCGGGCACAGGGCGACCGGGCCGGAATGCGCGAGGCTATCTTCCGGCTCAATGAGGCGACGCGGGCACGGGTCGCGGAGCTTGGGTCCGATCATCCGCTCGCCCTGACGGCAGTCGCGAGCCTGGCCGCTACCGAATTCGAACTTGCCACGGTGGAGGAGTCGGTCGAGGGTCAGGAGCGCGCGACCGCGGTCCTTGAGGTAGCCGCACACCGACTCGCCGCAGACCTCGGAGCCGATCACCCCCAGGCACTGGCATGCCTTGAGAACCTATGCGTCGCAGACTTTCTGCTCGCACGTGCGAGCAGGTCACAGGACAGGACGACCAGGGCCGCCACCACGCTGGGAGCTGTTTCCCGGCGAGTGTCCGTTTCCTTGGGGGAAGATCATCCGCAGGCACATGCAGCGGCCGTGAACGCCGCATCCGCACGGCTGGAGGTAAGGCGAGCCCAGGGGCAGGTGCCATCGGAGGAGGGACCCAAGCAGGCGCGCGCGGCTACCGTCAGCGCCGCATCCGCACGGCCGGGACTAAGCAGAACCCGGGGCACGATCACGATGCTGCTGCCCGGTGTCCGGCCGAACTTCTTTAACCTCCTGGGCCTTACCCCTGATGAGCCATGGGACGATACCGCATACGCTCGTGCGCTGAGTGAAAAGCGCAACATGTGGAGTCGCCAACTGCAGGGGATCAAAACGCACGACGGGACCAGGGAGGCACAGCGCAACCTGTCTTATATGCGCGAGATCCAGCGCGTCATGCAGGACCCAACAGACCGTGAGGCCGAGCGGCTTGCCGCCCTGCGGGAAGCTGATGATCTGCTGGACTGGCGCCGCGACCTGATCGCGGACCGCCTCTCGATAATGCTGGCACGAGGGTACCTGTATGAAGAAGAGTACGAAGAGCTTCGCGGCGATGAGGCCGTTCGGACTGACGACTCGCTGCGTCTGCTCGTGGAGTCCGCCGAGCGGCGGACTAGTGGCCAGACCCGTGGCGACCAGGGTCAGCTGGACGAGGCGACAACGCAGGCGCTCCGGGAGTGCCTGCGGATTATCGGCCAGCCTGACCTGTACGCTGCCCTCCGGGTGGTGGCCCCTGGTATCCGCGAGGAGTCCCCAGCGGAGCGACTGCTAGAGGCCGCCGACGAGCTCTACTGGAAGGCGCGCAACACGGCGGACAAGCAAGGACCCGAGGTTGGCGCGATGCAGAACCTCGCCGGCCTTGCGAGCCGGATCTTCCGCTCGCGCGACCTGCGGTGGCGGCACGACGCCTCGATGCGGCTGCGCGCGTTGGATGAGCCCTCGACAGGTACGAGTCCGCCATGGCGATCGACCAGGCCATCAACTCTGCACAGTTCGAGGGGTTCCTGGCCGAGGCGGCAGCAAAGGGTATTGACATCTACATCGCGCGTGGCGACCTCATCGCGCGCTTCCGAAGCCGCGGTTGGTCAGTCGAGATACCGTCCCCTGCCGCCGAGGCCAGGCTACGGGCTGCCGTCCGGTGCACACACTGCTCGCGCCTGAACGCCCCCGACGCGGACTACTGCGTCGGCTGCAGCCGGGTGTTGCGCGGCCCGTGCCCGGGGTGCGGTGCCGTCGTCGCCGCGACCCAGCGCGCGTGCTCGGCGTGCGGGTTCCCGGTGGGCGAACGCGACTATGCCCGTTACCTCGTCGATCAGGCGGAATCCTGCCTTTCCAGGGGCGACGTCAGCGGCGCGGGCGAGTACGCCGACGAGGCAGGACGTTTGTGGCCAGTCCCTGAGGACCACCCCGATGACCTGTCGGGTCGGCTCACGGCAGTACGAGAGCGGATCGAGGACCTGAACGCCCACGTCCGCCGGGAGAGCGGGACAGCTCGGGTTTTCTCTGGCCAATCCCTGGCTAGTGGCCGTCAGGGAAGACTTGTTGCGTCGGCTGGGCAGCTAAGCAGAATCGGAGAATGGAATTCGGAGAAGGGATGGTGGCTGCTAGGACGGCTCCCAGAGTCCCGCGCGTTCTTCAGGGGACAGCAAGCAAGCGAGATGATGACCGAGCTTCCGGGCGGCTGTCAGTTATATCCGGCTAAACTGGGGCTTGTATTCGCAGTTCATGGACGAGCTTAGGGAATTCCTTAGAGTAGTGCCCGAACCCTCGGCTCCCGGCCTTGCATATGAGACGGCTTGGGAGGACGGGCGCAGGCAGGTCGAAGCGCTTCTTTCGAGCAGGAAGGAGTGGCCAGAGCTTCGCAACGGGCCGGATGATGATAGTTACAGTGCCATCCGGCTCTACACTTCGTACTACGGTTACAAGAAAATTTTCAATACCATGAACGCGGCATTCCGTAGGCCTGATATTAGAAGGTATCCGCACGCACTCAGGTCGGCTACATTCCTGGCCGAATTGCTGAATATTGACCTCTACAACTTTATTCGGTCAAGCCCGGAGGCCAACAACTTCGAAGGCCGCATATATCGCAGTATGCGCGTGAGCGGCGAGAACCTAGAGGACTATGCGCGCGTCGCCGCCGACAAGACTCTGGGAGGCAGATACCTAGCGGCTCCGCTATCGACGACGTCCGCTACCACCACCAAGGATAAGGCCCTTCCCTTCGCGATGCGGACCGAGTACGTTCACGCCGATTCTCACGCCCTGCTGTGGGACATCTCGGTTCATAGCCTAGACTCCGCCCTACTCGCGGCCTACCGGCAGTCCTTCCCACATAGCATCGTGACATCTCTGGGCTCCGTGCCGATCCGCCACTTGTCGGACCTGCCTGACGAGGGCGAGGTCATGCTGCGCAGCCCGTACTTTCAGATCCTGCGCATTCACCGCGAGGAGGACAGCCTGCGTGGCGAGCCACTGCACGTAGTCCAAGCCGTCATGCTCAACACGAGCCGGGATCACATAACCAACATCGCGACGGGCACAGGGGAAGACAAGCGCATGCGCGACATCTTCCGCGCCATGGTCATCGCAAGCAGATCCGCCCGGTGTGCGGAGCACGCGGAGTCCTACGGCCTTACCATGGACTCCGACTACTACCACAACGAGGCCGCGCAGGCCTACAAGGACTTCTCGGCCCGTATATGACTCCTCCACCGAGCGAGTCACATTGGATGCGTTAACGCCACAGCGGGAGCGTCCCTCCGACGCCAAAAATACACATAAAATTAGTTATGTATTGACGTCTGGGATTGGTCGATCTTGACTCCGGACGACACAGATCGGCGGATATCGCGTCGTTCTTTGCAGAGCGGCGGCGCTGCGCGAGGCCTTACGCAGGCCTTCTGGTCTCGCGGGCTGGCTGGGCGACGCGAGCCGTCGGCCTGGTGGTCGCGCGCCGGGTTATGGCCTGCCTTCTATAACGCGGTCGTGACTGCGGCGAGCGCGGGCGGCGCGGACTGGCGCCGTAGCGGCAGAGCATCGTGCAGGGAGGCCCAGCATGAACTCCATGAGCCAGCCGGCTCAGGGGGCGGTGCTGGCGTGGTGCCAGGCGGCGTCCCGGTCAGCCTGGCTGGCAGGGCCAGGCCTCCGCCGCTCCATGGTCGTAGAGCCCTTCACGCTGGCCGGGCAGCCGAAGGCGCGCAGCGCGCTGTCGTCGGGCCTGGACGCCTCCGGGGGCATGCTGCTGTTGATCTCGGCTGCGGCGCGGGCGGAGAAATGCCGGCTGACCCACGCCGGGTCGACGCTGACGCCCGGTTCCACGGCGGCCGACACGACCTGGTAGCGGGGGGCGCTGGACAAGATCATCACCGCCTCGCCCTCGTCCCCGCCGCCTTCCAGGTACATCATGGAGCCGTGCCGGTCGTAGTCGCCGCACGCCACGTCCATTCCCACACGCCACCGCCCATCGTCCGGCCGGACCTCCACCACCAGGGCGCTGCACAGCCACCTGACCCGGCCGGACTGGTAATCAGCGGCCTTATAGGCGCCCTGGACTTGCCGGTAAGCCGGCGAATCCAGGTACGCGACGACGGCGGGCATCATGGCGCGCGCCTGCGCCGGGTCTGGAATAAGTGCCGGACCCTGGGCGCCCGGCCGCGCCGCCAGGGTGCAGCCTGCAGCGGCAACCGCCATCCCGCCGGCCACCAGCCACCAGATCCGCCTGCTCCACCTGCTCCACCTGCTCCGCCTGCTCCGCATTCCTGCCATCTTCCTGCCGGAGGCCACCCGGATCGCCAGGCGCACCTGTGCCTGCACTTCATGGAAAAATACGCGACGGCAACAGGCCCCGGGGACGACGCGGCAGGCGCCGTCGCGGCCGCGCCTGCTGCACTGCGGTCCGGGCCGGCTCCCTGGGCCGGTCCGCGCGGCCACTGCGCGGGCCGGCGTCCTCATCCATTCACCGGAACCCAGACCCACACGGTCAGGTGGGGATGCCCGACCTGCCATGCGGAGAACGGTTCAGTTTTCGGATGCGAGTGTTGAGTGATCCAGGGCATACCACTTCTAATGCTCGTGATCACTCCGGTGTGGCCAATCTGGCTCCAGGAAGAGCCGTAAAAATTCGCGGAAATTATGTCGCCCGGCCTCCACTGGCTCTTGACTAAGGAACTTGGCCCCCTGCTTCCACTCATGATCGGCGAGGTTGAATGCGCCGGCCCAGGAGTAGCTGTGGACCGCCTCGCCCCACCAGTAGCTCTTATACCAGTAGCACCAGGCCAAAACCAGCCACTACCAGCGAAGATAGATCAAATATATCGAACTGCTGCTCTAGTATTAGGGGAGATCAGGAGGATGGCTGGGCATGATGGCGCGGATGGTCGTGCCCTGGCCAGTTGGGCTGGTGAGCTGCATGGTGCCGCCGACGGAGGCGACTCGTTCGGCGAGTAGCGTCAGGCCGTGCCCGGAAGCTTGCGCGCCGCCAGGGCCGTCGTCGCGCACTTCGATAAGAAGGTTGCTCCTGCCGTGCTCGTCCGTTCCTGCCGTGCGCTCGATTCCGGAGGGCTGTGCCGGCTCGGGGCTATGGGTGATGGTGACGTTAATGGTGGCATTAGGGCCTGCGTGTGGCCGTGTCACTCTGAAATGGGATCTGGCCCCAATTTCGTGAAAGTCCTGGCTGCGTTCAGTTGCGCGCGGTGAGCAGCACCCGCTTGCGGAGCAGCGGGAGCCCGGCCCTCCCGAACATCTGGCGCTTGACCATCTTGATGTGGTTCACGCGACCTTCGACCGGGTCTTGATGTGCCGCTTATATCGGTGGTTGTCGCATTACGGGGTGAAGTGAGCGGACTCCTGGTAGTCCAGCGGTTGTCTAAGCCTGCTGTTCTTCCAGGAGTCCGTGGTGTCATTGTCGCAAGGCGACGCGTGCTTGTCATGCCCTGGGTTCATTGACCTGGGCGTTCTGCTGCCGCACCTGGCCGGGGTGATCGTCGAGGAGGTCACGGCGGTGGCCGGGCTGCTGCTCGTGACGGCCAGGGCGCGCGCCCCCGAGGCAGCGTGCCCGGGGTGCGGGACGGTGTCGCGCCGGGTCCACAGCCGCTATGCCAGGACGCTGGCCGACGCCGCGCTGGGGGGCCGCCCGGCAGCGATCGTGCTGGCGGTGCGGCGGTTCTTCTGCGCCGCCCCCGGCTGCGCGCGCAAGACGTTCGCCGAGCAGGTCGACGGCCTGACCGTCCGCTACGCGCGCAAGACGCCGCTGCTGGCCGGGACGCTCGGGCGAATCGCGGTCGCGCTGGCCGGGCGCGCGGGATCGCGGCTGGCCTCCGGCCTGGGCGTCCCCGCGTCCCGGCAGGTCCTGCTGCGGCTGGTCATGGCCGTCCCGGACCCGCAGGCCGCGTCCCCGCGGGTGGTCGGGGTCGACGACTTCGCGATCAGGCGCGGCCAGCACTACGGCACGCTGCTCATCGACATCGAGACCGGCGCCCCGCTCGACCTCATCGAAGGCCGCGACGCCCAGCCGCTCGCGGACTGGCTGGCCGCCCATCCCGGGGTCGAGGTGATCTGCAGGGACCGCTCGGGGCCGTACGCGAACGGAGCCAGGACCGGGGCACCGGACGCGGTCCAGGTCGCCGACAGGTTCCACCTGTGGCAGAACCTGGCCAAGGCCGTCGAGAAGTGCGTCGCGGCCCACCGCGCCTGCCTAGCCGAGCCGGCGCCGCCACCTTCCGCCCAGGACGATGCCCCGGCCCTGCCTGAGCCGGAACGTGCCGGGCAGCCCGATCCCGACGGGAAGTACGCCGAGCGCACCCGGCGGCACCACGCGCTAGTCCACGAGCTGCGCGCCGAAGGGCGCGGCCTGCGCGAGATCGCCCGCCACCTGGGCTGGGGCCTGCACACCGTCCAGCGGCTCGACCGCGCCGCCACCTGGCAGGAGCTCGTCGACGGCCGCTGGAAGCGACCCCGCCCGAGCAAGCTCGACCCGTTCAAGCCCTACCTCGACGAGCACGCCGACGGCGGCCACGGCAGCATCCGGCGCCTGTTCCTCGAGATCCAGGCCCTCGGCTACGACGGCAGCTACCCCGTCGTCCGCGACTACCTCGCCCGGAACAGCCCAGCCAGGGAACCGCTGCCGCCGGCCCCGCCCACCGTCCGCGACGTCACGAACTGGCTCACCCGCCGCCCGCACACCCTGACCGAAGACGAGCAGCCCCGGCTCCAGGCCATCCTGGACCGCTGCCCCGAGCTCCAGGCCGCATCCGGCCAGGTCCGCGCGTTCGCCACCATGATCACCGAGCTGACCGGCCAGGACCTGCCGCAGTGGATGGCCACCGCCCGCGAGGCCGGGCTGCCCGGCATCTCGTCGTTCGCCAAGGGCCTGGAACAGGACCTCGACGCCGTCACCAACGGCCTGACAATGAACTGGAGCTCCGGCCCGGTCGAAGGTCGCGTGAACCACATCAAGATGGTCAAGCGCCAGATGTTCGGGAGGGCCGGCGAGCCGCTGCTCCGCAAGCGGGTGCTGCTCACCGCGCGCAACTGAACGCAGCCAGGACTTTCACGAAATTGGGGCCAGATCCCATTTGAGAGTGACACGGCCACTACCAGTTTGAAGAACGGCGTCGACACCTCGGTCATCGCCCTTTGGCTAGGCCACGAAGGGACCGAAACCACCCAGGTCTACCTTCATGCCGACATGACCATCAAGGAGCAGGCCCTCGCCCGCGTCCAGCAGCCCGGCACCAGCCCCGGACGCTACCGGCCGCCGGACAGCCTGCTCGCGTTCCTCGACAACCTCTAGCCACCGCCAGGCAGGACTTCCAGCAGCCCGGTCGGCATAACCCGGACCTCGGCATAAGCGGACGACGCGGTGATCCACTGCGTCAGCGAGTACCAGGCCCGCAAGGTCCTGGCCGCGCCGCACGAGAGGATGGCGGAAGTCGGGCTGGAGCTGCACCAGGACAAGACCAGGATCGTGTACTGCAAAGACAGTAACCGGCGCGGCTCGGCAGAGCACACGTCGCTCACGTTCCTCGGGTTCACGTTCCAGCCGAGGCAGGCGCGGCGGAAGGACGGGGTGCGGTTCACCTCAGCTGCCCATCCTTTGATATATGGCGGGGTCGGATTTCAGTCAGTTGCCGTCGGATGGCGATGGCTTCGGTGATCGGGTCCAGCGCTTCCTCCCGTCGGCCCGAGACCGCCAGCCAGATGGCGCGGTCGTTCAGGTTCCAGGGATCCGGCGGCCTTGTCCGTGCCTTCAAGGCCGTGCCCCCATGACCGGAGCGGCGATGGCAGCTGGTGACCGGTGTTTCTTGGGCTTGCACCGGTGACCTATTTGGTGTCGGTGACGACGACGATCTGACGGATGAAGGTGTCTTCCACGGCGGAGTGGAGGAGGA
The DNA here is from genome assembly GCA_963841205.1 of uncultured Chloroflexia bacterium. Lineage (GTDB taxonomy): Bacteria > Chloroflexota > Ktedonobacteria > Ktedonobacterales > JADMIN01 > CAWAWP01. The sequence goes on along the minus strand of CAWJCH010000009.1, from coordinate 124,978 downwards.
AGTCGGCGACGTTTGCGCGAGAGGTCGAGGGGAAGATCGGCAATTTCGTGACGTCCTCGAGCGCGACGGCGGTGTAGCGGGTGCTGTCCCGGTTGTTCAACGCTCCGGGGTATTCGAGGGTCCATTTCAGATCGCTGGCCCTCAAGAGCACTTCCGATGCGGCTTTGTCTGCGTAGGTTTTCCGAAGCACGGTGCGGAATAGGGGGCCCACGAGGAATGAGGCTTTGGCGAGGGAGTCGCCGACTCCGAACGCAGACACGATGACGAAACGGTCAACGCCTGATGTTTTCGCGGATGCGATGACTGCGCGGACGGTGTCGGTGACCAGCGTTGGGGTTTCGCGGGCGTTTTTCACTCCGAGCGTGCTGATGATCGCGTCGTGGCCTCGGGCTGCCGTCGCGATCACGGCGGCGTCGGTGACGTCGCCGCTGACGATCTGAGCGCGCGGGTCAACGGTGGCGTCGGCCCTGCGAACGAGGGCGGTGACCTGGTGTCCCTGGTCGAGTGCCTTTTTGACGAAGAGGACGCCGGTGCGGCCGGTTGCTCCAAGGACAAGAAACTTCATGACATTTCCCTTTCTGCCGGGCGTCCGCGGCGACCGATTTCGCCGGGATCGCAGGTGACAGTAGTCAACAAAACTGACTACATCGAGAAGACTAGTCAGCAAAGCTGACTATGTCAAGGCGGGGTCGAAGCCTGCTGGCGCCCGCTGGCCGCGGCGGCTCGGGGCGAACGGGAATCGGGGGCGGACGGCTCGGCGCGGCCGGGTCTACCGCGCGTAGGGGTCGGTGATCTCGCGGAGCTGATCCAGGATCTGCTGCAGCAACGTGAAGTTGCGGGTGCCCAGGTAGGCCTTCCACTCCGAGAAGATCTCGTCGAGTGTCGCCGTGGCCACCTCGACCGCCCGCCGGCCGCGTTGCTCGATCACGATCAGCCGGGCGCGGCCGTCCGCGGGGTCGGGGACCCGGCGGACATAGCCCAGGCGCTCCAGCTGGTCGACCATCACGCCGGCGCTCTGCTTGCTCATTTGCGCCTGGTCAGCGAGGTCCGTGAGGCGCGAGCCGTCCGGGGCGATGCGCTGGAACACCCGGCACTGGGCGAGGGTCCAGTCGTCGAACCCGGCATCCTGGAGGGCCCGGAAAATCCGGTCCTCGGTGTACCGGTACGGGATGAGCAACGACACCCCTAGATCAACCCGCTGCTCGTCGTCCATGCCGCCCTCGGCTCCCATCGCCCACCTGATCCCACGAGGTTCACACCCTACGCCAACGCCGCCGAGCCAGATCGCCGCCGACCCGACCGCGGCGGCGCGTGCGCAGCGCTGCGCTCGCCGCGTTCCGCACGCGCCATCTGCCCCTCGGCGACCTCGCGCCTGCTGCTGTCGTCATCGGTGCTGCTGTATGACTACAGTAGTAACGATACCTGACTAGTTTGGATGGCGGCTCCGATGGAGGGGCGGGCGGCCCAAGGACTGTGCCGCGAACACTCGAAGGCGGCCAGCATCGGCGAGGCCGCCGACGCCAATGCCGCAGCCGTTCCCGTCGCCGCGGGCTGAGCGCTGCAGTCGGTCTGGTGCTCATGGACGCCAGACAAGGTCAGCTGGGCCGCCGCGTCATCGCGGGGCGGGGCCCGTTCCGCGGGAGCTGCGCCCGCTTCCCAGCTCACCCGAAACCCAATCTCAAGCAAAGGACCAGAACTCATGATTTTGATCACCGGAGCCACCGGCACTGTCGGTTCGGAAGTCATCACGGCGCTCCTCCCCGCCCAGGCAAGTCACATACGGGTCCTCACCCGCAATCCTGGCGCGGTTTTCCCCGGCGGCACCCAGAAAGTCGTGGCCGATCTCGGTGACAGCGATCTGGCACCCGTGCTGGACGGTGTGCACGCGGTGTTCCTGGTAACCGACGGGCTGCACATCGCCGCACACGATCACCGGCTCATAGCCGCGGCGCTGCGAGCGGGCGTGGAGCGGATCGTCAAGCTATCCGTGCGCAACGTCGGGCACGACGCCACCGACCCGATCACCGCCTTGCACCGGGCCGGCGAGGAGGCGATCCGCGCCAGCGGCATCGGGTGGACGTTCCTGCGGCCCACCGCGTTCATGTCCAACGCGCTCAACTGGGCGGGAATGATCGCGGCCGGCCAGGTCGTGCACGCCCCGTTCGCCGCTGGCCGGGCCGCGGTCGTCGACCCGGCGGACATCGCAGCGGTCGCCGCGGCCTGCCTCACCCAAGACGGCCACAATCACCGCGTCTACGAGCTCACCGGCCCCGAACCGCTCAGCCCCCCCGACCAGGTCGCAATCCTCAGCCAGGTGCTGGGCCGCGACCTGCGCTACGCCGAAGCCGACCCGGCCAGCGCGCTCGCGCAGATGGTGTCCTACGGCATGCCCGAGGAGCTCGCGCACGCCATCATCGAGCTATTCCGCTCCACCGTGGAACCGTATAACTCCGAGCCGACAGGCGACATCACCGCAGTCACTGGCCGCCCGGCACGCAGCTTCACCGACTGGGCCCAGGCCCACCGCACCGAGCTCCCCACCCCCGAAGCCGTCCAGAACGCCGCAACCATCGAGGAGTCACGGTGAGCACCTCCGGACCCGGCGTCGACACCCACGAGATGGTTCTGATCCACCGCGTCATCCGGCGCGAGTTCGGTCAGCTCCCCCGACTGTTCCGCTCCGCGGCCAACGACCGTGCGCGATCCAAGGTCATCGGCGCGCACGCCCGGGAGATGCTGGACTTCCTCCACACGCACCACACCGGCGAGGACGAACTGCTCTTTCCCCTGCTGCGCGAGCGAGCCGCGCTCGACCCGGAGCTGATGGACCGGATGGACGCGCAGCACGCGCAGGTCAACGACGCCGTCGCGGCCATCAGCGCGGAGCTGCCGGCGTGGACGGCGAGCGCGGACGCCGCCGCCGGCGAGCGGATGGCGGCCCTCATCGACGCCACGATGCCGGCACTGATCGATCACCTGGCTGAGGAGGAGCAGAAACTGCTCCCGATCGTCTCGGTCACGCTGACGCAAAGCGAATGGGACGCGCTCGGCAAGCACGGCATGAGCGCGATCCCGGTCACGCGGCGGCTGGTCATCCTCGGCCACATCACCGAGGAAGCCGATGACGCGGAACGGCAGAAGTTCCTGCAGGTCGTGCCGGCCCCGGCCCGTCTGGCCTACAAGCTGATCGGCCACCGCCAGTTCACCCGCGAAACCACCGCGATCCGCGGCTGACCCATCCCGTGAGGTGCCCCGCGTTTTCCGCGACCCGGCGCCACAGCCCAAACCATCTTTTCTCCAGCGAGAGGCGCGACCGCCATGACCCTCACGATGTCACCCACCTTCGTCCTCGTCCCCGGAGCCTGGCAGGGAGGCTGGGCCTGGCAGCCGGTCGCCCGGCGGCTGCGCGAGGCCGGCTATGCGGCCGTTACGGTCACCCTGCCCGGCCTCGCCGACGGCGACGATCGCGCCGGACTCCGGCTCTCGGATGCGATCGATCACCTCGTGGCCGAGGTCGAGCGCCGCGACCTCGCTGAGGTCGTCCTGGTCGGCCAGAGCTGGGGCGGCTACGTGATTACAGGCGCCGCGAATGCACTGACCGGCCGCCTGGCCAAGGTGATCTACTACAACGCCGTCGTCCCGGCCCGCGGCACGGCGATGGTGGACGAGAACGCCGAGTACGCGGCACTGACCCGGGCCGCGATCGCGGCCAGCCCGGACGGCACCATCGGCCTGGTCCGCGAGCAGGTTCCGATGCTCATGCCGGAGGCCGACGAGCAGGCCAGAGACCTGTTCTTCGAACTGCTCGTGCCGCAGCCCGGCGGCTACTTTCTCGACCCGCTCGACGTCGACGACGTCACTACCCTGGGCGTTCCGGCCGGATACATCCTCAGCGAGGACGACCGGGCCCTGGCCCGGCCGGGCGCCGAGTTCGCCTCCCGCATCGGCCTGACCCCGGTGCTGGTACCGGGCGGTCACGAATCGATGCTCACCCGCCCGGACGAGGCAGCCAAGGCACTGCTCACCAGCGCACTTTCCCAGTCAATACGCGATTCGCAGCACCAGCTCCGCCAATGAAGATAACCGCGGTCGCGGCGGACGAGCGGCCCGCACGGGTACCGGCATCGCATCCCGGATCGCGAGCGTCCCCCGAACTGCCGATCGTCAGACAGCACCACTGCGTACCAGTGAGCCTTCAGGTCCGTCAGGCCGGGAATTGCGTAGCCAAGGACGGCGGCCGGCGATGTCGGGGGATTCGCGATCCCGTGCACGTCAATGGAGAGGCCGGCTGCCTCTCGCCGAGGCGGGCGAACTCACTCGGCAGCAGCAGGCGCTGGCAGACCAGCTGCACGCTTTCGCGGTCCCCATGGGCCGAACGGGCGGGTTCCGCCGGCACGACGAAGGAGGGCAACCCGACCAACTTCCAGGAGTGCCCTCCGCCGTGGTGAGAGATTACTTGGCCAGGGACAACAACGTGGCCTGTCACAGCCGGCTGCCGCCGCCGCTGTGCCCGAGCGGGCTAGTTGGAACCGGGGCTTCCTCGCGACCTGGGACGGAGCGCTTCCCTGGGCACGCTTGCGCTCGATGTCGCTGGCGTAGCCGAACACGTGCAGCCGCGTCCCGGGGCTTCTGCCATTGAGCAGCACGCACTGGCAGCGCAGCGCCTGGGCCAGCCCGGACAGCAGGTGGCCCTTCACGGTGGCCCACGGGTTGTCCAGCGTGACGATCTTGTCGGCCGGCGCGTCGGTCTCCGGGCGGGCCGCGCTAAGCCGCGCGCGGTCGATCCCGTAGCGGGCCATGAGCTCGGCGGCCTTGCCGGTCAGCGCCTCCGCCTCATGCGGCGTGACGCCCTCGGCCTCGGCTTTCGCGAGCAGCTTGCGGACCCTGTCGAGCAGGTTCTCATCGGTCGGTGGGGTGGACATGGCGGGTTGCCCTCTCGTTCGGTACGGGATGGAAGGAACAGGCACGGCCCCGGGCGGGGCGCCCGGGGCCGTGCGGTGAGCTGGCTAGAGCTGAGGGCTGACGTCGTCCTCGCAGCTTTCGGCCGCGGGATCGTCCGTCCTCGTCGTCATCCGGGTCGTCGTCGCTGCCGGCTGGCTCGTCGTCCGAGTCCTCGGCGGGGTCGTCCTCGTCGTCGCCGCGTAGGAGGCGGCGACCTCCTCGGGCGTCATCGGCAGCCGGGCCATCCTCGGCGGTGCTCCCGAGTCGATGACCTCCCGCAGCAGCTGGGCCATCGAGTAGTCAGGGTCGTCGGCCTGCGCCCGGTCCAGGGCCACGTTGGCGAGCGCGCCGTTGCCGCACTGCCAGGCGACGAACGCCAGCAGTGATGCAGCCGGGGCGACGAAGCCGGGCCGTGCCCGCCTGGTCAGGTCCGTCCACAGCCGCAGGTGCGCGTCCCTGTACTCCGGGTGCATCCGGGACCACGCGTCATCCCGGACGCGCAGGTCCCGCAGGAGGACCGACAGCCATGCCGCGTCGGCGTCCGACGAGAACTCGCCGCCCGCCCGGTAGGCGCCGATGGCCTCGCGGACCGCGTCCAGCCCCGCGCTCGCGACCAGGCGCCGTGCCTCGCCCCTGCGGCCCGAGCTGGCCGCCTGGGCGACTAGCCGGCCGGCTCCGTTCCGTGGCGTCAAGGGTGGCCTGGAGCATCGCCTCGCCCTGCGGGCCGTCCAGCGGGGCGACCTGGGCGGCGAACTCGTCCCGGCTGGCCAGCACCGGTGGCGCCCCGACTGCGGCGAAGGCCGACGTCACCGGGTGGCGGGCCACGTCGTACGGCACGCCCTCGGCCGGGCAGCAGGCCGGCTCGGTGCACAGGTAGGACCAGTAGCGGCCGCCTTCGGCGCGCAGCACCTCCGACAGCCGGAACCCGGAGCTCGGCCGCGTGCCTGCGCACCGCGTCGGCGACCGGACCGCAGGCGCGGCAACATCCTCACCAGCGAATCGATCACGCCTTGCGGCTTCATTCGCCTGCGCGGTGATGATACCTCCGGCTTGTCGGTCGTCACGCTCGCGGGCGGGCGACGTCTGGCGGGCGCGCGGGTCGGCGAGATCGCCGAGTCCATCGCCATGCTCCTGCGTACACGCCCCCGCGTGCTGCTGGGTCGCCGGCTCGATGCCGGTACGCTGCAACGACTTGGATTCCACGTCGCGTCGCTGCCCGATCACGGCGCGACCTATGCGAGCGCCGCCGCCCGGCTCGTCACACTGTTCCCGCGCGGCTTCAACGGCCGCGGGCGACGTATCCGCCATGGGGTCTACGCCACCGGCGAGGACGAACCCTCCTTGGCGCTCTATGGGAGCATGCTGCCGTTTCTCTTCGTCTTTGGGGGCGATGCGGCGGAGCGCGTGATCGAGGAGGCGCTCCGCGAGGACGCGCAATCCTATCTCCCCATCGAACGGTGGCGTATTGAGGCGCGACCATCGTCTCTAGCGACGCAAACGACACCGCCTGGCGCGATACGCCTGATACGGGCGCACTGCGTTTTCGACCTCTGGCCCTACGCTGCGGACACCTCTGCCAGCACGCCAGCATGAGGATATGAGTTTGCCGGTGTACGTTGTGAGGTTGTGTCAGAGGCGTTCGAGTGACATGCTCCCCACGGCTAACGCCGGGGGCTTCTCAGTTCGTCGCGGCGGCCACCGCCACCGCTCCCTGCCGGGCCTGCCCGGCCCGGAGCATGTTGCGCGCCGCGTCCTCATCGCGGTCCACGACCAGCCCGCAGGTGGGGCAGACGTGGGTGCGCACCGCGCGACTCTTGGGCACCCGCTCCCCACAGCCGCCACAGCCGCCACAGCCGCCACAGCCGCCACAGTCCTGGCTGGTGAACGCGGGGGACACCGCGACAACCCACTGGCCAGCGTCTGCTGCTGGGCCAGCGTCTGCTGCTGGGCTCGTGCGGAGGGGGCGGAACGCCGCCCAGCCGGCATCACGGATGCTCGTGGCGAGGGGGCGATTCCGCCCCCTCGTGCGGACCGGCACGTCTTCCCGCTCGATCGCGTCGTAGGTGCGCAGGAGGGGCAGGGCCGTCTTGTGGTGGAAGGCGGTGCGTTGGGCGGTGCGTTGGGCGGTGCGTTGGGCGGTGCGTTGGGCGGTGCGTTGGGCGGTGCGTTGGGCGGTGCGTTGGGCGGTGCGTTGGCGCGGCACTTTCTGCTGTGGCCGGGCCAGCAGTTGCACCGCCTTCTTGCGACGCTTGCTGCCCTGCTTGCGGCGAGCGGCGCGCCGTTGGGCCTTGGCGAGTTGCGTTGCCGTCTTGCGCTGGTGGCGCGGAGGCTCGACCTGCTCCCCATCGGCGGTGCTGAGGAACACCTGCAAGCCGACGTCGATGCCGGTTTCCCGCCCGCTGCGAGGAAGCGACTCCGTGGGCACCTCCGCACACGAGATGCACGCCTCCCAGCCGTCCGCCTCCCGCGCGAGGGTGACGGTCTTGGGCGTGCCCTGGAGCGGACGGGGCAGCCGGAGGCGCAGACGCCCGCTCTTCGACGGGTTCAGCATGCCGCCATCCAGCACGGCGCCGCCGCCGTCCTGCGGGCAGGTGAAGCTCTTGTCGCGGTTACGCCCCTGGCAGCGGGGGTAGCCCGGCTGCTCACCCGCCTTGACACGCCGGGAGAACGCCTGATAGGCCCGCTCCACGCGCAAGATGCCATCCGGCAAGACCTGCGCGTTGACCTCGGCGTACTCGGGGAAAGCGGCTTTCAGGTCGGGCAATTCGGCCTTCTGCTGGGAGTACGTGGCACCCCTGCCTTCTCCGCGTCCCCACCACGTCTTGCGCTGGTGAAGGGCGGCGTGAGAGCGCGGGCGGCACTGCCACAGGACGGTTTCCAGTGCCTGTTCCTGTTCGGGCAGTGGCTGCAGTTTGTAGCAGTTTGTAGCAGTTTGTACTTGGAGGTCTTGCGGATCGTCGGCTGTTCCAGGGCGCTACATTCTGCCGGATGGGTGGGAAAGCGGCACGGTCGGGCAATCTCGCGGCTCGCACGGGCCGCCCGGCTTGCCTCCCCCTGCCTGAAGGCAGGGGGCCTCAGCCGAGAGTTTTACTAGCGAGTGCTGCCAACGCGGCTTCCGAGAGCACGGTGAGGCGCGGCCGCGTCACATTGCGTGTGGGCAGGTCACCCAGGACGAGGCGCAGCGGATGATCTTTGGCGAGGTTCTCGTCGGGGTAGGTCAGGATGAGGCGGGCGCGTGCGGGCGAAGCGCCGTGCGAGGAACGTGATCAGGTCCAGCGTCGCCCCGTCGACCCAATGGATGTCTTCAAAGACCACGACGGTCGGCATGGCACCGGCGATGAGCTCATCCACTACCGCGGCGAAGAGCGTCGCGCGGTTCGCATCGCCTTCGAGCAGCGCCCGCAGTGGCGTACGCGCCTGTGGCGCCGCGATGTCATGCAGCGGCCACACAGGGAGCGAAGTGAAGAGCGACTTGCACGCCCCACAGCACGCGCCTCGCCGAGGCATGCCGCTCCAATAAACACCTGACCAGCGAGGTCTTGCCGATGCCGGATTCGCCGCTGGTCAGGACCGTCCGCCCGCCGCCAGACGCGACCTCGGCGAGCAGCGCCCCCAGCACGCGGAGTGCCGCCTCGCGTTCGAGTGGACCCGCATCTACTTGGTGTCCCATCGCGCATTAGCACGATACGACGCGGCGCTCCGCCAGCGCGAGGCGCCGCGCACGAGACCTTCTCAAAAATACCACCCGCAAGAACGCGCAGGAGTATCCGCCCCCGCCGTGCTCGTCAGCGAGCGGCTGTTAGCGCCGCTGCGTGGTGACGTGGACGACGGCTTCGCTCGCCCGCGGACCCGCGTTGGTCATGCGGATGAAGTTCACGCGCACTGGGGTACCATCCGCCAGGCGCTCAAGCGTGCGGCGGATGTCGTCCACCGTGGCGACCGGCTTGCCGTCGAGCTTATAGATCACGTCCTGCGGTTGGATGCCCGCGCGTTCCGCCGGCCCGCCCGGGATCACCTGCACCACCTCGACGGCGCTGGGCTTCTCGATCTGCAACATGCGCCGGAGCGACTGCGGCAGCATCCCCGCCTGCCCCGCAATGCCGAGCACCGAGCGGCGCACCGCACCGTGCTGCATCAACTGCGATGCCACCCAGTTCACCGCATTGATGGGGATGGCGAAGGAAAGCCCCTGCGTCTGCTGTAGCACCGCCACGTTCAGCCCGACGACCTCGCCGCGCGCGTTCACCAGCGGACCGCCCGAATTGCCCGGATTGATCGCCGCATCGGTCTGGATGATGTCCTCGATCAGCCGCCCGCCGTAGCCAGGCAGCGTGCGGTGCAGCGCGCTGACGATGCCCGCCGTCACGGTACTCTGCAGGCCCGCCGGGCTGCCGATAGCCACCACGAGCTGGCCCACGGTCAACTTGTCGGAGTTGCCGAGCGCCGCCGTGGGCAGATTCTTGCCGTTGGGCGGGGTGATGCGCACCACCGCCACGTCGGTCTCGGGGTCTTCGCCGACGAGCGTGCCGGCGATATCCTGCCCGTCGGCCAGCGCGATAGTGATGCTGCGCGCGCCGTCCACGACGTGGCTGTTGGTAAGGATGTAGCCGTCAGGCGCGAAGATCACGCCCGAGCCGGCGCCCTCCGCGAGCCGCGGCATGATGCCCGCCGAGGTGCGGCCCATCACTGCCTTCGTCACGCCGACCTGCACCACCGCCGGCCCGACCTTACTCACTACGCCGATGATCGTGCGCGAATACTCATCATGCAATGCCGTCTCATCGACGACCGGCGCGCCTTCCGCGCCACCATGCGCCTCAGAGCGATCGTCTCGTGGACGCCCGAACCAGGCCATATGGCTCATCCTCCTCGCGTATGGGTTCGCGCACGCTCGGCGCTGATGAAAGCTCGGTGACGCGCGGGACTCACGATTTCTACAAAATGTATACGCACACAGGTTAGCGGCGTTGTGCCGCCGGGGCTGAGTCTATCACAGCATGGGTGGTGCCAACGCGCCCTTGTATACGTCGGCGCTTCCCAGACCAAGGAACAGTCCTCGCACAACGTCCTTGCTCACTGAATTCAGCGAAGGTGTACGGGCGACGCGGACCTCGCCCTCCGCCCCCTGACGGATCAACGCCGCTTCAATCCGTATGCGCGTCACGCCCGCCGCATCCTCGGCGTAGCCGTCAAATGCCGAGGAAGTCGCGGACGACGGGAAACAGCCGCACCACCGCGCCCGCGACGAGAAACCCGAGGCACATCCATAGCGCGAACACAGACGCCGCCCGGAACGTCTGCCTGACGGCGAGCTGGCGCGTGCGCATCGTCTGCGCGCGGAGCGCGCCGGTCAGCGGAATTGTCGCGGCGGGCAATGCCAGCAGGGCGCCGATCGCCCCATGATAAACGCCGTGCTGCAGCGCCACGATCGCCGCGACGACGAACGCGCCGACCAGGCAGAGAGTCACGAGGAGCTTGCCCCCGCGCTCGCCCAGCAGCAGCACCAACGTGTACCGATGAAACTGCCGGTCCGTGACGGCGTCACGTAAGTGCGTCACTTCGAGCAGCGCCAAGGCATACAGCCCGAAGGCCAGCCCCAGCAAGAGGTCCGCGCCTCGGACTGGCTGGCGCTGCGCCAATAACGTGCCCGCGACCAGCGCCGGCCCGAACGCCAGCGCTACCGCCAACTCCCCCGCAGGCAGACGCTTCAACGCATATCCGGTCGCCGAGTAGAGCACGCTCGCGACGATGCCCAGCACGCCCAGCGCCAGGACCAGCGGCCCGCCGTTGATCACCAGCGGCACCCCGAAGACGGCACCCGCCACCAGCAGCGCAAGACTCACGCGCAAGGCGTCGAGCGGCGCAATCGACGAGGCTTCGAGCGCCGTCGTCGGCGCCTGCGGCCCTCGCAGGACCGGACCGCTGTCATTGGCGCTTCGTTCGTAGTCGAGGTACTCGTCGAGCATGTTCGCGCCCGCCAGCACCAGCGCCACCGAGACCAGCGAGCAGACCGCCACGAACGCTGAAATCTTCGCGCCGCTCGCCCAGATCAGCAGCAGCGTCGCGGCCACCGGCGCCACTGCGAAGAGCAACGTCGCCGGGCGCACGAGCGTCAGCCAGCGAGTTGGCTCATCGGGCTGCGTGGCGGCCGGAGCCACCTCCTGCTGCTCCTGGTCGTACTCACCGGAGTCGTCCGCCTCCAGCGAAAGCGCGTCGTCGTCCGTGACTGGCGGCACAGGCTGCTCTCCGCGGCTGAAACACATCATCAACACATCGTAGGGGCGAAGCGAAAACGGCGTCTCGCGGCACATGCGCACAGCGGCGACGAGGAGACCTGTGGCATTCTCCCGTTGACTATTGTAGCCGTTTTCGGACCGCTTGGGTGGTTTTTGGGACCATTGCACACCGCCACATCAGCGACCCACCAGAGTGAAACCGATCGCCTCGTCCGCAAGTACCGTCGGACAGACATAGCTGCCGCGTGAACCTAGAAATCCGTCAACCGCTCCAGCCGCTGCTGCACGCGCTCCATCGCCGCGTTGAGCCGTGCCTGGCTCACACCGAGCGTGAGGTCGCCGCGCGTCTTCTCCAGGATGCCACGCGCCGCATCGGTCGTGCGGCGCAGGTTGCCCGTGATCGCGTCGGGGTAATCCAGCGTGATCAGCAGCGCGTAGATCTCGTCCATGTCAGCGAGCAGCGACTCGCACGAGTCCGTCTTGCCCAGGCGCATGCGGTCGAGGATGTAACGGCGCAGCTCGCCGAGCGCCTCGCCCATGCCATTGAGGAAAGGCGCCCACTCGACGCCGAGATCTTCCGGCGTCGGCAACGGCTCGCGCTGGATCAGCGCGTTGGTCAGCGCCGCTTCGGCGTACTCTTTCTGCGCGTCGGCCACGAAGCCGGCGTAGAAGATGTCGAGGTGATCGTGCAGATCAGCAGCCATGCCGCGCAACAGAGTGCCCGCCTCGGCGACCAACTGCCGGGCAGAGTCGAACTCATCGCGGTGGGCGGCGCGGATCGCGTTGGCGCAGAGGCGGATCGCGTGGCGCGACTTCGGCAGCGCCCGTTCGCGCGCGGCGTGCTTCGCCGCTAAATAGTCCTGTGCGGACCGACCAAGAGTTGGGATGTCTGGCACGATACTCACCTCTGCTTGGTTGGCTGAGATGCGCTGGCGACTATGCGTCACCAGAAGATGGATCGTCCACCGCCGCAGCTCGCGTGCATCCCTGCGCCGAAAGACCGGCGAGGCCCCCTGCGTCATTCACGCATAGTGTACTACAACCTATTCTCCGGTGTCCACGGGAAAGCACCAATGCCCACTCGTTCCGCATCCTAAGCGGCTTCCTGGTGCCAGCCCTGCTGACAAGGGCATCGGTGATCGTGTCGCTCTTTGTACGTCTTGGGGTCAAAATCACATGACCAAAGAGCGACGCGCCCGATCCAACCCGAACGCGTTTCATACCACTACGGTGGACAACAGAGCGGCCTCGCTCACCGTGACTTGAAGAAGCGCTGGGTGAAGGTAGCGACGGCGCTGATCTCGATCAGCGGGCCGAACACCGCCCTCGAAGGCGCGCCTGCAACCCTTGCTATCCACCTCTTGCGAGTCGGATCTCTCGTACCGGCAGAAGTACCGCGGCATCAACGAGTCCACCTGAAGGCGTGGCGGGAATAGGGAAAGCGCTCGCTGGAGCCTGAGCCCGAAAGCTGCGCCGGTGCTTCGACGCGCCATGCCAACGTGCGGAGTTGCTAGAAGTTCCCGCTGTGCTCCCACCGGTCTCCGAGCAAGGCGTCGCGCTTGCCCTGCTGCACGAGCCACGCGATTGCCCATTCAAGCCGTCTGGTGACGCCTGGCGTCTGCCGCCAATCTTCACCGGAGGTCTGGGCACCCATGCCGGTCGTGTAGATATCCCCTTCGTAGTCCGGCCCGTCCGCCGTCAGGTTGCATCGGAGCTCCAGCTCCGGGGTCTTGATTCTCCAGGCGTCATGCTTGCTGTTCGCCACCTCGGTCAAGGCGTCTATGAGGTTCTTGACCACTCCCCACGGCTGAAGCCGGGGGATTCTTGGGCTGACCACCGCTCACCTAGCGAGCTAGGAGCGTCGTACACGGTCATGTCGTGCCCCGAAGCCACCTCCACACGCGTCGATTCCCGCGGGCCCTGCGGTAGGGGGGCGAGAATCGCACACCTGGTCGGTGGTTGTCCGGTTGTCGGGAGCGCCTGACGGCGCGCGGCGCTTCCTCCCCGTGGGTGAACCGCGGGGTCTTCGCGCCACATTCTTTGATGATCATGAGAAGGTGAAGTCTACTACTTGTCGCTTCTCCTCTCGGTCCGGTCGCGTCTAGCGTCAATAATATTGTCCACGGTGATCACCACAAACATGACGAGCACGTATGCCACCCACAGAAACAAGGCAACGCCAACGATGGTGAGGATAAGTGCGCTGTAGTCTGCAAGCACCATTGCGTTACTCCCCTCCGCAACTCAGGGATACTCTAACCAGCCTTCCAGCATGACGCATACCGTATCCGCTACTCGCTCAGACTACTGCTCGCTGTCGCGCTCCTGCTTCTCGTGCAGCTCGCGCTGACAGTCCTGCTCCAACAGTCCTGCTCCACCAGTGCGAGATCCTCCGCAATCCGCTTCGAGATGAGCATCTCGTGGTCGATGGCCTCCCAGCGACGATGCCGCTCAACCTCCTCATCCGTTGCCGGTGGGATGTTCGGTGGCACGATCGGCGCTGGCACGCGTTTGCGTGGAGTGCGCTCCGGAGTTGAGCTTACGATTGCATCTCCTCGCCGCGTTCTGCCGCGAGCCTCACACCGAACTGCTGCGCTGATGCCTCGCCGAGTCGTGCCGCCTCTCGTTGCGCACGCTGCCACTTCGGATCCACCACTGCGAGGCGCTCGCCCTGCGCCGAGGCCCACTTGCTAGCGAGATCCACGACGTTCGCGTCGGCGCCAGCGTACAACACAGCCATCATCGTGAAGGCGTCGAGTGTGATAGGCTCATGCCCGCGCAAATGGACGGTGAACGTCTCCGCTTTGTGGTTCAGCACAATCGTGCAGATATCGCCGAAGGTCTCCATGCGACCATCCTTTCGTCGCTATCGTCCCGGTTTCCATCGAGACCGCTGGTATTGTAGTCCGGTGAGCCGCGAGAAGTAACGCCAAGTCAGATATTGGTGGTTCGCCTCCGCTTCCGCCGGCGTGAGCTTGCCTAACAACACTGCAGCGGTGAGCGTGCGTCGCGCCATGTGCCAGGCGGTTCCATATTGGGTGTTCCATTGCGCCTGAGACGGCCTCAGTGCGCCAGGCTGTGGTGCGAGGGAGTAGCGGTACCTAGATACCGTCTTGAGTGTCAAGCTCGGAACTCTGCGCTTGACCTTTCTGAGGACTTTCGACCACTGGTGGTCGAAAGTCCTCAGACCTTGCTGAGCCGCTTACGCGGCCAGAGCTCGTGCGGGATCGAAGGGCTTACCCGATTTGAGTACGCCAGAGATCACATGCAGGAGCTTGCGCATGGCCGCCCCGACCATGACCCTGGGGCGTTTGCCGCGGGCCCGCAGACGCTCGGCCAGAGCCTGCACGGCGGGATGGTGGCGCATGGCCACCATGGCCGGGAGGGAGCGCGCGCGGCGCCGCCGGCTCTTGCCCGTTTTGGCCAGCCGTGGCGGGTGAGGCCCCGAGCTCCCCGACGTCCGCTCCTGGGGCGTCAGACCGGCATAGGCCGCTCACTGCCGGGCCTCGACGGCCGCGCGCACGAGCGCAATCTCGGCGAGCACCCGTGCCGCCGTCCACGCCCCCACTCCGGGAATCGAGCAGAGCAGCTGCTGGTGACGGCGCAGCGCGGCGGACTGTTCTACCCTGCTGCTGGACGAGGTGCTGGGTCTGGGCCAGTTCCTGGCGCGGGAAGGCACGGGTGGCCGCAATCGAGGCACGCACCGCCTGCGCGGAGCCGCCACCCTGGCGACGATGCTCCTCGTGCTGCACCATCTCCTGCCGCATCTCCACCCGCCGTCCCAGCGCTTGTACTTCCTGGACCTCCGCGGAGGGTGGGGTCCAGATCGGAGGTTGTTCCCGCGCACCGAAGTGGGCACTGCGCGCGGCCGCCGACGTATCCGTCTTGGTGCGGGTCCACCGGCTCTGGGCAGAGGCGGCGATGCGGGCCGGGGTGACGATGCTGACCTGCT
Organism: uncultured Chloroflexia bacterium; assembly: GCA_963841205.1. GTDB lineage: Bacteria > Chloroflexota > Ktedonobacteria > Ktedonobacterales > JADMIN01 > CAWAWP01. The sequence continues at coordinate 109,849 of CAWJCH010000009.1, read as the reverse complement.
GCCCCGCCGCAGCGCGGGCCAGCGCCAACGCCGCGCCGTACGCACCGGTCGCTTCCAGGCAGGCGTGGACCGCCTCGACTCCCTGCTCGCCGATCCAGCGGTCTACGGCCGCGAAGCCCGCAGGATCCAGGGCGAAGGTCCGCTGCGTCAGCTGTCCCTCGCGGAGCAAGGCCGCGTCGCACTTGGCTTTGGCCACCTCGCGGCCTCAACTCGCCGGGGGCGTCTGCCGCATCGTCTCCTCCTCACGGCTGGGCGGGAGCTACTCGGTGCCACTCGTGTTCATCCAGGCTCACCGCTCTCGGGCGTCTCCGCCGTCTCGGGGCCTCCGATACCGTCCGACCTGCAAGTAGCTCGCTAAGGGAGTGGGGGACCGCATCTCAGCAACGGGCTCGATCGCCCCAGAGCCTGTCCAGGTACACCCCACCCCATGCCCTTAGGCCAAACGCAACCCCCATTGTACTGCTCCGTCGACATTACCAAGATACTAGAGCCTGTTATGAACGTGAGGGGAAGTGCGTGCTAGCATGCGCGCATGGCGACCACCCCACCCCCGAACCGCTCTCCGAGTGACGTGAGCGACGAGGGATGGGCCTTCGTCACGCCGTAGCTGACCGTGCTCGCGCCCGACGCGTTGCAGCGCAAACACGAGCTGCGCGCGGTCTTCAACGCCGTACGCTCTCTGGTGCAGACGGGCGCACCCTGGCGCTCGCTGCCGACGAATTTCCCGCCGTGGCCCGCGCCGTCTACCAGCAGGCGAGGCGCTGGTGCACGACCTGCGGCTGCTGCTGCGCGCCCGCACGGGCCGCGCCCCGCACCCGACGGCGGCGATCCTGGACGCTCGCGTGCGGCACTCGAGCCCCGAGAGCGGCGCGCGGGCCGGCGACAGCGGGCACCAGCGCCGCAAGGGAGCGAAGGTCCACGCGGCGGTCGAGACCCTGGGCGACCTCGTGGCGCTGCTGGTCACGCCCGCCAACGCGGATGAGCGCACCCCGGTGGCGGCCCTGGCCGAGCAGGTGCAGCAGGTGACCGGCCAGACGGTGGAGGTGGCCTTGGTCGATCAGGGCTCCACCGGCGACGAGGTCGCCGCGACGGCGGCGGAGCCGGGCATCCGCCTCCCGATCGTCCAGGTGCCGGAGGCCAAGCGCGGTTTCGTCCTCTTGCCCAAACGTTGGATCGTGGAGCGTAGCTTCGCTTGGGCGAGTCGCTTCCGCCGCCTCGCCCGCGACTATGAGCGCCTGCCCGGCGTCTTGGCGGGCCTGCATTTCCTGGCCTTCGCCGGCCTCATGCTCCATCAGCTCATCCATCTCTACTCAAGTCCATAACAGGCTCTAGGCGTGACAACGGTGATGCCACTTACCGCCGCATGGCGAGCAGCTGCAGCTTCCTCGAGCGTAAACGAACCACCTTTCGGACGTGCGATGACGACTACTTGACCTGCGAGACGCTCGCGGATTCGATCCTGAACGATGTCACGCGACCATTGCGCTGCATCCGCCAGCGTAGCCACACGCGCACCAGAAGTTTTATCCACCACGATCGCGGTGTCAGCTCGTATTTTCGTCTTCTGGAGCTCCGCAGCGTCGAGTTGGCGCGCGGCAGGCCCCGTATTTATGATGGCGCCGCTCGGTCCGCGGGTGCTCATCGGTTGTCCCTCGGTGGTTTTATGCCACCATCGCTGTAAACTTCCGGGAAGGTGACTAATTTGTCATGTTCTACGCGCGAGGCGCGACGCTGTGCGGCTGGTGCCAGCGGCCCCATGTGCATCATTGCTTGCTATCGCATTGGAACCGTCGCTGTGCTTCCTCGCCTTGCCGTTGGAGTGAAGCCACGATCGCCGCGTCTGCCACGTCCTTTTGGGTCAGCGTAACATGGGTCTGATCATATTTCTGATCATCGGCGGGCTTGCGGGTTGGTTGGCCAGCATGATCGTCCGAGGCGGCGGGCTCGGGGTGGTGGGCGACATCGTCGTCGGCATCATCGGCGCCTTCCTCGGTGGCCTGCTGTTCGGTCTCGTGGGGATCGGCGGCAACGGGTTGAGCACCACGCTGACCAGCTTCACCCTCTCCGGCTTCCTCGTGGCGGTGGTTGGCGCCGTCGTGCTGCTGCTGGTCGTCCACCTCTTGACCGGGAGTCGGGGGCGAGTCAACAGTTAGCCAGCTCCCGCTAAGCCCTTTCACGGTCGGGCGTCGCACCGTGCGCAGTCGCCAGAGCTCGAGCGTTCTGGCGACGCGTCGGCGCTTGCCCTGTCCATGTGGCGGAGACCCTCTTGCGAGAGAAGGCCGCGCAGCAGGCGGCTGGCATCGCGACGAATGCGAAGAAGCGTGGCATGCTGCGTGAAGCGGTGGAAATGGTGACTTGGGGCTGATCATCAGCGCGGCACCACCTGCTGCGGCGGCCGTTGCTCATGACGACGTGCCGGTGACGACAGGTGCATCGCTCGCGCGATGAGACGACGCGGTGAGACGACGCGGTGAGAAAAGGGGCTGCCCGCATGAAATTCCTGGGGTTCCTGCTCGGGACGACCGATCGATTAGTTTCTCGCGTGGTATTGAGCGCGCTGTTCGGCGGGGTGTTGGCTGCGGGCGTGACCCTGCTCGTGGCCTCCGAGGGTACGCAACACTGGCCCCCCGACCAACTCACGTATGTGGCGATGGTCACCATCGCGGCCTTCGCCGCCTACGCGATCGCCGTCTCGGTCCTCTTGCGAGCGGCGGCCAGCCGCCTCGTGCATGAGGTTGGCGAGGCGCACCACGTCGAGAAGGTCACGAGCGCACCAGACCGGGGAGCATGATCCTCGTACACACAGGGTGGCCGAGAGCAACGCCAACGGACCCGCGAGGTTTTGCGTTCGCCGGAGCCTCATCCCGGCGGCGTCCTCCCGGTGTACCACACGGTGCTCCGGACGGTGCTCCGGACGGTGCTCCGGACGGTGCTCCGGACGGTGCTCCGGACGGTGCTCCGGTGCCCGGCACGGCACGTACCGCGCTCACCCTCGTGTGGCGATCGTCGTGTGGCGATCGTCGTGTGGCGATCGTCGTCCTCACCCGTCGACTGGATAGGTGTGCAGGGACCACAGGGGGAGTTCGCGCATGTCGGCGCTGCAGGACCTCGGGCCGTTGGTGCTGCGCTTCCTGCACATCTATCTCCTGCCGACCCTCTTCATTCTGATCGTGATCGAGGAGTCTGGCATCCCGATCCCCATCCCCAGCGACATGTTGATCCTGTTGGCCGGCACGCAGGCGTCCGGATGGCTGGTCGGTTCGAGTCTTGCGGTGATCGGCATCGCCACCGTGGCCGTCTCCGCCGGCTCCTCGCTGCTCTACCTGGTGATGCGCCATGGCGGACGCGGCCTCTTGCAGCGCTACGGGAAATTCCTGCGCTTGAGCCCGCAGCGGATCGCGCGCACGGAGCGCTGGTTCGCCCGCAGACAGCGGCTGGCGCTCGTCGCCGGTCGTTTCATCCCCGGCATGCGCATCCCCGCCACCGTCCTCTCGGGACTCGGCGGCACCCCCTATCGGATCTTCGTCCCCACCGTGGCCGTCGCCTCGCTGCTGTGGTCATTCGCCTACTTCTGGCTCGGCGTGCTCGTGGTGCGGCAGGGATCCCGCGTGTTGGTGCTGCTGGCGGCGGCGCGCGCGGTGGTGCCCACCTGGCTGCTGGTGCTTGGCATCCTCGTGGTGTGTAGCGGCCTGGGCGCTGGCATCTGGCTGTGGCGGCGGAGGCGTCGCGCTCGCCAACTGACGCCCGTAGCGCCAGAGTAGTGGAATAGCGGTATGGCTTGGCGTGGCGGCTGTGAGCACTCGTCTGCATCGCCCTCGGGCCTGTGCCTCCGGCACCGACGCCGGCATCGACACAGAGCGTGCGGCAAAGGCACGGTGTGGCACGGGCCGGCTGTTCGTGCGAGCGAGCCTATCCTCCCGAACTCAGGAGGAGGACGTACACGGCGCCTACTTGTAATTGGCAGGGATTGTGCTTCCCATCACCAGGGCCATGTCGGTTACTTCGCCGAGCATCGCTGAATGCACCCGTTCGCGCCGAGCCAGATGTTCCGCGCTGCGTATTTCACATCCTGAGGCGTGTGGATCGGCGGGATCAAGGAAAAACGGAGAGCGCTTCCCGTCGTGTTCCTCGCTGCACCCGTGTCATGCATCCGTCATCATCCGTCGTGCATCCCCGGCGCGTGTCCGTGTCGTGTGTCCGTGTCGTGTGTCCGTGTCGTGCGTCTGCGGAGTTCGTCTCCTGTGGTGCGACGCGCATCGATGGATGTGATCCGGTTTTCATGGCGAACCCTGCATCGTCGCCATGCCTGCATTGTCGCCATGAGAGTAGACGCGCGGGTGCACGAAATGACGTGCCCGTGCCTGTAAGGAGCATTCCCAATGGTACTCGGATCGGTTTCCTTCACCTTGAGCGACCTGGTGTTGCAGTTCATCGTCGGCGCGCTCGCCGCCGCCGTGACGGGCCGCGCGATGCGCGGCGCCGGCTTCGGCATCGTCGGCGACCTGATCTTCGGGGTGATCGGCGCGATCGGCGCAAACTTCCTCGTCAGCTATTTCGGCCTCTTCAACTCCGGAAACTACGGCTTGGTGGGTGAACTGATCGTCGCGGCGATCGGCGCGATCCTGCTGGTCGTGATCGTGCGCCTCTTCACCGGCAACCGCACGAGCCGAGCCGACGCGTAGCACCCTCCAAGCGACGGCGAGCAATAGATTCTCAGCAGGGTCGAGTGGTGAGTGCAGTTGGTGAGTGCAGTTCATGCTGTCCGCTCGCTTTCACGAGCGGACGAACGCAAGAGTCTCGCCCATGGGGAGGGTAGGCAGGCGCAGGTCACCGGCCGAGGGGAGGCTTGACATCGCGCGTTTGCAAGAGCGTGCGTGTGCTATACTTGCGGGAGCGAAAGCCCACTCAAATGGGTCGTGAGCGCCAGGTGCGATAAACACCCGACACCCACTAAACGCACCCCTGATATCAGCAGGGGCGGCCTGCCGCAAGTATAGCCCACATTCCGGGTTGTCGTGGCACTGGGCGTCAGTCGTGTACAACTGCACCGTTCACCGGTCATGTGTACCTGCTTCTACCAGACGAAGCGGGTGTGCATGGCCATTTTTGTGCCACTCCTCTCGCGGGAAGGCGGGGCCTCATGCCCCCACACTACCGACACGCCAGTGACCCTGCCAGGAGCCCTCATCGTCGACGCGGACGACGGCATCCGCGATGCAGTACGGTTCTTGTTGGAGGACGCCGGCTACCGAGTCTCCGAGGCGAAGACCGGACGAGAAGCGCTGATCTACATCCTCTCGAACCCCGACGCCTCCGTGATCCTGATCGACGTCAGCAGGCCACGCCCCGAAGACATGCTGCTCCTCGAATGGATCTTCGGCGGCGAGCCGCCCACCGCGCGGCATGCCTTCGTCCTGCTGTCGACCAACCCGGCCCGTGCCCTCGGCCCCGCGCTGGAACTGGCGATTGTGTGTGGCGTGCCGGTCGTCGCCAAACCCTTCGACATCGACGACCTGCTGGACGCCGTCGCGTCCGCCGCCCGCCGCATCGCCGGCGGCGTGTTGTTCGACGAGGTGCCCGCGTCGACCCGGCACACGGATCCGCCCCTCGGGCCAATGACCGCCCGATCGCTGATTTCGGCCGAGTCAGTCGGAAGCGCATCGCTGGCGTGCGGTACGCCGCGAACCCGGCCGAGTGGGGCGCCGTCGTGACCTGGTGGCCATACCTGTGACCCGGTTGGCGGCGGATGCCGCCAACCGGTCCGTGGATACTCTCGCTGGTTGTCCCTTGCTTTGCCCCTGCGCGCGCCGGGGACCGTTCCGCGAAGGAGGAGCATCGTGGCCCAGTACGTTCACCTCGGCATCCTGCTCATCAGCGTGCCCAACCTGATCGTCATCGTCCTCATGCTGCTGGTCTTCGGCCTGGCGGTGTTCCTCAAGCTCCCGCAAGAGCGGGACAACTGAAAGGGCAGACCACCATGGCATCGAACTGGACGAAAGCCGCGCGCGAGCGGCTCGGCGCGCAATTCCCCGCCGAGCAGGTGTTGCCGGACCAGCAACCCGCCTACGTGCGCTCGGGCGTCTACCTCTTCGGCGCGCTGACCATCGCCAGCCTGATCCTCGTCGTCGCCTCGGGCACCGTGCTGGCGTTCTTCGGCCCGCAGTGGTGGCACGTCAACGCGATTGGCCACTGGTTCAACAGCCTGCACCTGTGGAGCGTGCAGGCCCTCTTCTTCTTCATGGTGCTGCACCTGTGGGGCATGTTCTTCCAGGCCGCCTGGCGCGACGGGCGCGGCCGCACCTGGGCGATCGGCGCGATCACCTTCGTCGTCAGCATCATGGCGGCCTTCACCGGCTACGTCTCGCAGAGCAACTTCGACTCGCAGTGGATCGCCGCCTCCGCCAAGGACGCGATGAATTCGATCGGCGTCGGCGGCCTCTTCAACGTGCTCAATTTCGGGCAGATGTACACCATCCACGTCTACCTCCTGCCGCTCGTCGTCTCGGCGCTCGTCGGGCTGCATCTGCTGATGGTGCGGCTGCGCGGCGTGGTGCGCCCGTTCCCCATCACGGGCGAGCAGCGCGAGCCCTACGCCCCCGGCATGACCCAGCAGCAGTACTACCGGGGCGTGCGCATGGCGCCGTACGATCTCATCCGCGAAGTGCTGCTCTCCGGCGTCGATCGTGCTGGTGCTGGTGGCGGCCTGCGCCTTCATCTTCTCCTCGCCCGACGACGCGCCGCTGACGATGCAGAGCGTGGCCCAGACCGATCCGCTCGGCTTCACCACGGTCTCGCTCTCCGAGCTCGCCGGCAACAGCCTGCTCGCCCAATACGGCCCGCCGTACAACCACAACAGCGGGTCGGTGCAGTCGGTCGGCCCCCTCTCGCCGCAGCAGATCGCCGGCGTCAGCTTGCCGATCGACACGGCGCAGGCGTACGTGCTCGGTCCCCTGGCCACCGTGAAGAGCACCGACGTGAGCACCGCGTTGAAGACCTTCGACGCCGCCTCCGCCACACAGCAGGCGACGTGGGAGGACGCCTACGCGACCGCGCTCGGCAAAGCTGACGGCTCGCTCGATGCCCAGGGACACCTCGTCGTGGCGAACGGCGCGTATGGCCCGTTGCCGACGATGCTCGGGGTCGCTGCTCGACCTGGGGCGCAGCGGCGCGCTCGACGGACTGCTGCTCAGCGACGGCAGGTTCTACCAGACCGATTACACGAAGCCGCTGCTCTTCCTCGCGGAGGATGCCTTACCCGACCAGGGCCGAGCAGCTCAACCTGCTGGGTAGCCAATGGGGCATGATGAACGAGACGGGCGCGTATCCCGGGCAGGCGTGGCTCTGGCTCTACACCTTCTGGTATCAGGTGCCGTTCGGCCCCTTCAACGGCCCCAACGCCGACCTCGCCGTCTGGGTGGTCATGGCGGTCCTGACCCTCGTGCTGATCTTCGTGCCCTACATCCCGGGCTTGAACCAACTGCCCCAGGTGATGGGCGTCCATCGGCTGATCTGGCGTGACCACTATCGGCAAATGCGCGCGGACGTCGCGGCGGGAGTACCGGCATCCGCCGACACGCGTGCCTAGCGGACGCCATCTCGACACACCCCGAGGGAGGATCGACCAACTCCATCGCCTGCCGCGACCTGAGGGAGTGAAGAGAACCTCCGCAGCATGAAATGCTGTGACCCTTTCCACTTCCCCTCACTCATATGTAGAAAGCGGGAGCGCCCGAAGGGACGCTCCCGCCGCAGAGAGCTGCTACGCTGATCCGTTAGCGTCGCGCCGTGGTGCGGGTGCCGTTGAAGCCATGAAGCAACCAGGCCAAGACACATGCGCCGACAAGGGCTGTGAAGAACGAGCCGGTGACGCCGACTGTGGCGCTGACGGAGAGTTCGAGCAGCCGGCCACCAACAAGGCCCCTATGATGCCCACGAGGACGTCACCGAGGGGGCCAAAGCCCTTGCCTTGCATCACCCGCCTGGCGATCGCCCCGGCGATGCCGCCGATGATGATCCAGCCAAGCCACCCCACGGTCGAGTTGAGTGCTACTAGTGCCATCGTGGCTGCTCTTTCGGCTTGCCGGCGCCATACGGTGTCAGCGTGTTCTCCACACCGAAAAAGATGCGGTGATTTGCGTGTTGTTTCCTAATTCCCAACGAGATGGCGCGACGTGAAGGACACGGACGGCGAGCAACTTCCCTGTACCACTTCGCGAGCTCACGCGAGCGCGTCGCATGACTGGCGTAGTAACGTGGCGCCAGACGGCACGGCATGTGTACGAGCTATGTGCGCGCGAGGTGTGTTGGATGAAAGAGCCGGGCATGGTGCTCCGCCACGATACGGCTCGGCAGGACCCCCAGCAACATATAGGCGGCGAACCCGAAGGCGACCCAGTCGAGCGCGGCATCCGCCGGCAGGTTGACGAGCGGCCCTACCAGCGGTATGAGCAGGGCGACACCCGCCGCGACGATGCCTTCGGGCAGCAACAAGGCGATCAAGAGGATGAGAAGCGGCGCGATGTACAGCAGTTTGCGCATCGGTGAAACGCGTCGATCACGACGCAGCGCCTCCAAGAAGTGCATTGTCTTGATCGGATGTTGCACCATCTCCCACGGATGTGGGCGCGTGCCGTCAGCAGGTAGCACAGACGCTTCCGAGACGGCGCGAGGGGGATTCGATCGTGGTAGTACACCGTTCGACATGATGTCGCTCCTGATATCGCACGTGGCCGCCCGCGAGGACTGTGGTACGGCATAAAGTGGCTGAACTGAGGTGCGCCAATGATCGTTTTCTTCAAACAAGGCGGATGCACTGGGTAAACGCAGACCCAGTACACCCATCGCGGTCTCTACCTGGCGGTAGTGGGCAACTGTTGCCGACCCAGGATGGAGACGACTTGCACGATTGCCCAGGCGACCACGGCGTAGACGGCGATCGCCACCAGCGAGGAGAACTCCACGACGCTGCCGTTGCCGGTCGGCGTGGGGAAGATGCCCTGGAACGGCGCCACCAGCGGGGCGGACACGCCGTAGACGAAGCGCACGAAGCCGACGTCGGCGTTGGCGGCCAGCAACTTCAGCACCACGCGGGCGATCATGAAGGCCTCCCCGATGCCGAGGAGCAGGTAGACGATCTGCGCGGCCCGATAGGTGGCCGAGGTCGACGTGGCCGAGGTCGACGTAGCCGAGCGTGCGGGCTGGCGCTCCGCGGACGTGTCCACGTAGTAGTTGCTGGTCGGTGGCGGGGAGGACGGCGCCTGGTAGCGTGGCTGGGGGGGCTGAACAGGCGCGGCCGGCGCGACGGATTGGACCGGCGCGTTGGGGGTGGGCCACATGATCTCGCTGCGCTCGGCTGGCTGGGTAGGTGTAGCGGATGGTACGGGCTGCATATGGTTTCTCCTGAAGTACGAGGTGCAATGGCTTTCTATCAAGTTGAGCGTCGCATGAGGACTGCGCCCGCCGGGGTGGGCACGACGCTGTGCGACGCACCACGGCGGCACGCATCCTCAGCGCGCACGCGCTCCGCTAGGCGGTGGCGCGCGCGGATCGACGGCCGGTGAAGGCGTGGACGACCACGACCAGCAGGATCGCGCCGACGGCGGCGACGATCAATTCGCCCACCAGGCCGTAGCTGTGGGAGTTGAAGAGGCCGAAGTAGCTGACGACGAAGTTGGCGCCGATGGCGCCGATCACGCCGAACAGCAGGTCGCCCAGCAGGCCGAAGCCCCCACCGACCATGGCGCGGCCCGCAACGGCGGCGGCGAGGGCGCCGACGATGAACTGCAACGCGAGATCGCTCAACGTGAAGGTGACTGATCCGAGAATCATTGGAATCGCTCCTCAATCTTGCCGGCGCACCGCAGAGTGTGCCGGCGCATGGATCGGATGAAAGGTCCGCATCGAAGGGCACGCGCTTCCCATGAACACCGCGTGTGGACGTGAACTGGTCGGTCAGGCCAGCCGTGCCATTCAGGCGAAATCGTGCACGCACCGGCGACGGCACCCCGAGGGGGCGACGCCGTGGGACGCATTGCTGGTCGCGCGGAGGAAAGGGCTTGCCCGACTCAGGACTCGCCACACGGCGGACCTGGTTGATGGCGCGCGTTGCGCTCTCTGATGCAACGTTTGGGTCACGGGAGCATGCCAAACAGCATGCCGATGAGTTCGCGAGAGCGGCTGCATCAGCAGTCTGGGCATCCCAGCACGAGGAGGGGCACTGAAGAGTGGCGTGCGCCGCAGAGGAGGCTCTCTACTTCCAAGGAGAGCACGGGCGGTGGCTTCTTCACGATCTGAGCTAAGGCATACAAACGGTATCTTGTCAAGCGATCGTGCGCTAATATCATCGATTTCCGGCGATATGCACCCTCGTCACCGCAATGCCATAGGGCGAACCCGAGAACAGGTGTCACTCTGCGAGGAGAAGGAGTGGCATCAGTCCGCTTCAAGATGGAGGGAGCAGCCTCGAGAGGCTAGATGTAGCGTGAAGTCAATCTGCGGGAGTCCAGAAGATGCTCGTACGATTACTACCGGGTATCGATTCCAAGTCCGTCGGCTCAAGATGACCCCGAGGGGCCTAAAATCGTAGCGAGGAGCTGCAGGCGACCAACGAGGAGCATGAGACGCTCAACGAGGAACTGGAAGCCACCGTCGAGGAACTCCACACCACCAACAATGACTTGCTGGCCCGTGGTCGCGAGCTGCAGTCCTCGGCGGAGTCGCTTGAGGCGCAGCGCCAAATCAGCGAAGGCGAGCGATCGCGCATTGAGGCGATCTTGCTGAGTATGGGCGACGCGCTCCTGGTGGTGGATGGCGAGGGCGCGAGCGTGGTGACCAACGCCACCTACGCGCGGATGTTCGGCAGCGCGACCGCCGCATTCCAGGCGGAGGACGAAGAGGGGCGGCCACTGGCGGTCGAGAGGACGCCGCGACGGCGCGCGGTGAGCGGCGCCGCCTTCACGATGCAGTTCACGCTGGCAGCCCTCGACGGCACGCGGCGCTGATTCGAGGCCAACGGCCAGCCGATCCGCGGCCATGAGGCAACGCAGGGCGGCGTCGTCACCATCCGGGACATCACCGATCGCAGCGTACAGCGCCTGCTAGAGGAGTTTAGTATTGCAGCGACACTTACGTTCAAAAGGCGCATGAAATCACGGATAGCAGCAAGCGAGACGTGTGTGAAACCGATGTCATTCGTGCCACGTAGTTCCTGGCCTCATGGCAACCGACCTACGACTAAGTGTCGCTGAAGTACTACAGTGCGTCCGAAATGTCGCGTCCTGAGAGTGCGTTTGGGCGCGAAGGCATCAATTCGGCAGGCTTCTTGCAGTCTTGAGCAGGCGGTAATTGAATTACCGCATGTCTCTTAATCGGAAGAGCGATCCCAATGCGTCCTTCACCTTCCACGAGCAGGCAGGCTATCGGCCTGGCAGCCACGCTGCTTATCCTGGGCGCCCTCGCGATGCCCACGCTCAACGCTGCTGGATACCAGGCAAATATGCCTGCCGCCGCCCCACCAGCGACTTGGACGACCTACCATCACGACAACCAGCGCAGCGGCTACGACGCTCAGCAGCCGACTTTCAGCTCCATCACGCGCGGCTGGGCCTCCCCGACGACGGTGGACGGCTCCGTCTATGCCGAGCCGCTCGTCTCGGGCGGCAGCGTGTTCGTCGCCACTGAGAATGACTCCGTGTATTCGCTCAACGCGACGACGGGCGCGATCCAGTGGCAGACCAACCTCGACACACCCGTGCCGCTCTCCAACTTCCCCTGCGGCAACATCGATCCCGAGGGCATCACGGGCACGCCGGTCATCGATCCCACGGCGGGCGTGATCTATGTCGTGGCGTTGGTGCAGCCCTCCGGCCAGGCACCGCCTTCAGATGTTGCGCGTTGACCAGGACGAGCGTGCGCCCTTCCTCCAGCACGTTGAAGACGGGGCGCCAGAGCACGCCCGTACTCTCCATGGCCACGTACGTCACGCTATGGAACTCCAGCCAATCGCCGAGCGCCAGCAGATCGGCGGTCATGGCGCCAAAGGTCCGTACGAACCGATGGCGAGCGCCGTCGGGATCGGTCAGGAGCACACAGGCCACGACCGTCTTCTGATGGATGTCTCAGCCACAACAGCGCGGATACAAGACTTGCCTACCGCCTGCACCTCTCTCGGGCAGCCAGCGAGAGGTGCGAGGGGAAACACCAGTTTCGCCTGCGTGCTCACCTCCAGGGGAGGGGCGACAATCATCCGTCCGAGGACGCACCAGGATCAGCTTCCTAAACGGGCTAGCAGCACCAAAATGCCACGATCTCGTCTCGCTGGCTCCGCTCAGAAGTAGGTCTCCCATTTTCATCCGCTTCCATGTCTGGCTCAGACATCGCGCTTCCTAACCTGGGTGTGACGTGAGGATAGCGCCTCGATCGTCAGGTCGGTCGAGCCAGGAACCATCGCTCGCGTAGAGGCCCTGGCTCACGTTCGACAAAAAGGTTTGCCAGAACTCCCCGACCGGGACCGGGTCGATAGGGCCTAGGGTCTCCGCCAGCTCCAACACTGCCTTGGCCCACTCGTTGAAGCGTCGCTCCTCCCGGGCGTCCTCGTCTTCCTCCCCCCTGCGGTCCTTCCCGGTGACCTCGCTGTCGACCGGGAAGCGCTCCGTCACCGCACGGACCGAGGCGATGAACTAGTGACTGGCGGCCGTGCGCATCGCCGGCGGGCGCGGACGCAAAGTCCAGTACACCGCGGCCCTGCGCGACCGCATCCTCAGCGAACTGCAGCGGGTGCCCGACCGCCAGGCCGACGGCACGGCCACCTGGTCGCTCAAGACGCTGGAGCGGGCGTTGCGGCGGGAGGCACTGCCGCAGGTGAGCGCCAGCACGATCCGGGTGGTGCTGCAGGAAGCAGACTATCGCTTTGGGAAGACGCGTACCTGGTGTCCGACCGGTACCGCCGTGCGCAAGCGGGCCGGTGGACTCGTCACGGTCCAGGACCCGAAGGCCGGGAAAAGAGCAGCTGATCGAGTCGGCCTACGCCGAAGCGGAAGCCGGTGGTGTGGCGCTGTGGTGCCAGGATGAAGCGGGCCCCTATCAAGCCATTCCCCAACCGGGAGAGATGTGGCATCCGGCCGGTCACCCTACTCCCCAGCCGCATGAGTATGTGCGCGGCGGGACGGCCAAGTTGCTGACGCTGTTTCGCCCGGTGACCGGCGACGTGCGGGCCAAAGGCGTCCTCTCGGCCCCCAATGCGGTGCTCCATCCCTGGCTCAAAGAGCAGGTGCTCCAGATGCTTGCCGAACTGGAGCGTGCACCGCTCCCGGTGCGCGTACCCTTGTCGACGGAGCACCTGCTCGTGCAGACCTGGCAGCACTGGTGGTGGTCGTATGAGCGACCCAAGCCAGCTCCAGCCCTCCGGCTGATCGTGGTGTGGGACAATCTGGCCGGTCACCTGAGCTACGACCTGGTCCGCTGGCTGCTCCAACACGGTATCTTGCCGCTCTACACGCCGTTGTCGGGCTCCTGGCTGAATATGGCGGAGTCCCTCCAGCGTATCCTCTTCCGCCGCGCGCTAGCCGGCCAGCATCCGCAGACGGCTCAGCAACTCATCGACTGGTTGGAACAAACCGTGGCGGGGTGGAACGCGCACCCCACGCCCTTCATCTGGGATGGCAGACGCCGGCGGCGACGCGAGCGCGCCCGGCGGCGCCGCCACGCCTTGGGTGGCTCGGGCGCCGCAGTCATGGATGGCTACTCAATGCCACGTGACCCACTAGTCCAGACTCGAGCCCGACACCGATCCCGTACTGGCGCGTCAGTCGCTGAACAGCCTGGTCTATAGCCTGCACAAGCAACTGGGCGGCGCGCTGGGCGGCGCGCCGCCGATTGAGTACGCCGATGGGTACTCCTGGCGTAACGTCGCGGCGGGCATAGGCATCGATCTCGCGTGCTATGAGGCGCTCATCAGCCAAGGCGATCGGCACCGCATCGCCGACGACCTCCCCGCTGCCTTGACTGCATACCAGCGGGCGGTGCAGCTCTATCGCGGCGACGCGAGTGCGTGCGTGGGCGGCCCGTGTGCGCGTCAGGCAAGATTGGCTGGATGAGGGCCATTTAGCGTCGGTGAGATCGGTGGCGTAGAACAGGGTAGGCGTGTCCATGCCCTACCGTAGCGCACATGAACGCCTGGCCGCTTCGAGTTATTAAACAGGCTCTGAAGCGATGCTCGTTCCCAGGCGGCCAGTCCGAGGGCAAGCGACCCAGTGACGAAGTACATCGCCTGCAGCGGCACGCTGAGGAACCCGAGGGAATATCTAGTTGATCGCGGCTGGTTCGCCTCGGCTCACTGGTGTTCGGGGAAATACCTCCGGAACCGGCGCCGCTCCATGCTCAGGCACCTTGGCCTGGAGGGCCTCGATGACCTCGAAGGCCAGCGCCGCCAAGACGACGATGGTCGCGAGGAGCAGGCCGATGGCCGCGTAGAGCGCCAGCTGCGCGATGACCGAGAAGGTCCAGGCCTGATTCAGGATCGAGCGTAGCGTCTCGCCCTTGAAGAGCGTGTCCGCGATCCCTTGCTCCTGCGCCTTCGCCGTAGGATCCGTCGCCTTCTGCGCGAGCGCGCTCCAGTACGAATACGGATGCCCCTGCCCGATCTCCTGCAGGTGGAGGGCGATGAACTTGTCCGCGTAGGCCTGCGCCTGATCGCCCGTCAACACCTGCTGCCCGGCATAGGCGGAGAGGTCACTGGGAAGCCCGGTCGCCGCGCTGGCGGGGAAGAAGATCTGCTGGGGGGCGAGCTCCTGGTGGATCTGGTCGTCGATGAAGCCATGGGCGTAGAACGCGCCGAACGACCCGAACGCGAGGACGAGGATCGCGACCACTTGGAGTACGATTACGCGCCAACGGATGGACCGACTCGTCATCACGTCACGCATGAGGAATGCACGCACGCGTCCCGGCTGGGACACACTGGCGACACTGGGGGAATGCTGCATGGGGGACTCTTTTCTGTTCCGGCACGGCCGTCACCAAGAGCGCCTCAAGCAGCGAACCAGAACGGATGCGGGAGCGTGATCAGTGGCGCACACTCTACACTATATGTCAAATTTACAACCAACGCCCTACACTGTTGATGAGATAAGTGCAGTATTTATCGAAGATGAGAGAAAGCCGCCCGGAGGAACCGAGCGGTGCCGACGCTGGCGAGTGCTGGACCAGAAGGGGAGGAGGTGCCAAGGGGGAGGCGTGCACAGGCACGGCCGTGGGACGCTTGACGTGGCGCGCGCCCGCATGTGCTATACTTGCGGGAGCGAAAGCCCACTCAAATGGGTCGTGAGCGCCAGGTGCGATAAACACCCGACACCCACTAAACGCACCCCTGATATCAGCAGGGGCGGCCTGCCGCAAGTATAGCCCACATTCCGGGTTGTCGTGGCACTGGGCGTCAGTCGTGTACAACTGCACCGTTCACCGGTCATGTGTACCTGCTTCTACCAGACGAAGCGGGTGTGCATGGCCATTTTTGTGCCACTCCTCTCGCGGGAAGGCGGGGCCTCATGCCCCCACAACACCGCGCACTAGCGATCCTCCCGACCACCGTGCCAGTGACCCTGCCAGATGCCCTCGTCGTGGACGCCGACGAAGGCATCCGCCTCGCGCTCCGGGTCTTGCTGGAGGATGCCGGCTACCGCGTTTCCGACGCGACGACGTGGCAAGAAGCCCGGCGCTATCTGCGCAGCCACCCCGGCGCGCTCGTGATATTGCTTGATGTGAGCATGCCACATCCGCGAGACGTACTGCTGCTGCAACGCGCGCTCCAACGCACCCTCAGGAGCGCGGCGCACACCAAGCGCCATGGCCTCGTGTTGCTCTCGACCCAGCCCACCTCGGCTGGTGCGATCGGGCACACGTTGGGCTTGGCACTCGCCCTCGGAGTGCCGATCGTCCTCAAACCGTTCGACATCGACGACCTACTGGCTGCCGTCACCTCCGCCGCGCGCCGCGTCATGATCGATGGGCCAGTCCCCATCGGGTCTGGACACGCTCCCGCCTTCTAGCCCCCACGAGAGCCTAGACTTTGTGCGCTCTCAACCACGCCCATCTTCTGTGGAAATCAGGAACCCGATGTACACACAACAGGCCGCACATGCGGTCGAGACGCTCGCAACCTCGCCTGTCTCCTTCGCGCCTACTCGCACCGCGCGCCAAGCGATAGCACACTTCGTCTACCGCGCCATCGTCCTCGCTGTGGTGATCATTCCCCTGCTTGCCACGGGCCTCGCCATCTGGCTGCTCTGGCAGCGTGCCGTCTCCTGGCGCGACCTGATCCTGCTGGCGGTGCATCTACAGCTTCGTGGCGCTCGGCGTCACCGTCGGCTACCACCGCATGCTCACGCACCGCAGCTTCGTGCCCCACCCCGTCGTCAAGACGATCGCTGCTGATCCTCGGCTCGATGGCGCTGGAAGGCGACGCCCTGCAGTGGGCCGCGACGCACACCAAGCACCACGCGCTGGCCGACCGCCCCGGCGACCCCCACAGCCCGGTCGACGGCTTCCTCCACGCCCACCTCGGCTGGATCTTCGCCGAGACCGACGCCGACGCCGCAGCGCTACGTGAAGCACCTGCTGCACGACCGCATCGTCCTGTTCGTCAGCCGCACCCACCTGCTCTGGGTCGTGCTCTCGTTGGCGATCCCCACCGTCATCGGCGGCCTCCTCGGCGGCCTGCGCGGGCGCGCTGACGGGCCTGCTCTGGGGCGGTCTGGTGCGCCAATTCCTGACCCACCACGTCACCTGGAGCGTCAACTCCGTCTGCCACACCTTCGGCAAGCGCGCCTTCGAGACCAACGATCGCAGCCGCAACGAATGGGTCGTCGGCCTGCTCGGCTTCGGCGAGGGCTGGCACAACAACCACCACGCCTTCCCGCGCTCGGCCTTCCATGGGCTGCGCTGGTGGCAGTTCGACCTCGCGGGCTACACCATCCGCCTCTTCGAGGCCACCGGCCTGGCCCGCGACGTCTACCGCGTCTCCCCCGCCATGCAGGCAGCGCGCCTCGGCCGTGCCACCCCACCCGACGCTGTCGATCCCGCCGAGTGAGCACGAGTACGCTAGGTGGTTGATAGGGGAGGGGTAAAGTCTCGTGGGGCCGCGCCGATCGCGCCGCCTCACGTCGAGCGTACCGACGCTGCGCGCTGAACAAGAGAGGACCCGGCGATGCTCATGTCTCCGATTCTGCTTGCCGCGGGACTTGCAGCGGTCCTGCTGCTCCTCGTCGTCGCGGCGCGGCTGGTCGTGCCTCGCCTGCGCGGGGGAAGTCCGATGCAACCCGCGAGTCCGGAGGCGCGCGGCGAGTTGCTGCACAGCGGCCTGCGGGCGCAGGCGACCATCACCGAGGTGCGCATTGCGGGTGGTGGGCGCATCCACGTCACCTCGGCCTCCGGCGTCGATCCGGTGAGCGGCAGGCTCACGACGTACGTTCAGCGCGGCGCACGATCGATCGGCCGACGCGGCGAGCCCGTCACCGTGCTCGTGGATGCCGCCCGTCCGCACATCTTCCTGATCGTGGCCTAACTCACCCTCCCAACTCGGCCTCGCTCTGGCGCCCCTGCGCGAGGAAGCAGCCACCTGATGTCGCCAATTCCATGAGATAGGCTTCCTCCAACCCGTCGAGCAGGCCTTCCACAGTCGGGCACAGCTCAGTACGACCAATACACACCGGACGACGCGACCTACGACGAGCTCCAAACGGCACAGATCTTGCTTGCTAACGAGCTCGACGAGCGTGAAGTCGCTGCCCATCCGGGCTCGGTACTGTTCAAGGGAGCAGGCCTCTAGGAGCTACTTGATGCAGACCACTGTGGAGCGACGCCAGCGCATCCAAGAGTTCGGCGATGAAGAAGTCATCGCCATGTACTGGACATGCCTTGCTGATCACAACAACGCTTCCAGTGACGGCGTCTTCGAGTCAACGGCGAGTGCCCTGCGCCACATCGCGCGCGAGCTCGAGCGCCGGGGCATCACCGACTACGCCTAATCCCCGATTGGTCATGTTGGGACAGAGTGTGGGAGATCGGTAGCCGTGGATAGCGAATAAACCGGCAGCGCCGCAGCAGAGGTATCGCGGTCCAAGCTCGACAGCACACTGAATGCATGGGCACTGCTTCCCAAGATGACGGATCAGGGATGACAGGTGGGCATAGCGACGGCTCCCTCACGTAACGTGGGGGAGCCGTCTTGTGGTCATATTGCCTGGTCGGCCGAGCGCTCGGAGCGTATGCGGTCGCCAGGACAAAGGGTGCGTGATTAGCTGCGCGCACCGGCCACGGGAACCTGCGACGCAAAGGTGTTGGGATCACTCGTGAGGGCGAAGAACGGGAGTTCGCCGACGTGACCTTGGACGGACGCGACCAGCTGGCCGGCATCTTCCTTGATCCATTTGTCGAACGATTTCATCGACCGTTCGGCCTGATCGCGCGTCTGCCAGATGGCGATGGAGACCACGGTGGACTCATTCGCCTTGGCGACGGTGAAGGCCACGAATCCGGGCTCTGTACGAGCAAGGGGGAGCAAGTCGGTCTCGATTTTGCGCAAGAAGTCGCGCATCTGTCCCGACTTGGTGGTGATCGTTGCGACGTGTGTATACTGCATGTTCGTCTCGATTCTGTTCCGGCACGGCCGTCATCAAGAGCACGTCATTGGGCGCACCAGAACGGTTGCGGGAGCGCCTAGAGCATGTCACGCATTCTATTTTATGTCAAGCAATCACCCGCAGAGAGAATTTACCGTATCAGCGTGGCTCTACAGTATTTATCGAATTGCTCCGGCGGCACGACGCCGCTCGCGCATCAGCTCGCCAAAATCTTGGCCTGCCCGCATCTTCTTGGTCTCCGGCGCCCGTAGGGCGGGCAGTCCCTCACCCAGGGCCTGGGAGAGCGATCAGTCCCCGTGGTTCGGTTGAAGTTAGGCCACGCAGCTCACCAGGCAGCCGAACTGGACTCGGGCCATCACCGCCACATCCTCTCCCGCGCTGCGTGCGGCGGATGAGCCGCCTGGCCTCGGCGAGCGCGTCGCCGCAGGTCGCCTGAGGCCACAGCGTTCAGTCCCAGGTGAGGAGCGCGACGACGGGCGGAGTAGCCCGCGCGCACTCCTACTCTCTGGCTGCCTACTTGACATAGCATGGCATAGGTGCCTTGCTGACGAGGCTCCCGCTCCGTTCTGGTACGCTGATTGAGGCGCTCTTGATGACGGCCGTGCCGGAACAGAATCGAGCCCGACATGCACTATACCAATATCGCGACGATCTCCTGCAGGCCCGGAAGACTCCGCGAATTCTTGCTAGCAGTGGAGAGAGAACTGCTCCCCACCTATCGCGAGGCGCTCGGCTTTGTCGCCTTCACCATCGCCAGGACCAGCGATTCCACCGCCATCTCCTGCAGCATCTGGCAGACCCATCACCAAGCGGAGCAGGCGACCAGGATGATCGAGGCGTCCTTGAAGGACTTCGACCAGACCTTGATTGCCTCGTACGACACCCACGTCGGCGACCTCCCCTTCATCGCCTTCACGGGCGATCTGGTGAACTATGGGTCAGCACCCGTGGCCCCAGCCGGCCGCTCCGCCCCGCACAATCTGCTCAACTAGAGACGCAGTCGGAGCGCCGCCGCCCGCTGGATGGTGTCTACCGCACCGTCGCCTCCGCGGAACGTGCGGGCTAACCTCCCAGACCGCGTACCGTCACGGCGCACCGCTCACCTGTCTGCGCCTGCATGCTCGGCTGCGACGCCAAGCGTGGTATACTCGGGCCATTGGTTCACAGTGGTCGCGATGGCAGCGCATGCGCTGTCAGCACCAGATGCCAGTTCCATCTGACGCCCGCGAGACTCCCCGCTAGTGGCGGTGTGGGGGCGAGGTTGAACGTGGCGCAGCGCACCCGTACGTGACGAGTTCCCCCACCTTCTCCTCTTCTCCGCTCCGCGGCAGCCCCTTCTCGCGGGAACAGTGGTGGCGCGCATGGCATCCCGATGGCTCGTTGGCCACGGCCGCTTTCCTGACGCTCCCCTCCGTCGCACAGGCGAAGGCGACAAGCGTCGACTTCTTTTCGGTGCCCCGACGGATCGTCCACTCCGCGCCTCGCGGTTCGGCGATGCGCTCCACCTTTCGCCGCTCGCCGCGCCACGCACGTCATACATGCGTGCGGAGCCGATCTCGCCCTTGAGCGGGATCATCGACTCGCTCGCGGCGCCAGGGTGACGAGAGCCATACCAGGTCGCGCCCACCGAATCCCGCTCGTATAAACGCCTGCCTGAGGCGCCTACGCCACCACAGTAGCAGAAGGAGCCACCCATGACGACGGTACAAGACTGTATACAAGAAGTGGTCGATCTCGGCACGGGGTTCTACGTCCACTCCGACGCGCCCGGCGCCTATCGGCCCTCGCAATGGGAGTCCGTGGCGCTGCTCGCCAACATGCACGTCGAGTCGCCGGGCGTGCTCCGCGATCCCGCCTGGATCGAGTGGAGCGTGCTGCTCAATGGCACCAGGACCTGCTCGATCAACTACGGCACCCTCGGCCGATCGATCAGCCACCGCGAAGTGCCCGGCTATGGTCACCTGCGCGCCTTCGAGGCCTCGCAGAAGCGACCCGAGCAGGCGAGCACCTTGGACAAGGCGTTCGATCGTATGCTTGGCTATTGACGTGCGCCGCCACGATGGGTTGGCGTCCCGGGTTTCCCCGTGGGCGGCGCTCACGACCGTCGATGCGTTTACTCCGTGTCCGCTCCAGAGGGGTCCGCTCCAGAGGAGGAAAGTACAACATGAGCAGCAGTGAGGGTCAGGCGCGGGCGGAAGAGCGCGAACTCGCCACCAAAGCAGCCGCTGCATTCATCCGCGCGCGCTTCGGCGATGAGGAGGCCTGGGTGCGCCTCCTCGTGACGGAGGGGGTCGGCCGAGCGATGATCTACCACTTCGACGCCTTCGGGCCGACGATCGTCGAGCAGCCCCGCGTGACGGTCTCCCGCAGTGGCGTGGACCGCTGGGCCACAGTGATGACCGATTAGCGTGAACATACCGGGATCGCCCGATCGGTGCACGAAAGAAGAGCCAACTATGCTCTCAGCAGGTGACTATCAGATCGTCGTCACGACGTACGATGGGGCCGGCATATGGAGGGACCATCGCATCGATCAGCGAGACATTCGCGACGTGGCGATGAGCCCCAATGAACGGGACATACGCTGCTTCAGTCCAACGTTCTGGAGCGATATCCCACACCCTGCCCACATCGGGCACGTCGAGGTCACGGTGAAGGGTGTCCACTACCGACTCTCGTGGCCGCCACCAGAGGACGGGCCCGCGCCGCCCCCCGCGTTGAGCATGCACATCCGCCTATGCTCTGCGTCGGACGAGACGCCGAGCGCGGTGGAATGGTCGGGAACGCAAGCGTGCTGACGCGCCAGTCCATCCGTTACCTTCTATCAGCGTGACCCTGGTGCAACGGCTCGCTGTCCCGCGAGACGGCGCCAGGCGATTCCAATCCCTCGAGCGCCTCCAGGCACGCCACCTCGAGGGCCCGCAGGGTGCGCGGCGACCGTCCTGACCGCTCGGCTGCGTCGAGGCGCTCCCAGGCTTCCGCCACGCGGACTTCGGCGCCCGTGTGCACCGGCTCGCAGGGTGACGCTTCGGGAGAGGTGCTGGAGCGGAAGGGCAGCACCTTCTCGGCGATCGGAAGGGGCAGGCCTCGCTGGCGCCGCCGCTCGCGCACCAGCGTGCCGAAGTCGATGCCCTGCTCCCGCTCGACCGCCTCCAACTGGGGCAGCGCTTCGCCGAGCGCGCGCGAGAGCGTCCATTGCCCGCCGTTGGAGTGCAGGATCGCCGTCCGGCTGGCCAAGTAGCCGTACTGGCCGTGATCCAGCACCTTCACGTCGTACCCGCGCTGCTTGCGACGGATCAGGCGGCGCGCCTCGGTCGGCGCGTCGGCGAAGGTGGCGGACTGGACCACCCGCCAGACCGGGTCGGTCGGCCAGCGGGACCGCCGGGAGTCGGAGCCTTCGGGCATGACGCGCCGGATCCACGCCACGTCCACCGCGTCGGGGCAGGGCTCTCGGCGCGGCCGACGACGGCGGCGAAGACGTCGTTCTGGTGCTCGAGGAACTCCCACGGGTCGTCCAGGCAGGGGCGCAGATCATGCGGCAATCCCAGCTCGCGGACGGCGGGGCGACGCAACCGCGCCTCGTGGCGCGTGACGGACACCCCGGGAGTCCAGCCCGCGCCGGCCCAGATCGGCTCCATGTGGCGCCTGCCCGAGACCCGGGCCTGCAAGGGCTTGTCGTAGAGAACCATCGAAACGTCGCCGCCCGGCGAGAAGGTCATGCCCGAGATACATTGCCCGGAGCGGAAGGTCGTCACCGCCCGCTCCTCGACCGGCACCGGCTCGACGTCGCGATCGCGCTCCGGGACCAAGTCGTCGAAGGGATCGAGTACGTCGTAGGCGTCGTCCTCGTAGAGCTCGCCCCAGTCCAGCGCGAGCGGCTCCAGGTCCTCCGCGTCCCCGCCATGGATCGCGCGCATCAACTGATCCACCTCGGACTTCGCCGCCTCGTAGACCGCCAGAGTCCGGGAGCGGGAGACATACCGACTGACCTGTTCAGCTTCCAACGGCGCATTGGCGACGTCCACCGCCAAATGCACCTGGGAGACCTGCCACCGGGCGGGATCCGACTTCCGATCGCGGCGGAAGGGGATCGGACTGGCCCACATCCTCCTGACGAGCGCGTCGACCTCGTCTAATGCCCGCCGAGGGGTGAGGCGCCAGAGGCATTCAGAGCCCAATCGGGCCTGGGCGACACCCCCCGAGCGGCGCCTTGCGGACGAGGAGCGCGAGCGAATTGTTGCGGAGGATGTAGGACCAGGAGACGCCGCCGCCCTGGTCGGTGCTGACGCCCGCACGGTACATCCGCAGCGGCGCGCAGTCGTAGACCCAGCGGGCGTCGACCTCCTCTTCATCCTCTGCGGCTTGCTGTTGCAGTTCGTCCAGTTCGCGGCGCAGGGTCGCGGGCAGCCCGCCGGGGTCGATGCGGTTGAGGTACCACGTGTCGATCCCTGCCGCGACCACGTAGGGGTCCGACGGCGTCGGCTGTATCGGGAACTGTTCGCGGACCTCCTGATCCACGCCGTTCCATAGGTCTAGGAGGCGGTGCTTCCAGGTCGGTGACAGTGCCCACTCGCAGGTCGAGGTGTGGCGAGCGAGGCGGAATTTACGCATGAGGTGGAGCGACGAAATCTCGGCACCTCGCTCTCGGCCTCCAATTGCTCGCGGAGGCCGACGAACGGCAGACGTGCCCTCCGTTCGGGCTGAGCGTCAAGCCAGCGGCAGATCTGTTCGAACCCCTCGAGCTCGGCATAGCTCGGCAGGTCTGGCCGGGGCCGCTCGGCGATGGACTGCCTCGGTGTTGGTACCGCCCGAGCGCGAAGGGCCGCAACCCTGCCATACCAGCCCCGCTTGAGGTGCCACGACCGACGGCGGCGGACGATGAGGCCACGTTCCGCCATCACCTTGAGGGTGGGCTTGGACGGCGCGAGATCGGCGGGCTACGCATCATCCGCCACGCCCATGCCTTTCACCTGCGACAGGGCACCACGGAGTTCGCGCCAGTAGGCGATCCGCGCGTAGGTCGGAGGTGGCAAGCCATCATCGTTGACCACTCCCCACGGCTGAAGCCGGAGGATTCTTGGGCTGACCACCGCTCACCTAGCGAGCTAGGAGCGTCTTACACGGTCATGTCGTGGCCCGAAGCCACCTCCACACGCGTCGATTCCCGCAGGCCCTGCGGTAGGGGGGCGAGTAGGGCACACCTGGTCGGTTGGTGTCCGGTTGTCGGGAGCGCCTGACGGCGCGCGGCGCTTCCTCCCCGTGGGTGCACCGAGGGGTCTTCGCGCCACAGTATTTGATAACGACGGCGGTATCGACTTCTGACTCGTCTATCGTCACATTTTCGGCGGTTGCCGTGAGCAGAATCGCCCGCATTTCGGGGCTCCTCGGAAGTGTCGATGAGAAATGCTGGAGTTAGAAGGGCGCGTGAGACTACTATTGTGCCCGCCGCGATCTGGTGTGGATCGCGGCACGAATTACCTATGTTTGCCTAGTCCGCGCCCGTGTTCGGGACCCCCGGGCGCGGCGGTTCGCCCTGCCGGGCCTCGCCGCCGACCGGGGGCGGGGCTGACGCCCCGCGCCAGAGGCGCGGACGACGTGCATCACCACCAGGTCACAGATTCCGCACGCCTCCTCGACACCGTCTCCTTGGCATGTGGATTGCGGTCTTTCTCCCTATGGGACTGTGCTAGCGGACAAACTCATCCCGTTCGGGGTGCTTTCGCCGCCCTCCCTCCCATTGGAAGGACGGCCTCGCATGAAGCCACCGACTCCCATCCTCGTGATTGACGACGACCGGACGATCTGCGATGAGGCGCGCATGACGCTCGTGGAAGCGGGCTATGGCCCCATCTCGGAGGCAGGCGACGGCGTGGAGGCGCTGCAGATCTTGCGGCAGAGCGATGTGCCCATGGTGGTACTCTCCGACTACCGCATGCCGCGCATGGATGGCCTGCGCCTGCTCGACGCCCTCACCTCCGGCGGCCCGGAGCTCAGTCGTCACCGGTTCATCCTGATGATTGCGAACGTGCGCCTGCTCTCGCCGGCGCAGCAGCAGTTCCTGCTGCAACAGCGCGTCCCCATCGTGCGCAAACCGTTCGAGTTCGATCGCCTGCTCGACGCGGTGGAGGAGGCTGTCATCTACCTCCAGCATGTGGCTGCGGTCGCTGGGACGCGATGAGGGGTGCTGGTGGTCCCTGACGCGTCCCCAGCGACCTCCGCTCCATCGCGACGCTCATGACGAGGGCGACCGGGGCGATGCGCGTGCTGGCGGCAGGTCGGGCCCATCCCAGTCGCGCTTGGACTGGCCGTTCCAGCAGCGTTGTCTACTTGGCATGAGAATTGCCGTCTTCTTCGTTAGGTGGGGACACGCTGCCCCGTCACGCCAACCGGCTCGACCCGCAGCCGCTGCCCTCCCGCCGAGGGAGAGGGACGGTCTGCGCATGACGCAACAGACGCCGATTCTGGTGGTCGATGACGACCGCGACATCCGCGAGGTCGTGGTCGCGTTGCTCACCGACGAGGGCTATCGCCTCCTCTCGGAGGCGCACGACGGGTTGGAAGCGCTGCTGATGCTGCAGTTGAGTCCCGAGCCGATGGTGGCGCTCTGCGACTACCGCATGCCACGGCTCGACGGGATGCGCCTGGTCCGCGCCGTCACGACGGACGGTCCCGCGTTGCGTCGCCACGCGATCGTCCTGATGACCGCCAACGCCAGTCGCCTGTCGGTGTTGCAGCGGCTGTTCCTCCGGCGGCATGCTGTCGCCCTCGTGCGCAAACCCTTCGACCTCGATCTGCTGCTGCGGGCCGTCGCGGCGGCCGTCGCGCGCGTACGCCAGCAGCAACCGGCGGCGGTCGCCGCGCACGCCGTCGGCGCTCGAACGCTGCCGTGAGCGGTGGAGTCTCGCCCTTGGCGGCCGCATCGTCGCGACGTGGGAAGCTGGTCACGGAGGCGCAGGGGGCAACGGCGACCTCGGCGACCTCGCAGGCAGGTCCGGGCCATCCCAGTCGCGCTTGGGCTGCCCGTTCCAGCTCGGCCGTCCCTTGGTCCGCGCACGCTCCTCGGGCGACAAGCGGCGAGACGGCTTGCGCGGCGACTCCGGCGGCTCGGGCTTGGACTTCTCCTCGGCCGGGACGTGCTGCACGAGGGCGCGGATGGCCCAGGCAACGGTTCGGGCTCACTGGGGGCGAGGGGCGCGACAGCCCATGCTCTTCTGCGGCCTCAAGGGACCGAGGGACTAACGGCCTAGCACGCCAACGTGTAGCAGGTCTCGGCGCCACACTACACGACTTTTCAGATACGAGGGATGGACTGAGAATGACCTATGGAGCGGCTGCTCGGCTTGTGGGCATTTCGCGAGTTCTGGAGTAGCAAGGTCCGTAGTGAGTTGTGGCTATGGCCTCGACTCTACACGCTCATTTCCGTCAAAACGGCGCATCTGGAGAGCGTTCATCTCGCGGGGACGAGGTGCAGGCGTCGTGCCATGGCTCTCTGCAGCGCGGCATTTTCACGAAGATCTCGCGCCATCCTGCCTCATTGGCACACCATGCTCCGGCGATCAACCGCTTATTCGCATCTCCTCGTTGGGCTGCACAGCTCGCACGCGTGCGCGCCGTACTTTCCTCACTCCAAGGAGCAACGCTGTTTGACGGGACGGCAGCAGTGGTTCGAGCACCGATGCGTGCTCCGTGAGAATGCCGATGCCTCGATCGCAAGCCTACCCAGCGCATACCGAACGACGGGTGGGAAACGCCGCCTATGGCCAAGACACCCGTGAGCAGGGCAAACGTGCGCCTACAAGCGTCCACTGCCGGTGACCTCGCGTCACTTCGGCGTGCGATCGTCACGTCGCGCGGCACGGCGCGGAGTCTACTCGATGGGATCGTTGCGTGAGGCTTCCTTGCCCTGGAGCTCCCGCATCCCTTGCTGCAGTTCCGCGATGCTGCGCTCGATGCGCTCCAACCGATCGAGGATGTTCTCCCCGTCTCCGACGAGGGCCGCGCGCGATTGCAATTCCGCCAAGAGGGCCCCGTCGAGTCGCACGCCCGGCAGCGCCGCGAGCTCGTCGGTATCGATCAGCCAACGGCTCGGCCCCACCCCGCGACGCTTCGTGCGGACGCCGGCCGGCTCCGCGCGGAGCTTCCCGCTCGCCACCCAGGCGCGCACCGTTCGCTCGCTCCTGCCGACGAGCCGCGCCGCGTCGCGCGCATTGACCTTGAGCCCCATGCTGCCCTCTCCCCGTGCGCTCTCTCCCCGTTGAGACTTTAGACGCGAAACTTCCATCGTCTTCTGAAAAAGGCAGGATTGCCCCAGATGCGCCCGCACGACCTTCGTCACACAGCGGCGACGCTGCTGCTAGAGGCGGGGGTGAGTCCTTTGGCCGTCTCGAAGATGCTGGGCCATTCTACGGTGTCGATGACGATGGACCTATACGGTCAGGTGACCGCTGCAATGGAGGACACGGTTACCACGTCGATGAGTCGCATCCTGTTCGGGTAGTGGGGTCAGTTGGGGTCAGTCTGGGGTCAGTCTGGGGTCACTCTGGGGTCAGGATTGGGGTCAGATGTGTAGAGGATGGGATGATAGGATGCGATAACGCCAGGGTAAGCGAGGTTCAGGACGAGCGAGCGAGGAGTAAGTGTATTCACGCATAGTGTACCCTTCACTCAGGCAGGTGTCAAACGTGCCCCGTCGCTATTCGCCCTCGTGCAGGCCCGAGATCGGACGCCTCGAAGGGGTACATCCGGCCGTACCCTCGCGCATCGTAGTCGTCGAGTTGGAGGAAAGTATGCAGCCCGAAACCGCACCACACGACGCCGTCGTCGTGCTGGCCAGCTTCATGATGGACCTCGTCGCGCGTGCGCCGCGCCGGCCACGCGCGGGCGAGTCCGTCTTCGGCACGGACTTCGGCATGTTCGTCGGCGGCAAGGGCTGCAACCAGGCGATCGCCGCTGCGCGCCTCGGCGCCAGCGTGCGCGTGATCGGGCGGCTCGGCGAAGACCTATTCGCGCCGTTCTTCCTGGGGGCGCTCGAACGCGAGAGTATCGACGCCGCCTGGGTTGCCCGCGACGCCGAGGCTGGCACGGGCGTCGCCTTGCCGCTGATCGAGCCGAGCGGCCAGAACAGCATCGTCGCCATCCCGCGCGCGAACTGGCGCGTCACCGAGGACCAGATCGCCGAAGCGGCGGACGCCTTCACCAGCGCCGCGGCGCTGCTCACCGGCTTCGAGATTGCGATGCCTGCGGTGCTCACCAGCTTGCGGCTCGCCCGCGCGCGCGGCGTCCTCACGCTGCTCAATCCCGCCCCCGCGCCCGATCCGGCTCCCCCGCTCGACGACCCGATGTGGCGGCTAGTCGACGTCTTGCTGCCCAATGAGAGCGAGGCCGAATCGCTCTCCGGCGTCCCCGTGCGCGACCTCGACGGCGCCGAGCGCGCTGCCCGCGTGCTGATCGACGCAGGGTGCGGCTCCGTCGTGGTCACCCTGGGCTCGCGGGGCGCCCTCTGGCTCCCAGGCGCGGGCGCCTCCGCCATCCTCGTCGAATCCTTCCCCGTGGAACAGGTAGACGCCACCGCCGCCGGCGATGCCTTCTGCGGCGCGCTCGGCGCCTCCCTCGCCGAGGGCATCGACATGCCGCACGCCCTCCGCCGCGCCAGCGCCGCCGGCGCGCTGGCCGTCACCCGCCTCGGCGCCGAGCCCTCGCTCCCACGCCGCGCCGAGGTCGAAGGCCTCCTTGCCACCACCTAGGCCATGCGGAGCAGAGGCGCATCCGTATCCCTGTCGCGGGCATCATCTACGCGCAACAAGGGTGGGAACCGTTGAGGTAAAGGTAGGGGCGACGCCCGCCTCGCCCTTCGCGACCCCGCAGTCCCGCCCACTCACCGCGCCACACGAGCCAGATACGCCTCGTGCGCCCGATCCGTCGCCGCCAACTGCCGCTCGCCGAGCCGCTCGTAGACCTCGGCGCGCGCCGCATATACCTCCGCCGCCTCCGGCTCACAGAGGATCGCCCGCGACAGCGCGTTCAGCGCCTCGCGCGAGCGCCCCAGCGCAGCCAGCGCCTTGCCCACCGCGAACGGCCCGCGGTAGTCATTCGGCGCCACCAGCTCCATGAACTCGCCGAGGTCCAACGCCTCCGTCGGCTCTCCCGAGCGCAGCAGCAGATCCGCCTTGATCAGCATCGCCGCGCAGTCGTCCGGGTCCGCCGCCAACACACGCTCGACCTCTTCCAGCGCCGCCGAGAGATCGCCGCCCTGCGCCGCCCGCCGCGCCACCGCCATCAGCGCCGTCCGCGTCAAGAACCGTGTCGCTGTCAACCCCTGCTCCTCACCGGGCAGCGGTGCGTCCGCCAGCGTCAGCCGCCCGAACGGCGCCTGGTGATCGACGTCGGGTGAGGAGCCGATCGCCATGATCGCACCCTGCTCGCCAAAATCCAGCTCCGTGCCGGGGGTGAGATGCGCGCCGCCCGCCACGCTCGCCGCCACCTCGTGCAGCAGCGTCGTCCCCTCTTCGTGCAGCGAGATCGGCACCGCGATCAGTTCCAACTCGGGCCGGCCCAGCTTCTGCAACCCATGCGTGTGCAGCCAGCGCGTCTCGGGGTCCCACGCCGTGTCGTGAAAGTGGACGTGCACCAGCGGATCGGCGGCGTTCAGCTGTTGCACCTCGCTCCGGCCTAGCGCCCGTTGCGCCGCGAGATCGATGCAGGTCCCCTCCGACTGCTCCAGCAGCACCGCCAGCACGCGCAACGTCCAGCCAAGCCCCGCCAGCACCGCAGCCGCCGGGATCGACACGCGCAGGTCCAGCGCGACATGCCCGTCCTTCAGCGCGCGCAGATCGCCGGCGTTCAGCCCGGCCGACATCTCGGCGAACATCGGCGCGCCCATCCCCGCCGTAACCGGCTCATCGTAGCGATACGCCAGGATCCGCGCGATGGCCCGCGTCTCCGGCGTCGTCGCCGCGTACGTCCCCAGACGCCGCCGTCCCCCAGGTGCGGGAACCGTCGGGTCCTCCGGCGGAGGCGCAGGCGTGTAGTCGAAGACGCCCAGCCCCGCCGATGCCAGCGCGCGAGAAACGGACGCCGGAGACGGTGGCTCGTGGTGAGCGATCACGATCAAATAATCGAGAGCGAGATCCTGGGCCATAGCGCTCCTCGCGAGCCGATAGTGCTGGTGCGCCCGCCTGGCTGCACGGTGCGGACGGTTGCCATTGTATCACCTCGCGTCGCCACATCAGTCCCCGGCTCGCCCCAAAAGCCATCGCCCGCCCGCGCCCGCGCTGACCCCCTCCCCGCTTGTGGGGAGAGGGGAGGGAGCACCTTCCCAGTCCCCTTTGGTGAAACCGCCGCCAAATCCCTGAGCACTGGTACGCTCGTTACCCATTGCGACCGATAGCTATCGCTGGCCGTCGTAACGTGCGCACGGAAAAACGTTCGCGCTCCTAACTTCCGTGCCTCGTCAGGAAACCGCGCCGGAAGTACCCCAAGGAAGCGCGAGTGGTCGACCATTCGTCTCGCAATAGGGAGCGAGGGGCAACACTCCGCCGCCCCTGCTCCGAGGCGGGGCCGCGCGAGCACGTGAGGGTGAAGTTGGGAAGAGGAAGAGGACGGCCATGACGACGTTGCCGACGCATCTACACATCACATATCAGCTGCAGTTCCGCAAATGCGGCAAGGCCAGCTGCGGCACCTGCAAGCGCGGACCCGGTCACGGGCCGTATTGGTACGCCTACTGGCGCGAGGGCTCCAAGCTCCGCTCGGGCTACGTCGGCAAGACGCAGCCAGCCGGCGTCTCACCCGCCGTCGTGGCGCGCGCCGAGGCTCGCCTGGGGCTCACGCTCGCCCGCGTCCGCTAGCGTCCCCGCCTCGCCGTCGGCAGGCGTGAAATAGAACGAGCCCCTCCCGTGCGGGAGGGGCTCGGCGCGTTTCCGGCGTCACCGCGATGCTGTCACGCTCGTGCTTCGGCTAGGCCGAGAATTCGTCCAGCACGCCGCGCTCGACCAGCCATCGCGTGAAACGAAGCCGCCGCAGCGACGCCTCGGCATCGCGCGCCTCGCGCGAGGTGCCGAGCCGCGCCGAGAGATCGACGATCCGCGCCGCCTCGTCGCTGGTGAACCCCTGCGCTACAAGTTCCTCGCGCGCCACATCGTCGTCCGCTTGATCAACATCCGCCCCCATCAGCGGCCTCGCGGACTCCTCATTGCGCGCCGGCACCCGCAGCTCGATGATACCGTCCTCGCGCGGACGCCGTCGCCGCGCCTGCCCGCCGGCGGATGCGGATCGCGGGGCACGCTTCTTCCGTGCGACCGGCGTCGTTTCGCCAACAGACGTCGTATCACTAGGGGCTACTGTATCTTCAGCGGACTCCACGCCGCTGGTTTCCTCACACGTCGGCGCGAGCGCTTCATCCGTCTCAGGCACATTCTTGGCGGGGTCCAATGGCAACTGAGCCTCGTCGTCATGTTCCGAAAAGTGCGTGTTCATCAATGTGTCCTCCGGGCGCTAACGCTCCACTGCGCCGTACTGCCGCGTCGTTGCGTGCCCGGCATGCCATGCCGTGTCTATAACCTACTACGATTATATCACCTGGAGCGTTGTCGAATGGAAATTCTGTTCGACTGCATCCAATCCGGCAATCCTCGCCGCACATTGAGATCGAAGCACTGCCGCCGAACCAGACCCGTTAGCCAGACCCATCAGGAGATACACGTCGGCGCAGAGGCCAGCCCGAATCCCGTACCGCTGGCGTCGTGACACCATCCTGCCGCCAACCAGCCACGGCGCTGCCCTCTCTCCCCGCGGGAGAGGAGCAAGGGCAGATCCGCCCTCCCACTCCATCACACCGGGTGCTATCGTATACACCATCCCAACATGAAGTTGGCCGTTCGAAACCGGCGAGATGGAGATGCCGCATGCTGCGCGTGATCCTCTACACCAAGGCCGGCTGTCACCTCTGCGACGAGGCGCGCGAGCACCTCGACGATCTCGCCGCCGACCTCGAATTCGACCTCACCGAGATCGACATCCGCTCGGACGACGCCCTCTTCGAGCACTATCGCTACCGCATACCCGTCATCGTCGTCGACGGCGTCGAGCGCCTCGAAGGCCAGATCACCTTAGCAGATGTCCGCTCCCTCGCCTGATCGCCCCCACGCCACGATCCTTTGCCGTGCTGCCCACACTTGCCTTCCCCATCACCCCGTGTTATACTGCAAACAGAATATTTGTTCCGTTCACATAGCTTCACATTCGAGTGTCAACCGTCCTGGCCGCACCCACTTCCGCCCCCCGGCGAACCCCCTTCATCAGGTTGATTCCGCCAAGAACCGGTGTTTCAAAACGCAAAAGCGGAAGGAAACGGAAAATTCCCCGAACCACTCGCCAAGCGTCCATCTCGCCCCCGGCGCCGCTCATATTCAGGCGTTTCCGCTCGCAATCACCTTCGCTAGACTCCTCATCCGGTCGGCGCGCGTCGGGACGAGTTCCCATCATTCCCCAGCCGAAAGCAGTTTTCCGCCCCGAGCGCATCTTCTCACGTCACGCCGCTGTTGAGTATTGGGAAGGTCTGCGTATACTCGAGCGTGTACTGGAGTGAGGTCGCTCGTCACCGCATGCGACCTTCCTGCGTAAGCGATCGTATATCCAGAGGCTCATGCATCGTCATCATGTGCGATGGTCGAGAGACCATACGACGTGGACGTGGCTCGGCGACCGTCGCACACCGTTTTTGGCTCCGTCTGTCGCTCGAACGTCCTGAATTGGAGGCGCGCATTCATGGCAATCGAATCCCAGGCGATCGTCGCCGAGAACCTTCGCAAGCGCTACGGCAAGACCCAAGCCGTGGACGGCATCAGCTTCTCCGTCAAGTCGGGCGAGATCTTCGGCATGCTC
Source organism: uncultured Chloroflexia bacterium (assembly GCA_963841205.1). Classification (GTDB taxonomy): domain Bacteria; phylum Chloroflexota; class Ktedonobacteria; order Ktedonobacterales; family JADMIN01; genus CAWAWP01. The sequence goes on along the minus strand of CAWJCH010000009.1, from coordinate 77,333 downwards.
GGCCCCAACGGCGCCGGCAAAACCACCACCATCGAGATGGTCGAGGGACTGCGCACGCCGGACGACGGGCACATCACCGTCCTGGGCCTCGAACAGCCGAAGGAGCAGCGCGAGATCAAGATGCGCATCGGCATCCAGTTGCAGACCACCTCGCTCTACCCCAAGCTCACCGTCACCGAGTTGCTCGACCTCTTCCATCAGTTCTATCCGGGCCGCAAGACGCTCTCCACCGACGAGCTCATCCGGCTTGTAGACCTGGGCGAAAAGAAGAGCACCCGCAGCAAGGAGCTCTCCGGCGGCCAGAGACAGCGCCTCAGCGTCGCCCTCGCGATGGTCAACGACGCCGACCTGCTCTTCCTCGACGAGCCGACCACCGGCATGGACCCGCAGGCCCGCCGCCAGCTCTGGGACGTCATCCAAGGGTTGAAGAGCCGCGGCAAGACGATCATGCTCACCACGCACTACCTCGAAGAGGCCGAGCAGCTCTGCGACCGTGTCGCCATCGTCGATCATGGCCACATCATCGAGCTTGGCGCGCCCAGCGATTTGATCCATCGCTACTTCAACGAGATCGCCATCGAGTTCCAGAACGGGCACGCCTCGCCGGAGTCCTATCAGGCGCTGCCCGGTGTCACGCACGCCACCCTGGAGGAAAACCGCGTCACCGTCTACAGCCACGACGTCCCGCAGACGATGGCCGCCCTCCTCACCCAAGAGACCGGCGAAGGCCAGGCCCTGCAAGGGCTGAGCGTGCGAAGCGCCACCCTCGAAGACGTCTTCCTCAAGCTCACCGGTCGCGCACTGCGCGACTAACCGCGATCCGGTCGCCAGAAGCTCGCCAACCACTGTAGGGGCGAGGTTCGCCTCGCCCGTCGTTCCCTACATCGCCGCCTGCCATTGCGCGTAGACCGTCAAGCGCGATTCGCCCCGGCCCGCAAGCCAGGGAGCCGACGGGCCATCCTCTACCGCCAAAGGAGTCATCCCGAATGTCCACGGTTATCGCCCTCTACGTCGCTAGCATCAAAGAGTTTGTGCGCGACCGGGCCGCCATCTTCTGGACGCTCGCCTTCCCAGTCCTCTTCATCGTCCTCTTCGGCGTCATCTTCAACGCCCCCTCGTCCCCCAACGACATCGCCATCGTCAACGGTGATACAGGCGCCAGCGGACAACAGTTAGTCAACATGTTCACCTGTGGCGACGTGACGAAGTCATCCTGCCCTGACCAGAAGTCCCCACTCTTCAAGGTGACCAACTACGCGTCGAAAGATGCGGCGCTCGCTGACCTGCGTGTGGGCAAGCACGATCTCATCGTGGAGATTCCAGATACCTTCAGCCAGAGCACCAGCAGCCGAACACCGACTGCGATAACGGTCGTCTACGACCCGTCAAAAGGAACCTCAGCGCAGGTGGAGTTCGGAGCGATTCAAGGTGCTCTCGCAGCGTATTCGGCTGCGGAGAATCTGCCTCAGCCTGTGGTCAATGCAGCTCCTCAACAGATTAGCACGCATAACCTCACCTATATCGCCTTCCTCGTCCCTGGCATCCTGGCAATGTCGCTGATGCAGCTCGGCCTCTTCGGCACCGCGCCCGCGCTCGTCTCCCTGCGGCAGGACGGTGTGCTGCGCCGCCTTGGGGCCACGCCGCTTCCCCGCTGGCAGTTGCTTATTAGTCAGGTCTTAATGCGCCTCACCATCGGCGTCATCCAGACCGCTGTCATCATCGGCATCGGCGTCGCCCTGTTCAACGTCCAGGTTGAAGGCAACTGGTTTGCGCTCGCTGGTGTCGTGCTGCTCGGCGCGCTCACCTTCGTCGGCATCGGCTACTTCATCGCCTCCATCGCTAGGACGGTCGAAGCGGCCAGCGGCATCTCGTCGGGCGTCAACTTCCCGATGATGTTTCTCTCCGGCATCTTCTTCCCGATCGCCTCACTCGCCAGCGTGCCGATTCTCGCCGTGATCATCAAGGCCATGCCACTCACCTACCTCGGCGACGCACTGCGCCAGATCACCGTGCAGGGTGTGCCTGACTTCCCGATGGCCGTCGATATCGCCGTCCTTGGCGGTTGGTTTATCGTCTGCTCACTGCTCTCCATCCGCCTCTTCAAGTGGGAGTAGCCGCCGACACCGAGGCATGATCTCGATCTTGGAGGGGCGGCACATGTGCCGCCCCTCCACCCGAACCGCTTGACTACTGTCCCAGGAAGATGAACATCGCCATCGCGTCGAGCTTCATCACGTCGTCCTGCGAGCCTTTGGTCTTGATTGCCCCCTGCATGTAGTTCGAGGCCGGGTCGGCGTCGCCCCAGAAGATGTTAGCCAAGTCTTCGGCGGTCCCCTCCACGATCAGGTCCGCCTGCCCGACCAGCCCATCCTCCACGGAGACCAGCTCGCCGTTCTTGATCGTCGAGGTAAACGCCGCCTCCGCCAGGTCCGTCGCCTGGATGTGCAGCACGCAATTCCAGGTGCCTAGTGTCTTCTTCACACGTGCGCTGGCCTTCGCCCGCGCCGTATAGTCGTCCAGCGCCTCGCGCAGCTCCTGTCGCGTTGCCATCGTCGCACTCTCCTCATCAGAAAGGACACGTTGCCGTCGCAAACTTCGCCCGGCCGGATCGCCCCCCGGCTAGCCGCCCAGTGCGGCGAGCACCTCTGCGGCGGCCCGCTCGCCGGACTGCACCGCGCCGTCCATATAGCCGTTCCAGACCGTCGCCGTCTCGGTGCCCGCCCAATGGATGCGCCCGACCGGCTCGCGCAGCGCCTCCCCGTACTGCGTCCATACCCCCGGTGGGAAGTTGCCAACGTAGCACCCGCGCGTATACTCCTCCTCCGCCCACGACTGCTCGATGTATTCGCGGGGTGAAGCCGCCTTCTCGCCGTAGAGCCTAACCAGGTCCGCCAGCACCGCCGCGCGTCGCTCCTCCGCGCTCCGACGCGCCCAGGTGGCCCAGCGGTCGCCGCCCTCGATAAAGCCCATCATCACGCCGGGCGAGCCGTCTTCCGGCGAGTTGTCGAAGGTCAAGCGCAGCGCGCCAACGTCGCTCGTCGCCTGGCCCGTCAGCCCCTCCTCGCGCCAGAACGGAGTGTCGTAGATGCAGTGAATCTTGAACGTATTGCCCATCGGCACCCGCTGCGTCAGCATGTCGCGATAGCCCGGCAGCGCAGGCGCGTAGCGGATGCGGCTCGCCAGCACGGGCGGCAGCGCCACGATCGCCCGCCGCGCCTCGACTATCACGCCGTCGCTGACCACCCGCACACCCGCATCGCTCTGGCCGATCTCGCGGACCGGCGCGTTGAGCACCACCCTCTCGCCGAGCGCCGCCGCCATTCTCCGCGAGATGGACTGCGCCCCCTCGACGAAACGGCTCTCCTGCGCGCCGCCCGTCACGCCGATCAGATTCATGATGCCGCCGCCCGAGTGCATATAGAACAGGCAGTGCAGCAGTGACAGCTCCGCCGGCTCCGCCGAAAAGACCGCCTGCACCGCCAGCTCCACCAGGCTGCGCGCGCCGGCCGAGGCGATGTTCGCCTGCATCCACGTCGCCATCGTCTGCGCGTCCCACTCCGCCGCCCTCGGGGCCGTCCACGGCGCCTCCAGCGGCACCTGCGACGACATTGTCGTGAGGTCCAGCAGCGTCTCGATCACGTCGCCCGCGAGCTGCCGGTCCGATGTGGGGATCGCCCCTGCATACTCCGCCCGTGTGCCATTGCTCCACTGGATGTTCTTGCCGATATCGAACGTCTTGAAGGTGGCGCAGCCGAGCTCGCCGGCCAGCGCGGCAAGGCGATCCTGCGTCGGGCCGATCCACTGTCCGCCGAGGTCGATCAGCGTGCCGTCCGCGGCGAAGCGCGTAAACGTACGCCCACCGACGCGGTCGCGCGCCTCCAACACCACCACCTCGGCACCCGCGGCAGCGAGCCTCCGCGCGGCGATCAACCCGGCCAACCCCGCGCCGATCACTACCACGTCGGCCCGCTGATTCCGCGTCGCCCGCGCCATTGGCGTGACGCCGGCCTGTGGCGCAATCGCCGCCGGACCTTGCACCCGTCGGTCGCCGCCAAACATGCGCGAGAATACGCTCATATCGTCTCCACGTCCGGTCGCCTCCTCGGGCAGCGGCACGGGCCGGACGCGCTCCCTTCGCACTGACCACGGTTCAGTTGCGCCATTCTATCATGCCCACCCGCGTCTGATAACCCACCCGCGTTTCGCCCCGTCGAGTCGTCGCCACGCGGCCACGCGATACAATCTGAGGGTGGAGCGATACCCGACACGAGGATGCATCCGTGAACGAGACCAAAGACGACGATACCAACACGGCCAAGCCGCCCGCGAACAAACACACGCCGACGGATCGCGGCGACCGCATGCGCCGCTGGCACGATGTAGTCGAGGAGAAGCTGGCCCAAGCCCGCGAGCGTGGCGACTTCGACAACCTCCCCGGCGAGGGCCAGCCGCTCAAAGTCGACGTGAATGCGCTGGCGGGCGACAAGGCGCTCGCCTACAGCCTGCTGAAGAACAACCAGGTCGCGCCGCCCGAGATCGAGCGTGGCAAGGAGATCGACGCCGACCTCGCGCGCGCCGACGCCCTTCTCGCCGAGCTGCGCGCGCGCCGAGACGCACTCTTGTGCAGAGCCACTGCGGCGGATCGTCGCGCCTACAACCTGCTGCGCGACAAGACCGAGGCACGCTACGCCGATCTACTGCGCGCCACCAACAGCAACATCCTGAGCTTCAACATCATCACGCCCGCCGTGCTGCACCGGCGCATGCTGGATATCGAACGTCTCTTGCGAGCCTTCCAGGCCGAGTTCCCGCACCTCCCCGAGTAGCTGTGCGTGGTGAGAGAAAGGCATCCTCCATGTTGCGCCGCTCCCCCAGAGAACATCCCGGCCTCTTCACCGACATGTACCACCCCGACGCGGCATATGTCAGTTGGGTTGCGGGTCGCAACGGTCTCACCACGTTCGACCTCTACGCGCGCACAGCTCCGTTCGGAGGCGCATACCTGATGCTCGCGGGGCTAGAGGCCGCGCTCGAGTTCGTCCAGGCGTTCCGTTATCAACCGGATGAGCTGGAGTTCCTTGCGCGCATCCGAGACTACGACGCAGCATTCTTGGACGCACTGGAGAGCCTACGCTTCACGGGCGAGATCCTCGCCATGCCAGAGGGCACGATCGCGTTTCCCAACGAGCCGCTACTGCGCGTCACCGCGCCCTTCCGCGAGGCCATCCTGATGGAGTCGGGGCTGTTGCAGGCGATCAACCTTGCCACGCTGATCGCCACCAAGGCGTCGCGCGTCGTGTGGGCGGCGCAGCAGCGCCGCGTCTCCGAGTTCGCCTTTCGCCGCGCGCAGAATCCGATGGTCGTCGCCCGATCGTCGTACATCGGCGGTGCGACCAGCACCTCATTCCTCGCCGCGGCATTTGACTATCGCCTGCTCGCCACCGGCACCGTGCCGCATGCGCTGATCCAACTCTTTTCGACCGAGGAGGAGGCGTTCACCGCCATCGCCGAATCCTTCAATCGCTACACGCTGCTGCTCGACACTTACGATCCGCGCCGCGCCATCCACACCGCCGTCGCGGTCGCGCGGCGCGCAAGGGAGAGTCTCGGCCACACGCTTGCCTCCGTGCGGTTGGACAGCGGCGATCTCCTGCAGGATAGCCGCTACGTGCGCCAGCAGCTCGTCGAAGCAGGGATGGAGGGCGTACGCATCCTCGCCAGCGGCGATCTCGACGAGTTCCTGATCGCGGACCTGCTTGCCGGCGGGGCCGAGATCGACGGCTTCGGCGTCGGCACCGCGCTTGGCACGGGGGCCGGCAGCGTCGCGCAGGGCGTGGGCGGCAGCGCACTTGGCGGCGTCTACAAGGAGGCATGGTATGTCGACGACGACGGCGGCGAACACCCCAAGCTGAAACTGGCAGGCGAGAAGACGACCTGGCCAGGCAGCAAGGAGGTCTACCGCCATCCGCAATGGCGCGAGGATGTGGTCCAGTTGGCGCAGGAGCCGGCGCCGGAGGGCTATACGCGCCTGCTTCGCCCGGTGATGCGCAACGGTCGCATCATCCCCGGCAGCCTGCCGCCGCTCTCCGAGATCTGGGAGCTGGCTCAGGCCAACCTGGGCGCTATGCCGGAGCCTCTGCATGCGCTGAAGATTGCCGAGCCGTATCCGGTGCGCTTCAGCGATCCGCTGCGGGCGATGCGCGCCGAGGCAGGTGCACAGATCGCCGCACTCACCGGCGGTGAGGACGGCTCGCGCGGGTCCGGTGGCGTGGAGGGCTAGCGCAGGAACTCGTCGTCGCTGTAGGCTTTGGGGTCGTCGTCCTCTTTGGGCGGCTCGCCGGAAGGTGGTCCGAAGCGGGGCAGCTCCGGCGGCACCCATTTGGGGTCGCTGCGCCATGGGGTGAACATGCCCCCGAGGCTCTCGACTGAGGCAGTGGGGGGTTCATCCGGCGCGTCGGGCTGGTCAAGGTTCTGATAGTACGAGGCGCTGTCGTCGGCGGGTGCGGCGGGTTCGCTGTGCCGCGCCCATTCGCGGGATATCTCTTGCGAAAGCGTCGGCTGTTCCTCGTCCAGGTTTTGTTGGCCGAGGTCTAGCTCGGTGCGCGATTCGGCCCAGAGCTGGTCGAGCGAACCGGCGAAACCGCTCGAACCGGGGCCGCTATCTGGCTGGGACCACGCGGGGGCGCCGGTGAGCGAATGGGGCGTGGGCTGCACTGGCGGCGTCCCTGGAGCGCTCGACGGGCCCGACGTGCCCGCGCGGATCTGGGGCTGTGACGAGGCAAGCCAGGTGGGGGCGGCGGACGTGGCGTCGCGAAGCTCCAGCGGTTCGGCGGCGGGCGTCTCGGGTTGCGCGAACGGGTCTTGCGGCCCCTCTGCCCCCGTGAGGTTGGCGGGCGCGGGCTCCGCGACGCGCTGGCCGGTCGCGATTGGGGTTGGGCGCACGGGCTCTGTGGACGCGGCGCGGCGGCCAAGGCGCTCGTAAAACTCGATCCAGGCCAACAACTCGTCAGGCCGCGCCACGCGGTGAAGGGCGATCCTGATCTGGCGCCCGGTGCCGCGGAGGGTCAGGTATTCGGGCACGCGCGGATACCAAAGGAAGCTCTGCACGCGGGCGTCCGTCCGTGCGGCGAGTTGGACGAAGAATCGGCCAGCGGTGATGCTCGCGGCGAGGATGCCGTTGAAGGGGTGGCGCGTGCGATCGACCCGCGAAACGTCGCGCCAGGAGAGGCGGAGCGTATGGGTCAAACGGCTCGCCGCGATCGATTTGGAGTCCACGGTGTACGTTTGGCGGCGGAGTGCCATGCGCAGGGCAAGCAGGCCGCAGACGATCGCGATGGTGAGGAGCACCGGCCCGAACAGAGTTGTCTCGCGGGGGAGCAGGAGCCAGAGGTAGAGGCCCGGCAGCGCGACGAGTCCGCCCAAGACGGCCCACCAGACCACCATGCTGGATGTGGCTTCGCGTGCCGAGAACGGGCCCGCGCCACCGGTCGCCCACGTGCCTCCGTGGTCCTGGTAGAGACGGTAGCGTTCGTAGACCTCGAAGCGGAACCGCGCGTAATTTGCCACCATGTCTTCGCGGATCGAGAGCTGCCTGCCGTCGCGGGCGTAGGCGATCACCCAGCGATAGCGCGTCCCGCGGCTAGCCTGGGCGCGCTCGACGAGTCGATCGACTTCGCGCCAGGCCAGCTCGGTGCGCCAGGGCCCGCGGACGACGGCGAGGCCGTGGGGGCCGATGCGAGCGCTTACCGAGAGCTTGAAGGTATAGACCAGGGCGGCCCAATAGGCACAGAGCAGCAGCAGTCCGAAGAAGACGGCATGGCGCACGGTATCCTGGCTGGAGCCAAGCTGGCGCCAGAGGATCACGCCATTGATGAGCAGCACACCGACGACGAGGGCGAGCAGCATGGCGTCGCCGGCCCGCGAGCCGTAGTGAACCGATTCGCGATCGTCCAGCGGCTGCGCGGGCAGATCGCGCACCGGCATCGTCGGTCGCGCCTCACGCGGCGGGTCATTTCGAGCGGTTTGCTGAGGTCGGTACACCCTGGCGCTCTCTCCCCCGGCGTTATCAGACACGCCTGTGCAGCCGCGCGACGTACCGCTGCACGATGTGACGCAGAACGAGTATAGCAAGGTCGGTCAAACGGGATGGGACACGTGTCCTGTGCAGTGCTATCCGCGGCGGCATGTCGTGCTCAATTGTCCGAGACCGACCCTCGAAGACCCACCACCTCGCGCGTTGTCCGCTCGCGCGTGACCGGGGGTGGGGACGGCGCGTCGACCTGCTCGGCGCCCTCGACGGCTGCAGTGTCGACGGCTGTGGTGTGGAAAAGCGGGGATGCGTTGGCGAACCGCTCGTAGTAGACCTGGATCATCGAGAAGGCGACGGCGGCGATCGGGCCGGCGAAGAATGCGCCCCAGACGCCGCCGGTCTTCGCGCCGATCAACAGTGCGGCGAAGAGCAACAGTGGCGGGATGCCCATGACCTTGCCGAAGATGCGCGGCGCGAGCACCTGCAAGACGATCTGCTGGGCGACGATCTGGAGGATGACCAGGATGACCAGGTTGCGGAGGAGATCGTCGCTCGGCGACTGCAGCAGCACCAGGATCACCGGCGGAATCACGGCGAAGAACGTCCCGATGAACGGCACAAGCATGAACGCACCGGAGAGCATCGCCACGAGGAGGCCATTCTGCTGGCCGAGAGCGAGCAGCGTGATCCAGGTCAGCAGGCCATAGAGGCCGCCGACGGTGAGCTGTGCGCGGAAGAAGCCACCGAAGACCTGCTCGACGCTGTGCTGGAAGATACGCACGTCGCGCTGCCAGAGGGGCGGCAGCCGCGTGACGAACTTTTCGACCAGCTTATCGCCGTCGAGCATCATGTAGAACGAGATGATCATGACGAGGAAGGTGTCGAAGAGCACGTTGAGGATCGAGGTGAGGAGCGTCGTCGTCGTGTTGACGGCGTTGTTGGCGACGTTCAGCGCGAAGCCCGGAATCTGGCTGGAGATGGAGGAGACAATGTTCTGCGCGTCTTTCTGGCTGAAGCCTGAAGTGGCGCAGCGTGCCGACGGCATTCGTGCTGAGCGAGTTGAGGTTGCTGCCAGAGAGGGCGGTGGTCAACTCGGACGAGACAAGCTTGACCTCCTCCTCGATGGAGGGTAGGGCCAGCACGATGGCGCCCGACACGACTATCAGAAGTGCCAGATAGATGAGGGCGACGGCCAGCACCCGCGGGACGCCGCGCTGTTGCAAGATGATGGAGACCGGCTCGAGGATGAAGGCGATGACCCAGGCGAGGAAGAAGAGCAGGATCACGTCGCCGATGAACACCAGCGCGGACCAGACCAAGCCGGCGAGGAAGATCAGCAGGAGGGTGGTGACGAGGGTGATCAGCACGCGCAGCGAGCGGTGGCGTTCGAGGATGTCTCGCTGCATAAGCCCTCCAACGATGGCAACGACGCCAGTTCCTTTTTGTACGTATGGGGGCACCGAGTTGCCACATGACCAGTATCGTATCACAGCTACGGTGGGGCATTAGGATGAGGTGACGGATGGACTCGTTTCGCCTCGCGCGCGTCCATGACCGATTGATGAGGCCGCCACTCTCGTGGTGCGGACGGGGCGTTGAGGCGAGCGAATGGCGGGCGTCCGGTGAGGAAGACCCATGCTGTAATGCTCCGCACGGCGCGATTCGCGGCAACTTCGTTCACTACGTTCTTCGCGGGATCCATTGCTGTTTCCTTCCGCTTTTCGATCGCGATCGGGCAGGTTTCCTTGAATTGAAGAGGGTGGACGGCCCACAGGGCGGAAAACGGGGCGAAAAGCGGAAGTGACGCGATGGTCACGGCGCAGAGTGGAGGCGCGCGAGTCGGAACTGCAGCGGCGGAGTGAGGGACGCATAGTGGGTATCCTCGGGGGTGGCCCGGACGGGACGGCGGGGAGAGATGGGGGAAGGATGGGGACCGGCGTGAGAACATATATTCTTTAGGCCGGTGTACCACAAGGAAGCGGGAAGCACACGTATGGAGGTGGGGCATCTCGCATGTCATCGCGTCGGACTGTGAACATAGGGATCGCAGCGCTGAAGCGCCAGCGCAGAGGAGGGCGGATTGCAGTCCGCTGCGCGTGGCGACATTCGAGCGGACTTGGCATGACAGCGGCTACCTCACGGTTGCGAGGCCCGGATCTCTTGGTTGCCAGGTTCGCCCGGAGGTACGTTTGGCGCGCCCTAGGCGGCGAAGAACCAGTGGCGATTGCGCCAGGCCCAGGCGGTGATCGAGATGCCGAGCGTGAAGGTGAGGATGTTGATGGCGATCTCGACGATGGGGCCGCTGGCGTCGGCGCTGGGGCGGATGGCGTAGATGCCGTTTTCGAGGTCGAAGAGCACGTCCATGCAGCCGAGGTAGATGCCGACGCCGCCGGCCAACAGCGTCCAGAGGAGTCCCGCTGGGCGCCGCCGGGCGACGCCGAAGACCGCGAGGATCAGCGTGAGGACGAGCCAGGCGTCGGCGGCTGGGAAGGCGTTCTCGAAGGTGAAATACGCGGGCGCGGTGCTGGAGGCGAGGAGGCTGCGATCCACGAGGAACCAGATCGCCTAGTAGATGACGGTGAGGACGGCGGCGAAGATCATCGCGGCGAGCACGATGCGCAGGCCGCGCGGCTCGGGGAGGCTTGCAGCCGCGGTGGAAGCTGGCGCGGATGGGGCGGATGTGCCGACCGTCATGGGAGGCTCCTCTCGCCTGAGGCGCTGATCACCGGGAGAGGCGGGCGTGTGACGGCTCGCAAAGCCGTGACGGGCGTGGCGGAGGAGGTGGGATTCGAACCCACGGTGCCCTTTCAGGCACACGCGATTTCCAGTCGCGCCCACTAGGCCGCTATGGGACTCCTCCACGGGGCGGAACGCGAGCGCCGCAGAGGCCGCGATGGCGAGCAGGCACGCGGCCCACTCGCCATGCTCATCTCCGAGACATCAGGTTCAGCCGGGCGGAAGGGGCGGGATTCGAACCCGCGGTGCCCTATTCAGGCACGCCGCTTTTCGAGAGCGGTACCATAAACCACTCGGACACCCTTCCACGGCGGAGTATAGCATCTGCGGGTGAGGCTCGCAAGCGTTGGCCGCAAGGTCGCTTGGTGGGCCGATGCGGGAGCGATGAGGGCCGGTTTCCGGCGGGAGCTGGGTTGATTCAGCGTCGGGCGGCGGGATACGATTGCAGCATCCGCGGGCGGATTGCGCCGCTGCTGCGAGGCGTTGAAGGACGAGGCATGACGACGAAGGACAACCGCATCCCGTTCGCGCTGGCGCCATTCGATGCGGATTCGCGCTACCTTCAGGACGTGGCACGGATGTACAACGAGGTGTGGGGCGGCGACACCAAGGAGTACGCGCTGCTGCGGCACGTCAATTTCGCGGGTTTCAACGGGGTCGCGGCGCTGACGGAGCGCGGCGAGGTGGCCGGTGCGGTCTATGGCTACACGGACCTGCCTGGGCAGTGGTGGCACAACCACGTGGCGGCGATGCTGGGACGGGAGGCGACGGACCGCTGGCTCACCGGCTCGTTCAGCGTGACGGAACTGGCGATCGTCGCCGCGCATCGCCGGCAGGGGCTCGGCCGGCTGCTGCTGCGGACGGTGCTGACGGACCTCTCGCAGACGAAGGCGACGCTCTCGACGCAGCTCGACAACGCTCCCGCGCGGGCGCTCTATGCGTCCGAGGGGTGGCTGACGCTGGTAGCGCACATGCGCTTCGACCCCGTCGGCGCGGAGTACATCATTCTGCGGCGGGATCTGCCGTGAGGTTGAGGATCATCTCGGTGGTGGGGACGAAGCCGAGCGACTCGTAGAGCGGGCGGCCCATGCTGGAGGCGTGTAGCACGACGCGCTCGATCCCTTGCGCGCGGACCCAGGCGAGGATCGTCTCCATCAGTCGGCGCGCGAGACCCTGATGGCGGGAGTCGGGCGCGACGTAGACGTTGACGACGAGGGCTTCGCAGGCGATCTGCGTCTCGACGCGCGGGAGTAGGCGGCGGATGGCGACACCAGCGCCGGCGACGATGGTCCCGTCGGCGGACTCTAGGAGCCAGCCGACGTATTGACCAGAGCCGAGCATGCCACGCAGGAGGTCCGGCAGGGAGGCGCGCAGGGCTGCTTCGGTGTCGAGTGGGACCGGGCGCGTCTCTTTGAACATGCTGATGCGATGCTCGGTGATGAGCTCGGCGTCGTCCGGGGTGGCATTGCGCATGGTGAAGTCGGTCGCGTTCACTGTCGCCTCGAATCTCTGCTGTCTGACACTCCACGGGGGCTAAAGCCCCATGGGTTCTCGGTTCGTCCCCGCAGACACTTCCGCGAGTCCCCGAAGGCGCTGCCCGCGCCATTGGATGTTCCTGGCCGCGTTCTCGATCGCGGTCCAGCACCAGCCCGCAGGTCGGGCAAACGTGCGTGCGCACGCTCAAGCTCTTGGGCACGCGCGTCCCGCAGCCACTACAGTCCTGACTGGTGTAGGCGGGTGGCACGGCGACAACCCGACGCCCGGCGCATGCTGCCTTGGCTTCGAGGATGGCCCGGAACCGCGCCCAGCCGGCATCGCCGATGCTCTTGGCGAGGCGGCGGTTCCGCAGCAGGTTGGCGACCTGCAGGTCTTCCAGATAGATCGTGTCGTAGGCGCGCAGCAGCGCCAGCGCCGTCTTGTGGTGGAAGTCGGCCCGCTGTCGCCGGACCGCCTGGTGCGCGCGAGCGAGGCACGCGACGGCCTTGCGCCTTCGGTGGCTGCCCCGCTGGCGGCGCGAGACGCGGCGCTGCGCCTTTGCCAGCTTCTTCTCCCCCCGCCGGTGGTGGCGGGGATTCTCGACGACCCAGGCGTCCGCCGTGACGAGGAAGACCTGCAGCCCCACGTCGATGCCCGTCTCCTTGCCGGACGGTGGCAACGGCCGTGCGGGCACCTCGGCACAGGAAAACGAGACATACCAGCCATCCGCCTCTTTGCTGAGCGTGACCGTCTTGGGCGTGCCCTGCAGGGGGCGGGACCAGCGCACCGCGATGCGTCCGAGCTTGGAGAGGACGAGGAACCCGTCATCGAGGCGGGCACCGTTGCCATACTCCTTGTAGGTGAACGAGTGGTAGCGGCTGCGCCCCTGGAAGCGCGGGAAGCCAGGCTTCTCGCCGTTCGCCAGGCGCCAGAAGAACGCCTGATACGCCTTGTCCAGCCGCGCCAGCACGTCCTGCAGGACGTGCGAGTGGATTGCGGCGTATTCCGGGAACTCGGCGCGGATCACCTTCAGCTCCGCCTCCTGCTGATAGCGCGAGACGGAGACGTGGCAGCGCTCCCAGGCGGTGATGCGCTGCTCAAGCGCGGTGTTGTAGAGCGTGCGACAGCGCCAGAGCACCTCGTCTAACGCCCGCTCCTGAGCCGCCGTCGGGCGCAGCTTCTCTTTGTAGGTCTTGCGTCCCGCTGGCTGATTCATATGGTGATATTCTGTCTGATTGGCACGGAACCGGCAAGGGCCGAGGCCGAGAGTGCCTCTCCGCCGCCGTGAAAACGGCGCGGCTTGCGGCGGCCTAAAGCCCTCTTCGGTCACGTCGGGTTGTTGCGGTATGGCGGTTCGCGCGGCCTGAAGGCCGGGGCGAATCCCGCCCGACATGCGCCGTCCACTCCAAAAAGCCGGGTTGCGTCCGGGTATCAGGGAGTGGGAATGCGTGGAGGCACTTACGGCGTTGGCGAGGTAGGTGCGAGGTGCTGCACGAGGTCGACGACCTCGCCGGAGCAACCCCAGGAGAGCGTGATCCCGGCGCCGCCGTGGCCGTAGTTGTGGATGACGGAACGGCCGGGGGCGAACTGCTCGGATTCGACGCGCACGCGCGGGCGGATTGGTCGCAGGCCAACGACCTCTTCGCGGATGACGGCTGGCGGCGTCTCGGCGTACGCTGGCGCGAGACGGGCGGCGAAGTCGGCGGCGAAGGACCCGCCGGCGAGCGCGGCGAGGCTCATGGCGAAGCGCGGGTCGGCGCGGAGGGCCAGCTCGGCGCAGCGCATGAGGATGTCCGCACGGGTGGCCGGCACGGGCGTGGTGTCTTCGGCGCCGACGTCGAAGGTGCCACCGAGCACGATGTCGTCTATGCGCGGGACGATGTAGGTCGGGCGGCCCTTGGTGTTCTGGACGAGGACCTTGTGGAAGCCGTTCTGGGCGACTCGCGCGACCTGGCCGCGGGCGGCGCTGACCTCCGCGTCGTGGGCGAGCTCGCGGGCGCCGAGGCCGGCGCAGTTGACCACGAGGGCCGCGCGCCACGGCTCCGGAGCCTCGATGCCCAGATCGTCCGCGCCGAGCGCGAAGGCTTCGGCGAAGTCGGTGATCGAGCGTTGGCGGATGCGGCCACCGAGGTCGCGGAATCGATCGACAAGGTAGTTGAGGTAGCGCGAGGTGTCGATCACGGGGGCGCGATAGGCGATGCCGGCGGGGGAGCCGGCGGGGAGCTCGCCCGGCTCGGCATCGCGGAAGCCGTCGACGTAGCGTGCCCAGGCGGGCGGCGACGCGGGCGCGGGGAGCACTTCGAGCACGTCGTCGGCGACGATGATGCCGGCGCGCGGTTCGCTCGCCAGTGCGAGGAACTGGCGATAGGCGACGGCGCCCCAGGCGGCGACGCGATCGGCAGGATACGCCTCGAACGGCTCCCAGATGGCGGCGGCGGCGTTCGAAGTGGTGTGAGGCGGCAGTTCGCGCGCAACGATGGCGACGCGATGGCCCGCTTCGAGCAGGCGCACGCCAGTGGTGAGGCCGGAGACGCCGCAGCCTACGATCAGGATGTCCATTCTGCCCTCCGCCGCGGCGTCCACACACGAGGCGCTCGCTCGACGATGTTCAGGGTAACACATGGCGGAGGAGAAGCGGCGGTGGAGGGCCTGGTGGGACGTTACTTCAAGTTGTTCTGGGTTGTCGGCGTTTATTGCCACTCCCCGATCTGAAGGCCGGGGCGAGACCCGCCTGACGTATGCGACACGAAGATCGGCATGAAGATCAACGGCCCACAGGATTGCAGTTTCCCTCTGTTGCCTTACGGGTGGGTGGAATGGCGGCGCGCATGTGGAACGCCCGTCTGGATTCCAAGAGAACTCAGCAGAGTGCGTCCACGGCCGGGTCGGCCAAACGGTTCGTACCTCTTGGGGGGCGGGGGGGCGCCGAGGGGAGCGCGTAGGGTGCGCTCGCGGCTCGACGCTCGGGTGGCCGGGATCCGAGGCAGCTTGCCTCATTCCGTCTCGTCGCGGGCTGCGGGCTGGGGCGCCTGGCTGGCATGCAGGAAGCGCCCCAATAAGCGCTCGACCTCGAGGATATCGAAGGGTTTGGGGAGGAGCGCGTCATACGGGATGCGATCGGCGAAGGTGCGGCCCGCGGCGGTCATGACGACGATGGGGATGCGCGGGGTGCCCTCATCGCTTGCATCGGCACGGAGCGCCTCGATGAGGCCGGCCCCGTCGAGATAGGGCATCATGAGATCGGTGATGATGAGGGCGGGGTGCTCGGCGCGCGCGAGGTCGAGCCCAGCTCGTCCGTTACCGGCGACGAGTACGCGATAGCCCGCATCCGACACGATCTCGGTGAGGGCCTCGGCAATTGGCATCTCGTCTTCGACGATCAGCACGATATCCTGCGCGTCGGGGAGTTCGTCCTGCCCGCGCTTCATGAATGCTCCTAATGCGAACGCTTGCGCGGACCTCGATCTGGCCCAGGCATTTCCGCAGGTGGCGTGCCACTTTCCGCACTTCCGAGGGGGGCGTCGAATAATTGCCCGCGAAGCACCCGCGCCTGCTGGTCCTGTGCGGCGGCGATGCCCTCGAGGACGCCGTTCTCGGTGTGGGCGCGCGAGAGCATGCGGATGCCCGTGGGGGCCTCGATCACGAATGTGCGCAGGGAGGCGTCGTGGGCGGAGAAGCGCATCTTGACGACGGAGAGCACGCGATGCAGCATGGCCTGGTAGCTGACGTGCTGCATGTAAATCACGTTCTCGGCGAGGACGGCGATCGCTTCGGCGGATCCCGCCACC
The DNA here is from genome assembly GCA_963841205.1 of uncultured Chloroflexia bacterium. Taxonomy (GTDB): domain Bacteria; phylum Chloroflexota; class Ktedonobacteria; order Ktedonobacterales; family JADMIN01; genus CAWAWP01. The sequence goes on along the minus strand of CAWJCH010000009.1, from coordinate 61,304 downwards.
TCTGGCGCCAAGAGGGTGGCACTTTCCTTGACGCAGATGGTGGTGAGGCCACGTTGCCGTAGGGAGACCTGGAGCGCGGCAAGGTAGTCTTCGACACGACTGGGGTCGCCGCCACGCCTGACCGCGCGCTCGATCTCGCCGATGCTGTCTATGACGACACGCCGGGCGCCGGTGCGCTCGACAGACCGCAAGAGGCGTGAGGCGACGACATCCGGGTCGAGCTCGACGGGGGCCCACGTCTGTAACACGAGCCCCCCACCGGGGGCGAGCGCCTCGCGCAGGTGCGCGCCGAGGGCGAACATGTCCGCTTTGTGCAGGAGCTGCGCGCGATCCTCGCGCATGCTGACGATGACCGCCGGTTCGCCGCGCCGTATGCCTTCGAGCGCCCATTGCAGGGAGAGCAGCGTTTTGCCCGTGCCGGGACTGCCGATGATGACCGTGCTGGTGCCGCGGGTCAAGCCGCCGCCGAGAAGCCCTTCGAGCTCGGGGAGGCCAAACTGCGCGCGGCCTTGCAGGCTCCCGCTGGACTCGATTTCCGGGTCGAGCACCGACGTTTCCTCGGGTCCGCCGGCTGCGCCTTGGCCATTGGCCTCGCGTGCGGCGGCGGCGTCGATCTCGGCATTCTGCCGCGCCGCCACGAGCCCTTCGAGCCGCGGATAGATGTAGAGGCCGGCGGGGGTGAGGCGCAGGCCATGCAGGCCAGAGAGCATGCGAGTGGCGCGCGCTTTGACGATCTCGATGGAGCGCCTGGTGCGGACGCCGGAGACGGAATAGTGCAGGCCGATGATAATGTCGGCGGTGGTGGCCTCGGGGAAAAGCGGGCGTCGCGCGGCTCGGCCTCCGTGGTGATGACGAGCGTGACGCCGAGCACGCCCAGGCGCGTGCCGGTGTCGTAGAGGAATTTGCGGGCGACCCGTCCCTCCGACTCGATGCCAGCGATGCCGCGAAACCCGTCAATGACGACGATGTCCGCACGAGCGGCGCGGGCCATCGAGACGATCTCGGTGCTGGTGGCTTCGAGCCCGCGGGGGAGGAATTGTTGCAGGCTGATGAACTGGACGGCGTCGCCGAGCAGGGCCTCGTCGAAGAAGCTGAATGAGCGGAGATGCAAGACGAGCTTGTCGGACGATTCCGAGAGCGCAGTGAAGACGAGGGCGCGCTTGCCGGTGTGCGCGGCGGCGAAGGCGAGCTGGTTCGCTAAGGTTGTCTTGCCGCTGCCCGGCGGCCCCACGACTATCACCATCGAACCGCGCTCGATGCCTCCGTCGAGCACCTCGTCGAGCCGGGGGATGCCAGTTGATTGCGCTCTGGCCGCGGGCGACAGGGTGTCGCCGTGGCCCTCTCCGGCGGACGGCACTGCTCCCATGCGTCGCTGCCTCTCGGTTTCCGCAAGCTATTTCGCGCGATAGATCGATTCGTTGGGGCCGGCGTGGGCTCGGGAATGTGCGAGCCTACGCCCAGCCAGTATATCGCGACATGCGGGCGTCGTCTAGCACTAGCGCGATTGGTGCGCGACCGTCACAGCGCGGCGATGAAGGTTGCGAGCTGACGGCGTGTCGCGTCGCCGGTGAGGCCGTCCCAGAGCGGCGCGACGCTGCGGCAGAGGGAGTCACGCTCGCCGGTGACCGTCTCGGCGAAGGTGAAGAGTGCGGTGGCATCGGGGTGCGTTGCGCGGACTTCGTCCACCGTGACGAGCGCGACGGCATCGTCGTGGAGTTTGCCGAGGTAATCTTGGGCCAACTGGAGAAGCGCGAGCATGGGGTGTTTCTCCGCTTCATGGGCTGCATCGAAGAGCTCGATCACGTAGCGGAGGTGTTTGCAGGCGATGCGGAGGGCGTGCAGCTGCTCAATCGTGGCGTCGGGCATCAGATCTTCGAAGGCCAACACCGCTTCATAGCGCCGCCAGATGGCGCCGCCGGCAAAATGGCGCACCAGCAGCGCCGGCCACTCGCCCGACTCTTCGGCGCGGCTCGGGTCGCGGGCGAGGCGGCGCAGATCGCGGATCAGGCGCTTGGTGCGCCCGCGGTGCAGCTCCTGGTGCAAGTGCGCGTCGGCGGTCTCGCGGCGAGCGATGAGGGTGTCGCGAAGCGGTTGGAGTCCTTCGGATGATGCGGGGTGCTCACGCTCGAAGGCGGCGACGCGGCCGAGGAAGACGTCGAGATCGCGGACCTCACCGAGCGCGCCGGTGAGGCGCTTGAGCCGTTGACGGAGCATCTTGAGCGTGGGCGCATCGAAAACGGGTGCCTCCTCCAGCAGCTCCAGCGTGGCGCGCAGGGCACGCGTGGAGACGCGAAGCTTGTGGACCTGTTCACTGACGTCGCCCTCGTCGAGGTGGTGCTGGCGCTTGCGGATCTTCTTGAAATGACGCTGGATTGCGCGACGACCGACCTTCGCGAGCGGCTGATGGCCGATGGCGGTGGCGCTCTCAAGAGCCTCGCGCTGTGCGACGTGGTCGGTGTTTCCGGCTGGCTGTGACGTGGGACGTTCCAGGGTAGTACTCACTTCGACGCGACGGTCGTGACCGTCGACGACTCTGGATCTGCATTGACGGCGATTCGCATGAAGTATAGCCGCTCGCGGCGACGTTCGGCGAGACGCTAGTGGGCGAAGGGGCAACCCACATTTTACATAATTATCGTGAGAATTGTGACGCTTGTGCGACTTGAACCGGTTCCATGAAGATGGTAGACTTGGTGATACCACTCGATAGAGAGCACGCTTCAGGGGACCCCACGACAGAAGGGAGAAGCGACTATGCGACTACCTACTCGGTGTGACGAGCGCGGGGTTCAGGCCGTATGCGTGCTCGCCACCCACGACAAGCACACAAGGCGCCGTGAGGAGCAATCCTCCGGCGCCTTTGTGTTGCGTGCGCTCGTCGTGAGCGTTCGTCGCGCCCGACGCGGGAAGGATAGGGCAGTTCGGGCGCCCGCTGGCACAGTCCTGGCCGCCCAGGCACGACCGGGCAGCCGTCGTCTACGTCGTGCGATTCAGGCAGCCTCGGGGGAGGCACATCCGTAGGCAACCGCGGTGCCGTGTAGGGCGAAGACGCGATCTCTCAGAGCCCGTCTCGTGGGGCGAGCTAGTCACTAGCGAGACGGAGAGGAAAGCGAGCAACTCCAATGCAGTCGAGCATGATCGGCAAGATCGCCAAGGCGAAGCAGTATGCACAGGAGCCAGAACGCATCCAGTTTACGCGGTTCGAAGCGACTTTCCGCGGCGAGAATGACAGCCATACGACAAGCTTCGACTCCGGCAGGTGGGGCTGCACATGCCACTTCTTCGCCGACTGGGGCACCTGCTGCCATACCATGGCGATCGAGCGGGTGCTCGGGCTGACGATCCCAGCGGATCAGCGACAGGGTGAACCCTTCCAGCTCACGGCGCAATAGCGAAGCGCTCCGAAAACAGTGACGCCCGCGCCGGTGCGAGACCGGGACGCGGGCGTCATTTTCTGCCGCAGTGCGGCGCTCGATCGGCTGCGGGGTCCGCGGCGCCTATTGCGGCAGCGCGAAGTGCAGGATGATGATAATGGCGAACATCGTGATCGCGAGGGTAATGATCAGCCGAAGGTCCTTGAGGACGTAGCCGTACTGCTCGGGGGAGATGGCATGGGCGGCGCGGGCGCGCTGCACGGCGCGGGCACGAGCCAGGCTCGTCGCCTGGGCGCGCGATGCCTGCGTCTGGCGGGTCGCGGCGACCTCAGCCCTGGGGGCGGGCATGGGGCGGGCTGCCTTGACCTCGGGGACGCGCGGGCGCTCGGCCGGCGTCACCACCAACGGCCTCGATTCGGCCTTGGGCGTGCTCGGCGCGGACGGCGTCGCTGTTGCGCGGGTGGCGTCCGTCGGGGCGGTCGACTTCAACGGGGCCGTCGCCAACTGCGAGGAGGACGCGCCATTCTCCGGACGCGGAGCACGGACGAGGGCCACCGCCGTTTGCTTCCCGCTCGCCGCTGGCTTGCGCGCTACTGGCCGCGAAGGCGCAGACTTCTTCGCCATGATCTCTCTCTCCCGATATCTGCCGGTAGCGTCGTGCGTACCTGTTACCCATGCCCAGAAACGTGCGCTCACTGCACCTAGAGTATCCGCAGTATAGCGTATGGGTTCTGGGTGCGCAAGCAACGCGAGCCGCGTGTGGCCGAAGGTCCGCCGGCACCCGCGCCCATTTCAGCGCCCTCAGTGAGTGGACGAGCGAAGGCGAAGCGCGGCCACGCGGGCGCCCTTGGGGGTATGCTGACGCCAAAGCGGATGAGCGGGATTCGCGTGAAAAGAGGGTTGCGATGGGCTTTACACACTTCGACGAGGCCGGGCGGGCCCGGATGGTGGATGTGAGCGCGAAGGCCGAGACGCCGCGGGAAGCGGTGGCCGCTGGCACGATACATATGCGCGCCTCGACGCTGGCGCTGATCCGGACGGGCGGCATCGAGAAGGGCGACGTACTGGCGGTGGCGCAGGTCGCCGGCATTCTGGCGGCGAAGCAGACGCCGCAGCTGGTGCCGATGTGCCATCCGCTGCTGCTGACGGGCGTGGATCTGGCTTTCGCGTTGGAGGGTCCGTCCGACGACGAGGGGCGTGTGCTGATCCGCGCGACCGTGCGGACGACGGGCAAGACGGGCGCGGAGATGGAGGCACTGACGGCGGTGAGCGCGGCGGCGCTGACGATCTACGACATGTGCAAGGCGGTGGATCGTGGCATGACGATCGGCGAGATCCGGCTTTTGCGCAAGAGCGGCGGCAAGTCTGGCACGTACGTGCGCGCGGGCGCGGCGGGAGCGTGAGAGCACGGTGTATGGCGAGGTCTGGTATGCTCTCCTCGTCAATCGGGGTGCGAAGAGGCGAGAGGAGACGCGACGATGGGCGGGGTGCGGGTGGTGACGGACAGCACGGCCGACCTTGGCTCGCTGGCCGCGAACGAGGGCGTCACCGTGGTGCCGCTGGGAGTGTCCTTCGGCGATGAGACCTTCGAGGACGGCGTGACTATCGATCCGCAGGCCTTCTACGCGCGGCTGGCGCACTCACATGTGCGCCCGATGACGTCGCAGCCGACGCCGGGGGCTTTCGAGGTGTGCTATCGCAAGCTATTGAGCGACGGCGCCGAGGGCATCGTCTCGATCCACATCTCGGCGCAGCTCAGTGGGACGTGCAACACGGCGGCGTCCGTGGCGCGGACGCTGCGGGACGAGGGCGCGCGGATTGAGGTGATCGATTCTCGGCAGGCGTCGCTCTCGATGGACTTCGGCGTGCAGGCGGCGGCACAGGCAGCGCGCGATGGCGCGGAGATCGGTGCGGTGGCGGAGGCGGCGCGCGACGCGTTGGAGCGCTCGATGATCTACCTGGTGGCCGACGACCTCTCGTATCTTCAGCGTGGGGGGCGCATCGGGCAGGCGCGCCGCGTGGTGGGCACGCTGCTGAGCGTGAAGCCGATCATCAGCATGCGCGATGGCGCCGTGGTGTCGCTCGAGCTACCCCGGACGCGGCGGCGCGCCTACGAGCGGCTGGCGGAGTATCTGAAGGAGCAGGGACCGGTGGAAGCGTTGGTCGTCGGCCAGACGAGCCAGGAGCACGGCGACGAGCTTGCGGCCATGTTACGGCGCACGTACAGCGGTCCGCTACGCCGCGCGTGGGCAGGACCGACGATCGGGACGCACGTCGGCCCGGGCGCGGCGGGGATGGCCGTGCTGTGGCGGCGGAAATCGCAGTAGCAGTCCGATAAGCAGGCGCCCCTCCCCGTCAATGCAACGCAGGAAGGGGCGTCTTCCTTTTCCGGTAGGCGGGCCGCTACGACTGAGGGCAGATGTAGTAGGTCTCGGGATTCGTGGCGGCGATCTGCGATAAGAAGGACGAGTTCAGGCAGGCCTGGCCGGTCCAATTGTGGGCGACAGGCGCCAGCAGCACCGTTGGGCTCGTGGGAGACGTGACGTTAGCTCCGTCGAATTGGAGGTCGAAGGCGAAGCCGTACTGCCCCGCGGGCTTGGGTGTCGTCATGCCGACGGCCATTTGCAGGCTCTTGCCGGGCGCGAGGGTGAACGGCAGTTTGGCAAGGTTGTCGCCGGGGTTGGTGAGCGAAGCGTCGGTCTGCGTCATAACCACTTCTGTGTTGACCGGCGAGTTGTCGGGGAACGACGCATGGAAGCAGTCGCAGCTGGCCACCGCGCCGCCGCAGCCACCTGGCTGAGGATTGTGGTGGCTGTCGATGGGGGAGTTGCAGGCCTGCCACTCGTTGAGCGGGTTGGTGTACGCGGTGAAGGCGACCAACTTGGCGCTCACCGCCTGCAATATATGCGACTTCGAGGATGAGACGTTGCAGACGTTGAGGACGAAGCCGCCGCCGGACACATCCATCTCGGGATTGGTGATCGGGCTGGTGGGGAAGTCCACGGAATAGTCGCTGGGACCGGAGCCCGTCAGTTTGTACGGCTTGGTCGTCGGCGTGCCGTCGGGGAGCATCACCGAAGGATAGGTGAGGCCGTTGAGGCTCAGATGCTCGAAGAGGTAGTCGCCGGAGAGCGTGACCTGTGACGCCGTCACTCCGGAGCCGAAACAGGCCGTGATCTGGGCGGGCGCAACGGTGGGAACGGGGGTGGCGGTCGCCGTCGCGGCGCTGGTCGCGGTGGGCGGGGGCGTTTGCGCATTGGCGCTGGAACTACAGCCGGCGAGCAGCACGAGGAGCGCGCAGGTGAGGCCCGCGAGGTAACGTGTCGGCGTCTTCGTCAGCAGATGAGGAATCACGACTTGTCCCTTCCGAATAATTGACTCGGCCCCTGTGGGAAAGGGGCCATACGACGGCACAGCAGACTTCGCGCGCAACAATGGGGGCGCGTGAGATCTGACCGTCTGATGACGACGAGATGAATCCGCTTTCGCGTTGACTATCACGCGGGCGAGCGGCGAAGGATGTTCCGTGGGTCACAGTTGGGGGCAAGTACCGGCGCGGTCAGGCACGGTAGCCGCCGAAGATCGCGTGGCCGGCGCGGAGCCAGAAACAGTCTACCAGCACGTAGCCAGCGTCGCGCAGCCAGAGGAGCTGCTCGGCGAGGGGCGAAGGGTGATCGATATCATCGGGATTGCCATAGGTGAAGGCGAAGTAGTTCCACTGTTCGGCCTCGAAGCGCTCGAAGCCGCGCAGATCGCCGTAGAGCGCGAGGCTCTGCTGCCGCACGATCTCGTCGTATTGCCGGGCGTAGAGCGAGGCGAGCCAGGGGGCCGCCGGCTCGACGATATCGGCGAGGAGCAGGGCGCCCCCCGGTTCCAGATGCGCCACCACGTCGGCGAAGAGGTCTCGCTTTGCCTCGCCCTCCAGGTGGTGGACGCAGAGCGACGTGAGCACGCAGCGCAGCGGGCTCGGCAGTGCGTCGCGCCACTCGCGCTGCTCCATGCGGAATGGGCGCACTTCTGCGCGGTCGCCATAGGCCGTGAGTCGCGCGCGCAGCGCCTCGCGCATCACGTCGGAGCCGTCGAGGGCGAGGTAGCGGCAGGCGGGGAAGGCTTCGAGGATGGCCTGCGCCAGCGTGCCGTCGCCGGACGCCAACTCGACGACAGTGAAGGATTCGTCGCGGCGCGCGGGGATCAGCGCCACGAGCGTGGCGATCTGGTCGGCGCGGGCGGGGACGAAGAGGTCCGCCGTGTCGATGAAGGTCGCGGAGGCGTCCTCGCTCCACCTTTGTGTTGGCAGCGTTTCGTCCGACATGTCGACTCCGATCCGTTCCTGTGCCCCCTAGAGGGGGCATTCACTAAGTGCGTGCCACGTTGTGCTGGGTGTGGTTGCAGATCGCTGGGCGAAGGGACGGCGCGAGGTCGCGGCGCTGCGGTGCTGGTGCTGGTGCTGGTGCACGGGCGCGCGGGCGGTCGCTCAGCAATGTTGCCAACCACCCCAGAACTCAGGCCGGTGTAGGTCGGAGTGTTCCTTCCCGCGTCGTCAGGGAGTACAGCGTGGGGGCGCGAGCGGGCATAGGTCAGAAATCTGGGCGATTCCGCGCGTGACGTGCGTTGCTAGCCTGTGCTCCCGAAGCGTCGGAGCACCCTGTAGATGGCGTCAGCGCCGAAGGCCACCGCTCCCACGGGGATGCGCTCGTCGGCGGCGTGGATCGACTCGATAAAGTTCCAGTCGTCGGGAAGCTGCATCGGCAGAAAGCCATAGGTCTGGATACCGAGCCGCGAGAAGAAGCGTCCGTCCGTCACGGCGGGGAAGAGCAGTGGAATGGGCGTACCGGTCGGGTCGGCCTCGCGCAGAATGCCGGCGAGCAGCTCGAAGAGGGCGAGATCGGGCGTCGCTGGATTGGGATCGTGCAGCTTCACCGCGAACTCGACGTCGGGTCCCCCCAGCGCGCGCAGCTCATCGAGGAATTGATCCGCGGTGAAGCCGGGCAGGATGCGGCCATCGATTTCGACGGTGATCTCGCTGGGGATCACGTTGTTCTTCTCGCCCCCCTGCACGATGGTCGGGACGGCGGTGGAGTGGAGCAACGGATCGAAGCTGGCGGTCGCCTCGCCGAAGGTATCCAGCAGCATATCAATCTTCTCGGGATCGAGGAGCTGCGGCAGGAGGCCGGAGATCGGCGCGGGCAGGCTATTGGTGAGCGTCTCGATCATCAACCGCGCGGTCGGCGTGATGTGGACCGGCAGGCGGCGTGTGTCGAGCGCGGTCAGGAGACGCCCGAGCTTGGCCATCGCGCCGCCGCGCTGGGGGATGGAGGCGTGCCCGCCCGGACCGCGCACGGTCGCGACTACGACACACGCCTGCTTCTCGGCAACCATGATCGGGTAGATGCGCCGACCGCCGAGGCCGAGCGTGAAACCGCCCAGTTCCCCCAGCGCGTAGCGCACGCCCGCGAACTGCTCGGGATGCTGCTCGGTGAGGAAACGTGCACCGTCATTGCCTCCGGCCTCCTCATCGCTGACGATGCAGAGCACGACGTCGCCAGGCAGGCTCGCGCCCTCGACGTGGGCGCGGAGGAAGGCGGCGACCATCATCGCCACTCCGCCTTTCATATCCAGCGCGCCGCGGCCCCAGATGTAGCCGTCTGCCACGTCGCCGGCGAAGGGAGGATGTGTCCAGTCCTGGTGTGCCGTGGTCACGACGTCAACGTGTCCCTGCAGCAGCATGGCGGGGGCGGAGCCGTTGCCCTTGAGCCGGGCGAGCAGGTTGGGGCGCGCGGGATCGCGGGCGAGCAGCGTGGACTGGATGTCCGCCGCCGCGAGCACGTCGTGGAGGTACGCGATGCACTCCGTCTCGTTACCCGGCGGATTCGTCGTGTCGAAGCGCAGCAGCGCGCGGAGCAGCTCGTCGGGCCGCTGGTAGATCGTCGCCAGATCGTCGCCTGTCATAGGCCATGCTCCCTGTCTCTTGGTGGCCAAACGAACCGTGCCGTGGGCGTATTGTGCCCGAGGCGAGTATGAAGGTGCAATGCCTATTCAGAGTGCCTACGACCCGACGCACTGGCCATCAGCGAATTGATAACCCGTGGGTGGGGGAATGTTCTCATTCAGGTAGAAATTGTCAGCGTATGGCATTTCCCAGCACATGAGATGGAGTATGGAAAGCCAGTAGGAGTCGATTGCCCTGCCGCCATAATCTGGAAGATCGCTGAGTTCCATCGTGCCTTGGCGGCTTTCACCATCCACGTAGCGAATCTGGAATGTCACGCCTGCGCCATACAAGGACGCTCCGAAGGTATCGCAGCAACCGGCGGGGTGAATATCGAGGCGCTGCAACGTGAGCGCCTCGATCGGTCGCGTGACGCCGCAGGGTTTGCGGTAGGCCAGTGAGTCATAGTGGTCGGTATCGAACAACTCCCAGTTTTCGTCGAGGCGCGTGGGCAGTTCTGTGAGACACGGGAAGGTTCCAGCGCGCGCGATGTATGCGGTGAGGTACGCGCCAACGAGCGTATCGGGACGCGCGTCGAAGAGGTCTGGGCTCGGCGGACCAACCGCAGGATCATAGGAATAGGACGGGTAGAGTATGCCCCAGGCGGGATTTGGGAAGTCGCGCACCGCGAAGTAGTCTATATACGAAAAGGTCAGCAGGGCGACCAGCAGGCACAGGCCGATCTTCACGGGGAACGCGACCGGTGGAATCCGCCGCGCTCTCGTTTCAGAGGCGGACGCAGATCTGATGCGGACGAATAGATGCCATAACGCGGCAGCGAGTCCAACAATGCCGCGAACCATGAGGATGCCGCAGCCCAGTAGGACGAGGCACAAGCCAGTTACCAGCACGACTCCTGTCAGCGGCTCCTGTGAGAACGGCCCTGCTGTGAGTACGGCGAACGTGAGTGCGGCATAGGCGACTAGCACCGCGATCACCATCACGGAGCAGCCGATCACGATGAAGACGAAGCCAGTGCTGCGTTCGACGCGGAAATCGTCGGCCGATACGGCCGGCGCCCTCTTGCGTATGTTTGCTGCCTCACGAAACATAAGTTGCCTCCTACGTGATGTATGCGACGAAGAAGGTGGCTCTTGCGCGCCTGGCGCAACAGGATGTTATGCCGCGCTCTCCCTCTTGACAAGGCGCCCGCTCACTTCCATACTGGCGGAGCCGCCGGAGGGTGTTCGGGCGGATGGCAACGACGCGCAAGGATCGTGTGAGGCGTCGATTGGGTCTCGCATCACCTGCCGCATCTCTCGCCGCCGCATGCCCGCATCCACTGATCGGATTTGGCTGCAGCCCGGTTCTCAGGTGAAAACGGCCATCGGAGGGATGGCCCCATGCCAGCGCAGGAGGATTCGATGACTGCTCCGTCTCATCGCGGAGATCGCAGCGTCTTCCGCCGGCGCGTCGTCGCGCCCCTCAGGCTGCTCGCGACAATCGCCTCGCTTGCCGTCTCGTTCGCCGTCGCGCCGGCGGCGGGAGCGGCACCCAAGCGCGCGGCGCTCGCCAGCCTCGTCGGCGTGAAGAAGTAGTACATGGCGGTCGGCGACTCGCTCGCGTTCGGCTACCAGCCGGACCTGAATTGGGCGGATGGCTACAGCACCGACTTCTCCGATCAGATGAAGTCGAGTCGCGGCATCTCGACGTATGACAACCTCGCCTGCGCCGGCGAGACGACGGTCACCATGCTTAACGGCGGCTGCCCGTATTGGTACGCCCGCCAATACTTCTACACCGGGTCGCAGATCTCCGCGGCGCTGAGCTATCTCGGCAAGCATGCCGGGCTGGTCAGCCCGGTGACGCCGGATGTTGGCGCGAACGACCTCGGCAACTGCTACTCGAACAAGGTCATCAACACGACGTGCGCCAACGCCGCGCTCGCCACCATCGGCACGAACCTGCCGAAGATCGTCAGCCAACTGAAGAACAAGCTGAACGCCACCGGCGACCTGCTGATGATGAACTACTATGACCCCTATCAGAACGAATCGCCGACGCCGCTGCACGTAGTGCAGCGGCTCAACTCGATTATCGCGAACGTTGGCGCAACGTACGGCGTGCGCGTGGTGGACGTGTACACGATCTTCCACACCGGCAGTTATCCCAACGGCGGCAATCCCAACGTCTGCAACTGGACGTGGATGTGTAGCGTCTTCAACGACATCCACGCCAACCCCGCCGGCTATTCGCAAATTGCGGCGGGATTTGAGTTCTTCTCCGGCTACTAGCCCTCACCGCCGTGGCGCCACCTCCTCATCGCGCAGTGTAGGGAGGGCGCCGTGATGGTCCAGGAGCGCCGCCTCTGGCAGAGGTGTTTCGGCACGTACGGAGAGCTTTGCGGCGGGTACGTGATGACGCATGGGCGACGGTCGCCGCCCAGGTGTTGTGGCATCTCGTGTTCGACAGGTGATAGTACTTCGCGCTGGGCTGTTGTCGTCGGGGATCTCGGCACTCTAGCGCCGACGTACGGACGGGACGCGGACCGCAGGCCGCCACACATGCGGCAACAAGCGCGCAGGACGTGGAATCATCGGTTCAACGCGAAGCTGGCGGTGGAGGCACGCAGGCGTCACGCAGCGGATAGCGATGGCCGGGACGTTCCACGTTACCCCATCGAGGGCGTCGGCTGGAAGATCGGCGCGGGCGTGGCTGTCGGCGCGGGCGGCTGGGTCGGCGTGGCCGTCGGCGCCGTGGGGGGCGTCGTGCCCGGTTGCGGCTTCGTAAGCACCGGCACCTCACGGATCGAGACCGGCGTGAAGACGTGATAGGCGCTCTGCGGGCTGAAGTTGAAGTCGCCGCCGCAGCCGAAGTCGCTCAGCCAGTACTGCCAGAGCACCGCGCGAAAGCCCCCGAACGTGTATTGCGACACGTCGCCATCCCAGAGCTGCTGGACGGGCGTGAGGGTGTCGCAGTCCGGCGCGCAGGGGGCGCACATCGTTCCGGCGCTCGGCCCGCCCGCTACCCAATAGACGAATGGCACGGCGGCAACCCAGTCGGAAGGGAACCAGTTATCACGGGCATCGTTGTTGATGTAGACACCAGGGGTGTAGCCGGCTGCGGCGATGGTGGAGAGGAAGGCGTCGAGCAGCGCCGCGTTCTGCTGGGGAGTCGCGGGATCGCCCCAGCCGCCAAAGCCGTATTCGACATCGGCGAAGAAGGTCTTGGCGCCAACTCGCGCATCCGACGCAAGGGCCGCCAGCGCCAACTGCGCCTGTAACTTGCCATAGCTGGCCGGATCGGTGGCGTTGTTCGGCCCGCAGAGGCCCCAGTAGCCGTAGGTGAAGTCGGAACCGACTGCGGCGATGGTATCCGCGTCGAAGCAACCGAGGCCATACTGCGTCGCGCCGACCTCGGCGACATAGAACTGGAGGGGCATCGCCTGGCCGGTAGCGGTCGCGAGCGGCGTGCAACTATCGGTGCCGAATGAGCCGAGATAGTCGCCGCGCAGCAGGACGGAGGCTTTGACGCTCGGGCCGGGACGGAATACATCCAGCGCCGCGGCCGCGCCGCCGCCGGCGATGAGCGCGGCCGCGAACTTGAGGAAAGTGCGGCGTCCGACGCCTGCGCGCTCCACGTCCTCGTCGGTCGCGCCATTGCGTCGGGCGACCTCTAGGTACGCGGCCGCGCAGTTCTCGCAGCCCTCCTCATGCTTCACGATCGCTGTCGCGAGGGCCTTGTCGCGGATCTCGTTCGCGCTGCGCTGCTGGATCTGCCCCATGTTCCCCGCTTCTCCCGGCTACATCCGCATGAAAAGGACCGTCCCGCTACCATGTCGCCGTCGCGCACACGTGGTCATTAAATGAGGGCGCTGGCGCCGCGCGAGCCTGGTCGGCAGGGGTAGAGCGTCAGGCCGCGCCTGGCCGCGCGGTAGGAAACGCCCAGCCCCTGCTATCGCTGGTACCATACCATACGAGCACCTAGCGTACCAAGTTGCGGATATTTCGGCGCCGGTGCTACTTCGGGTGACGTGACCCCTGGAAGGGTGTCCGGTTGCTATGCGAGACTCCCGAGGGCACGAACGCGATCGGGAGGGGGAACATGCGCAAGAGTCACTTCAGCGAAGAGCAGATCATCGGTATCCTGCAGCGGGCCGATGGGGGGCAGAAGGTCGCCGACCTGTGCCGGGAGCAGGGGATCAGCGAGGGGACGTACCCCCGCTGGAAGGCGCAATACGGCGGCTTGGAGGTGAGCCAGCTGCGGCGGTTGCGTCAACTGGAGGAGGAAAATCGCCGGCTGCAGCAGATCGTCGCGGATCTGACGCTGGACAACACCACCCTGAAGGACGTCGCCCAAAAAAACTGGTGACGCCCACCGCAAGACGGGCGGCGGTGGGCCACCTGCAAGCCACCTACACGCTGTCGGAGCGGCGGGCGTGCCGGGTGCTCGGGGCGCATCGGCGCACCACGAAAGCGCACCATGCGCTACCAGCGTCGGACGCGGAGCGACGAAGCGGGAGTGCGCAAGCGACTGCGGACACTGGCGGCGGAACGGCCGCGCTGGGGCTATCGGCGGCTGCATGTGCTCTTGCGGCGCGAACTCGGGCGGATCAATCGCCAGCGCGTCCAGCGACTGTATCGGTTGGAGGGGCTGGCGATCCGACGCCGCAAGCGCAAGCGGGTGGCGCGCACGCCGCGGGGCCTGCGCCCGACGACGTGGCAACGGGGGGAGGCGTGGGCCGTGGATTGCATGCACGACGTGCTCGCCGACGGACGGCGTTTCCGCACGCTGAACGTGCTCGACACGGTCACCCGCGAGTGCCTGGCGATTGAGGTCGATACCTCGCTGCCGGGCCAGCGCGTGGTGCGCCTGCTCGAGCAGCTCACCCGCTGGCACGGCGCGCCGAAGCCGATCACCCTGGACAACGGCCCGGAATGCACCGGCCAAGCCGTGGACGCCTGGGCCTACGACCATGGGGTAGCGTTGGACTTCATCGATCCGGGCAAGCCCATGCAAAACGGCTACCTCGAGCGCTTCAACGGCACATTCCGCGACGAGTGCTTGAATGTCCACTGGTTTCGCAGCGTAGCCGACGCGCGCCAGATCATCACGGCCTGGAAGGAGCAACTGTCTTGACTGTCAAGTGGCAAGCAGCGTTGGTTGCCAGGGTGTGTGGTCCCGTAGGACGGCATGCAGGATGGTCAGCAGCTTATGCATACAGGCGACCAAGGCCACCTTCTTGGGCTTGCCCCGCGCCAGCAGCGCCGCGTAGAAGGCCCGCAGCACGGGGTTGTGGCGCACCCCTACCAAGGCGGCCATAGACAGCACCGCCCGCACCTGCCGCCGACCGCCCCAGATGGCGCGGCTGCCGCGCCAGGCGCCGCTGTCACGGTTGAGCGGGGCCAGGCCGACCAGGGCGGCCACGCGCTTGGCCGAGCCCTGGCCCAACTCGGGCAGGTCGGCGACCAGGGTGAGCGCGACCGTCGGGCCCACCCCGGGCACGCTGCGCAGCAGCTGGTCGCGCTCGCGCCAGAGCGGGCTGGCATGCAGGTGCTCGTCCAACTCCCCGTCCAGCTGCCGCAGCGCCTGTTCCAGCCAGGCGATGTGCGCGGCCAAGTGGGGGCGCACCGCTGGCAGCGCCTGCCGGGAGCGGTTCTGCTCAGCGGTGAGCAGGCCCACCAGCTGGTGGCGCCGCTCCACCAACGCGGCCAGCGCTTGGCTGGCGGCGTCGGGCAACGGGCGGGGCTCGGGCCGCAGCGCCTCGGCGAAGTGCGCCAGCACCGCGGCATCCAGCGCGTCGGTCTTGGCCAGCCGACCGCTGGCCTTGGCGAAGTCGCGCACCTGGCGCGGATTGACCACCGCCACTGGCCGCCCGGCGAGCGCCAGCGCGGCGACGACCAGCCGTTCCAGACCACCGGTGGCCTCCAGCACGATCAACTGCGGCGCCAGGGGCTGCAGCCGCGCGACCAGCTCGGCGAGGCCCGCCTCGTCGTTCGGGCTGCGCCACGCGTCGCCCGGGCGCAGGGCCACGTCCAGGGCCGTTTTGCGCACATCGATGCCGGCGAAGACGGCCGCGGCCGCGGTAGAGTGCGTGTCCCTTGCCATCGCGTAGCTCCTCCCTCGACCCCGGCCGTCCCGGCCTTGCCGATCCGGGCTCGCACGCCCGGGCAACGGTTCGGGTTCTACGGGGAGCGCGGCGCGACGACCCAAGCTCCTTCACGGTCTGGCGGCTGGGCCGACCCAGGAGTCAGCGGCCTATCGCACCGCTCTCATCCAACGACGTCCACACTCAAGATACAAGGTGTCCACTACCGAGCGACCCCACAGTGCGCTCAACGGCCGGACACCCGCAGCAGGTGCAGCAACTCATCAATTGGTTGTGAGTCTCGCATAATGCCTGGGCACCCGCAGGGGGTCGGGGCAAACGATCTCGCTAGGCACACAATGCGCGGCGAGTTAACCGCGCATTGGTGGCTATCACTGGAGCAGATCAGTTACGCGAGCATCACGAGCACTGAATAATTCAGGCCGCGAGCCTTGCTTTACCTCAGCGCATTCCCATTCTGATGGCGCCGTCGAGGCGGATCACTTCACCGTTAAGCATGACATTCTCGACGATGTGGCGGGCGAGCGCGGCATATTCCGCGGGACGGCCTAGCCGCGGCGGGAACGGCACCTGCTGGCCGAGCGATTGCCGGGCGACCTCGGGAAGGCCCGCGAGCATCGGAGTGTCGAAGGTGCCCGGCGCAATGGTCATCACGCGAATGCCATAGCGCGCCAGCTCGCGGGCGATGGGCAATGTCATGCCGACGACGCCACCCTTCGAGGCCGAGTACGCCGCCTGGCCGATCTGGCCGTCGAAAGCGGCGACCGACGCGGTGTTGATGATCACGCCGCGCTCGCCCTCGGCATTCGGATCGCCCTCGGCCATCGCCGCCGCCGCCAGGCGAATCACGTTGAAGGTGCCGATGAGGTTGATCTGGATCACCCTGGTGAAGGAGCCAAGCGGGTGTGGCCCCGACTTCCCGAGCACCCGCTCGGCGATGCCGATCCCGGCACAGTTGATCGCGCCATGCAGGCCGCCGAATGCGTCGCGGGCCAGCGCGACGGTTTGCTGCACGCTCTGCTCATCGGTCACGTCGGTGCGAGAGAAACGCGCCTGCGCGCCCACTTCGGCGGCGAGCGCCTCGCCAGTCTCGGCGTTCACGTCGGCGATGATGACGTTCGCGCCCGCCCCGACGAAGTCGCGCACACAAGCCGCGCCGAGGCCAGAGCCGCCACCGGTCACCACGAATGTGTTCCCTGAAAGCTGCATCGATCTCACTCCTTCGACACCCGGACGCCGGCGAGCATCGGCGTCCATCACCTTCGACGAATCTCATGGGATGGGTCGCGCGCTCACTGATTCTCTGCACTGGACATGATAGCGCGGTAGAGCATCCACGATGTGCGGAGGGGCATGTGGATATGGCGAGGAGATTGAAGCGTGCAGATCCAAGTCGCGTCGGCAAAGCCGAGGAGCTTAAAGCCAACCCGGCAGCGGTAGGTGATAGGCCACGATCATAGTGAGGACGCCGACCGACCAGCCAAGCACCACCTGTCCTGTGGTGTGGCGTTTCAGCTCCACGCGGGACCAGCCGACGGCAACAGCACAGAGCGTCGCGAGGAGCGAAACGCCGACGAACGGCACTACCAGCCAGAGCAATGCCGCGCTGGCCGCCGCGCCCGTCGCGTGCGCGCTGACCTTGTAGGTGAGGTTGACGAGCCCGTTGACGACGTTGGCGAGCGAGAGCGCCACGGCGCTGCGCACGGCGACCTGCGGCGCACCGATGCGGGCGAAGGCTATCGCCAGCGCGAGCATGCAGGCAACGCCGAAGGGGTAGAGGGCGTAGCGCTGCTGGCGGGCGCTGACATCGAGGTCGGTCCACTTGTGGCGCACGACCTGGACGACCACCAACACGGAGATCGGCACCGACGTGAGCAGCATCGCCAGCGCCACGTAGCGCAGCGTTTCGGGAACAGACTGCGTCACCGCGTCGAGCGCGATGCCAAGGCAGACGAGGGGAAAGATGATTGGGTGGATGATGGTGGAGACAAGTCGCGCCGTTTCGTAACGTGCCGTCGGAACCACCTCTGCCTGCTCGACGTGCATTGATGCGCTCATTTCTTGCGCTGATGAAGTCGACATGGGGTTGATGTGCGAGGCGCACCTGTGCGTTTCAGCAAGCGCGCCTATTGTAGGTTCCGCCATTCGCTGCTGTCAACGTGGTGGGGTCCATTTAACATATCGCCAACGTACATTTAATGCTCCCACAGCCCAAATTTGCTGTGTAGACTGTCGGAACCGTCGAATGACGGGGTCACAAAGCAAGGGATGGGGACCGCTACATGCCCACATACTTTGCGTAGAGGCTACGCGCCGCCACCAGATCATTGGTGCCCTTGATGATCGCCCGCCCGTCCGGGAAGACCGTCACGTCGTGGCCGTCCACTCGCAGGCGTAGCAGGAAGCCGTTGCTTGCCACGTCGCCGACCGGTCGCAGCCGTTCGGCCAGCGCCGCCAGATCGAGCGAACCTTCGGCGCCCCGCGGCGGGCGCACCTGCACCGCATTGCGACCACAGAGCGTGGTGCCGCCCTCATCGATCGCTGCGTCGAGGTAGTCGTAGGCGCCCAGGCCGCAGGCGGGGCAGTCCGGCTGGCGCGGCAACTCGATGCGCTCGAAGGTATTCTCCCAGAGGTCCAGCCAGGTCATACTGCGAACGAGGCGGTCGCTGCCAACGAGCAGCTTGAGCGCCTCGGTAGAGGCTAAGCCGGCGATCGCGCCGACGATGCCGTTGAGCACGCCGACAGTGTCGCAGGTGGGCGTGGTGCCAGGGAGCGGGCGCTCGGGGAAGACGCAGCGCAGGCAGGCGGTATCGCCTGGCAGGATCGTCATCGTGACGCCGTACGCTGCTATCACGCCGCTGTATATCCACGGGATCTTCAGCTTGAGGGAGGCATCATTCAGCAGGTAGCGCGTCTCGAAGTTGTCGGTGCCGTCGAGGGCGAGATCGACGCCGGCGAGCAGATCCTCGACGTTGTCCGCGGTCACGTCGGTGACGCGGGGATCGATGGTGATGGCGCCGTTGATGGCGCGCAGCCGGTGCGCGGCAGCCTCGGCCTTCGGCATCCTGCCGCGCACGTCGTCCTCGTCGTAGAGCACCTGACGCTGGAGGTTGTTGCCTTCCACGAAGTCTCGATCAACAATGCGCAGATAGCCGACGCCGGCGCGCGCCAGGTTGTTGGCGAGCACGCTGCCCGTCGCGCCGCAGCCGACGATCAGCACGCGGGCGCGGGCGATGCGCTCCTGCCCCTCGCGGCCGATGCCGAAGAACAGCGCCTGGCGTTGATAGCGCTCGCCGCTGCCGAGACTGCGCTCGATGTCAACATCATGGCCGAGGGCTGGTGTCTCGGCGTCCGCTCCGTCAGACGGTGACGGGCGTTCACCGACGGCCCCCCTTGGATCGGCTTCCTGCTTCATGATGGCGTCTCCTGGCGGTGGCTCGGTCGGTCGGGCTAGGACTTTTGGGAACATGCATGACGGGCTGTTGCACCCGATTCACGATACCACACGGCAATGGGCGCCGAATCTCAGCCACGCCGCGCGTTGTTTTGTCTGCTTGGCCTTGCAAACACGTTATGGTAGAATCTCGGTCAAAGACTCGCGCCAGGATAACGCACAGGATCGCGTGTCGGCTGGATGACCAGGCTCCAAGGAAGTCGGTCCGCCCTCGCGGCGCACCTAACGCCGCGAGGGCGCAGCCATGGCGTGGGGCAGCGGTCATCCATGGGATGACACTATGTGTCCTCACAGCGCCGATGGGTTCGAGGCATGGGGAGGGGTGGTGTATGGCGGCGGGTCAGGTAGTCGTCGAAACGCTGGAGGCCGTCCCTCCCGCCAAGAAAAAAGTCTTGGTGATAGACGACGATCAGCGGATCGTCGAGTTGATCCGTCATTCGGTGACGAAACTCGGCAAATACGACGTGTTGGTCGCGTATGACGGCGTTCAGGGACTCGAACGCTTTCAGAGCGAGCGCCCGGACTGTGTGATCGTCGACGTGATGATGCCGCGCATGGACGGGTTTCAACTAGTACGCGCGATTCGCGGAGACAATGAATCGGCGCATACGCCACTCATCAT
Source organism: uncultured Chloroflexia bacterium (assembly GCA_963841205.1). Classification (GTDB taxonomy): domain Bacteria; phylum Chloroflexota; class Ktedonobacteria; order Ktedonobacterales; family JADMIN01; genus CAWAWP01. The sequence continues at coordinate 41,816 of CAWJCH010000009.1, read as the reverse complement.
CCTCAGCGCGCTCTCGGACGAGGTAGACCGAGAGACGGGTTCACTGTCCGGTGTCGATGAATACATGACGAAGCCATTCAGGCCGAGCGTGCTGTGTTCCACGCTCGAGCGCGTCATGCAGATCACGCCGGAAGAGCGTGAGCGGCGCATCGAGGAGCTGGCCGGCATGCCGGATCCGGTGAGCGAGGCGTAGCCTGTTCGGATGGGCCATAGCCCAAACAGACGGTGGGCAACCCAGACTGTTTGTTCATACGTTAAACTAGGCAAGGAAGAGCACGCTTCTTCACTCTGGAATCAGGGGGTGGGCAGTGGCGGCGGAACAGCTTTACTCGGGCAGCGTCCCTGAGTCGCGCCTCCGCATACTTGTCGTCGAAGAGAGTGGCCCGGCGCGCGAGCGCATCAAGGCGGCGCTCGGCGAACACTATACCGTGAACTTCGTGCACGGCGCGAGCCAGGCGCTCGCGGCGGTGCGCACCGATCAACCAGATCTGGTCGTCAGCGAGGTCGATCTGCCCGACGGCAGTGGCCTGCGCCTCTGCGAAGAACTGCGCACGTTGCCCGAGACCGCGCAATTGCCGATCATGCTGCTCACGAGCCGCTCCGGCATCCAAGATAAGGTCGCGGGCTTCCAGGCGGGCGCCGACGATTACGTGGTAAAGCCGCTCGACCAGCGCCTCTTCGCCGCGCGCCTGCGGCTGCTCTGCCGCATCAAGCGCATCGAGCGACCCCGCCACGATATCGCGGTCTAGCTTTGGGCGCTAGCGGACCCGCGCATCCTCCTGCGGCCGCGGTCGCGGTCGCGCCCGATATGTTCGCTTACGAACATCCAGTACCGCGCTCGTCGCATGACCATTTTGAGGATCGGCAGCATCCACGGAGGATCGCCCGCATCCACATCAACAGGCGGACGTGGCCGCCGATCTAGCGGGCGAGGGTGCGAGTCCCCGCGAGTTGCTGGCCGCTCTCTATCGGACGGCAACAGATGCCACAGCGGCTGCGCTCAGGCTCGCGACGGTGCGCTTGCTCATCACCGAGCCCCTGCGTCCGATCGCGTCGCGCGGCTCCCCGGCGGGAGGCCTTCGCCATCCACTCCGCCACTGTCCTTCCGGTTTCAACCTTGCTATACTGGCCGAAAAGACCCAGCCACGCCATTGCCGCCGGATGCAGCGCTCGTCTACCAAATGGCCCAGTTCAGGAAAGGCGCGACCATGAGTGAGCGAGCGCACATCGAACAATTGATTCGGGAACGCCAGATCGACACCGTCAAGATCGGCGGCGCCGACTACGACGGCATTTTTCGCGGCAAGCGCCTGCCGGCGGACGTATTCCTCGACGGTGTGGAAGGTGGCTTCGCCCAGGGCGACGTCCTCTTCGGTTGGGATATCGGCGAGGAACTGGTCTCCGGCCTGCGCTTCACGAACTGGGATAGCGGCTATGCCGACCTGCGCATGCTGCCGGATCTCGCCACTTTTCGCGTCGTGCCCTGGGAGGCGCATACCGCCAGCGTGATCTGCGACTTCGTCAGTGAGTCCGGATCGCCAGTGGCCGTCTCGCCACGTCAGGTGCTGCGCCGCGTGCTGGAGCGCGCCGCGTCGCGCGGTTACCAAGCCGAGCTGGCGCTGGAATACGAGTTTCGCATCTGGCGCGAGGATGCCCGCTCGCTGCGCGAAAAGCAGTGGCGCAACCTCACCGCGCTCAGCCCGACGACGAGTTGCTACAGCCTTGCGCGCTCGACGGGCGACGAGTTTATCGTCGGTCGCCTTCGCCGCGAGATGGACGCGCATGGCGTCCCGATCGAAGGCTACAACCGCGAGCACGGCGAAGGCATGTATGAGATGAACCTACGACATGCTGCCGGATTGGAGGCGGCGGATCGCGCGTTGCTGTTTCGCAACGGCGTGAAGGAGATCTGCGGGTTCGAAGGGCTGACCGCCAGCTTCATGGCGAAACCGTTCGACGACCAGGACGGCAACAGCGGCCACCTGCACCAGAGCCTTTGGAGCGACGACGGCCACAACGTCTTCTTCGATGCCAGCGGCGACCACGGCCTCTCGGCGACCTTCCGGGCATATATCGCCGGCGTGCTGCGGCTGCTACCTGAGGTGCTGGCGCTCTACGCCCCCAACGTCAACTCGTACAAGCGCTTCGTGACGGGTTCGTGGGCGCCGACGGTGGCGGCGTGGGGCATCGAGACGCGCACGCCGTCGCTGCGCGTGATCACCGGATCAGCGAAGTCGACGCACCTTGAGAACCGCGTGCCGGGCTCAGATGTGAATCCCTACCTGGCGATGGCCGCCTCGCTCGCCTGCGGACTCTACGGCATCGAGCACGGCATGGAGCTGCCGCCACCGGTGAGCCGCAACGCCTATGATCTGCCCGAGGAGGTCGCGCCGCGGTTGCCGCGCAGCCTCGACGAGTCAATCGAGCGCTTCGCCGCCAGCGCCTTCTGTCAGGATGCCTTCGGCGAGGAATTCGTGGCGGACTACGCGACGATGCGACGCTGGGAGGTCCAGCGCTTCCGCGCGGTCGTCACGGAATGGGAGCGCAATCGGTACCTAGACGCACTCTGAAACCCCGCCACAATCGCCCATGTCAGTTGACCGCAGCAGCATAGAACCGTATAATTGCGCCCGAAGACGTAGCGTGGATCATCGGTTGATGCGCTATTTCACCGTCATAATTGCGTCCATTTAGACACGCTACGCGGGCCGACACGCCGGGCCGCCGCGATGTGTCGTCACGCGATGCGTCGTCAGTGGTACAGCGAGTGTGCGCGACGTCGGAGGAGGAGCCGTGGAACGCGAGAACGGAAGGGTGCGCATCCGCCCCGAAATTGCCCGCGTCGAAGAATACGTTCCCGGCGAGTCACTCGAGGCGTTCAGCGCACGTACCGGCGTCCCTCTCGACCGCATCATCAAGCTCAACAGCAATGAGAGCCCGTATCCGCCCACCCCGCGCGTCGCCGCCGCTCTGGGCGCGTACGCGCACTACAACCTCTACCCCGATCCCGACGGGCCCGCCCTCACTGCCGCGCTCGCCGAATACGCGGGGCTGGACCCGGCGCATATCGTCGTCAGCAACGGCAGCAACGAGCTGATCACCGATCTCTGGCGCGTCTTCCTCGGCCCCGGCGACAGTGTGATCACCGGTTCGCCGACCTTCGCGCTCTACACCACTGCGACGACGCTCGCCAATGCCGAGATGATCCAGGTGCCGCGCCTCGACGGCTACGCACTGGACATTCCCGGCATACTGGCCGCGCTTCGCGAGGACGCGCGGCTGATCGTGCTCTGCTCGCCGAATAATCCGACCGGCAACCTCGTTTCGCGCGCCGAGCTTGCGGCGCTGCTCGAAACGGGTCGCATCGTGGTGGTGGATGAGGCGTATGTCGAGTTCGCCGGCGAGGCGGCGCTCGCCGAAAGCCCTATCTCGCTGGTACCGCAGCATGAGAACCTCATCGTGCTGCGCACCCTCAGCAAGTGGGCCGGGCTAGCCGGGCTGCGCCTCGGCTACGGCGCCTTCCCGACGTGGCTCGTGCCGCACGTCCGCAAGCTGCAACTGCCCTTCGAGGTCAATCTTGCGGCGCACCTCGCCGCGCATGCGACCCTTGCCGATCTGCCGTTGCTGCGGGAGCGTATCGCCACGTTGGTCGGCGAGCGCGAACGTCTCTTCGAACTGCTCTCGAACCAAACGTTCTTGCGGGCGTTCCCCTCATCCGGGAACTTCATCCTCTGCGAGATCACCGATTCGCGCGTCACCACGGCGGATTTCCGCGCGCGGATGGAGTTGAGCGGCCTGATCCTGCGCTACTTCCGCACGTCGGACCTCACCCGCCACGTGCGCATCACGGTGGGCACCGCGGCGCATACCGCCGTGCTCGCCGCCGCGCTTGCCGATCTCGCGCGGAGCCTGCAAGATGCGCAACCAGCCAGCGCGTACGTCACCATCGGCTGATCTCCTTACGCCGATCGAACTTCCTGTGTCGTACGGTATGCTGTGCGCGCGGCAGTCAGCCATCCAGAGTGACTGAGTGAGGACAACATTCACGTTCCTGTTTCCATTGTCATCAATCATACTCATCTCGTAGCATTCGTGCTAGGCGCCTCCTCGGGTACCTATCATCGGATTCGCCTACATTCGTCATTCGTCCCGAGGCGGACCAAAGTGGGCTACCGGGCTGGCTCTGCGCAGTGCCAACCGTCTTCTTGAGCTGGGTTGCCGTGCTTGCCTACTCGGTGTAGGTCTGGTGTTGCACGCTCGCAGTTGGAGGCTCCCATGCCCACACGTATCGTCGTCGATAGCACGGCGGATATCCCGCGCGAGCGCGCGCAACGCCTGGGCATCGAGATCGTACCGCAAACGGTGCTCTTCGGCGACGAGGCATACCTGGACGGCGTCGAACTGGACGGGCCGGGCTTCTATCGCAAACTGGCGGCGAGCCGTGCCACGCCGACGACCTCAGCGCCCTTCGCCTGGCCAATTTGAGGAGGTCTACCGGCGGCTGGTGGGCGAAGGCGCCACGGCGATCCTCTCGCTGCACGAGGCAGCCGAGCTCAGCTCCACCTTTTCGAACGCACGCGGCGCCGCCGAGACGGTCTCGCGCGCGACGGGCATCCCCATCGATGTGATTGACTCGCGGTCGGTCAGCGCGGGCTTTGGCCTCCCCGCCGAGCTGGTGGCGGCGCGTGCCCGAAGCGACGACGATCACGCCGCGTTGAAAGCATATGCCGAGAGCCTTTGCCACCGGATGCGCCTCGTCGCGGTGCTCGATACGCTCGAATACCTCCAGCGCGGCGGCCGCATCGGTCCGGCGAAGGCGCTGGTCGGTACGGTGTTGCGGATGAAGCCATTGCTGGAGATCCGCGACGGTCAGGTGCTGCCGGTCGCCAACGTGCGCACGCGTGACAAGGCCTACGAGCGACTGGGCGCGATCGTCGCCTCCTTCGGCGAGCTTGAGGCGATGGCGAGCGTCGAGAGCAATCCCGAGGCGGGGGCGCAGGTGCGCGCGGTGATCACGACGCGCTGGAAGGAGCCGTTCGAGTCGTTCGCGCTGGGTCCCGTGGTCGGCACGCACGCTGGACCTGGCGCCGCCGGGATCGCCGCCATCGTCAAAGAGCGGTAAGGGCGCGCGCCACCGCACTCGCGCAGGGCGGCCTTCCCTACGCGGGCAGCGTCGCGGTCATCAAATAATGCGGCGCGAAGACCCCTCGGTGCACCCACGGGGAGGAAGCGCCGCGCGCCGTCAGGCGCTCCCGACAACCGGACACCAAACGACCATGTGTGCTATATTTGCCCCCATACCGCAGGGCCTGCGGGAATCGACGCGTGTGGAGGTGGCTTCGGGCCACGACATGACCGTGTAAGACTCTCCTAGCTCGCTAGGTGAGCGGTGGTCAGCCCAAGAATCCCCCGGCTTCAGCCGTGGGGAGTGGTCAACCACGTATCGCCTAGCTCGTTCGTACACCACATGATGCGATTTGGCGCTATGACGCAGCCCGAGGAAGGCACCCCTCCGAGCGCAGTCCACTCCGAGGCGCCCGCTGCAAGTCGGTACGCGGTGTAGTTGGCGGGCGTGAACGCGTCGCTTTTGAGCGCGCAGATCGCGATCAATGCGCCGTCGGACTCGATACCGCTGGGCGGGCACGCGTCGGTTTCCACGGCGGCGCCACCCTTCGCGGGACAGCTCGCGCAGGTGACGGTGCTCTGCAAGGTGGAAACCACATGCCACCTTGCGCCCGTGTCAGTGCTGCATTGCACCTCGATTGGCAGACCTGCTGACCCGCAGAGGGTCCATAGGCGTGTCGTGGCGGAGCGGTTCGCGAGCGAAAAAGCAATCGCCGGAGACGCGATTTGGGACCATGTCGCCCCTGCGTCGGCGCTCCGCCACAGCGGGCCACCATCGCTCGCTACCTCTACCTCGCCGTTGCCGGGATCGTTCCAAAAGTGCGAGATGGACCCGTACCCATCCAACGGTGCTCCCGCGGCATGCGGCTCGGTCCAAGTACGCAGTCCGTCGTGGCTGACAACGAACTTGACTTGTTCCTGATTGGGCGGACCAGAGCACGGCGCGCAGAGCCTCGGCGGCGATCCACCCGCAAGGCTCTCCGACTGTGGCTGTCCAGAAGGGGGTGTGGTGATGGTGAGCACCGCATATACTGTGGACCCGTCCGTATCGACCATCGTCGCGGCCATCCATCCGGAGAAATTGAGCCAATGTGCACCGTTGTCCGCCGTATAGAAGCTCAGCGAGCCGAGGTCGCCTGCTTCTCCTCCGCCCCAAGTGGCGGTGAAGGTAGCCGCACGGGCGTCTCCCTGGTCGGCGCTCATCGCGCATGCGGCGGTTTCTGGCGTGACGGGCTGCAACGTGGCCACCAGGGTCCAACTGCCGCTTCGTCGGTGGTCAGCCACACACGGAAGGCACCATCGCCGACGGAAGTGCAGGCCCAGGCGACGCGTCCTTCGAGCGGCGAGATGGACAGCGCGAAGTTCTGCTGCACATAGCCAGCGGGCAGCGTGACCGGATGAAACGCTAGTTGCGGCAATGTGGCGGTGGGTAAACTGGTCGGAGATGGCGCGCCGGTGGGCGCTACGGCTGGTGTGTTCGCTCCGGCCTTTGCTGCCCCTCGCAACCTGCAGCGCAAAGCAGTAGGAGATTGACCACTCCCCACGGCTGAAGCCGGGGGATTCTTGGGCTGACCACCGCTCACCTAGCGAGCTAGGAGCGTCTTACACGGTCATGTCGTGGCCCGAAGCCACCTCCACACGCGTCGATTCCCGCAGGCCCTGCGGTATGGGGGCAAGTATAGCACACATGGTCGGTTGGTGTCCGGTTGTCGGGAGCGCCTGACGGCGCGCGGCGTTTCATCCCCATGGCTCAAGCCAGGGGTCTTCACGCCGCGCGAGCTGATAAGGAGCGGCATTAAGTGGGACGATCCGGTGCGATGGTGTGTCCCCGAGAGCGTCCTCTTCATGGTGACTGTCCCTTTCCTTGGACTCGTGAGCGACTGAGCGAGCGGACGAAATCCGAGCAATCAAGCCGACTTTCTCATCATCTGCCATCTGTCAATCGCCCGATCGTCTCTCTGGCACATCTGTTCGTTAGGTGCTACCGTTTTACATCGCAGCCTCATTGCAGCCAACGCGGTTGAGATGTGATGCCGCCCAATTTTCGCGTGACCTCTCGGACAAAGTGCGCGTCCGTCCTTCAGGAGGTTCCCATTCGTGGCTGCTGACTTCACCCACCTGCACGTGCACTCCGAATACAGCCTCCTCGACGGTCAGTCCCACATGAAGCGACTGATCGAGGCGACGAAGGCCGGCGGCATGAACTCGGTGGCGCTGACGGACCACGGCGGCATGTACGGCACCATCGAGTTCTACAAGGCGGCCAAGGCGGCGGGGGTCAAGCCAATTTTGGGCGTCGAAGGCTATCTCGCCCCATCGCTCGAAGAGAAGACAGGCCGCTACGACTACAACCACCTGCTGCTGCTGGCGCAGAACAACGTCGGCTACCACAACCTCCTCAAGCTCACGACCATCGCCCACACGCGCGGCTACCACTACCGCCCCCGCGTGGACAAGAAGGTGCTCGCCGAGCACGCCGAGGGGCTGATCGTCACCTCGGGCTGCCTCTCGGGCGAGATTCCGGAGTTGCTGCTGAAGGGCGACCTCAACGGCGCGCGCGCCGCGGCCCGCTGGTATCAGGACGTCTTCGGTCCGGAGAACTTCTACATCGAGGTGCAGGACCACCAGGCGCCGGAGTCGCCGCAGGTCAAGCTCAATCCGATGCTCTACGACCTCAGCCGCGAGACGGGCGTGCGGCTCCTCGCCACCAACGACCTCCACTACGTCACCTCGAAGGACGCCGAGGCGCAGGACATCCTGCTCTGCGTGCAGACCGGCAAGACGCTCGACGACCCCAAGCGCATGAAGTTCGACAGCTCGCAGTACTTCCTGAAGACGCCGGACGAGATGGCGCTGCTTTTCCCCGAGCTGCCCGAGGCGCTGACGAACACGATGCGCGTGGCGGAGCAATGTGAGGTGGAGATCGACTTCGGCGGCAACCTGATCCCCGACTACCACATCCCGCCCGTTTTCGCGAACCAGGACGAGTATCTCTACTCGCTCTGCCTCGACGGCATCCGCGAGCACTACGGCGAGGTCAGCGAGGGGCTGAAGCGCCGCCTGGACTACGAGTTTGAGGTGATCCGCTCCAAGGGCTTCGTCGCCTATTTCCTGATCGTGTGGGACTATGTCAACTATGCGCGCAGGCAGGGCATGCGCTGCGTCGCGCGTGGCTCGGCCGCCGGGAGCCTGGCGGCTTATGCGCTGAGCATCACGAACGTCGATCCGATCCGCTACGACCTGCTTTTTGAGCGCTTCCTCAATCCCGAGCGCATGAGCATGCCCGACATCGACATGGACTTCCCCGACGACCGCCGTGAAGAAGTGATCCGCTACGTCGCGGACAAGTATGGCTGGGATCGCGTCGGGCAGGTCGTCACCTTCAACACGATGGCCGCCAAGGCCGCCGTCAAGGACGTAGGCCGCGTCATGGGCCTGCAAGCCGAGGCCGACCGCGTCTCGCGGTTGATCCCGACGGGCCCGAAGGTCACCATCAACAGCGCGATGGCGGGCGTCAAAGAGTTGAAACAGATCTACGATGCCAGCCCGCAGATCAAGAAGATGGTAGACGTGGCGCGCGACCTGGAAGGCACGGTCCGCAGCACCGGCATCCATGCGGCGGGCGTCGTCATCTCGCGCGACCCACTGGATACCGTCGTGCCGCTGCAATTGCGCGACTACAAAGACCCCAAGGACTCCTGGCTCGTCTCGCAGTACGAGCAGGCGCACCTCGAAGAGCTCGGCCTGATCAAGTTCGACTTCCTCGGCCTCTCCAACCTCACCATCCTGATGAACTGCCGCAAATTCATCAAGGAGACGCGCGGTATCGAGATCGATCTCGACCGGCTGCCCACCGATGACGCGAAGACGTACGAGTTGCTTGCTGAGGGTGAGACCACCGGCGTCTTCCAACTCGAATCCGGCGCGATGCGCACGCATATTCGCGAGTTGAAGCCGACCTGCATCGAGGACATCACCGCGATGGTGGCGCTCTACCGCCCCGGCCCGATAGACTCGATCCCGCGGTTCATCAAGGCCAAGCACGGCGAGATCGAGATCACCTACCTGCACCCCCGGCTCGAGCCGCTGCTGAAGGACTCTTACGGCGTCATCGTGTACCAGGATCAGGTGCTACAGATCGCGGTGCAACTCGCGGGCTTCACCTGGGGCGAGGTGGATAAATTCCGCAAGGCGATGTCGAAGAAGCTCGCCGAGGAGATGGCGAAGTTCCGCGAGAAGTTCGTCCACGGCTGCGAGAAGAACGGCATCCCCGCCAAGATCGCCGAGCAGATCTTCTCCTTCATCGAGCCGTTCGCCGGCTACGGATTCAATAAGTGCGCCCACGGGTCGACTGAAATTCAGCTTCCCGACGGCACGCGCACTACGCTCTCCGCGGCCTATAGAACCTCACCGGCGGAGATCATGGCGATGTGGCCCGATGGGCAGATACGGCCGCACAAGGTGGCGCGCATCGTTCAGACGGGACGCAAGGCGCTGCTCCACATCCGTACTGCCTCCGGCAAGTCTATCAAGGTCACGCCGGAACATCGGCTGCTGACGACGGGAGGCTACCGCGAAGCAGGCAAGATGACCGTCGGCACCGAGCTGATCGTCGCGCCGCGCCGCGTCAACGAGCGACAGCGCGTCGCGCGTCGCGCGATGATGACGCGCCTAAACCATACCGAGCAGCAGCGCGTCCGCGTCCGCGCCCGAATGCGCACGTATCAGGCAGCCCGCGATCCCGAGGAGCAGCGGCGGCACATGCTGCGCATGCACCAGCAATATCCGCACATCCAGCGCATCGGCGTTGCGGCGGCGCATGACCGCGTGAAGTGGCTGTACGCCAACGACCCCGAATGGAAAGCGCGCTTAATCGCGAAGTCTATCGCCAACACGCGCGCCTGCTACGACACCGGTCCTGGCTACGGGCGCTGCTCCATCGCCTCGAATGGGATGTGGTGCGCGAGCCAGCCGGAACGCGACATGTGCGAGTGGCTCATAAAGCAGGGCATCGAGTTCGAGATGCACAAAGTGCTCGGTAGTGGGCGCATCTGCGACTTCTATTTCAATGGCATCTACTGGGAAATGGACGGCATGGACCGGGATGCCCGCTACTTCGCGGAGAAGTATGGCGACCTGCCCTACGTCGTCGTCACGCCTGAAGATTTCAAGCCGATCGTGCTGCGCGAGCTGGGCGTGGCCCATGCACAGAACGGTGATCCCATCATCTCCATCGAGCCGTGCGGCGACGCCATGACCTACGATGTTGAGATGGCGCCAGATGGTCCGCTCAACTACATCGCCAACCGCATCGTCTCGCATAACAGCCACGCCTGCGCCTACGCCTGGGTGGCCTATCAGACGGCGTATCTCAAGGCGAACTACACGGCGGAGTTCATGGCCGCGACGCTGACAACCGAGGCCAGCGACGCCAAGAAGGTCGTCGCCGCCGTGGACGAATGCCGCCGCATGGGCGTCGAAGTGCTGCCGCCCGACATCAACAAGAGCATCGACGGCTTCACAATTGAAGATATGGGCCTCGATCAGAACGGTGAGACGCGCCGGGCCGTGCGCTTCGGCCTGCTCGCCATCAAGAACGTCGGCAGCCGCCCCATCGAGGAGCTGATCACGGCGCGCGCCACCGGGCCATTCACCACCCTCGCCGACGTCATCTCGCGCACCGACGCCAAGAACCTCACCCGCGGCTCGGTGGAGTGCCTCGTCAAGGCGGGCGCGATAGACGATGTTGGCCGGCCTAGCGGCGTGACGCCCTACGGGTGGCGCAGTCGCCTGCTCGCATCGCTCGATCGCGCGGTGGCGCTAGGCCAGAAGCGGCGCAAGATGCGCGAGATCGGTCAGATCAGTTTCGACAGCCTCATCTCAGACGGCGTCGAGGACGACTTCGTCCCCGAACGCGTGCCGGAGCAGCCGCGCCAGCAGATCCTCGCGTGGGAGAAGGAGTTGCTCGGCCTCTACCTCTCGGCGCATCCATTGGCGCACGTCGCTACCCTGCTCAAGAAGCGCGTCACCACCTACACGTCCCTGCTAAACGAAGAGTGGGCCGGGCAGAAGGTGACGCTGGGGGGCCGCGTCACCGAGGTCCGCCGCATCATGACCAAGCGTGGTGACGCGATGGCCGCCGTCCAATTGGAGGACACGCAAGGCACGATTGAGGTGGTCGTGTTCCCCAAAGTCTTTGCAGTGACGAGCGCAAGCTGGCGCGAGGACGCCGTGCTGCTGGTAACCGGCACCGTCAGCCTGCGCAACGACGAGCCACAGATCGCCGCCGATGCCGTCGAGGAATTCATCCCCACCGATGAAGAGGTCAACCGCCGCGAGTACCTGCTGCGCATCCGGCTCAGGCGCGGCGCGAGCGATCCACGGGAGATCGCGCAGGCGGATCAAGTGATGACGGCACTGGCGCACTATCCCGGGGATGACCAATACGAACTGGTGGTGCGCAACGGACGCTGGGAGGCGCGCATCGAGCGGCGCGGCGGGCAGGGCGTCCTCTTTTGCCCGGAGCTGATGCAGCGCCTCGAAGAGATACTGGGGCCAGGCAGCGTGGAGGCGAGGCAGCTCGCGCACCCGACCGCCAGCGTGATGTAGTGGCCCCGCCGGTGACCAGCCCGTGCGAGGCCCAACCCACCGCCGCCGCTCGACGTACTCGTGAGGGGGTCTCGCCATCCATCCTTTGGCCGAACTTGGTATACTTCGTGGTACGCGGTGAAGGGCGAGTGGATCGTCCCTCGCAGCGATTCGGCGGCGACGCGTGGTAAGGGATAGGAATTGCGAGGGCTCATGGCGGTCGAGAGAATCTGCCCCCACTGCGGCGGCGTGGTTGCGCCCGAGGCCAGCCGGTGCCCGACCTGTGGGGCCTCGCTCCCCGCAGTCGTGCCCGCGACTCCCACGATGCCACTAAGCAGCAACGTAGTCTCACCCCAGGTGGTGCGCAGTGCGGGACCCACGCCGCCGCAGCCCGCGACGCCACCCTTGGTCGTCACTGGCTCGCCGCAGATGCCGCCCGCGTCTGCGCAAGCGTGGGCTTCTCCTGCGCCGGCAGTCAACTACGCGCCGTATCCTGCACAGCCCTACTCGTCACCGGGTTACCCGACGTATGCGCAGGGTACGCGGCAGCCGTCCGCTCCATACCCCTACGCCACGCAGTATCCATACCCCTACGCATACTATCCGTCGCCGTTCATCACGCCGCGCCGGGCGCCGGGTGAGACCTATCCCCTCGTCGTGGCGTGGATCGTGACGGTCTTGGGCGCACTCTCAATCCTCATAGGCCTCTTCGCCGGGCTGATCTTTGGGCTGCTCTCCGTCGCGGGGCTCTCTTCGAGCCTGCTCTTCCTCGACCTCGTCCTGGCTCCGGCGGTCGCCGGGGTCTTCGGCGGCGTCTACGCGATGGTGGCGGGCATCACACGCATCCGCAACGGGCAATCGAAGCGTTTCAGCATGCCCAATCCGTGGCTCTTCGTCGCGCTGACTGCGGTGGTGATGGCGGCGGGCGTCGTGCTCTGGAATCTGCAGGTGGGCGACGGACCCGGCGCGGCGATAGCGGTCTGGCCGCTCAACGTCCTCAGCGCCGCGATTCCCGCGCTCGGGCTGCTGGCATTCGTCGCCTGGCGGCTTCGCTTCCCGGCATCGCGGCGCCACGTCTGGCTCTCGGTCATCTACGGGCTGACGCTGGGGCCGCTGATCGCCATCATCCTCGAGCTCGCCGTCTCGCTGTTGATCGATTCGTCCGTGCTGTCGAACCCGAATGCGCTCAGCCCCAACGACCCAACGCTTGTGATCAAGTTGCTGATCGAGATCTCGGTCGCCGCGCCGCTGGTGGAGGAGATGGTGAAGCCGCTCGGCGCCGTGCTGATCATGCCGCGCCTCAAGACGGCCTCCGCCGCGTTCCTCGTCGGCGTCGCGGGGGGCGTGGGATTCGCCATGTTCGAATCGGTCTTCACCTACATCGGCACCGGCGGGGCCGACTGGGTCATCATCGCGCTCCAGCGCACGGGCTCAAGCATCCTCCACGGGCTGGGCGCCGGCATGGTCTCACTGGCATGGTTCTATATCTTCCACGGCAAGGGCGTCTCGAACCGCTGGTGGCGAGTGGCGGGCTGCGTCCTCTACGCGGTGTTCCAGCATGGGGTAAATAACGCCGTCGCGGTGCTCATCTCGTTCGTGCCCGGTCCGGTCGGCTCGTGGTTCAACGCGCCGTTCTACATTGGGAACCTGCCGATGCAGAATGGCATCATCCCGTTCTATGGGTTGGACGTCGCGATGTTCGTCGTGCTGGTGTACCTCACCGGGCGCTTGGCCCGGAGCGACCAGCGCGGCGCTGAGAAGTGGTTGCGCGGCGTGCCTCCGGCCCATATCGCCCGGATGCCCGCCCTGACAGGAGGCGGCGCGTTATGACGTACCCCAACGGCGCGACGCCCCCGAGCTCGACCCCGTCAACCCATTATCCGCAGTACCCGCCCTATCCGCAGTATCCCGCGTATCCCGGCACCCCGGCGTATCCGCAGTATGCGCCTCCGCCCGTGATGTGGGCGCCACCGGTGCAGCCGCCCCCACCGCCGCTGCGTCCATTGGAGCAGCCGCCGCGCGGATTCGCCCCCGATCGCTACGCGCGCGTCGGAGCAATCGTGGCCGCCGTGGTGGTGATCGTGGCGGTGGCGCTGGCCTCTATCGCGCCATTGTTGGTGAATCACTCCAGCGGCGCCGTGCCGTCGAGTTGGGCGAAGATCTATGACGGACAGCCGACTATCGGCGACGGCTACTGGCAGGCGGCAGACGGCTGCCGATCCACAAGCCAGGGGCTGCTCGTCAGCGAGGATGCCAACACCACGACGGCGCAACAGTGTTACTTTACGCCGAGCGTGAGCCGTGACCTGACGAGCCAGGGCTTCTACTTCGAGGCGGTGACGGCGCCCCCGGCGGACGTTTCGGTCGAGGAAGACCCCGTGCTCGCCATCGGCGTTGGGAACGACGTGCTGGCGGTCTTCTTCGATCAAGAAGGCGCGTTCACCATGTGCACCAATCCGTGCGAAGAGGGCAACGGCGGCGTGTACAGCGTCGGCGTCGCGGGGTCGTGGCACACCAACGGCTTCACGCAGAACACCATCGCGCTGCTTTACAACGCCACGAGTCAGCAGGTGACGGCCTTCGTCAACGGTCAGGAGGTCAGCACGGTCACCTACAACGCGCCCGCCAGCTCGCGGCTGCGGCTCTCGGTCGCCAGCTCCACCACGTCCGCGAAGAGCGCCGCGCTCTTCACCCATGTGCGCGTCTTCACCGGCAGTATTACGGCGTGATGCGGTGGGATTGGCGGAAATCCTGTGCCTCGCGGCCTGAAGGTGCGTCGAGGTAGGGGGACGGTCCCCGCGTCATGTGGAGGTATACCGAATCCGGGGGTACTACCGAATCCGGCGGTATCGCGGTGTGGGTCGATCGCCCGCGCGAGATTCGACCCGCCTTCGGGCCGGGAAGCGCCGAAGCCCAGGCAAACGTGTATCACACGCTCCGACGCGTCACGTGGGAGCTCGTTCGTTGACACTCCCCACGCCTGAAGGCGGGGGATTCTCGGTTCAACGGGGGCTGCCTACGCAACCTCTCCTCGAAGCCTTTGCCCAAGGCTTTGGATGTTCTTGGCGGCGTTGTGGTCCCGATGCAGGCGCATGCCGCAGTCCGGGCAGGCATGCCAGCGGACCGACAAACCCTTGTGGACCAGGACGCCGCAGCCAGAGCACGTCTGGCTGGTGTAGGCAGGCGGCACGGCTACCGCTGAGCGACCGGCGCATGCTGCCTTGAAGCTCAGGATGCGCAAGAACTGGCTCCACCCAGCGTCGCTGATGCTTTTCGCGAGATGGTGGTTCTTGACGCATGTTGGCCGTCTGCAAATCCTCGTGCTAGATCGTGTCGTTGGTTTGAACCAGGCGGAGCGCCGTCCTAGCGCCGTCTTATGGTGGAAGTCGGCCCGTCGCCGCTGCACCGTGAGGTGCGCTTTGGCGAGCAGCGTGACCGCCTTGCGACGGCGATTGCTGCCCTTCGTGCGGCGACTCACGCGCCGTTGGGCCGTCTTGAGTCGGCGCTCGGCTTGGCGATACCAGCCGGGATGCAAAGATGCGCGTCCCGTCAGCACAGAGTGGCGAAGGCTTCCAGGCCAAGGTCTATGCCCGTCTCCCTCCCTGTCGCTGGCAGCGACTGCGTCGGCACCTCGGCGCAGGAGAACGAGACCTACCAGCCGTCCGCTTCCCGCGCCGATCGTGACCGTCTTGGGCGTGCCCTCCAGCGGGCGGGACCAGCGCACCGCTATCCTGCCGATCTTGGACAGCACCAGGAAGCCGTTGTCGAGCCGCGCGCCGCCGTGCGCGCCCACCTGCGGATAGGTGAGCGCGTGATACCGGTTGCGTCCGCGGAATCGGGGGTAGCCCGGCGTCTCGCCCGCCTTCTCGCGACGAAAGAAGGCTTGGAAGGCGTGGAAGTATCGAATCCGGCGGTCTAGCGGTGTGGGTCGATCTCTCGCGCTGGATTCGGCCCGGCTTCAGGCCGGGGAGCGCCAAAACCCAGGCAACAGGTATCACACGCTCCGATGCGTCACGTGGGAGCGCGTTCGCTAGGCCAAGGGCGCGACATAGGCGTCGAGACCAGCGATGTCTTCACCCGCATCGCTGCCGCGGCGCCAGAGCAGGGCCGCCGGGATCACGCCGATGAGCACGATCAGGCCGGCGGCGAGGAAGATCTCGGTCAGCACCTGATGCGTGACGGATGCCTGCGCATCGAGCAGCCCCTGCGGTGTGGTGACCTTGAGGCCGGCAAGCAGCGCGCGGTAGCGAGTCAGGCCCCACGCCGAGAGGCCGGCCAGGCCGAGGATCATGCCCGTCATGCGCAGGGCGGTGACGAGGGCGGAGGCGACGCCGGCCTGGCTACGCTCGGAGCCATTGAGGGCGCTGGTGCTGATCGGCGCGATGACGAGGCCGAAGCCAAGCCCCGCGACGACGGTGGCCGAGGTGATCTGGAACTGCCCCACGTCGGCGGGCCAGAGGTGCATCAGGAAGAGGCCGCCGGAGGTGCAGAGGACGCCGATCATGGCGGTGATGGGCACGTTGAGCCGGTGCGAGAGCCAGCCGCCCGCCAGCGCGCCTATGGGGATGAAGACGGTCATGCGTAGCAGCGCAAGGCCGGCCGTGATGGCGTCCTGGTTGAGGACGGTGAAGGTGTAGAGCGGCACTTCGACCATCGCGATGATCAGTCCCGCGCCGATGAGCAGGCTCAGCGCGGCGGCGGCGGAGAAGGCGCGGCGGCGGAACATGCCCGGCTTGACCACCGGCTGGCGCACCACGTTCTCGACCACGATGAACGCGATGAGCAGCGCGCCGGCGGCGATGAGCAGCCGCGGATCGAAGTGGAGCTGCGTGCTCGTGTCGAGCTGGCCCGCGTTCGCACCCTGGCCGCCCAGGCCGACGGTCAGGCAGGCGAGCGACGCGCCGAAGAGCAGCGCGCCGAGGAGATCGATGCGCTGGCCCCGTTCGCGGTGGCTCGGCAGCACGAAGAGCCCGACGACGAGCAGCACGAGCGCGACGGGGATGTTGATGTAGAAGATCCACTGCCAGCCCCACTTGGCCGTCAGGAATGCGCCCCAGAGCGGCCCCAGCACGCCGCCGGCCTCGGTGAAGGCGCCGATCAGGCCGAGGGCGAGGCCGCGCCGCTGTTGCCCGAAGAGGTCGCCGACGACGGCCATCGCCACGGGCACGAGCGCGCCGCCGCCGACTGCCTGGATGAACCGCGCGCCAACGAGGACATCGAGCGCGGGCGAGCGGGTGTCGAGGCCGATGCCGCCGAGGGCGGTGATTAGCCAGTTCGCGGCGTTGTAGAACGGGGTGAGGATCGCGCCGCCGAGGGTGGTGTAGTCCGGGGCGAAGGGTGCGCCGAGCGAGGGGGAGAGCGCGCAGAGCAGCGAGCCGATGCCGAAGAGGCCGAGGCAGAGCGTGAAGACGCGGCGACGCCCGAAGACGTCCGCGACGCGGCCCATCAGCGGCATGGCGATGACGTAGCCGAGGAGGTAGCCGCTGACGATCCAGGCGAGGCGATCCGGCTCGGTGTCGGAGACGCCGACGTCGTTCGCCATGCTGGTGATGGCGGTGACGACGACGGTCTGGTCGAGCGCGGTGAGGAAGACGGCGACCGAGAGCACCGCCAGCGCGATGCGCCCGCCGGTGGCGAGCCGCCCGTCGGCGCTCAGCAACGAGACTGGTGTGCCGGGCTGGTCGGGTGTCGCGCTGTTGGGTTGGGTGCTCGCGGTCTTCATGGCAACCTCCCCCGTTGGAATCAGAGCGGAAGCAGAAGCGTGACATGCTCCCCATGCCTAAAGGCGAGGGGCTTCTCGGTTCGGCCCCGCAGGCAGCCCCGCGAGTCCCCGAAGGGCCTGCCCGGCCCATCGCATGGTCCTGGCCGCGTTCTCGTCGCGATCCAAGACCAGCCCGCAGTTCGTGCAGACAGGGGTGCGTACACGCAGGCTTTTGGGTATGCGCACCCCACACCTGCTACCGTCCTGACTGGTGTACTGAGCAGGAATCGCAATCCCCCGATGCCCCAATCCCCCGATGCCCCAATCCCCCGATGCCTAGCGTATGCTGCTTTGGCTTCGAGGATGGCCCGGAAGTGCGCCCAGCCTGCGTCGCTGATGGACTTGGCGAGATGGCGATTCCGCACCATGCTGGCGACCTGCACCTCTTCGCGGGAGAGGGCGTCGTGGTGGCGAAGGAGGTCCAGCGCCGTCTGGTGGTGGAAGTCCGCGCGCTGGCGCTTCACCGTCTGGTGCGCCTTGGCGAGCAGTCCAACGGCCTTGCGGCGGCGATGACTCCCCTGCTTGCGTCGGGAGACGCGCCGCTGCGCCTTGGCGCGCTCCTTCTCGCCGCGTCGGTAGTGGCGCGGATTCGCCACCACCTCCCCATCCGCCGTGCTGAGAAAGACCTGCAGCCCCACGTCAATCCCCGCCTCCCGGCCCGCCGCAGGCAATGGCTGCACCGGCACCTCCGCACAGGAGAAGCACGCGTACCAGCCATCCGCCTCCCGCGAGATCGTGACCGTCTTGCGTGACCGTCTTGGGGGGCCCTGGAGTGGCCGATGCCGACGAAGGCGAATCCGCCCGATCTTGGAGAGGCGCAGCAGCCCCCCGTCCACCACCGCGCCGTCGTCATACGGGGGATAGGTGAAGCTGTTGTAGCGGGTGCGCCCCTGAAAGCGCGGATAGCCGGGCTGTTCGCCGTTCCTAAGCCGCCGGCAGAACGCTTGGAATGCCCGATCAAGACGCAAGAGGACATCCGGCAAGACCTGGGAATGGACCTCGCCGTATTCGGGAAAGTCTGCCTGCAGGTCGGGCAGCTCGGCCTTCTGCTGGTCGTACCCCATCGAGGCACCGCAGCGTTCCCCCGCCGTCTTGCGTTCCTCCAGGGCGACATTGTCGAGCGTGCGACAACGCCACCAGGCTCCCTCCAACACCTGTTCCTGCTCAGACGTTGGCATCAACTGGTACTTGAAGGTCTTGCGCACCGTGAGGGCGCTCTGCTGTTCCATACCACACCATTCTGCCCGATCGGCAAGAATCCGGCAACTATCGGGGTCCCATCGTGGCCCGCGCGGGCCACCCGGCTTTCATCCCCACACCTGAAGGCTGGGGGCTTCAGCCGGTTCCTCGGCTAACCACAGAAGACACGGAGTTCACAGAGGGCAGAAGAGCGGTTTTCCGATGACCCGCCCTGAAGGGCCGGGCGAATCCCAGATTCGGCAGGCTCGCCGCGTGTGGGATTACCTCCGGCCTGAAGGCCGGGAGACACTCATGTAGCTCCTCCTCCGCTCTGCCCTCCGTGTCCGCTGTGAACTCTGTGGTGTAGTTCCGCTCCCGTGCGCAATCCACCTCGTCTAGACGCCGGGAGGCGGCGTCACCGTCACCGTCTCGCCGAACTTGGAGAGGAAGAAGGTGTGGACGGTGCTCGCTTTGTCGCCGGTGATGATGGTGCCGGTCAGCGCGGCGGAGTAGAGGCGGTTGTCACTCTTGCCGATGCAGAAGGTCGTCGGGACGGGCGCGGTCGCCGTGGTGGAGCCGAAGAGCGGCGTGAGGAGCGCCGGGTCGAGCGTGCCACTTATCTTCCAGCAAGGGGTGCCGTTGGCGCTGCCGTCGGCGGGCGTGGAGGGGTGGGCCAGCTGCGTCAGCAGCGCTCCAAGGCCTTTCTGCGAGTCGAAGATGAGCAGGAAACTGTTGAATTCGCCGGTCTGCTCCCACTGACTGATGATCGGCACGAGATACCAGCCGTTCGAGTTGACGATGACGGCCTTGGTGGTGAGGGAGACGCCGCTGATGTCTACCGTGGCGTCGGCGGCCATGGCGTCGGGCCGCTTGACGTCGCCGGTCGCCGCGGTCGGGTAGGGGTTGTCGATGGTGCCGGAGCCGGGGTTGGTGACGGTCATGATGAAGTGCAGCGTGGTGGTGGTGGACCACTGCGTCTGCGCCTTCTGCAGGAGCTGCGTGGCGGTCGGCGCGCTGGAGCCTCCGCAGGCGGCGAGGGCGAGCACGGCGGCGCACAGGAGGCCGGCGGCGGCGGAGAGCGGCACGCGGGCGCGCATCTGGCCTTGGCGAGGTGAGAACGTCTGCATGCGAGGTGCTCTTTCACTTGGGACGCCGCGCTCGGGGCTCGACCGCTGGCGCCACGACCCGCGGGCGGCGCGATTCGCAACGGCGCGATTCGTAACGGAGGGCGCGCTTGGTATATGCCTTGGTATACGCGACAGAACACAAGAGGGTTGGTGCTGCCATTATCATGGGCCGTGCCACCACCGTCAATGGGCCGCGGGACGGAGGTCCCGACAACAGCGACTACTCCAGAGAAGACGCCAGGATAGGCCGAATTAGCGAATGTTCCGGCGGAAGTCCCCTGCCTTTCGGCAAGGGGATGCAAGCTGGATCCCCCCTGGGCCACGACACGTACCGGCGGAATGCCGGTTTTGTGGCAGTCAGGCAGAATGGGTAGTTATGGAACAGCAGCGCGCACGCAAGACCTTCAAGTACAAACTGTATCCGTCGCCCGAGCAAGAACGAGTGCTGGATACGGTCTTGTGGCGCTGCCGCGTGCTCTACAATACCGCCCTGGAGGAACGCAAGACGGCTTGGGAACGCTGCCGCGTCTCCGTCAGCTACTATCAACAGAAGGCCGAGTTGCCGGACCTCAAAGCGGCGTGCCCCGAATACGCCGAGGTCCACAGCCAGGTCTTGCAGGATGTCCTGTTGCGCCTTGATCGAACCTTCCAGGCCTTCTTCCGCCGCGTGCAGGCGGGCGAGACACCGGGATACCCACGCTTCCAGGGGCGCAACCGGTATACCTCCTTCACCTATCCCCAATTCGGCAATGGTGCCGTGCTGGATGGCGGCGTGCTCAGCCTCTCGAAGATCGGGCGCAGGCCCATCCGATTGCATCGTCCGCTCCAGGGCACTCCTAAGACGGTCGCGATCCGCCGGGAAGCGGATGGCTGGTACGCCTGTATCTCCTGCGCCGACGTGCCCACTGAGCCGCTTCCCGCGACTGGCAAAGAGACGGGCATAGACGTTGGATTGAAGGTGTTCCTCATCACCGCGGATGGGCAGGTGGTGGAGAATCCGCGCCACTATCGCAAGGCTGAGAGGTGGCTTGCCAAGGCTCAACGGCGGGGGTCGCGCCGCGAGAAGGGGAGCAACCGGCGACGCAAGGCGGTGGGTTGGCTCGCCAAAGCACATCAGACGATCCAGCGGCAGCGTGCTGACTTCCACCACAAAGCGGCGCTGGCGTTGCTCGGAGACCACGACACGATCTCCCTAGAAGACTTGCGGGTCGCCAACATGGTGCGGAACCACCATCTCAGCAAGGGCATCTCGGATGCCGGTTGGGGCCAGTTCCGCGCCATCCTCGCGGCCAAGGCAGCATGCGCCGGGCGTCGGGTGATCGCGGTGAACCCTGCCAACACCAGCCAGCAGTGTTCAGGATGTGGTGAACGCGTGGCCAAGAGCCTGAGTGTGCGCACGCACGTCTGCCCGTCCTGTGGCCTGGTGTTGGACCGTGACGCAAACGCGGCGCAGAATATTTTACGGGCCGGGCAGGCCCTTCGGGGAGTCGCGGCGTTGGCTGCGGCGCTGAACCGAGAAGCCCCTTCCCTTATGAAGTTTGACAAGCAAAACGGGTAGTGATGAAGTAAAGCCAGGCACGCAGACCGAGCAGGAGGTAGGTAAGATGGCTTCGCGGCGGATGGTAGCGTTGAGTTGGGAGCAGCAGCAGGAGTTGGAGACCCACCGGGACCATAACCCGCGTCCGTATGTGCGGGAGCGGTGCGCCGCGCTGCTGAAGATCGCCCAGGGCACCGCCCCGTATGCGGTCGCCCGCCAGGGACTCCTGAAACGGCGGCAGCCCGATACGGTGTACGGCTGGCTGGCCCACTACCAAGCCGATGGGCTGGCGGGCCTGCTCGCGCATGTGCAGGGCGGGAATCGCCGGAGGCGTCTTCGACCCCGCGCAGAAGGAGGCCCTCGTGCAGCGGCTGCATCAGCCACCAGGCGAGGCCGCACGCCAGGAGGCGGGAGCGACGGCGAGTAGCCCGCCGCCCAGTCGCTGGACGCTGCGCACCATCCGCGTCTCGGTCCCCGCCATGGCCCCCTACAGTCTGAGCGGGATCTGGCGGGTGCTGCAGCGCTGCCGACTGCGGCTGCGCATGGCTCGCCTCCAGCAGTACAGCCCCGACCCGGACTACCTGCCCAAGGTCGCGCACCTGGAGCGCTGCCTGCGGGCCGCGGCGCGGGAGCCGGGGGCCGTTGCCCTGGTGTTCGTCGACGAGATGGGCTATTACCGCTGGCCGGAGGCCGCGCCCGACTGGATGCTGGGCGCTCCCGCGGCCCCGACGCTGGCCCGCTGCGCCGGCCCCACGAACCGCCAACAGCGCCTCATCGGCGCGCTCAACGCGCTGACCGGCCAGGTGCACTACCTGGACAACTACCTGGTCGGCCGCCGGCAGGTGGCCGCTTTCTATCAGCAACTGGACCAGACCTACGCCGGGGTCGAGCGCGTCTACCTGGTCCAGGACAACTGGTCCATTCACCACCATGACGACGTCCAGGCGGTGTTGGCGGCCTTGCCACGGCTCGAACCGGTGTGGCTGCCGACCTACGCCCCCTGGCTCAATCCCATCGAGAAGCTCTGGCGCTGGCTGCGTCAGGACGTGCTGAAGCTGCACCACCTGACCGACGACTGGCGCACGCTGCGGGCGCGCGTCAACGCCTTCTTCGATCAGTTTGCCTCGGGCTCGCAGGCTTTGCTCCGCTACACTGGCCTCATCGGTGATGGCCATCTGGCGTACGTCCTCCGTAGCGCGTGATTACCCGCTTTGGTCGTCAATGTTCATTAGGGCTGGGGAGCATGTCACCTCGATATCCCGGCGTCGGCTCGTGGCCGTTCACGTCCGCAGTGCCGCGTAAATGACGCTCGGCCATCAGCGGGTCCTTCGGCGACGCCTTGGCGCCGCGCTCGGGCCGCTCGTCCGACACGGAAACGCGACCGCCCCTTGACAAGCGTGAGGCGTGCAGGTATCTTTGCCTCCGAGAGCGATCCCGGAATCGATCCCGTGAACGATCTCACTAAGCGGCATCGCGCGTCAGCGCATCACGGGCAGGACAACGATGGCCAAGAAGCTCACCATCGAAGACATCGCGCAGCTCGCCGGCGTCTCGCGCGCCACGGTCTCGCGCGTGCTCAACCAGCGCCACGACGTCGACCGCGCGACGCGCCTGCGCGTGCTCACGGTGATCGAAGAGCACGGCTACGTGCCCAGCATCGCGGCGGCGGGGCTGGCCGCCGGGCGCGCGCGGCTGGTCGGCATGCTGGTGCCCGTCTTCACCTGGCCGATCCTCGCCGATCTCGTGCGCGGCGTCACCGACATGCTGCGGCAGACCTCCTACGAACTGGTGCTCTACACCTTCAACGACGAGGACCTCCACCGCGACCGCCGCGAGGTGGTGAACCGCCTGCTCTCTACCCAACTGACCGCCGGGCTGCTCGCCGTCTACCCCGGCCCGCTGATCTCGGCGCAATTGACCGGGCTGCACGAGCAGGGCGTCCCCGTCGTCATCATCGACGATCAACAGGCGCAGACGACCTCGTGGGTGCGCGCCGACAGCGAGACGGGCGCGCTCGCCGCCGTGCGCCACCTGATCGCGCTCGGCCACCGGCGCATCGCCCACATCCAGGGCCCGCGCGATTACCTCGTCTCGCACGATCGCCACCACGGCTACCTGCGCGCGCTGGCGGAGGCGGGCATCGTGCCGGACGACGACCTGATCCTGGAGGGCGATTTCCTGCCGCAGTCCGGCTACCTCCGCGCGCAACAGCTCTTCGACCTGCCCGCGGCGACGCGCCCGACCGCCATCTTCGCCGCCGCCGATCAGATGGCGTACGGCGTGATGCGCGCCGCCGAAGAGCGCGGCCTGGACGTGCCGAACGACGTCGCCCTCGTCGGGTTCGACGACGACGCGCCCTCGGCGCACATCCTGCCGCCGCTGACGACCGTGCGCCAGCCGGCCTTCGAGATGGGGCGCGAGGGCATGCGGCTCCTCCTCGCGCACCTCTCCGAGCTCGCCGACGCCGATCTCGAGCGCCCGCGATCCCCCGACCGCCGCGCCGTCGCCCCCGAGGTGGTGGTCCTTCCCACCACGCTGATCGTCCGCAGCTCCTGCGGGGCGGGAGCATCCACCGCGACCAACGCCCTCGAACCCCTTCGCGCCTCGATGGAAGCAGGCTCAGAGCCGAGCCTGTGAGGCATCGTCGCTCGCCCGGAAGCTGGGCACGCCGTCTGTGCCCACTCAAGCTGGAGGTGTGTCGTGAGTCCTCGCAGTCACTCCCCGCGCGCAACCCGGCTCGGCACCATCGGCATCGTGGCCCTCGTGCTGCTCTCGCTGGTGCTCTCCGCCTGCACCAGCGCCAATCAGACCAAGCGCAACGGCCCGCCGCAGCCGCTGATCATCGTCCCCAACACCGGCGGCGACCTCGTGCAGAACTTCAATCCCTTCCTCAACGGCGCGGTCAACAGCTACGGCCAGTTCGGCCCGATCTACGAGACGCTGCTCTTCTTCAACCGCGCCGACGGCAGCATCAAGCCGTGGCTGGCACAATCCTACTCCTTTTCCAGCGACGCCTCCCAGATCACCTTCAAGCTGCGCCCCGGCGTAACCTGGTCGGACGGCAAGCCATTTACCTCGGCCGACGTCGCCTTCTCGCTGAACGTGATCAACCAGTACCCCGCGGCGGACTATCTCGGCATCGCCAGCTCGATCCAGCAGGTGGCGACGCCCGACGCGGAGACCGTGGTGGTGACGCTGACCTCGCCGAACAGCTCGATCCTCTGGCTGCTGGCCGGTCAGACCTGGATCGTCTCACAGCACATCTGGGCCAGCGTCGGCGACCCCACCAAATACGTCGACGCGAATCCCGTGGGCACCGGCCCCTTCATCTTCAAGTCGTTCACGCCGCAGCTGATCGATCTGGTCAAGAACCCGCACTACTGGCAGCCAGGCAAACCTATCGTGCCCGAGATCCGCTTCCCCGCCTTCAACGGCAACACCACCGCCGAGCCGGCGATGGACACCGACCAGACCGACTGGAACGGCCTCTTCACCCCCGACGTCAACAAGACCTTCATCCAGCGCGACCCGGCGCACAACCACTACAACTTCCCGCCCAGCGATCCGCTGATCCTCTTCATGAACCTGACGCGGGCGCCGTTCAACCAGCTCGCCGTGCGCAAGGCGATCAACCTGGCGATCGACCGCAGCAAGATCTCGACCGTCGGTGAGAGCGGCTACGAGCCCGTCGCCCATCCCACCGGACTGATCCTTCCGGCTAACCAGCAGTTCCTCGACCCGACCTACGCCAACGCCGCCTTCACGGTGGATGACGCGCAGGCGTCGCAGCTCCTCGCCAGCGCGGGCTATACCAAGGGCTCCGACGGCATCTTGGTGGGATCCGACGGCAAGAAGCTCTCGATCACCATCGACGGCGTCTCCGGCTACACCGACTGGGACACCGACTACCAGATCATCACCAGCGACCTGAAGACCATCGGCATCCAGGTCAACGTCACCGACAACCAGCCCGACACGGTGCAGGGCGACATCGAGAACGGCAACTACGACATGACGATCTGGTACGAGACGCCGGGGCCGACGCCGTACTACATCTACAGCGCGCTCTTCGCCAGCGGCAACTCCGCGCCGGTCGGCGAGACGGCCAGCGGCAACTTCGAGCGGTGGTCCGACTCGGCGACCGACGCCTTCCTCAACGAGTACAACAGCACCGCCGACCTGGCGACGCAGCAGAAGGACATGTACGGCATCGAGAAGATCGCCGTCGAGCAGGTGCCCGTGATCTTCCTGGTGAACGAGCCCTACTGGTACGAGTACAACACGCTCAAATACGTCGGCTGGCCGGACACGGGCAACCTCTACGCCGAGCCCTCACCCTACACCTATCCCGATGACGAGGTCGTGCTGCTGAACCTCCACCAATAGCGGCACAGCGGGTCTCTCCTGGGGCGGAAGCGGTCGAGCCCGCCCCGTGGAGCTTCGCCGCGGCCCGCCGGCGAGTCTGCGGCATCGACCGGGCGCGGTTTCTCGGGAGGAGGCGGAGCGTGCGTCACCTGATCCGGCGTCTTGGCTTCTACCTCGTCGCGCTCTGGGCCTCCGTAACGATCAATTTCTTCATCCCGCGCCTCGCGCCCGGCGACCCGGCCGAGGCGCTGCTCGCCCGCATGCACGGGCGCATCTCGCCGGCGGCGCTGCACGCGCTGGAGATCCAGTACGGCATCACCCACGATCCGCTTCTCAACCAGTACCTGCAATACCTCAACAATACGGCCCACGCCGACCTCGGCACCTCGTTCAGTAGCTTCGAGCCGGTCACGTCGGTGATCGCCCGCGACCTACCGTGGACGTTGCTGCTCGTCGGCGTCGCGCTGATCCTCAGCTTCGTGATCGGCACCTTCCTCGGCATCGCGGTGGCGTGGTGGCGCGGCTCTAAGATGGACACCGTCCTGATGCCCGCCTTCACCTTCATCTCCGCCGTGCCCTACTTCTGGTTCGCCCTGGCGCTGGTCTTCGTCTTCGGGTACACCCTCGGCTGGTTCCCCTCCAACGGCGGCTACGACATCTACGCCTATACGCCGAGCTGGGATCTCGGCTTCTTCCTCTCCGCCGCGCAGTACGCGATCCTACCCGCGTTCACCATCGTCGTCGGCTCGATCGCCGGGTGGATGCTCGGTATGCGCAACACCATGATCAGCACGCTCTCGGAGGACTACGTCCTCATGGCGGAGGCCAAGGGCCTCTCGCGCTGGCGCGTGATGACCACCTACGCCGCGCGCAACGCCATCCTGCC
Organism: uncultured Chloroflexia bacterium; assembly: GCA_963841205.1. Taxonomy (GTDB): domain Bacteria; phylum Chloroflexota; class Ktedonobacteria; order Ktedonobacterales; family JADMIN01; genus CAWAWP01. Next base: position 15,249 of record CAWJCH010000009.1, on the reverse strand, counting down.
CAACATCACCAGCTTCGCGCTCTCGCTGGGCTTCGTCGTCAGCGGATCGCTGCTCACCGAGATCGTCTTCAACTATCCCGGCATCGGCTACGCGCTGCTGCAGGCCGTGCAGAACAAGGACTATCCCGAGATTCAGGGCTTGTTCCTGATCATTACCGTGGCGGTGCTGGCGGCGAACTTCCTGGCCGACCTCGTCTACGTCGTCCTTGATCCGCGCGTGCGCAGCGAGAGGAGCTAGGCAGCGATGACCGCTTCACGGATACCCGTCGAGTCCACCAGCGAGCCGATCGCCGGCGTACGCCTACGCAGCTTCTGGCGCGCGGCCACCGCCAACACCAAGGTGACGATCGGCCTCGTGATCGTGCTCTTCTTCGTTCTGCTCGCGCTGGTGGGTCCGTTCTTCGTGCCGTCCGACGTCAACGCCTTCGGGTCCGACCTGAGCGCCAGCCCGTCGGCGGCGCACCTGCTCGGCACGACGAGCTACGGGCAAGACGTACTCGCGCAGCTCGTGGTCGGCACGCGCGTCTCGGTCGCGCTCGGCTTCATCACCGGCATCATCGCTACGATCATCTCCGTCGTCGTCGGCCTCATCTCCGGCTACGTCGGCGGCTGGAGCGACGAGACGCTCTCAGTGCTCTCGAACGTCTTCCTGGTGCTGCCCGCGCTGCCGCTGGCCATCGTGCTGGCGTCTTTCCTGCCCTACAAGGGTCCGCTGACCATCGGCTTCGTGCTGACGATCACCGGCTGGTCGTGGGGCGCGCGGGTGCTGCGCGCGCAGACGCTCTCGATGCGCAACCGCGAGTTCGTCACGGCGGCCAAAGCCGCCGGCGAGCCGACCTGGCGCATCGTCTTCTTCGAGATCTTCCCCAACGAGATCGGCGTCGTGGTGGCCCAGCTGCTAGGCACGATTATCTACGTCATCCTGGCCGAGGCCGGCCTAGAGTACCTCGGGCTGGGCGACTTGGGCGGCGTGAGCTGGGGCACGATGCTCTACTGGGCGGGCAACCAGGACGCGCTGGCGCTGGGCTACTGGTGGTGGTTCGTGCCGCCGGGCCTCTGCATCGCGCTGCTCGGCGCCGGCCTGGCCTTCATGAACTTCGGCATCGACGAGATCGCCAACCCCCGCTTGCGCACAGTCAAGCTCCCGCGCGTACTGAAGGCAGCAGAAGGGGGCGGCCCAGTGAGCAGCCCAGTGAGCAGCACCCCATTCCGCATCACGCTAGCGCCGCTGCTGGAGATCCGCCACGTCAGCGTCGATTATGGCGCCGAGAGCGGCACCGTCCACGCGCTCACCGACATCAACCTGACTCTGCAGCGCGGGCAGATTCTGGGGCTGGCTGGCGAGAGTGGCAGCGGCAAGTCGACGCTGGGCTACGCGATCACGCGGCTGCTACGTCCCCCTGCCGAGATCACCGGCGGCGAGGTGCTCTACCACCCACGCCTGCCGCAACAGCTCGATACCGGCGTGGCGGCCCTCGCGTCGCAGGCCATCGACGTGCTGAAGGTGTCGGACGGGCAGTTGCGGGCGCTGCGCTGGAAGGAGCTCGCCATCGTCTTCCAGAGCGCGATGAATGCCCTCAATCCGGTGATCGACATCGGCACGCAGATCATGGACGTCTTCCGCGCGCACCGGCCCGACATGACGCGGAGCCAGCGACGGGCCCGCGCGGTCGAATTGCTGCGCCTGGTGGGCATCGCGCCCGATCGCCTGCACAGCTATCCGCACGAACTGAGCGGCGGGATGCGCCAGCGCGCGATCATCGCCATCGCCCTGGCGCTCGGTCCCGAAGTCATCATCATGGACGAGCCGACGACGGCGCTCGACGTCGTGGTGCAGCGCGAGATACTGCTGGAGATCATCGCGCTCCGCAAAGAGCTCGAGTTCTCGGTTATCTTCATCACGCACGATCTCTCGCTGCTGCTCGAGCTGGCCGACACGGTGGCGATCATGTACGCCGGGCGCGTCGTGGAGCTGGCGACGCGCGACGAACTGAAGCAGCACCCGCGCCACCCCTACAGCTACGGCATGCTCAACTCGTTCCCCACGATCCACGGCGAGCGGCGCGTCATGACCGGCATCCCCGGCTCGCCCCCCGATCTGCGCGGCGCGCCTCTGGGCTGCTCCTTTAATCCGCGCTGTCCGCTGGCCTTCGCGCCGTGCCGGAACGAGCTCCCGATGCTGCGCCCGGCAACCTCCGCGTCAGACGCCCAACAGGTCGCCTGCCACCTCTATGACCCGCGCCACACCACGGCGGAGGCGCCAACCAACGCCGATTTCGCCGTGGCCTACTCGACGGCCTACGCGCTCGATCCGGTCGAAAGGAGCGCGCGATGAGCGCCGAGCCCCCGGTACATCCAGCGGCGTCAAGAACGCCCTCGCCGAGCGCTACAGCGGGCGCGCCGCAGGTGCTTGAGGCCGTCAACCTCCGCAAGTATTTCCCCGTACGGCAGCACCGCCCAGGCGCGGCGCGGCAGGTGCTGCACGCGGTGGAGGACGTCTCGCTCGCGCTGCATCCGGGCCGGGCGCTGGCACTGGTCGGCGAGAGCGGCAGCGGGAAGACCACCGTGGCGCGCATGCTGGCGCGGCTCTACGAGCCGACGGCGGGAGAGATATGCTTCACGGGCGCCGCCGTGAAGAGCAACCGGCGCGCCACGGTGCTCGCCTATCGCCGCCGCGTCCAACTGATCCTGCAAGATCCCTTCTCGTCGCTCAACCCGACGCACAGCGTGCGCTACCACCTCAGCCGCCCGCTACGCATCTACGGCCACGCCCGCACGCGCGAGCAAGAGACCGAGCAGGTGCTCTCACTGCTCAACAAGGTGAACCTCAGCCCGGCGGAGCAGTTCATCTCGAAATTCCCGCACCAGCTCAGCGGCGGGCAGCGCCAGCGCGTCGCCATCGCCCGCGCGCTCGCCGTGCGGCCCAGCGTCCTGCTGGCCGACGAGCCGGTCTCGATGCTCGACGTCTCGATCCGGCTAGACATGCTCAACCTGCTGCTGCGGCTGAAGAACACTGAGCAGCTCGCCGTGCTCTTCATCACGCACGACATCGCCAGCGCGCGCTACTTCGCCGAAGACACGCTGGTGATGTACGCCGGGCAGACCGTGGAGGGCGGCCCCAGCGACGAGGTGATCCAGCACCCGAAGCACCCCTATACGCAGTTGCTCGTCTCGGCCGCGCCCGACCCCAATCGCACCGTGGAGGCGCCGTTCCAGGCGCGCGGCGAGATCCCCAGCCTGATCATGCCGCCGAGCGGCTGCCGCTTCCACCCGCGCTGCCCGCACGTCATGCCGGTCTGCCGCGAGCGCTTCCCCGCGCGCACCGATCTCGGCGGTGGCCGCTGGACGAACTGCTTCCTCTACGGCGACGGCGCGACCGCAACCGGCGCGCATGCTGCAGTCACCAAGCAATCAACACGACAACCGGACTAGCGGGAGGAGGAGCCTGCGTCATGGCACGCATCAAACTAGCCTACATCGGCGGCGGCAGCACCCGCGCCGCGGGCACGATGGCCTCATTCATCGAGCAGGGCCGGTCGTTCGATGGCTCCGAGGTCGTGCTGATCGATCTCGATGCCGAGCGGCTGGATGTGGTGGCAACGATCGCGCGGAAGATGGCGCGTGCCCGCGGACTCGACCTGACGATCTCCGCGACGACCGACCGGCGCGACGGCCTGCGCGGCTGCGATGCCGTGTTGACCAGCTTCCGTCCCGGCGGCTTCGAGGCGCGTTACCTAGACGAGAGCATCCCGCTCAAGCACCGCGTCATCGGGCAGGAGACGCAGGGGCCGGGCGGCTTCTTCATGGCGCTGCGCTCGATCCAGACGATGAAGGGCATCATCGAGGATATGGAGGCAGTCTGCCCGGACGCGCGGCTCTTCAACTACACGAATCCCGTCAACATCGTCTCCGAGGCGGTCACACACCACACGGCGATCCCGACGGTCTCGCTCTGCGAAGGACCGATCGTCACCAACCGCGAGTACGTCTCGCTGGTGGGACTCGATCCCGACCGGCTAGACGCCGTCTCCATCGGCCTCAACCACGGCTCGTGGTCGGTGCGTCACCTTTACGACGGGCACGACGTGATGCCGCTGCTGCGCGAAGGCTTCGAGCGCCTGCGCGACGATCCCGCCGCGCCGGTCGAGGAGCTGCGCCTGCTGGAGTTGGCCTGCCGCATGGATTCGCTGCCCAGCTCCTACTTCCAGTACTACTATTTCAAAGAGGAGATCCTGGCGGAGCTCCTGGCCAAGCCGACGACCCGCGCGCAGGACATCATGGCGAGCGTGCCGGACTACTGGGCGCACTATCGCGAACAGGCCGCGCGCGACGAGCCCAAACTCGATCCGGACCGCTCGCGTGGCGGCATCAACGAGCTGGAGCTAGGCATCGACGTGATGGACGCGATCTACAACGACCGCCGCGAGACGTGGTACGTCAACACGCCGAATCACGGTTCCGTCGCCGATCTGCCCGACGACATGGTGGTCGAGACGATCGCCTACGTGGACCGCAACGGCATCCAGCCGTTGGCGATGGGCCACCTGCCGCGCCACGTCGTCGGGCTGGTGAAGATGCTCGGCGAATACCAGGCGCTGACCGCCGAGGCCGCCTGGAGCGGCTCGCGCCTCGATGCCGTCCGGGCGCTGGCGAGCCATCCGCTGGTCTTCTCGCTGCACACGGCCGAGTCGATCTACGACGAGCTGGCCGCCGCGCACCAGCACTATCTGCCCGAACGCCTGCTTCACTAGGAGACGTCACGCCACATGCACCTACTGGTTGCCGAAGACTATGATGAGCTGAGCTGGATGGCCGCCCGGCAGGTGGCCGACGCGCTGCGGGCGAATCCCCTCGCCAGCCTCGCCGTGCCCACCGGCGCGACGCCCGCCGGATTCTATCGCGAGCTTGCCGCGCTCCACCGGCGCGAGGTGTTCGACACGTCGAGGCTGCGCGTCTTCCAGCTCGACGAATACCTCGGCGTGGCGCCCGATGATCCGCGCTCGTTCGCCAACTGGATCACGAGCGCATTCCTCGATCCGCTCGATATCGCGGCGCGCCAGGTGACGTGGCTGCCCGGCGACACCGCCGATCCGGCTGCCGCCTGCGCCGCGTATGACGAGGGGCTGCGGGCCACAGGAGGGCTTGACCTCCTCGTGCTGGGGTTGGGCGAGAACGGCCACGTCGGCTTCAACGAGCCGCCCGCCGATCCAGACGCGCCCACGCGAGTCGTGCAACTCACCGACGCGACGCGCGTCGCCAACGCGACGTACTGGGGCAGCGCCGGCGCCGTACCCCTGCGCGCGCTGACCTGCGGTATGGCGAACCTGCTCGCGGCGAAGATGAAGATTGTCCTCGTCTCCGGTGAGCACAAACGCGATATCCTGCGCCGCACGATCGCCGGTCCGGTGACTCCCGACGTGCCCGCCTCGTTCTTGCAGCGCGTCTCGGGCGTGACCATCGTGGCAGATCGCGCCGCCGCACCGCCGACGCCCGGCCCAACGCCTAGCCCCGACTCTGTCTCCGACTCCGGCTAGGACGAGGCTGCATCAGCCACGGATCGTCTCAGCTTCTTATCACTCGCGATGTGTACTGCCGCATGTCGGGTGGAGATACCTCGTATGGACTGTGTCCTGGCCGTCGACGGCGGCAACACCAAGACGCTCGCGTTGGTTGCCTCGCTCGACGGCGTCATTCTCGGCATGGGTCGCGGGGGATGTAGCGACATCTATAATGTCGTCGCGGCGGAGGCCCACGACGCTCACGACTCTGCCGCCGCGGCGCTGGAGAACGTCGAGAGCACGGTGGCGGCGGCGCTGGTGGCGGCACACACCTCGCCTTCGTCGCTCGCGGCCAGTGTCTTCAACATGGCCGGCGCGGACTGGCCGGAGGATATCGCCTTCTGGCGCGACGCGATGACCGAGCGCCGCATGGGCCGCATCGTCGTGGCGCAGAACGATGCGCTCGGCGTGCTCAATGTCGCCTCGCCGGATGCGATCGGCGTCTCGATCGTCTGCGGGACGGGCGCGGCGACCGGCGCGCGCTCTCCCGATGGGCGCATCTGGCACAGCAGCTTCTGGCAAGACGAGGCGCAGGGCAGCAGCCAGCTCGGCCAGAAGACGCTCTTCGCCGTCTATCGGGCGTACCTCGGCATCGAGCCGCCGACGACGCTCACCGCACGCGTGCTGGAGCATTTTGGCGTGCGTGCGGTGGAAGACGTGCTGCACCTCTTCCACAATCGGCTGCATCCCGCGCCGCCCCCCGTCGACTCCCTGACGCCGATCCTGCTCGACGAGGCGCACGCCGGCGACTTGGTGGCGCGGCGCGTGGTCCGCGAGCACGGCGCGGCGCTCGGCGCAATCGCGGTCGTGGCGGCGCGCAGGGTAGGGCTAGAGCGGACATCGTTCCCGCTGGTCTTGGCTGGTGGCGTGTTCCGACACCCGACGACGGTGCTCGAAAGCGCGATCGTCGATCACGTCCGCGACATCTTGCCGCGCGTGCTGCCGATGCGCGTCGACGTCGAGCCGGTGATTGGCGTGCTGTTGCAAGCGCTCGCCTTGTCCGGCGTCTTCATCGACGCTGGCATGGTGAGCCGCATACTGGCGCAGGCTACCTAACCGCCGACAAGCCTTCATGGCCGCGCAGGCGCCCGCACCTTGGGCGAAAGCCCGGCCATGAGGCGGTGGGTTCTCTCAGAAAGCGCGACGGTTCTACGCCCTGCAGAGCAAGTCGAATCCCAGCATACCCGCACCTTCCCAGGCCCAGGGAGTGGCCTCGGCATTCTGGCAGGGTTCTCAGCGTCGCGCCATCCACTGCCCGTTGCGCACCTCTGTGCTCTCTGCGCCGCGGCGGTGAGTCTGCCCTCCGCTCCCTATCGCTTCTCCTTCTCCGGCTCGCGCAGGCGCAGGTGCAACTCGCGCAGCTGCTCATCCGTGACCGGCGAGGGTGCGCGCATCAGCGCATCCTGCCCGTTCTGCATCTTTGGAAAAGCCGTCACGTCGCGGATCGTCTCCCCGCCGGCCAGCAGCATCACCAGCCGGTCGATGCCCAGCGCGATGCCCCCGTGCGGCGGCGCGCCGTACTCGAACGCCTCCAGGATGTGCCCGAACTGCTCCGCGATCTGCTCGTCATTCAGGCCAAGCAATTGGAAGACTTTGCGCTGCAAGTCCGGGACGTTGATGCGGATGCTGCCGCCGCCGATCTCGTAACCGTTGCAGATGATGTCATACTGTCGCGCCGTCACCGCCAGCGGGTCTGTATCCAGCAGCGGCTCCTCGCCCGGCTTCATGCCCGAGAACGGATTGTGCGTCGCGTGGTAGCGCACCGTGCCGTTCTCCTCGATGGTCTCCAGTAGCGGGAAGTCCACCACCCAGCAGAGCGCCAGTTCGTTGGGGTCGATCAGCCCCATGCGCTCGCCCATACGGATGCGCAGCCGCCAGAGGACGTCGTTGACCACCTTCGCGTCGTCGGCCACGAAGAAGAGCAGGTCGCCCGTCTCGCCGCCCATCGCCGCCACCAGCCGCTGGAGGTCCGCCTCGGGGAGCGCCCGCGTCAGCGGACCCTTCGGCCCCTCGGCGGTCAGCGCCAGCGTCACCAGCCCCTTCGCGCCCAGTTGCCGCGCGAAGTCTTGCAGCTCGTCGGTCTCCTTGCGCGTCGCCCCGGCGAAGCCCGGCACGCGCAGCCCCTTGACGATGCCGCCCTTCTCCAGCGCGCTCGTGAAGACCGCGAAGCCGCCCGCCCGCGCCGTCTCCGCATCGAGCTCGGTCAGCAGCATCTCGAAGCGGATGTCGGGCCGGTCGATGCCGTAGAATCGCATCGCGTCGTCGAAGGTGATGTGCGGGAACGGCACCTGTTTGATGCGCTTCGTCGTCGTCTGCTGGATCACCTCGATCAGCAGCCCTTCGATCAGGTTCATCACGTCCGGCTCGGCGACGAACGACATCTCGACGTCGAGCTGCGTGAACTCCGGCTGGCGGTCGGCGCGCAGGTCTTCGTCGCGGAAGCAGCGCGCGATCTGGAAGTAGCGGTCGATCCCCGCCACCATCAAGAGCTGCTTGAACTGCTGCGGCGCCTGCGGCAGTGCGTAGAACTCGCCCGGATAGAGCCGGCTCGGGACCAGGTAGTCCCGCGCGCCCTCCGGCGTGCTCTTGGTCAGGATCGGCGTCTCCACTTCGAGGAAGCCGCGCTCGTCCATGTAGTCGCGGATCTGCTTGACGGCGCGGTGGCGCAGCTCGACATTCGCGCGCATCGAGTCGCGGCGCAGGTCCAGGTAGCGGTAGCGCAGGCGCAGCGCCTCGTCCGCCGTCACGCGGTCGTTGATGGGGAAGGGCAAATCCTTGGCGGTGTTCAGCACCGTCGCCGCGTGCGCCTCCACCTCGATCGCGCCGGTGCTCAGGTTCGGATTCTCCTTGCCCTCCAGCCGCCGCGCTACGACCCCTTCCACCATCAGCACGTACTCCGACCGCGCCTCCTTGGCGATGGCATGCGCGGCGGCGGACTCCAGCGAACGCTCGGGGTCGAAGACGATCTGCGTCACCCCATGCCGGTCGCGCAGGTCGATGAAGATGAGCTGCCCGTAGTCGCGGCGTCGGGCGACCCAGCCAGCGAGGATGACGCTCTGGCCCACATTGGCTGCCGTCAGCTCGCCGCAGGTCGCGCTGCGCAGGCTCGTGGCAAGCGGCGAGCGCTCGGTCGCGGAGGCGGCCGTCGGGGTAGCGCCCTTGGCGGCGCGTGAAGAACGAGAGGACACCGTACTACTCTCCTCGAATGTTTCGGAGTCAATCTAGCGCCTAGCGCTCGCTCACCCGACGTGCACGTGGCATGCGGAGGCAATGCGCGCCCAGGCGAAAGGCACACCCGCCTATTGTAGTATACCCGGCTATTCCGGGCCTAGCACGGCCTCACATGGTCCACTAACCCGGAATACAAGGCCGTTTTTGGCCAGGGCCGGTGCGTAGTCGGTTTTGCGTGGTGTCGTCAATTTCGTCGTCAGGTCAAATGGGTTACCTGATCGATTGCTGAGGCACAGAAGGGCGGGGCCGTCATGGACCGAGTGGGGGTATTAAAGGGCACGTGCGTCATCTGCTTCAGGCGCGAGGTGCTGGTGATCGATCACGACCACGAGACGGGCAAAGAGCGCGGGTTAATCTGCGGCCATTGCAACACGGGACTTGGCTTCTTCCGCGACAACCCCAAGGCGCTCAGGAGCGCGGCATCCTACCTCCTCCGCCCTCCCGGCGTCAACGACATCGACCGTGCCGCGATTGGCCGTCAGGCGCGTAGCTTCCGCACCCACAGGACCAGGGGCACGGGCAGCATCCTTCTCCGCGGAGATGGGCGTTGGCAAGGTCGCGCCCACATCGACGGCAGGCGCGTCAGCTTCTACGGCAAAACGCGGGAAGAGGCCGAGGCGAAACTGAAGGCGGCGCTGAAGCAAGCGCGCACGGCGGCGTGATTGGCGTCAACACATTTGGGTTACTTGGATGCTTGGTAGTGCGTGAGGATAGCGATATGGGGATGCGGGCAAGGCGCTCGGTGAAGCCGGGCAACGTAGAAGTAGACGCGGCGCTTTGGTTGGGAGTGCCGCAGGTGGGGCCGAACGATGAGGAGATAGGGGACGACTATCTTCCGCTCAATGCCATGTCGGCCTATCTAACGTCCATCTCTGGGGCGTCGGAAGGCGGCGAACGCTACGTCTCGGACGCCGAGGTAGCCGGGCGCGTCATCGCGGTGGTGACATGGATGCGCCGCCGCACCGACGACCCCGTAATGTTCAGCTTCACCTACGACCAAATCTTCGCGGAATACCTCGACGGCGATTTGAGTACATACCTCCCAGGATTCAGCGAGACGCTGGAGGCGATGGTGCAGTCGGGCATCCTCCAGCGCGCGTCCGGTGGCGACGACCTCTACAAGGTTGGCCCGGACTTCGATACCTACTTCCGCTGGACGTTTGTTGAGAAGCCTGCGGAGGCATAGCCGTGAGCGCGAAATTGATGGGGCAGGTGTGGGATCTCGACCTTCCGCACCACGACAATCGGTCCTGCTGGCGCTGGCGGACCATGCCGACCACATGGGGCGCAACGCGCACCCCGGCGTCGAGCTTCTAGCGTGGAAGACGGGCTATAGCGAGCGTCAGGTGCAGCGCATCCTCCACGCGCTCGAAGCGCACCGCATCATCGTCAGGAGTGGCAACACGGCGGGCGGACGTGGGCGTGTGGGCGTCTACGACATCCACCTCGAAAACGGACGCTGCAAACCCGCCTACGCGGGAGCGGACGCGCGGAGGGATGACGTTGAGGCCATCTCTCTAAAGGGTGACATGGCTATGTCATCCATTCATCTAAAGGGTGACATAGTTACGTCACCCTTTGTGGAGTAAAAGGTGACATTTCGAGCATGGGCGCGAGCGAAAGGGTGACATTTGAGGACCTAAAGGGTGACATTTCGAGCACGGAGCCGACGACGGAGGAGGCCCGCGAAGGCGCAAATATTCCGGCATCGCGGCACGTCCCTCACGTGCGCGCGTCTAACCATACTAACCAAAGAGAATACTCCTCCTCCTTCTCCTCCTCCTCCGAGGATGCTTCCACGGGTGAGGCACAGGGCGCTAGCGCGCCAGCAGTAGCCGAAGTGACTTCACTCATCTGCTCGCGCATCGCCAAGGCCGCCAAGCTCGCGGCGCCCGCCACCTCCCTGGCCAACCTCGTGAAGAAATACGCCCACCTCGGTGACGACGAGCTAGTGCTTCAGGCCGAACTCGCCGCCGCATGGCTCGCTGACCCCGCGAAGAACAAGGGCGGGAAGCGGGCCATGAACATCCTATTTCTGCACAACTGGCTCAGTAAGGCGCAGACGCCTCCGCCGTCCCAGAGCTTGCCGATGGCCGCTGGTCAGAATCCCCAGCAGACGTACTGGCGCCCCCCGCGCCGTGAGATGCCGACCGCGAGCCATGCGCCCACCGACCCATTCGCCTAGCCGTCCCCGTAGTGTGTCCACTGTAGCGCGATATTGGCCAACACGAACGACAACAAGGAGCTTCAGGACATGGCCAACGAGAAGCAGCTACCATGCAACGTGGAGGCGGAGGCCGGGGTGCTCGGCTCCCTCCTCATCGACCCGGACGCCATCGTGGTGATAGCGTCCCTCCTCCAGCCCGATGACTTCTACATCGAGGCACACCGCACCATCTACCAGTCGGTGCGCGCCCTGTACGAGGCGGGAGGTGCGGCGGATCTCATCACCATCTGCGACGACCTAGAGCGGCGCGGCTCCCTGAAGGAGATCGGCGGCGCATCCTTCGTGGGCTCCCTGGCCAATCAGGTGCCGACCAGCCGGAACGCCGTCCACTACGCCAAGATCGTGGAAGACCACGCCACGCGGCGCAGGCTCATCGAGGCGGCTGGGAAGATCGCCGGGGGTGCCTACCACGGGACCGACGCCGACGCGGCGCTAGAACAGGCGGAGAGGCTCGTCCACGACGTGGCACGTCGAAGGCCGGAGCGCGACAACGGATCCTGGGCCGCGACGATGGACGAGGTGCTGGCCGAACTCCTCGATGGCGTGGAGGGCGCGGGCCTGACGCTGGGCATGCCGTCATGCTTCGAGCGCCTCGACCGTCACATGGTCGGGCTGAGGCGCAAGGAGTTGGCGTACGTGATGGCACGCCCCGGCGTCGGCAAGACGATGTTCGGCGGACACGTGGCCTATTACAACGCGGTGAAGCTCGCGGAGATGGGCGAGGGCTGCGTCGAATGGTTCACGATGGAGATGTCTAGTGCTCCGTTCCTCAAGACGGGTATAGATTGTGCGGGGCGGTGGGGCGAGGAGGTGCCCGATGCCCAAATTGCTTGCAGCTCGCCCGCCCGTCGATGCCGCGGAAGAACGCCAGGTGCGCCGCTTGGCCCGGAGTCAGCATGCCCCCGCCGATTGGGTGGTGCATGCCCGCATGATCGCCCGCAGTTGGGATGGGGTGCGCACCCGGATCATCGCTGAGGAACTCGGCTGCCATCCGCAGACGGTGCGCGAGCGCTTCCAGGCCTTCGGCGCGCGCGGGCTCGACGGGCTGGGCATGCAGCCGGGCAGCGGGCGTACGGCACGTCTGAGCGAGGCCGAGCGCAGCGTCCTCATCGCCTTGGCGGCGAGCCCGCCGCCCGGCCGGCTGGTGACCTGGGAGGATGGGACGCTGGCGCCGGCACAGCCGCAGGGCGGCGACACCTCAGAATGGTCGCTCGACACCTTGGCGGCGGCGGCGCGAGCACGAGGTATCCAGATCGGACGCCGCCAGGTGCGCCGCATCCTGCGCCAGGAAGGCGTCCGCTGGCGGCGTCCGCGCTCCTGGGCGCCGCGCAGCGCCAAGGGAGCGAAGGACTTCGCCCCAAAAGGACGGCAGTCGTCGCCTGCTACACCGACCCGCCGGCAGGCGCGACGACCCTGTGCCTCGACGAACTGGGGCCGGTGATCCCGCGCAGCTTCCCACCCGCCCCCGGCTGGTCCGTTGACGGCCACCGCCGCAAGGCGCTGCTCGACTATGGGCGCGGCCCCGAGAAGGTCTGGGTCTACGGGGCGTTGCGGGTGCGTGACGGCCAGGAGCGGACCTTCACGGCGCCTTCGCGCAACACGGCCGGCTATCTCACGCTCCTGACGCTGCTGGACGCGGCCAATCCCGACGGCGACCTCAACCTGATCAGCGACAACCTCTCCAGCCACACGAGCGGCCCCATCCAGCAATGGCTGCTACAGCATCCGCGCGTGCACCCTGTCCCCATCCCGACGGGGGCCTGCTGGCTCAATCTGCAGGAAGGCTGGTGGCGGCTTTTCCGTCGCGAGGCGCTCGCTGGCCAGTCCTTCGCCGATGCCAAGGAGATCGATCTGGCGACTCGGGTGGCCACCGAGCACCTCAACGCGCGGGCCAAGCCCTGGGTCTGGGGCCGCCCGCCGCCCTCACACCGGAAGCTGCGGCGCCGCTTCATCTACTGCCTTTGAGGAACGGAGCACTAGTACTACAGCGACACTTGCGTTCAGAAGGCCCATGAAATCACGATTGGCAGCAAGCGAGATGCGTGCACTACCGAAGCCATCCGTGCCACGTAGTTCCCGGCCTCATGGCAACCGACCTACGGCTAAGTGTCGCTGCAGTACTAGAGCGTGTCTGAGAAGGGATTAGCCTTCGCTGGTCGCGAGGCGTCGCAGCATGACGCGGGTCATGATGGCATAGATGACGCACTCCGAGGTCGTGGGCAGGTACTCATAGTCCTTGCTGGTGCGACGCCAGCGCCCGATCCAGCCGAACGTGCGTTCGACGACCCAGCGCCGCGGCAGCACCTGGAAGCCCCGCGGCAGCTCCGGCGGCTCCTGCCCCGGTCCCACCCAACGCCAGCGGCGTGGCTTGCGCACGACCGCCACCGTCCAGCCCAGCGTCTGCTCCACCCACTCCTTGAAGCTGCCTTGGTAGGCGGTATCGACCCACAGATGCCGCAGGCGGGGCAGGGCGTGCGCCCGGTCGGCAATCGCTTCGAGCAACCGCTGCCCGCCCACGCCATCGGGCACGTTGGCCGGGTGGACCAGGGCTTTGACGACCAGGCCGGTCGTCTCGACCAACAGGTGGCGTTTGCGCCCCTTCACTTTCTTGCCGCCGTCAAACCCCGATGAGCTGGGCGGGCCCCTTTTTCCGTGGTCTTCACACTCTGGCTGTCGACAATCCCGGCGCTGGGGGTCGTGGCTCGGCCCGCGTGCACCCGCAGGCGCTCGCGCAGGATCGTGTGGATCCGCTCCCAGTCGCCGCTCAACCGCCAGGCCCGCCAGTAGTGGGAGACCGTCTTGCACGGCGGGACGTCGTGCGGCAGCGCCCGCCAGGCGACCCCCCCACGCAGCCAGTAGCTGACGGCATCGACGATCTCGCGCAGGTCCACGCTGCGCGGCCGCCCGCCCGGCTGGGCCGCGGGCAACAAGGGGGCGAGCAGCGCCCATTCCGCATCATGCAGATCGCTCGGATACCGACGACGGGGCATACGGCACCTCTTTCGCTGGCGCGCGTGGCTCCTCCCGCCGGCTCGCCACCTCCTGTCCCCGCACGATCCGTGCCCTTCTCAGACACGCTCTAGTACTGCAGCGACACTTAGTCGTAGGTCGGTTGCCATGAGGCCGGGAACTACGTGGCACGGATGGCTTCGGTAGTGCACGCATCTCGCTTGCTGCCAATCGTGATTTCATGGGCCTTCTCACTATAAGTGTCACTGTAGTACTAGAGCAACTTGCGGGAAGATAGGCAAGGCACGGATACTGCGAAGAGGACGGGCATGCGAGCCTATTCGAGCGACCTGCGCGAGCGCGTGGTCCGGGTGGTGGCCGAGGGTCGGCCCATGCGAGAAGCTGCCCGGCGTTTTGGGGTGAGTGTGTCCGCGGTCAAGCGGTACGTGGTGCGGCAGCAGCAGACCGGGTCGCTGGCGCCCACGCCCATTCCCGGCTGCCCGCGGCAGATTGGCCCGGAGCAGGAGGCCCTCCTGCGGGCACGGCTAGAAGCGGAACCAGATGCGACCGTGTTAGAGCACTGCGCCTGGTGGGCCGAGCACCAGGGGCAGCACCTGAGCGAGGCGACGATGTGGCGGGCGCTGCGCCGCTTGGGCTGGACGCATAAAAAAAGTCACTGGCAGCCAGCGAGCGCGACGAGGCGGCGCGGGCAGCGTGGCGCGAGGCCATCGCCCGGCGGCATCCCGAAGACTTCGTCTTCGTCGACGAGAGCGGCACCCACACCGCCTTGACCCGGCTCTCCGGCTGGGCACCCCATGACCGGCGGGCGAGCGGATCCGTGCCGCGCAACCACGGCAAGAACACGACGCTGGTGGCGGCGTTGACGCCCGACGGCCTGCGCGTGCCCTGGATGTTCGAGGGGGCGATGGAGACGGCCACCTTCGCGTGGTACATCACCGAGGAATTGGGGCCGACGCTACGGCCGGGGCAGGTGGTCGTGCTGGACAATCTGAGCGTCCACAAGGCCGCCAGCATCCGCCAGGCGATTGCCGCGCGCGGCTGCGAGCTGCTCTTCCTGCCGCCGTACTCGCCCGATTGCACGCCCATCGAGCAGGCGTTCTCGACAGATCAAAGCCATCCTGCGCGGACTCGGCGCCCGCACCCTTGACGCCCTCTGGGAGGCGATGCACGTGGCGGTCGGCGCGATCACCCCCGAGGACGCCACCGCTTGGTTCGCCCACGCCGGCTACACCCTGCCCGCTCAAGTTACCCGAAAGTTGCCCT
>CAWJCH010000008.1:0-154480 GCA_963841205.1 uncultured Chloroflexia bacterium | reverse complement strand
TTTCTCAAACATTCGCCTACTGGGGTTACGAGGCGACCTCATCGTCCTAGCCGATTACCGGCCATGCACTTTATCGGGTTCGATGATATACATGAGCCGATCCACGTTGCTGTTGCCAAAGCCTTGATAGACCGCATTGCCCGTGTATTTCTGCGAAAGGCTGTTGATGTGGTCGCGCGCGCCATGCGCCTCGTCCCTGATTTCGGCAACGTGCCCCATGACCTCCAACCAGTGAAAGGCGCTCTGCTGATCGATCAGCAGCACCGTCACTTTGCTGCCCACCGCCATGTTGCGGGCTTTTCGGGTCGCCGCCGGGCAGTTGACGCGCGCATCCGTCCCGTTAAAATCGCACCAGACGGGGACAGTGTGCGGTTGCCCATCGGGATTAATCGTGCTCAGGGCACACAAAATCGGACGCTCGAACAGATCACGCGTGGAATCCGGTATTGGCACAGCCATGGCCCTTCACCCTTTCCTCTGTGGACCAAACGTCGAGGTAGTGCGAGCGTCCTGTCGGCATATCTAGGTGTCTCATACCTTCACGTTCCCCTCAGGAGCCCTTCCCTCACCTCCAAACATACTCCAACCCCATTCCGCCATCCACTGCACACCAACTGCCCAGTCCTGCCGAGTTGACACCGCAGGGGCCCCTCGGTAGACTGATGCGCGGTGCAGCGGGCGTGTGGCGCGGGAGGACGAACGAATGCCGGAGGATCGGCTGCGGCGTACAGGCACATCGCGCGCGAAGGCTCGCGGCAAAGTCGTAGCGGTGTTGCTTGCCGCCGCGTGGCTCGCCCTCCTTACCATCCTCGGAGCGCACAGCGTCCTTCAGGCGCCCTCGGCCTCGGCAAATTCTTCGATTGACTCGCATGTGGCCCTGCCGTCAGACTGCACCGCCACTGTTACGCCGCCGACGTGCACCCCGACTTCTACGTATACATCTACACCGACGCCTCCGACCGACACGCCAACTCCTCAGAAGCATGGTTCACCAACTGCCATCACGACGACGACCACCACCGCGACGGTTGACCCCTCCGCGACAACCTCTGACGGCGGCGGTGGACCCGTCGGCGGCAACCCTAACGATCCCGGCAGCGGCGGGCAGGCGACCAAGGTGGTGCTAGCACAGCCAACCTACGGGACCAGTGCGGACAACTCCGGCGAGGGCATCTCGGTCGCGTCCTTCGGCTCTAACGGGCTACTCTTCGCCTCGCTGATGAGCTGCATCGTCGGGCTGCTCGGCATCGTCGTCGCCGTCATCGCCATCCGCATCTTGCGCCGCGACGGCTACGGACCCTTCCTTCGCGCGCTGCTCCTCGGCAAGCGCGCCAACCAGCAGCCAAAGGCCAAGGGCGCGGTCGCCGCCTCCACAGCCGGCAACGTCAGTCGCGCCGCGTGGAGCACCGACGATCGTGACGAGCTCAGCGGCGAGCGCCAGAGCTTCTCCGGCTACGGCACGCGCGCGCCTCCCAGCGGAGCGGGTCGTCGCCCGCCGTCACGACCGAATGCCACGCGCAGCCGTTCGTCACGCCGCGACCGGTGATTGCAGCCTTCTACGGAGAGAGATCGCCGTCGCATGTCTGAAGCACCGCCGAGATCGGCGACGGCGGTGTACACTACCACGGATGCGAACCACCGAGACCCCGGCTTGGTCGCGTGTCGACGCCGATACCACCGACCTGCGGGGCAATTGGCCCTTGCCTTCGGGCCGGAGGTGCGGATTCCCCCGCGGAGGAGCTCGCGCGAGCTGCGTTGCTGCAACGGTACTTCGCGCACGGCAGCCGCGCACGTTCAGATTTTTCCCCTAGGAGGCGCACTCATGATGCGCAGAATCGAGTACGCGGCGGGCGCCTCTGCCCTCGTACTCTCCATCCTCACCTTGCTCAACGTCCTCTTCGTGCCGTTCGTCTGCACCGTCACGCCCGACAGCAACGGCAAGTGTCCCTCGGGTACCTACCGCACCTTCGCCCAGTCGGGCGCGCCGGCATCATTCTGGATCCTCGTGATCTGCGTGCTGCTCCTGATCGGCTCCGGCGCGGCGGCGGCGGTCGCCGAGTCGCGCTTCAATCGGCCACAGTATGCCCCCGTGCTCTGGGCGGGCGGGGTGCTGTCGCTGGTGGCGTGCGCGTTCTCCATCGGTGCACTTGGCCCGTTCTATCTCGTTTCCGTCATGGCGCTTGAAGCCGCCGCCTACACCTCGATCCTCGTGCGCATCCGCGCGCGGCGCGAGGCGGCGCAGCCGCCCATCTCGCCCGACGCTACCGTCCCCAGTGAGCCAAACACCTAGACATGCCTCTGCCCCCTTGACGCGTCAGCGACCGCGTGGTAGTATCAGGGCAACGAAAGGAGGTGGTGTGTAGTGAGTGAACGTCCAAGCTGCGCAGGCAGCACGAATGCTCTCCACACCGAGTCTATGGGAGAGTGCCATCGCTAATTAGCGATGTTACGTGCCAAACGGCCAGGTGTAGAACCTGCCTGCGCGGCTGAACCGGGGTCAGGGCGGATACCGCTCTCGCCCCGGTTCCTTTTTTGCCCCGTAGCCCTCCATCCTCGTCCAGAAAGCGTCTCTCCCGTGCCAGACGACGCCACCACACCAGCTCCGCTCGACCTCGACGCGCTCACCGCCGCGCTCGACGGCCTGCGCCTTGGCACGCCGCTGCGCTACTTCCCCGCGCTCGCCTCCACGAACACCTACGCCGCCGATCTCGCCCGCGAGGGCGCCGCCGAGGGCACGCTGGTCATCACCGACTTCCAGACCGCAGGGCGCGGCCGTGTCGGGCGCGTCTGGAAGTCGCATCCCAACCAGCATCTCGCGCTCTCGCTCGTGCTGCATCCCACCTTCCCGCCGCACTACCTCGTCATGGCGAGTGCGCTCACCGTCGCGGACGCCATTGAGGACGTCACGGGCCTGCGAGCTGAGATCAAGTGGCCCAACGACGTGCTGCTCGACGGCCGCAAAGTCTGTGGCATCCTGATCGAGACCAGTCTCGGCTACGCCATCCTCGGCATCGGGCTCAACGTCAACGGCTCCTTCGCAGACGACGCGGAGCTCGCCGCCCGCGCCACCACCCTCGCCGACGCGGCGGGCCATCCTGTCCCGCGCGAGGTGCTGGCCGCCGCCCTCCTTCGCGGCCTCGACACGCTCTACGCCGAGTTGAGCGCGCAGGGCGAGCTTGCCCACCAGCGCATCCGTGCCGAGTGGCGCTCACGGCTCGTCATCCTCGGTCGCCACGTCACGATCCAGCAGGGCGAGAACGCCCGCTCCGGCGTCGCTGAGGATGTGGACGCCGACGGCGCCCTGCTGCTACGCCTCGACAACGGCGAGCCGCGGACCATCACCTGGGGTGACGTCTCCTTCTGACCTACGGCCCGCCGCCCTCATCGCCCCGCGCCCGCTCAGCGGAGTTCAGTCCGCGCCACCCATACGCAGGCGCTCCAGTGCCGCGATCTGCCCCTCGCCCGACATTCCGCCTACTCACCCCGCTTGACCCGCCCGTTTACACTACGCTTGGATGTGCGGCTCCGCCAGGCGGCGAGCGATCGCGAGCGTGACACCACGTCCGGCGAGACAATCGGGAGAGGCCCTTCGCTCCGATGCCAGGATTCCCCGGGCCTTCAGGCCGGGAAGCAGCTAGACCCCAAGCGCACGTGGTGCGAGGAGAGCGAAAAAGCGATGAGCGAAGACCAGAAAGCGGCGGAGCAGCGACGGCGTCTCGGATTACCGGCAGGACTCGACCCGCGCAAAGCAGTGGACCCCGCCACCATGGAGCGGCTGATCCGCGCGCAGGAGCAGGCGCGAGCGCAGGCCGCCGCCGCCACCACCGTCGTCCTCGGCACGATCGTCACGCTGATCTCGTCGGCATTCGGCTTCGTTGCCGCCCTCGCCTGGAACACCGCCATCCGCGCCGGCGTGGAGAAGATATTCAGCTGGCTCGGCATCCATGTCTCCCCGTTGACCGGCGACATCATCCATGCCCTCGTCGTCACCTTCATCGCCATCGTCGCCATCTTCGTCTTGCAGCGCATCGCGGGCCGCTGGGCTAAGCGTGCGGCGATCAACGCCGTCGCCGGCGACGCCAGCTACTAACCTCTCCACGGGCGCAGCGGACTGCATTTCGCTGCGCCTATACTGTCGGCACTTCCTCACCGCCATGCACCATCACAACCACGCACCATCACAACGTAAAACGAGATACCCTACGAGACGCGGGCGCGTATTCCCAGGAGGGGGCACGCCCTTCGCGCTATGTCGCATACTACAGTAGACGCGGCGTGTAGCGGTTCCCGTGCGGGAGGCGATCGTGACGGCGTATTCGACAGAGACCGCGGATGCGGCGGATGAGCAGGAAGATACTGGCGAGCGGACGGCCTCCGGCGGCGAGCCGGACTACTACGCCGTGCTCGGCGTCGCGTCCTCCGCCTCCGACGACGAAATCCGCCAGGCCTTCCGCCGCCTCGCCAAACTCTGGCACCCCGATCACTACGTCAACGCCCCCGAACACCTGCGAGAGCGCTCGGAGCGCCGCATGCGCTCGGTGCTGCGCGCCTACGACGCGCTCTCAACGCCCGAGGCGCGCGAGTCCTACAATTTGCGTCTCGCGCGACCTGCGCACGCCGGCCACCCGTCCTCGGGCTCCTTCGGCTACGTGCCGAACTACTCCAACGTCTGGCCCACCGCCGCGCGGCAATACTACGTCCACCACGAGCCGGCACCCGCAACGCCCGCGCAGTCCGTCGACGGCGCGCAGGGGGTGCGGATCGGCCAAGGGAGCAGCTTCGCCGGCATCCTCGGCGCCACGCTCTGCGGACTGATCGCCCTCGGCCTCGCCTCGAACGTCGTGCGCAACGGCGCGAGCGACGGCGGCGGCATCCTTTCCGCGGCCTTCACGCTGTTCTTCGGCGTGCTCGCCATGCTCTTCCTCCTCGACGACGCCGGCATCGCTCGCGCCGCCAACGCCTATCTGGAGGCCGAGCCGCGCATGGCCGCTCGTCGCCGCGCCGCACGCCCAACCTATCGCAGCGCGGCGCCCCACGTCGGCGGCAAGCAGCACCAGGGCAGGCGCCATCCGCCTCGACGCACGCCACAGCCGCCGGAGCCGGTGGAACAGGAACCGTTCGAGCCGCAGTACGTCGAGCCGGAGCGCGAGCCGACCGAGTTCGAGCGCATGGTCGAAGAGGCGCTGGGCCGCGTCCCCGCCGAGTTCCATCCCTACCTGGAGAACGTCGTCGTCCGCGTCAAAGACGAGCCGGATGAGGACGAGATTCGCCGCATGCAGCTTCGCCCCTGCACGCTGCTGCTCGGCCTCTACGAAGGCGTCCCGCTGACGTGGCAGGGCGCGCGCGACCATCCCCCACAGATGATCACCATCTTCCAGCGCCCCATCGAGGCGTACTGTCATGGCGACCCCAAGCGCATCCGCCATCAGGTCCGCGCCACCGTCCTCCACGAACTCGCCCACCACTTCGGCATGGACCACGACGCCATGCCCGCCTGGGTCAAGTGAGCACGTCGTGCCCGACATCCATCGCATCGGCGTCATCTCCGACACCCACGTTCCCTCACATGCGTCGTGCATCCCCGATGCCGCTCTGCGCCACCTCGAGGAGGTCGAGCTGATCCTCCACGCCGGCGACCTCTCAATCCTCGCCGTGCTGGACCAACTATCGGCCTATGCCCCCGTCGAAGCCGTGCAGGGCAACATCGAGCAGGCAGAGGTCGTCGCCTCGCTGCCGCTCAAGCGCGAGATCGTCATCGGCGGCGTCGCCATCGGCCTCATCCACATCCTTGGCGACCGTGCACACCACGCCCGCAACGCCCGCCGTGAGTTCCCCACCGCCCGCGTCGTCGTCTTCGGCCACAGCCACACCCCCTACGCGGAGGATGCCAACGGCCTCCTGCTGCTCAACCCCGGCAGCGCCACCGACCGGCGCGCGCAGCCCCACTGCACCCTCGCCATTCTCACCATCGCCGACGGCCAGCCCTCTGCCGAGATCATCGCCTTGTAGTACAAGCCCCTCCCCGGCGTGGAGAGGGGCTGTCTCAGGCGAAGCGAGCGCTACACTTCAGGCGACAGAAGTCGAGATTCGCCCCGACATGCATGCCGGGAAGCCAGTGAATGCACCGCGAATGACATCATGCCCCGCTGAACTGCGGCGAGCGCTTCTCCAGGAAAGCGCGCAACCCCTCGGCGAAGTCTGATGATGCCGTGCAGTCCGCGAAATGCGCCTGTTCCCGCGCCAGCCCATCCGAGAGTGCCAGATCGCCGCCCTCGCGGATCGCCCGCTTCCCCGCCGCCAGCGCGACGGGCGCGTAACCCGCGATGTTCCGCGCGAGGCCCAGCGCCGTCGCCTCGGCCTCGCCGCGCGGCGTCACCACGTCCACCAGCCCCCACAGGTTCGCCGTCTCCGCGTCGATCTCCTGCGCGCCCAGCACCAGCGCCAGCGTGTGCCCCACCCCGATCAGTCGCCGTATCCGCTGCGTCCCGCCATAGCCGGGAATGATGCCCAGCTTCACCTCCGGCATCGCGAACCGCGCGTCCCGCGCCGCCACGCGAATGTCGCATGCTGCCGCGATCTCCAGCCCGCCGCCGTACGAGATACCCTTCATCGCGCAGACATACACCTTCGACGATCGCTCGATCCGATCGAGCACGGCATGCACCCCCGCCAGCCAGCGCACCGTCTCTTCGTGGCGATCCGCCAGGCGCGTGAACGGCTCCATCTCGCGGATGTCCGCCCCGACGGTGTAGAGCCTCTCGCCGCTGCCGTGGATCACCGCCACGTGCAGCGCCGGATTGCCCTCGATCTCCCGCACGTGCCGCCCAAGCTGCTCGAACATTGCGGTCGTCAGGTAATTGCGTGGCGGATTCTCGATTACCAACTGCGCAACCGCACCTTCACGATACATCTGGATGCTTCCCATGATGATCTCCTCCTCCGAACGTGAGGGCCTTGCCGGCGGATACCAGCCCGCTCGCGACCGGCCCGACGCGATACCAGCGGGGATGCCGAATCGCCGATTTCGCTTGGCTCGAGGGCTCCGTCGTCGTTCCCTTATCCCGTCTCCAGCGTAGCCAGCCGGAGTTACCGGAACGTTACGAACGCCGCAACGAAGCGGAAAAGTGAGCAACGTCACACCGCACTGGCGAGAGGCTGAGGCAGCTACCAACGTATCTGCGAATGACCGCATGTCCGCTTGAGCTTAAGTGCGGCGTTTTGAGCTCCGCGCCACTTTCCGCTATTTCGTCTCGAGGAGCGGCACGATATGGATGCATCTTCGCCCCAAGACCTCAGCGCCAGCCCAGGCCCGACTGCGCAGCCCAAGCCGCCCTGGTTTTTCCGCCGCATAGGCATAGCGTTCGCCCTGGGAGCTTGCCTGGCCGTCGCCGCTTTCCCAGTGACCAGCCTCGCTGCCCTCAGCCGTCAGTGGCTCCTCAGCAATCCGTACAATTATCAGCATCAGATCGACCTGGCAGTGATGCTCTCGATCATCGTCGCGCTCTTCCTGCCCATCGTGATCCTCGGCGTTGCGACAGCGTTCGTGCTTCGTGGCCCCGCAAACTCGCGCGCGAACTCCCTCCTGCGTCTCGCGGGCGCCCTGTTCTTCTTCATCGTGCTCGCCTGGACCGAGTATCCCCTGCAAACCGCGCTGTATCACGCGCAGGCCCCTGCGAGTTCAAGCTCCTATTCGCCAGGCCTGCCCTTCCTCTGGGCGTCTATCGTGCCGCGCCTCTGGCAAGGGCTTTCTCTGGGCCTCATCCTCATTGTCCTTGTGAGGATGAGTGCGCCACGGCTGCTCCTCAGCAACCCAACCTCACGCGCCGCCCATGCCGCGCTCATCGGCGCGCTCGCGGGGCTGGTCGTGGCGTTCTATACGTTGTTGAGCCAACTCATCCTCGATGGCATTGTCACCGTGCGGCTGGCCTATCTTGGGATCACGAATTGCGCAGGCGGCTCCGGCGCGGGCTGCCTTCCCGGCCAACTCTGGCAGGTCGGCTGGAGCGTCGCGCTACCGCTAATGGTCGGCGGGGCGCTAGGCGGCATGCTCGGCGCGCTCGTGATCCCTGGGCTGCGCACAGGCTCGGCTGATGCAGTCGCAATCCCACCCTCCGCGCAGGCAGCGCCCAGCAGCGCCCCTGGGCGGCGACGCTTCCTGTGGGCAGCGGCCTTCGTCGCCTGCGCGGTACTCGGCGTGCTCGACGGCCTACTCACGTGGAACGTGATCGGCCATGCCAGGGGCATCCTGCCCTCCACCGCCTTACAGATCACGTTGCCGGTCCTCGCGCTCGTCCTTCCTGCGGGACTCTTCGCGCTGTTCGCGGCTCGCGCTCGGCTTGCCCGCTCCCTCGGTCCAAGCGGCAAGCGTCTCCTCCTTGCCACCATTGCGGCAGTCGGCGCGGTCGCGGGGATTGGAACGCCGCTCAGCCTCCTCTTCCAGCAGCAGGCAGCCTGGGCTCTGCCCTCCTCGCGCCAGCCTCCGCAGCTCCAGGCGAATAGTCCGTCTCGGCGTTCAACCCGAGCGAATCTGCGCCGTGCCCCCTGCGTAGAAGTTTGCAATCTGCCGCGCGTACGCCGCCACGCTCTCGCGCAGCTCCAGCGGCTCGATTACCTCCACCACCGTGCCGATCCCCAGCATCCGCGACCGCGCGTGCTCCAGCGAGTCGAAGGTCAGCGGCAGTGTCAGGCTGCCGTCCGTATTCGGCTGCGTCCGCTCCGCCAGCGCGCGCACCCGATCGCCGAAGAACATCGGCAGCGACGGCACGTGCTCCGCGCCCACGCGCACCACCACCTCGTAGGTCGGCCACGTCGCCGCGTACTCCGTCTCCCAGCGCGCCCAATACGCTCCCAGCTCGAATCCCTCCGGGCGCACGCACGCCTCCTCAAGCGCCTCCACCGCCTGCACGCGCGAGACGCGAAAGACGCGCATCTCGCCGTTGTACGCCGCCACCAGATACCAGATCGTCGCCTTCGCCACCAGCCCCAGCGGATCGATCACCCGCTGCGTCTCCTCGCCGTTGGCCTTCTGGTACGTCAGCGACAGCCGCTTGTCCAGCAGCACCGCCTCCTGGATCGCCCCCAGATGCGGCACCGGCTCCTCAAAGCGCGACCAGCCGTTCGCGTCAATGTGGATGCGCTGCCTCGCCCGCTCGATATGGGACCGGAAGCCTGGCGGCAGCGCCGCCAGCAGCTTCAGCAGCGCCAGCTCCATCGACTCCGCCAGCCCCAAATCGCTCACCAGCGACGGCGCGCCCGCCAGCAGCAGCGTGCGAACCTCGCCCTCCGTCATCCCCGTCAAATTGGTGCGATAGCCGTCCAGCAGCATGCAGCCCCCGCCCGGCCCCCGCTCCGTATACACGGGCACCCCCGCCGCCCCCAGCGCCTCCATATCGCGATAGATTGTGCGCTCCGAGACCTCCAGCCGCGCCGCCAGCTCCTGCGCCGTCATGCGCCGGTGCGTCTGCAGCAACATCAGCATCGAGAGCAGCCGGTCTGCCCGCATACCCACACCTCACGACTAAGGGCACTCGCCACGCCTATCTCTGCCCCCCTCTCCCACAGGAGTGAGGGTAGGGGTGAGGTTTCCTAGCCCATTCGTTCCAATTCCGAGGATATCACAGGTACCTGTCAAAAGATGTCAGGTATTCAGGGCTACGATCCCTGCAGAGCGCTCGTCTTGATCAACGACACCGCGAAAATTGCACACGCCATACGTGTCCCGACGAGTTGCCGATGTCGAGCCCGCGCAGGCGGGCTTCGTGGCCCGTAGGGCGTCCGCCGGACGCCCATCGCCACCGAGGCGCGGCTTCAGCCGCCGGCTCAGGAGGAGTCATGGAACCTGACACCATCGTCGTCCGCGGCGCCCGCCAGCATAACCTCAAGAACGTCGACGTCGCCATCCCGCGCCACAAGCTCGTCGTCCTCACCGGCGTCAGCGGCAGCGGCAAATCCTCCCTCGCCTTCGACACCATCTACGCCGAGGGTCAGCGCCGCTACGTCGAGTCGCTCTCCTCCTACGCCCGCCAGTTTCTCGGCCAAATGGAAAAGCCGCGGGTGGACTTTATCGGCGGCCTCTCACCCGCCATCTCCATCGAGCAGAAGACCGTCAGCAAGAACCCGCGCTCCACCGTCGGCACCGTCACCGAAGTGATGGACTACCTCCGCGTGCTCTTCGCCCGCGTCGGCACCCCGCATTGCCCCAGCTGCGGGCGCATCGTCGAGGCGCAGAGCGCCCAGCGCATCGTCGAGCAGCTTGCCGCGCTCCCCGCCGGCACGCGGCTGCAGATCCTCGCCCCCGTCGTCCGCCGCCGCAAAGGCACCCACGCCGAAATCCTCGAACAAGCGCGCAAAGACGGCTACGTCCGCGCCCGCATCGACGGCGAGGTCGTCGAGCTGGCCGCCGGCGCCTCGCTCAACAAGAAGAAGCCGCACAACGTCGAGCTCGTCATCGACCGCCTCCGCGCCCCCGACGCCACCGACGCCGAGGCCCTCATCGACTTCACCGCGCGCCTCACCGACTCGGTCGAGACGACCCTCCGCGCGTCGAGCGGCCTGCTGCTCGTCCTGCTCGAAGATGGCCGCGAGCTGATGCTGAGCGAGCATTTGGCCTGCCCCTACTGCGAGATCAGCTTCCCCGAACTCTCGCCGCAGCTCTTCAGCTTCAACTCCCCCCTCGGCATGTGCCCCGACTGCCACGGCCTCGGCACCAAGATGACCGTCGACCCTGCCCTCATCGTCGCCGATCCTCGCCTCTCGCTGATGGACGGCGCGCTGCGCTGGTATGGCGACCTCCGCAAGAAGAAGGAAAGCTACACCGTCCGCCAGGTCCAGTCCATCGCCGCCCACTACAACATCGACCTTGAAACTCCCTGGCAAGACCTGCCGCAGTCCTTCCGCGACGTGCTGCTTTACGGCTCCGGCGACGACAAGATCCACTTCACCTACAACGGCGAGTGGAGCGAGGGTAGCTACTCCTCCGAGAGCGTCCGCACCGTCAAGGGCATCGTCCATAACGCCGACCGCCTCTTCCACCAGACCAGCTCCGACCAGACCCGTCGCTGGTACGCTAGCTTCATGAGCGAGCAGTCCTGCCCCACCTGCCAGGGCGCGCGCCTGCGCTCCGAGGCTATCGCCGTCACCGTCGGCGACGCCAAACTCCCTGCCGTCAGCCGCATGTCCATCGCCGAGGCCTACGCCTGGGTCGAGCGCCTCTATGGCGGCTTCGGCGACGCCTCCGCGGCGGACGAAGCGGACGCCTCAGCCCTCACCGGCGAGCAGTTCGAGATCGCCGGCGAAGTGCTCAAAGAGATCCGCGACCGCCTGCGTTTCATGCTCAACGTTGGCCTGCACTACCTCACCCTCGACCGTCCTGCGCCCACGCTCTCCGGCGGCGAGGGCCAGCGCATCCGCCTCGCGAGCCAGCTTGGCTGCGGCCTCGTCGGCGTGCTCTACATCCTCGACGAGCCGTCCATCGGCCTGCACCCCCGCGACAACCGCGCCCTCATCGAGACGCTGCTGCGCCTGCGCGACATGGGCAACACCGTCCTCGTGGTCGAGCACGACGCCGAGATGATGCACAGCGCCGACTGGCTGATCGACCTCGGCCCCGGCGCCGGCGTCCTCGGCGGCGAGATCATCTCCGCCGGATCGCCCCAGTTCGTCGCCGCCGATCCCCTCTCGCTCACCGGCCAGTTCCTCAGCGGCGCTCGCACCGTCGCCCCGCTGCATCCCACGCGCCGCACCCTCGGTGACGCCTGGCTCACCCTCGCCGGCGCCCGCCTCAACAACCTCAAGAACGTCACCGCGCGCATCCCCATCGGGCGCTTCACCTGCATCACCGGCGTCAGCGGCAGCGGCAAGAGCAGCCTCATCGCCAAGACGCTGCATCCCGCGCTCGCCCGCGCCCTCAACAAGGCCCAGGAGACCCCCGGCCCTTACGAGTTCCTCGACGGCCTCGATCACCTCGACAAGATCGTCAACGTCACGCAGGACCCCATCGGACGCACACCGCGCTCCAACCCCGCGACCTACACCAAGCTCTTCGACGAGATTCGCGGCATTTTCGCCGCCACACCCGAGGCCCGCGCCCGCGGGTACAAATCCGACCGCTTCAGCTTCAACGTCAAAGGCGGACGCTGCGAGGCCTGCATGGGCCACGGCCAGCGCAAGATCGAGATGCACTTCCTCGCCGATGTTTGGGTCACTTGCCGCGAGTGCAAGGGTCTGCGCTTCAACGCCGAGACGCTCGCCATCACCTATAAGGGCAGGACCATCGCCGACGTACTAGATATGGACGTGCAAGAGGCACTTGAGTTCTTCGCCAATCTCCCCGCCGCCGCGCGCATGCTCCAAACCCTCCACGACGTCGGACTCGACTACGTCAAGCTCGGCCAGAGCGCGCTGACCTTCTCCGGTGGCGAGGCCCAGCGCATCAAGCTCGCCAAGGAGCTGAGCCACCTCGCCACCGGGCGCACGCTCTACATCCTCGACGAGCCGACCACCGGCCTCCACTTCGCCGACATCCAGCGCCTGCTCGATGTGCTCCATCGTCTCGTAGACGCCGGCAACACCGTCGTCGTCGTCGAGCACAACCTCGATGTGATCCACTCCGCCGACTGGCTGATCGACCTCGGCCCCGAGGGAGGCGCCGCCGGCGGCCACATCCTCGCCGAAGGCAGCCCCGAAGAGGTTGCCACCGTCGAGACCAGCTTCACCGGCCAGTGGCTCCGCGCCACCTACGCCGATCCGGTCGAATTGACAGCTGCCAGCTAATAAGCTACGCCCAAGCCTCCCCAATTCCCTTTGCAAGAGGGGGTAGGGGTGAGGTCTCGGGTGGCGCGAATGAGAATGAGGTCGGCGACACCCGAGCGCCCTACAATGCGCCGATGTTTGATCGGGCGCGAACGATCCCAAGCGAGATTGAGAGGAAACCATGACCGGCCGCATGATCGACTTCGACACCGCAGGATCGCCTGCCTCCGGCTACTTCGCCACGCCAGCCGCCGGGACGGGGCCTGGCGTCGTCGTCCTGCACGCGTGGTGGGGCCTTACGGAGCCGTTTCGCCAGGCCGCCGACCGCCTCGCCGAGGCGGGCTTCGTCGCGCTCGCCCCCGACCTCTATCGCGGCAAGTCAACCGCGAAGGTCGAGGAGGCCGAAGCGTTGGGTGGGGCGCTCGATAGCGAACGTGAACGGGTGCGTGGAGACATCGCCGGTGCGCTGCAGTTCCTGCGTCAGAACGGCACGGCCACCCCGGCTGAGAGACGAGGCGCCCTCGTCGGCTTCTCGCTGGGCGGCGCCTACGCGCTCGATGCATCGGTCGAGTTCGCCGGCGATGTTGCCGCCGTCGTCACCTTCTATACCTCCTATACGGGACTCGACTACAGCCGCGCGAAGGCCGCCTATCTCTGCCACTTCGCAGAGCATGACGCCTTCGACCCGCCCGAAGTCGCCGCCGAGATGGAGCAGGAGCTCAAAGCCGCGGGCAGGCCGACCACCTTCTACACCTATCCGGGAACTGAGCATTGGTTCTTCGAGTCCAACCGCCCCGACGTCTACAACGCCGCCGCTGCCGCGCTGTCCTGGGAGCGCAGCGTCGCGTTCCTGAACGCCGAGCTACGTCCGGCGTGAGTTCGCCAAACGCAATCGCCGAGCGACAGGGAGCGCGACATGACGACGCAGGCTATCGAGCAGTATCTCTACCTACTGGATGATGCCTTCGCGGGACCATACTGGCACTCTGTCCTCAGCAAACTGCACACCGTCGCGCCCGAGGACTGGGAGTGGGTGCCGCCCGGCGGCGCACGCTCGATCCGCGCCATCGTCCGCCACCTCGGTCGCGTCAAGCTCATGGCCCACGACCAGGCCTTCGGGGCGGGCACGCTCACCTGGGATGATCCGCGCCTCGACGGCGACGCGCCGACCGCCGACGTCCCTTCGGCCATCGCCTGGCTGCAAGAGGCCCATGAGCGCTTGCACGGCGGCATCGCCGCCCGAACTGGGGCGAGCTGCGCGAGACCCGCTGGGTCGTCGTCGTGACCATGATCCAGCACGACCTCCACCACGCGGGCGAGATCAACCACCTGCGTTCCCTGCATCAACGCAATGACCAATGGGAATAGTCAGCTTCGGGAGGCACGACGTCCATGGCGGAGAATCCAGAGGGCACTGTGAGCAAGACACAGCTCCTCGGCGAACTGCGGGACGAGCAGTCCCGCTGGGAGGCGCTGCTGCGCGAGATCGGCGAGGAGAACATGACTCAGCCGAGCGTCGCCGGCGGGTGGTCGATCAAGGACATCGTCGCTCACCTTACCGGCTGGCGGCGCAGGACGGTGGGCCGATTCCAGGCCGCCCTACGGCACGAGCCTCCGCGCGCCCCAAACTGGCCTGCGCACCTGCAGACGGACGACGAGATCAACGCATGGATCTACGCCGCCAACGGCGACCGCCCGCTCGCCGAGGTGCTGCGCGACTCTCGCGAAGTCTTCCAGCAATTGGTGGAGGCGCTCGACGCCTTCCCCGAAGCGGACCTGCGTGACCCCGCACGCTTTCCCTGGATGGAGGGCGAACCCCTCACCGGCGCAGCCTTCTTCGCGCACTTCCACGAGGAGCACGAGCCGGACATGCGGGCCTGGCTGGACCGCGTCAGGCGCGGGGAGGTCTGAAGCGGATGGCAACCAATCCAATCGAACAGCAGGACTCTGCGTCGAAGAGTTCGGCCATACAGTGGCTGCTTGATGCTGACCCGTCAATCCGCTGGCAGGCGCTGCGCGACCTCACCGATGCGTCCGCCGAGGAGGTCGCGTCCGAGCGCGCCAAGGTCGCGACAGAGGGCATGGGCGCGCAGCTGCTCGCCCTCCAGGCGCCCGACGGGCGGTGGGGTGGCGCGGCGTGGAACCACGGCTGGGACTCCACTATGCATGCCCTGGCGCTCCTGCGCGAAGTGGGGCTCGATCCCGCCAGCGACGAGGCGCAGCGCGCGATGGGGCTTGTCCGCGACCGCGTGACCTGGCAGGGCAGTGGCCCCGAGGAGTGCGCCGCCAACCCCTTCTTCGTCGGCGAGGTAGAGCCGTGCATCAACGGACAGGTCGCGGCGAGCGGTGCCTACTTCGGCCAGGACGTCCAGGGCATCGTCGACCGGCTACTCGGCGAACAGCTCTCCGACGGCGGCTGGAACTGCGAGGCGCCGGACGGCTCGACGCGGTCATCCTTCAACACCACGATCTGCGTGCTCGAAGCCCTCCTCGAATACGAACTGGCCAACGGCAACAGCCCCGCGGTGACTGCGGCCCGCCTCCGTGGGCAGGAGTACCTCCTGGAACGCCGCCTCTTCCACCGCCTCACGACTGGCGAAGTGATCGATCGCGATCGCTACGGCGATACCGTCTGGACCAGCTTCGCCTTCCCGACCTGGTGGCACTTCGACGTGCTGCGCGGGCTCGACTACCTGCGCCGCGCAGGCGTTGCGCCCGACGAGCGCGTAGCCGAGGCAATCGATCTCGTCGCCTCCAAGCGTGACGCCGACGGCCGCTGGCCGCTTGAGTCCCAATACCCCGGCAAGATGCTGGTCGAGACGGACGATGGTGTGGGCCAGCCGAGCCGCTGGAACACCCTCCGCGCCCTACGCATTTTGAAATGGTACGCCGCCCGCGACTGAGTCGGACCCGTGGAAGAGCCATCCCGAAAGGAGCGCGCTATGGACAACCTGTGGCGCACCATCATCTGGAAGCAGTTCGGCGCGGCCATCGACATGCTCGACGAAGTCCTGACGGCCTGCCCCGACGCCCTCTGGCGCGAGCCCGTCTGGCGTGACCCCTCGGTACCGTCGAGCCGCACGGAGTTCTGGTACGTCGCCTATCACACCCTGTTCTGGCTCGACCTCTACCTCTTCGGCTCCGAGGAAGGCTTCGCGCCTCCCGCCCCGTTCGAGCTGACGGAGCAGGAGAACGCCGCCGGCCCGCTCCCCGAGGGCGTCTATACCAAAGATGATCTGCGCGTCTACCTCGCCAACGTGCGCCAGACATGCCGCACCACCATCGAGACGATGACGGACGACCGGGCGAGCCAGCCCGTCGGCTTCGGCTGGATGGAAGAGGGCGAGGTCGTCACCTACGCCGAGTTGCAGCTCTACAGCCTGCGCCACGTCCAGGGGCACGCGGCGGAGCTGAGCCTCATCCTCGGCCACCACGACGTCCGGGCAAACCAGCTCGACTGGGTTGCGCGCGCCAAGGACGATCCCGCCGCCGGCTAGCTGTCGCCTGTGCTGAGCCGCGTCGAGTGACGGCGTGCTCGCCTTCGACGCTCATCGCGCCGGCTGGCTGCCCCGCCCGCGTGATAGAGTAGGCGTCAAAGGAGCGCCCCCGATGACACTGCCCACCTCAGCGCTCGACCCCTCGTCCGTAGTCGTCGCCCCGCTCGCCGAGGCTGACCTCGATGCCGCCGACCGGCTCATGCGCCTCGCCTTCGGCACCATCATCGGCCTGCCCGACCCCGTCACCTTCATGGGCGACGCCGAGTGCGTCCGCACCCGCTGGCGCGCCAATCCCACCGCCGCCTTCGCCGCCAAAATCGACGGCCAGCTCGTCGGCACCAACATCGCCGCGCGCTGGGGCAGCGTCGGCTACCTCGGCCCCCTCAGCGTCGATCCGGCGCTCTGGGACCGCGGCATCGGCGGCGAGCTCATGGGGCCGGTCGTCGTCGCCTTCGACGCCTGGGGCAGCACCTTCGCCGGCCTCTGTACCTTCCCAAACAGCCCCAAGCACATCGGTCTCTACCAGAAATTCGGCTTCTGGCCGCGTTTCCTCACCGCAAATATGTCCATGCCCGTCGCCCCCACCGCCGCTCTGCCCCTCCCTTCTTCCTCGGCGTGGCCGCGCTTCTCCGCCGTCCCTGTTGACCAGCGCGAGGCCGTCCTCGCCGCCTGCCGCGACCTCACCGACAGCATCTATGACGGCCTCGACCTCCGCGCCGAGATCGCGGCCATCCAGGCGCAAGGCCTCGGCGACACCGTCCTCCTCTGGGACGCGCATGATGACACCAAGCTCCTCGCCCTCGCCGCCTGTCATTGCGGCGCCGGGAGCGAAGCCGGCAGCGGCGCCTGCTACATCAAGTTCGGCGCCGCCCGCCCCGGCCCGCATGCCTCCGAAACCTTCGACGCCCTTCTCACCGCCTGCTCAGCGCTCGCCGCCAGTCGCGGCCTCAAACAATTCGCCGCCGGCGTCAACACGGCTCGCCACGAGGCGTATCGCCAGATGCTCGCCCGCGGCTTCCGCGCCCAAATGCACTCCATCATCATGCAGCGCGACAACGAGCCTGGCTACAACCATCCCGGCGTCTACCTCCTCGACGACTGGCGCTGACCGCGTCGCGCGCCAGTCCACGCCCACGGGCCTCGCCCTCCGCCCGCCTCCCCGTCCACACCATGCGCATACGACAACTTCAATAGCCACCCCTTGCACGCTCCCGCTCCGTATGCTACACCAGGAAATAGAAATTATGTTCACATTCCCCCTTTGAGGCGCCCACCGTCCTCCGCTCACCTCCATCTATCCAGGGGCAGATCTATCAATCACTTCGCGGCGCGGAGGCCCTGCCTTCAGGCACGGGTGAGCGCCGTCTCCTCGTTGCTATACGGCCTGCGTGCTAAGGCGCTCCGTCCTTCGGACGGAGCGAACGGTTTGCACCGCACCTTCCCAACCGAACAGGCCGGCGTCGTCGGCGGAAATCGTCGCCCACGTTCATGCTGGACGTACGCGCCCGATGGCGCACACGCGGCAGGGGTCCGCCTTTGCCGGGCCGAGGTCATGCGGCCACACGCGGCAGCTTCGTCGTTCCGCCTCCCGTGTCTCCCGCCGCCCCATCTGCAAATCCGAACGCCGACCCCACTCGCAAACGCAAAAGCGGAAGGAAACGGAAAGGACGACACCCACTCGGCGAGTCCGCCAAACCCAACGAGGCCGGGCCCCTAGCCAAGTCAGGTGGTTCGACCACCAGGCGGTTTCATCCGTCGCGTCTAGCCGAAAGTCAACGGCCGCCCCACAAACCCGTAAGAATCCGCCACTCTCGCCCCATTTCCGCCCCAGACACCGCCTGTCTACACAACCTGCCGTTGTAAAACCTTGTACATTCAGCGCCCTAACTTCTCGCAACCCGCTTGCACAAGCCGCCGGACGCAGGTAGAATAGCCCCGCCGCCAGGGTGTCCCGTGCGTCAATACGCAGCGTTGCGCCTCGCGCAAGGCGCCGAGGGCGACCGTCGCAAAAGAAAGTGAGCATCGCCATATGCCAGATGACAACCGCCCATATGTGGCGCTCCCCGGTAGCGATCGCCAACCTGTCCCCGGCGCCACCGTAGTTGGGCCGAGCGACCCTAATGAGGTGATCGAGGTCACCATTCGCCTCCGCTCGCGGGGGAATATGGCGCAGAAGGCCGCTGATGTTGCCGCGTTGGGGGCGCAGCTCCCTGGCGACCGCTCCTACCTCAGCGAAGACGAGTTCACGGCAAAGTACGGCGCGGACCCCGCCGACATCGCCAAGATCACTGCATTTGCGCAGGAATACGGCCTGACCGCCACCCGTACCGATGCGTCGCAACGCACCGTCGTCCTTTCCGGCGCTGCCTGGGCCATCACCAACGCCTTCAAAGTGCAGCTCGTAAACTACACCTCGCCGCAGGGCAACTATCGCGGGCGTGTCGGCCCAGTCCAGGTTCCCGCCGACCTCGCCCCGCTGATCGAAGGTATCTTCGGCCTCGACAATCGCCAGCAGGCACGCCCGCACATCATCCATCCCAACAGCCCCCGCCGTCCGGGTGCCGCGGGCGGCGTCGCCCTCAAGACCGCCGCGCAGAGCTTCACCTCGCCACAGGTCGCCCAGCTCTACAACTTCCCCACCGGCCTCACCGGCAAGGGCCAGTGCATCGGCCTGATCGAGTTCGGCGGCGGCTTCGCCCAGAGCGACCTCAACACCTACTTCAAGCAGCTCAACCTCCCCACCCCCAACGTCACCGCCGTCTCCGTCGACGGCACGCCGAATCAGCCGGGCAATGATACCGACTCCGACGGCGAAGTGCTGCTCGACATCGAGGTAGCCGCCGGCGTCGCCCCCGACGCCAAGATCGTCGTTTACTTCGCACCCTTCACCGAGCAAGGCTGGGTCGACGTCATCAACACCGCCGTCCACGACACCAAAAACAAGCCCTCCGTCCTTTCGATCAGTTGGGGCTACACCGAGGGACAGGACATCTGGACCAGCCAGGCGATCCAGGCCGTCAACCAGGTCTTCCAGTCCGCAGCGTTGCTCGGCGTCACGGTCTGTGCCGCCTCCGGTGACGACGGCTCGCGCGATCAGCTCGACGACGGGCACGCCCACGTCGACTTCCCCGCCGCCAGCCCATATGTCCTCGCGTGCGGCGGCACCAGCCTCCAGGTCTCCGGCGCAACCCTGCAAGGCGAGACCGTCTGGAACAACGGCTCGATCCAGGATGCCGGCGGCGGCGCCAGCGGCGGCGGCATCGCCGAGATGAACGCCCTGCCCGACTGGCAGAAGGGCATCGTGCCCGCCTCAATCAACCCCGGCAACCCAACTGGCCGAGGCGTCCCCGATGTCGCCGGTAACGCCGACGAGAACAGCGGCTACACCATCCTGGCCGACGGCCAAGAGGTCCAGGGCGTCGGTGGCACCAGTGCCGTCGCGCCGCTCTACGCCGGCCTCTTTGCCCGCATCAACCAGCAGCTTGGCAAGCCCGTCGGCTACATCAATCCGCTGCTCTACAGCAGCATCGGCAAGTCCGGCGCCTTCCGAGACGTCACCTCCGGCAACAACGACCCCACCGGCAACATCGGCGGCTACTCCGCCAAGTCCGGCTGGGATGCATGCACTGGCTGGGGCAGCCCTAATGGCGCCAACCTCCTCGCTGCGCTCACCGGCGCGCCCCCGATCCCCGTCCCCGCGCCCGCCGGCAACGCCCCCGTACCGCCCAGCAACTCGCCTTCCACCGGCCCCAGTGACCAGGCGTCATCGAGCGGCGGCTCCGGCCCGAGCGCGGGCGGCCTCGCCGTCGCGCTGCTCGTCATCCTCGTAGTCGCCGCCGTCGTCGTGTTCGCGCTGATCAGCAACGGCACCTTCTAGCCTCTAGCCGATCAGTTCCAGCGAGAGGGACCACAGCATCGGGTAGCTCGGAGGTCGCGGCACGCCAAGTGGACTTCAGTCCGCCGTGGCCGTACGCCGGCACTTCAGTGCCGCGACCTCTGCCCAACCGGGATTCGCCCCGGCCTTCAGGCCGGGAAGCGTCCTCGCACCCTCACGCCACGCGCTCGAACCGCCCATCCTTGTAGACTCGCAGCCGCTGCCCGCGCCACTCCACCTCGTCGCCCGTCAACAGCGCCAGCGCCGCATGGATCGGCGTTACCAACGCCGTATAGGCCAGCGGCAGCATCTGCCGTAACGACATGCGCCTGCCCAAGAAGCACGCATACTCTACCTGTTGCGCCACCGCAAACGCCGATAGGCTCGCCACCAAGGCCAGCACGGGTCCCCTCCGCCGCGTCGTCAGCGCAAGCCCGCCGAGGATGCTCGGCAACAAGATCGTCGCCGGCGTCGCCAGGAAAGCCGCCACGCGTTGGCGTCTCGACAGGAACGGCTCCATCGCCTGCCTCGGCAGCACGATCCACCGCTGGAATTTCCCTAGGTATTCCCGCAGCGTGGCCGCCCCATCGTCCACATCGTAGACCACGGGCGCCTGCACCGCGCGCAGGTTGGCCCCGCGCAGCCGCTGCGCCAGCACGAAATCGTCGTCGAGATAGCCCTCCAGCCCGTCGAACCCGCCCGCCGCCACGAAGGGACGCTGCCAGTAGCACGACATCTGTCCCACCACGCGCACCACGCCGCAGAGCGCCTCCCACGTGATGAAGGTCTCCAGCGTGAACGCGTTGACGTAGGAGCTGAGGAGGCTCGACCAGAGGTTGTCCCAGTTCGCAGAGCGGGCCAGCCCATAACTCGCCCCAACCCCAGGCTGCCCAAGCTGCGCGACGAGGAGACGGAGCGCATCGGGCCGCGGCGCAACGTCGTCATCCATCAGGCAGAGGATGTCACCGGTCGCGTGCGGCATCCCTGCTTGCAGCTTGACCAGCTTCGGCGCGGGCGTCCCCGGGTCGCCCTCTACCAGCACCAGGCAGATATCCAGCTCTGGGTGCGCCGCGATCATCCGGTGGCACTTCGCGCGCGAGGCGAGGTCGTCGGCGTCGCAGATCAGCACGTGCCGCACGCGCGCGGGATAGTCGAGCCCGGTCCTCGCCTCGAGGTTTGTCGACAGTCCACCCGAGCCGCGCGTCACCGGCTCCAGTATCGTTACGCTGGGCCACGCTGCGGGCTCGCGCGGCGCGGACCGCGAAAAAAAGCGCGAGAGAAGCGTGAGCTTTGCCGCCCGATCGGCCAAATAGAGTGCTCCGAGCCCAAGTGCGACGCGATCCATCCATACGACGTTGCGCTTCCGCATCCCCGCCCCCCACGGACGATCGAGGGGGCGGCGCCGATCTACCGTCCTGGCGCCCGCCCTTGCAGGACTTCCTCGCAGGAGATGTACCAAGGCCATCGAGCGGCGACATTGACGCTACAGCAGGGTGATGTGCCTTGGCTGTCCAGGCGTTGGACGTCGTGCATCGGGCGAGATTCGCCCCGCCTCATTCGCCCCGCCTCGATGGACTGGTACAACGAGCTACGGACACCTCGACACGCGCGAGCCCGCGCAGGCGGGATTCGTGGCCGCCAGGGCCCTAGACGCGCCTTCAGCCGCCGGCCGACTCAACGCGAGCCGCGGGGGACGGCTGCGCGCCCTGGGGCGGGGTGGAGCGCCGTTCTTTCGAGTCCTGCTGGCCCAGATTCATCGCGTCGCGCAGGTGGACCCGGGCGTAGACCCCGCCGGAGACGGCGAGCAGCCCCATGAAGGTGAAGACCGTGTTGACGCCGTCGAAGGTGATCCCGAGGATCGTCGCGTGGAATCCACTCAGCGCCGTGCCGACGAGCGAGCCCGCGAGGATGATTGAGGCCAACGCCGCCAGCCGCCCGACCGGGTTGATCACCGCCGTCACCCGACCAACGAACGCCTTTTCCGTCGCGTCGATCGAGAGTGGCCCCGCCGAGATGAGGATCGCCGTCGCCGCGACCCCGAAGAGGAACGCCGCCACCAACGCCAGGTAGAAGCTCGTCAGATGCGACATCACCGTCACGAAGACGCCCGCCGTGATCAGCGCCATCCACAGGACGCGGACGAGCCCGATGCGCCTGCCGAAGACCGTCACCAACACCCCACCGAGGATCGCGCCGAGGCCGAAATCCGCCCCTAGCAACCCATAACTGCTCGGCGGCGCGTGCAAATCCTCCGTGATGAAGAAGTAACCTAGGCTCTGCAGCGCCCCGAACCCCAGCCACGTCAGGATCTCGGCGATGAGGATCGTCCGCAGCACCGCATGCTGCCACACATAGCCAATCCCCGCGAGGAACTCGCGCGAGAAATGCCCCATCTCACCCGGCTCCAGGCTCGTCGCGGCCGGCGGCGCGTCGATCGCCCGCGTCATCAGGAAGATCAGCGCGAAGGTTAGGGCGTTGAGCGCCAGCGCCCATTCGATGCCAAACCCGAACACGAGTCCAGCGGCGAGCGGTGGACCCAACACCACGGCCAGCGCCTGAATCGCCTGTGTCATCTCGATGGCTTGGTCCTGTTTTGGCTGGTCCACGATGTCCTTGATCAGCGCGAGCTGTGCCGGCAGGAAGAACTGTGCGGCGCTGGTCAGCAAGATAATGTCGAAGTACGTCACGCCGAGGAGCCATCCCGCCGGCAGGTGCGGTCGCCCAACGAGCGGCAGCCCCGCCACGGGGAGGATCAGCGCCGCCGCCAGCAACGTCTGGATGATCGTCACCACGATCATCGTGCCGCGCTTATCCCAGCGATCGACGAAGACGCCCGCGATTGGCCCGACCACGATCTGCGGAATCGTCGCTGCCAACACCGCACCCGCCACAGCCAACGGCGACCACCTCTGCCCCGCCGAGACCGAGGTCGCGATCCACAGGATCAGCGCCGTATCCCACGTATAGTCGCCTATGCTGGAGATCGCCTGCCCCCACCACAGCAGCGCGAAGTTCCGGTTGATGAACGCCGTTTTCGCCGCCCGGCGCGCCGCTCCTCCGACGCTGCCCTCGCTCGTCGCGTGCGCCGCGCGAGCATGCTCGCCCCACCTTCGGATCGGCACGCCGTGCATGCGAAAGCGCGGGCGACGCTGCGCCTTCCCTCGCGCCTCTGCGTCGGCCTGCGTCTCGCGCGCCGCCTCGTCCGGCGACGGCGTCGCCTGCTCAGTGAAGCTGCTCCCCATCGCGATAACCCGTTCCCCGTCCGCCGCACCAGTGCCGCGACGCCGTGCGACGGACACTTCGCATGTCTCTCCATGTCTCTCTATGGATGCTAACCTCGGCGACAACGGCGGGGCTTGCCAAGCCTCCCTACGCCATACGAGTCCCTGCCTTCAACTCGGTAACCGCCAATGCGCCTGGCTAACGTGAGGGCTGATCGCCACGAAACGACGGTCGGGCGGACAGCGCTCCTCGCGCATCCGCCACGCGCGCTTCACTACCGTCATCACGCCACGTTGTGCTCGGCATCCAGCACATGCGATGCCGTTGCGGCGACGGGAGCCACGTGGCCGCGCGACTCGCGCACCTTCAGCACAAGCGCCGCCCCAAGAATCAGGAAGAGCGTCGCCAACGCGAAGACGCCACGATAGCCTAGCGGGGTCTGGCCCACGCTGCTCGCCCCCAGGATCACAGCACTTCCCAGTATCGGCGCGATGACGCCTGGCAGCGTCGAGGCCATGCTCCAGATGCCGAGATCCTTGCCCGCGTTCTGCTGCGTGGGCAGCGCGTCGATCGCTAGCGCCACGTCCACGCTCATGTACGCGCCATAGCCGAGCCCGAAGACGACGCCGAGCGGCCAGAGCGGTAGCTGCCCCGGCGCGACGACAAAGACCAACGCCGCCGCCGCCATGCAGGCAGAAGCCACACAGACGATCGGCGCGCGCCGCCCGATTCGATCGGAAAGGACGCCCACGAGAAGGGTGCTGGCCACCGCGCCCGTCAGCGACAGGATCGCGATCACCGCCGTCGCCTGTACGAAGCTGGTGACGTGCGCCACCCGGGCGAAGTAGTACTCGATGTACGTCATGAAGAGCGCCAGCCCCAACATGACGAAGCCGCGGGTCAGGAAAACCCACGTGAAATTGGCATGCCGCCAGGGATGCAGCCACAACCGCGCCAGTGCCGCCCGCCGCGTGCAAGTGGGCGCCGCCTCCGCGGCCCGGCCCTCTCCACGTCCGTTGCGCCGCGCCAGCGCGTTCTCCTTGATCGTGAGCAGCGGGATCGTCGCGAAGACGACCAACACGCACGCCGCCACCAGATAGTAGAGCGCCGCGCCGTGCGCGATGCCGCTAGTGACGGAGCCACCGTTGGACGACTGCCCTAGCAGCACCGAGGCCACCGCCAGGCTCCCGACGGTGCCCAGCAGCGTCATCAGTCCGACGAAACCCGAGGCCGTGCCCCGCTGATGCGCCGGAACACAATCTGGCACCAAGCCCTGGCATGCCGTACCGCTGATCGTGTTCGCCACCACCACCACGAAGAGCCCCGTGATATACAGCGCCACCACCCGCGTCACCGCCAGCAGCGACAGGCCGATCAGAAGTCCGATCGCGCCCGCCAGCATGTAGGGTCGCCGTCGCCCGAGACGTGTATACGTGCGATCCGAGAGCGCGCCGATCGTCGGCTGCAACACCAGCGCCGTGATCGCACCGAGCGCCGCCATGGCGCCGAGGAACAACGCCTGTGTCGCGTTGCCCGGCGCACCGGGCGCGACGAAGAGCAGGATCTGCGCCGGGATCACGATCGGCAGCAGCGCCGCGAACTGGAAATTGAAGGCAAACCAGGGCAGGCTTAGCCCGAGCAGCTGGCGCCGCGTGAGCGTGACCCTGTGCTCAGGGAAGGGTGTGCCCATGTGGGGCAGGTCGACGCTAGCTGACACGAATGGAGCATCCTTCACTGGAGAGGTCGCTGTGGATCGAACAACATCCTCCCGAGCTATCTCGCGCCATATGTGTGCCAATGATAGCCGACTGCGACATTGTTATGTATACAGTCTCAGGTATACCCCATGGTGCCACCGAAGTGTCAATGTGGCTAACACCTTAGGGTGAGGTCGCGTGACGGCTTCTCCACCGCCGACCCGCGTGCAAGCTGACATCTCGACGTGACGGTTTCCGCGTGCCGAGCACACCCAACGGGAGTGTCCGCGCCGTCACCTCACATCCTAGTGCGGTAGTGTAGATGCGCCACGCCGCCGCCGAAGCGACGTTCATCCAGCAGATCGAGCCGCACGCGGAGGTGGTCGGGCAGCCATCGTGTCCCACCCCCCACCACGACTGGTGTCAGGAAGAGATGACACTCGTCCACCTGCCCCGCAAGCAACGCCCTCGCGGCGAGGGTAGGACCGCCTACCGAGATGTCTCGTCCCGCCGTCGCCTTCATCTGCTTGATCGCCTCCAGGTCGAACTCGCCCTCGATCCGCGTCCTGGCGCTAGAGACGGTCGCCAGCGTCGTGGAGTACACGATCTTGTCAGCCGCCCGCCAGATCGCCGCGAAATCCCGCGTGACGAGCGGCTGTTCGGCGAGATCCATCGTCTCCCAGCCGACCATCACGTCATACATGCGCCGTCCGTACAGGTAGGTGCCGATCGGCCGCTCAAGCTCGTTGACGAAGGCGTGCACCTCCTCATCCGGCGCCGCCCAGTCGAAATTGCCGTTCTCGTCCACGACATAGCCGTCGAGCGAGGTGATCGCCGAGTAGATCAGGTTCGCCACGGAGACCCTCCCAAGCCATCACCGCGAACTCTCGCGAGCTATCGCGTCCGCCTCATCCCGTCGAATCATCGCAACCGCGAGGCCCACGTAGCCATCACAGCGAAAATGATGTCGCATGCTGCATTCCTACCGCCGCACACGTTTCCGGTTCCCGTCGCCACGCCACACGCGAAGTGGCATCCATCCCTCACATGCCACGAAGCAGCATCCATCCGCGGCCGCACGCCAGAGGGTGGCCTCGACAAGAGCAACGGCGCAGCGTGACGTCCTACTCACTCACTTGTTTCCGCTTCACCGCCGCCACTATCGCCGCGTTATCGCCGAACCCGCCGTCCCGCTCCATCGAGTGGACCAGCTCGCCGGCGACCACGACGTCGTACGTCCCCTCCTCCCATGGGATCAGCTCGATCTCGGAAAGCTCGTGGCCGAACGTCTTCATCAGCGTCCCGGCCAGCGCCAGCGTCTGCGGCTCATACCCGCACTCCGAGCAGTACGTGATCGTCACCTTCACCAGTCGCTTCGCCATACGTCCCTTACCCTCTCCGCCCCAAACCGCCAACGAGATGGAGCATACGCTGAGCGATGGCCACCCATCGATGCCCCACCCATATCTTCTTCAGCCTCCTCTCGCCCCGCAGGGAGGGGCGGCGGGGTCCCCCTCCGGGGAGGGATAGGCGGTGAGGTTCCTACGCCTTCCCCACGATCGCGCTCAGTTCGGCCACCACGTCGCGCACATCGTCGCCGCGAGATACCGCTCGCCGGTCCGCCAGCGCCTGCATCAGTGGCGCGCGAACCTCCTCCGGCACCTGCGCGATCGGCGTCGTCGGGTCGCCGAACTCGGGGCGCTCCGCTGAGACCTCGCGGCGCTGGCTCGCGCGCCGCTCCGAAACGCTCGCCGGGCGCTCTATGAAACGCCCCCGCTCATTGAAATCCCCGTCGAAGACGGCGAAGACCGGGATCGAGCGGAACTGCCCCTGATTGAGATACTGATCGATTAGATCGAGATTTTGATCGCGCAGGAAGACCCGCAGGTTCAGCTTCCCAGTCCGCTCGGCGATCCCGCCCAAGATCGGCAGATTGTCGATCACGTCGCCGCACCAGTCCTCCGCGATCACCAGCACGTTCAGCGGGCGCGCGAGCGCCTCGAATGGCGCCAGATCAGCCGGCTCAAGCCGCAGATCGCGCTCGTTCGCCTCGAAACGCTCCTGATTGCGCGTCATCTGCGCCTTATACTCCTCATAGGTCATGCCTTGCTCGAACCGCTCGCGTGTCACAGCCATGATCAGAAAACCTCTCTCCTCGCAACGGTCGCGTGTGGTATGGGTGACATGCTCCTCGCATATGTCACTTCACGAAGTATAGCAGCTTTCGTGATTGTACCATGCGCCGTCACGCCCCGACAGCACGCATGCGCTGTACGACGTCGCCCCACGAGGGTGTGGCGTGAGGAACCCGGCGGACGCAGATGGTTCGACCCGTGCTGTATGATGTGTATGCACAACGTATGATGCAGATGATACATCGAAATCGATAGAGAAGGGATGAGGAGAGGGTGACGTCTTCAGCAGCGGGGCAGTCGGCGATTGGTTCATCTGACACGACTCGATGGGAGCAATGGCATGCAAACTGGCGAATCTCGCGCCGCATCATCGGCCTGCTGCGTCCGCACTGGGCCTCGGCCCTCGGCGCCAACGTCTGCCTCTTGCTCGCTACCGGCTTCGCGCTGGTCGTGCCCGCCCTCCTGGCCTGGGTCGTCGATGTCGGCGTCCAGCACGGTCGCCTGAACGAGCTGCTGCTCGCCGCCGGTGCCGTGCTCGTCGTCAGCGCGCTGCGCGGCCTCACCGCCTACGGCCAGGGCTACCTCTCGCAAGAGGTCTCGCAGCTCGTCTCGTATGACCTGCGCAACCGCCTCTACAGCCACCTCCAGACCCTCAGCTTCTCCTACCACGACGACGCCGAGACCGGCCAGCTCATGTCGCGCATGACGGCGGACATCGAGGCCGTGCGCAACTCGCTGCCGCTCGGCTTCCTTCGCGTGGTCAACACCGTCGTCACCTTCGGGGCCGTCGCCGTCATCCTCGCCCTGCTCGACTGGCGCCTCGCCATCATCGTCCTGCTCTGCGTGCCCGTTCTGATCATCCTCGCCAGCATCGTCGGCAGGCGCATGCGCCCTATGTGGGACAGCGTGCAGCAAGAGACCGGCGTTCTCAGCACGATCATGCAAGAGAGCCTCAACGGGCGTCGCGTCGTGATGTCCTTCGCCCGCGAAGACTACGAGATCGCCCGCTTCGACGCGCAGAACCGCCGTCTCCGCGACCTTCAGCTCAGCGCCCTGCGCCTCTCCGCCTGGAATCAGCCCCTGATGATCCTTGCTCTCAACGTCGTCACCGTGCTCACGCTCTGGGTCGGCGGCGCCGCCGTCATCGGCCACGCGCTCAGCCTCGGCGCCGTCGTCGCCGTCACGCAGTACGCCCTGCTGCTCGGCACGCCCGTCCGCGCCTTCGGCTTCATGATTACGTGGCTGCTGCGCGGCATCGCCGGCGGCGCCCGCATCTTCGAGGTGCTCGACACCGAGTCGGTCATCGTAGACAAGCCCGGAGCCGTCGCGCTGGGCCGCATCGAAGGCCACGTCCGCTTCGAGGGCGTAAGCTTCGCTTATAGCGATGGTCCCGCCGTCCTCAGCGACCTCGACATCGACGCCCGCCCCGGCGAGGTGATCGCGCTCCTGGGCGCCACCGGCAGCGGCAAGAGCACTATCCTCAACCTGCTGCCCCGCTTCTACGACGTGACACGCGGACGCATCACCGTGGACGGCCACGACATCCGCGACGTGCAATACATGACGCTGCGCAAGCAGATCGGCTTCGTCCTGCAAGACGTCTTCCTCTTCAACGCCACCCTGCGCGACAACATCGCCTTCGGCCTCTCCGGCGCGACGGAAGAGCAGATCATCGCCGCCGCTAAGGTCGCCCGCCTCCACGACTTCGCCCTCACCCTCCCCGAGGGCTACGACACCTGGGTCGGCGAGCGCGGCGTCACGCTCTCCGGCGGCCAGAAGCAGCGCGTCGCCATCGCCCGCACCG
Source organism: uncultured Chloroflexia bacterium (assembly GCA_963841205.1). Lineage (GTDB taxonomy): Bacteria > Chloroflexota > Ktedonobacteria > Ktedonobacterales > JADMIN01 > CAWAWP01. Next base: position 125,501 of record CAWJCH010000008.1, on the reverse strand, counting down.
TCCTCAGCGACCCGCGTATCCTCATCCTCGACGACTCCACCTCCAGCGTCGACATGGAGACCGAGTACCTGATCCAGGAGGCGCTAGAGGCCGTCATGCGCGGGCGCACCACCTTCGTCGTCGCCTCCCGGCTGCGCACCGTCAAGAACGCCGACCAGATCCTCGTGCTAGAGGCCGGGCGCATCGTCGAGCGCGGCACCCATGCCAGCCTCCTGCCACAGCACGGCGCCTACGCCAACCTCTACGACCTCCAGCTCCGCGAGCAAGAAGAGTTCGAGGCGCAGCTCGTCGCCGCGCAGGGCGGTGAGGACGAAGATGCTTCCCCAGGCGCACGCTACGCCGGTCCACCGGACGACGCGCCGATAGACGCCGCCCTGCCGCGAGAGGAGATGCGCTCGTGAATGCGCCCCACTTCTTGAGGCGCCGCGAGGCCGCCTCCTACGCCGCCAATCGCCTGCGCAACCGCTGGCACGAGAACAGCCTCGCCCACGCCGACGAAGACGAGTCGGGCGTGATCAACTGGGCGGTGGTGCGCCGCTTCGGCCCCTATCTCGCCGCCTATCGCGGCAGCACCATCCTCAGCATCATCTTCATGCTGGTCTTCACCGCCCTTAACCTCGCCAATCCCCTGCTGATCGGCGTCGCCATCGACAACTACATCAGCACCGGCGACCTCGGCGGGCTGACGGTGATCTCGCTCGTCCTGCTCGCCGTCAACGTCGCCATGTGGCAGGCCCAGTACTGGCAAGTCTGGACCATGTCGTGGGCTGGTGAGCAGATGCTCTACCACCTCGCCGCGGACATGTTCATCCACCTGCAAAAGCTCTCGCTTCGCTTCTACGACCGCACGCAGATCGGCCGCGTCATGTCGCGCCTCCAGAGCGACATCGACGTGCTCGAATCGATGCTCAGCTCCGGCCTGCTCTCCATGATCAGCTCGGTGATCGCGCTGGTCGGCATCATCGGCATCATGGTCACGCTGAATGCCCCGCTGGCGCTGCTGACCTTCACCGTCTTGCCGGTGATGTTCGTCATCGCCGCCTTCTGGCAGCGTTATCGCCCAGCGCTCCTTCCGCCGCACGCGTGCCGCCATCTCGCTCGTCAACGCCACACTGCAAGAGAACCTCTCCGGCATGCGCGTGATCCAGAGCATGGTGCGCGAGGACCGCAACCGCGCCGAGTTCGACGATCTCAACGCCTATAACCGCGACACCAACCTGGAGGCCAGCCGCGTCGCCGCGCTGATCCTGCCGCTGGTCGAGGTCGTCGCCGCCGTCGCCATCTGCCTCACCATCGTCTACGGCGGTTCACTGGTGGCTCACGGAACGATCCGCATCGGCATCCTGGTGGCCTTCACGCTCTATATCAACCGCTTCTTCGACCCCATCCGCGACCTCAGCCAGCAATATACCCAGCTCCAGCGCGCCGGCGTCGGCGCCGAGCGCATCTTCAACATCCTCGACGTGCCCATAGACATCGAGGACGCCCCCGACGCGAAGGAGCTTCCGCCGATCCGCGGCGCCGTCGAGTTTCGCGACGTGGTCTTCGGCTACTACCCTGAGCGCCCCGTCCTCCACGGCCTCAACCTCAAGATCGAGGCGGGCCAGACCATCGCCATCGTCGGGCCAACGGGCGCCGGCAAGAGCACCATCGCCTCGCTGCTCTCGCGCTTCTACGACGTCCAGCAAGGCGCCGTGCTGGTCGACGGCCACGACGTGCGCGAGGTCACGCAGCGCTCGCTGCGCAGCCAGGTCGGCGTCGTCCTGCAGGAGCCCTTCCTCTTCACCGGCACGATCCGCGAGAACATCCGCTTCGGGCGGCTCGACGCCAGCGACGCCGAGGTCGAGGCGGCGGCGCGCGCCATCGGCGTCCACGAGGTCGTCTCGCGGCTACCCAGGGGCTACGACACCGAGATCCGCGAGCGCGGTCGCAACCTCAGTGTTGGTCAGCGCCAGTTGATCGCCTTCGCCCGCGCGTTGCTGGCAGACCCGCGCATCCTCATCCTCGATGAGGCCACCGCAAACATCGACACCCTCACCGAGATGCTGGTGCAGCAAGGGCTCCAGCGGCTGCTGCATGGGCGTACGGCCATCGTCATCGCCCACCGGCTCTCGACCATCAAGGGCGCCGATCGCATCGTCGTCATCGAAGGCGGCCGCATCGTCGAGCAGGGCTCCCACAGCGAGCTGCTGCAACTCGAAGGCGCGTATGCCTCGCTCTACGCGATGGGCTTCCGCCACACCCTCGCTGAACAGCCCGCGTGAGTCGCCCGACCTCGCGGTCACCGCACCGTCGTGGGCTCGCAGCGCTCACGACGTGCCGGCGCGCGGGGATGCGGGCTGAAGTCCGCCAGGCGAGCGGCGCCAGTCGAGCGAGAGGTGGCAGTAATACCCGATCACCGTACCCGCTCGGTGAGGGAGGGTGCACTTCCCGCAGGGTCGGAACGGTGTGCCATCCCATCGAGCGCGATCGCCCCGATTTCAACCGATGTGTACCGCTAGATGCCGATTTCCGATCGCCGAGACGCCTCATCGTAGACGGCGGCTGCGGTACTTCCCCTCTCCGCGCCAGCGCATCAATGCCGCGAGTCCGCAGTCTCCGCGCTGACCTCAACTGCCTGTGACGGACGCCTCTCGGCCGTCGCCAGGTGGCTGCGCCATCCTGTTCCCCAATGCCTCCGAAGCGGTTCCGACGGTCGACGATGCTCATGCCGTCCGGCGAGCGTCATTGCTCGCGCCGCCCATCCACCGCATCTCTCCTCGCATGCCCTCGCTCCCACAACTGCCCAACCGCCGAGCGACCACCCTCGTCACGCATCAGCCCTGTGTTACACACCCATCATAGTCAATACCACAGGGGTGCAAGGCCCGAATCCGCAACAGGCCACGGGCACAACATCGCCCGCAAGTAGTGTGCCAGCAACGACACTTTCAGACAATAGATCGGAATCATAGTACTAATTGGTCGCTATATAGCAAAATAGTACCGTCTTAGCGTGGACACCTAGACACCTACTCGCGGGCATCGGCTACATTCTCCCTCGTGCTCGTTTCGGCGACGTAGACGAACGTACTCGATCTACGCGTCCACTCAGACGCATGACGGGAAAAATGCTGGAATGCCGGCGCGCCGAGTGGTGTGACGGTGTTGGGCGGAGGGGCGCGGGAGGCGCTGTCCTTCGAGGAGGGCAAACAATCGCGGTGCCGCAGCCGCGATGGCTTCGTTCTTGTGCGAAGCCAAAAGGAGGACAGGCTTTGACGTTTGCAACAGGTATCTCTGAAAGTACAACTGACACGGAGTCGCATTCGAATTCGAGCCCCGCGCCCCGCCGCTCACGCCTGCGCCAGGTGGTGATCCTTTCGGGCGTGCTGGGCCTCACCGCCGTCGCCGGGCTACTCGGCACCGGGACGACGGCCCACGCGAGCGCAGGCTTGCGCTATGCGAGCGGCTACAGCGTGCAAGGCAGTTGGCTCTGCTACGGCTGGTCCAACGGCGCATACCACTGCACGCAGCACTGGCACCGCAGCAATGGCCGCCTCGTCTCGGACAACCCCGCTTGGGTCCCGAACGTGGGCGCCGTCGTGACGACCCACATCGCCACCTTCACCGCCCCGGCGACGCACAGCAGTGGTGTCCAGGGCAGCACCAGCGCTGGGGAGCCGTGCCGCTCGACCGATTATTTCAACGGCACGCCTTCGCAATGGCAGGTGCCGCCCAGCTGCTACGGTGGCATCTACGCCGTCAATCCGGCGAACTACGTCTATCGCTCCGGCTTTGGCTGGTGCAACTGGTGGCCCGAGGTGATGAATCCGGGCCGGCCCGACCTGCTGTGGGGTCCCTACGCCCGTGGCTCGGCTGCGCGCGTCGGCGCCACCGTCGTCTTCGCGGGCGGCGTGCAGGGCGCCAGCAGCGAAGGGCACTTTGCCCGCGTGGTCGCCATCTATCCCGGCAGCTATTGGGTGCTCATCAGCGAGATGAACTTCTACTGGCGCGGCGGCGGCTGGCAAAAGGTCAGCTATCGCTACATCCATGTGGGGGCCGGCGTGAGCTTCATCTACTAAGCACTTTGAGCGCGTGGCCGCGCGGTCCGTTGCGAGGGATCGAGCACAACGGATCGCCGCCACCATACCAGCACTCCCGTCTTCAGTACGCGCGGCCCGCCCGATTCAGCGAGCCGCTTGCGCGCCACCCGCGAGGGGCTCCAGCCCCCTGCGGGTTTCGCCGTTTCCCGGCGAAACGCGGCTTCTCAGCGTGAAGACCAACCAGTTTCCAGAATGGAACTGGCTGCGCGGAAGTCTCCCGGGCATGAATACTGGGGTGAATCCTGCGCATGCGATGCTATCGCATGCGCAATTCACACAGCCCTTCAGGCAGGGAGCTAAACTACGCACGCCTTTGCGAGTAAACCTCGTCGCCGCGAACGAATTCGTCACATCCAGGATTCGCCTTGCCCTTTTGGGCAGGGATCGCGCCCCACGCTCCACTCGCTCGCTCAGTGGCCGATTAGCGCAGCGAGGACGAAGATGGTGGCGATGAGGTTGTTGCTCGCGTGTAGTGCGATCGTGGGCCAGATTGAGCCGGAGCGCCATCGCAGATAGGCCAGCATGAGCCCCAGGATGAAGAGCGGAACCGACGAACCGAGATCGCCGTGGGCAGCGGTGAACAGCACAGCGGAGAGCAGCGCCGCCAGCGGTGCGTTCATGCCGCGCAGTAACCCGGCGAAGGCGAAGCCGCGGAAGAAGATCTCCTCGCAGAACGGCGCGATAAAGACGGCGCCGAAGAGCGTGCACAACACCGTCACCGGCTCAGCGTGCAGCTCGCTGAGCAGCGTGTCGACGTTGGTCTGCAAGTCCGAGCTTGAAGTGGTCCACGATGACGCCGTAGAGGTAGGTGACGGCCAGGACGGCCACGATACCGCCGGCGACCATCGAAACGGCGCTGCCGACAGGCACGGCGCGGAAACCGAGCGCGCGCATCCCCTCGGCGCGCGAGGTGGCCGGCGAGCGGCGGCCGAGCGCGAAGTAGAGGGGTGCAATGAGAAAGACGCCTTCGACAAGCGCGGTGATAATGAGGACGGCGATGCCTTGCGCCACGTCTGTGCCGCGCGGCAGCGGCTTGGGCGCGGCGCTGCCGCCCTTGGCGTTAAGCTGTGAGTAGGCGAGGAAGGCGAACCACGGCACGAGCGTGAGGGTGAGGCCGCGCAAGGTGTCTAGGAAGCTCCATGGCGTGACGCCGACCCGACCGATAGCGCCCATTGCGCAGGCCGAACGGGGCGTTGCCCGCCTCGGGGTGTGGCGGAAGCGAGGGGTCCGGCGGGACCCCGGAGCTGTCGGGCGGTGGCATGCGAAAGCCTCCTCAGGACGAGAGCCGTCCGAGCAGTGTTGCGTGGTCGCCCATTTTCCATTACGCGGAAGATGGGTCCAGTATAGCCTGACTCTCGCTCGTTGGCATCACCCCCCTTTTGGGGCTGGCGGGATTGGGCTAGCCGGAAATGGACGGCAAGCGCCATGAGGGGACGTGCGACGCGACGGGCACGGGCGCGACGCCTTGCGGGGCGGCGGCGGCGCAACCTATAATAGCCTTCATCGCGCGCATCCACCTACTGTCCAAGCCCAGCGGCTCCGAGCGTGCAGGCAGATCGACGCGTCGAGACGTGACGCACAGACGACAGCATACACAGAAGAGGCGCGGACCGCGTGACCCAAGGCACCCTCGGACTCGTGCAGGATCCCATAACGAGCGTGAACTGGCGGCGGCACCGCAGTGGGTGCCCGCACTACCGCATCCGCTGGCTCCCCGAGAACGACTTTTTCCGCGGCGAGCCGATGTACCAGGTGTTCTGCGGTAAGGATACGCCGCCGACCAGCTTCGAGGAGCAGGAGAAGTGCCTGGCGAGCAAGACGATCTGCTGGCGCATCGCCGAGGCCCGCCGTACGGAAGGCGCCGCCGACATCCCCCTCGACAGCGTGAAGCGCCGCAAGCCCGCGTAGCCCCCTCCTACTCCCTCCGTCGCGACCGCCAAGATTCCCGACCAGACCGCCGATGCCGATCGCTCAATGCCGCATGTCGCGACGCTTGACGTGACATGGGAGGCGGCCGCGACTGGCACTAGCGGGCGAAGGGTGAACTTCGCCACAGGCCAAGCCCCGCGTGGGGGACCCCGCCTCGCCTCGCGGAGCGCGGATGAGGTATGCAAATTCCGGTGACTGCCAGAAAGTGGAGACGTCCACGGGGCAAGAAATGACGCCTACTCCCCCTGCGCCCAGCGGTCCGTGTTGCGATCGTACTCCTGCAGCTCGTCGGGGGCAAAGTAAAGGGCGATCTCGCGCTGGGCAGACTCTATGCCGTCGGAGCCGTGGATGACGTTGTAGCTCACGACCGTGGCGAAGTCCCCGCGAAGAGTGCCGGGGGCCGCATTGGCCGGATTCGTCGCGCCCATCATGGTGCGCACCATCGCGATCGCGCCGGAGCCCTCAACGACGCCGACGACCACCGGGCCCGAGGTGATGAACGAGACTAGCCCCTCGTAGAAGCCCTTGCCCTGGTGCTCGGCGTAATGCCGCTCCGCCATCTCCCGGGTGATGCGGATAAGCTTGAGGCCAGCGAGCTTCAGCCCGCGCGCCTCGAAGCGGCCCAGCACCTCACCCACCAGCCCGCGATTGACGCCGTCCGGCTTGACGATGATCAGCGTTCGTTCCACTGCGATTGCTCCTCTAGTAACTGCCGACCTGCTCGGCCAGCCGAAGGCTTGCATGCCCGCACTCGGCGCGGATGCGTCCCATGTTCGAGTGCTGCGTAGAGCGCACAACGAGCAGCAGCTCGCCGGCATCTGTCACCTGGATCACGCCAGCAGGCGTCTCGAATATCGCGTGGCGCACGTCGCCCATATTGAGCTGGCTGAGATAGCGCGAGGAGGCGTCGAAGCAAGCGGCGGCCATCGCGCCGAGGAATTCCTCCTCTTCGCCTTCGAGGGTGCTGGCGACCACTAGGCCGTCTTTCCCCGCCAGCAGCGCCCCCGTGACGCCGTCGATTTCAAGCAACCGCTGCAGAATGGCGTCCACGCTTCACCCTCTCATCCACATCCCCGGCGTGCCGGGGCGAACGCCGCACATCTCGACTATGAGCTGCCGTCGGTGAGCGCGACCGCACGATTATACGACTCCAGCGCGCCGAGGTACTCGCCCTGCCTCACGTAGGCGTCGCCCAGCAAGCGGTGCGCCTCCGGATCGTCGGGGGCGGCGACGATGCGCTGGCGGAGGTCCTCCATCACGTCGGGCAGCAGGCCGGGCGCGTTCTTGATGATGCTGCGATACTCGGCGAGTGCCTCATTGGTGCGATCCTCGGCCTGCCACCGCCGCGCGCGTTCGAGGCGGGCGTCGTAGTCGTCGTCGGCCGGCTCCGTGGGGCGCGCGGGCTGGCGCGCCTCCTGCATCTCGGTGGCGACGGCCTGTAGGGCGGTATAGGACTGGCCAAAAGCCTCGGGCGGCGTCTCCGGCGTCGTACCCGACGCGTCATCCGCGAGAGGCGTCGGCGCGAGGCCGAAGGTGGGAGATTCGTCGTGGCCTTGCGCCTCCGTCGCCAGCGACGAAAGGCTGCCCGGCGCGAGGTCGAACTTCTGGAAACCCGAACTGGCGAAGTCGCGCTCAAGGGACTCCAACGTGATCGGAGCATCAGGCGTGTGGTCGGCAGCGGCGATGACGGCGGAGTCCGCGCCGAAACCGTCACGTTCGGCGTGGGGTCGCGGTCCCGCGGGAGAGAACAAATCGGCGTCGGCTTGCTCGGGCTGAGCCTGCGTCGGTGCGCCGAATTGCGGCGCGTCGCTGGGCAGCGATTGCACGATCTCGCTCTCGACGAAGCGCTCCGGCGGCACGTCAGATTCGAGCACGGCGAACATTTGGCGCAGCGCTTCGGGCGTGGCCTGCGGCAGCGTGCCAGAGCTCAGCGGCAGCGAGGGCAGCCCTTCGCGCGCGGGGTCGCTGCGCAGCGGGCCGGTGGTGCCATTGCCGTGGGGCTTAGCCCCCTGCGCCTGGAGCCAGTTGACCCAGTTGATGGCGGCGCGCGCCTCGGTCTCCTCCAACCGGAAGCCCTGGTCACGCAGCGCGGGCGGCACCAGCGAGGACGAGGGACGGGCTCGATCGGGCGGGCGGGCGACCAGTGGCGGTTCGTCGCTCCCGTTGAGCGGGATAGAGCCTGCGCTGCCGGGCAGCCGGCCGATTGCGGCGCGCTTCTCGGTCTCGTCGCGGTCCCACAGCATATACTCCGTCTCGGCGAACATGTTGTGGAAGTCGGTCGGCAGCACGGAGGGACGTGGCGCGGCGGTCGTCTGTTGGCGCGGCGGGACCAGCGGCGCGCTGGGGGCCGGTGCGCGCATCGGCTGCGACGGGTTGACTGGCCGCGACGCCGATTGATCGACCAGGGGACGCGACCAGGCCGAGGCGCGCTGGACGCTCGGCCCCCCGGTGACGTCGTTACTGGTCTGCGCCCCAGTCGCCGCCGCGTCGGTGGCCTCGCCGATGAGAATGGCGCGCAAGCGGCGGTCGCCCCCCGCGAGCCGGTCAACGAAGAGGGCCTGTGCGATGCGCTGGTCGGGGTCGAGCTCGGCAACGCGGCGAATTAGGCGCTGCGCCTCGGCCACATCGCCGCCGTCGAGCTCCATCACGGCGAGCAGCAGCAGTGCCTTCACGCAAGCGGGCGCGTTGGTGACGATGCGGCGGCAGCGGTCGGCGGCGGCGGTGAAGTTCCCCGAGCGCCAGAGCGCCTCGGCCAGCCCTACCTGCGCCTCCAGCGAGTCGGGCTCCTCGGCGACGAGCGACTCCCACTCGCGCACGGCGTGCTGCAGCAGGTCGCCGCGCATGTAGAGGCGGGCCAGCCCCGTGCGCGACGGCTGGTAGGGCGGCTGCCCCAGTGAGGTGGCCAACTCGCGATACACCGAGCGTAGCACCTGGTCGTCGGGGCTGATGTCGCAGGCGCGGCGATAGAAGGCGAGCGCACCCGCCGAGTTGCCGTGGATCTGGTGGACGATCGCCCGCGCGCAGCAGGCACGCGCATCTTCGGGGTTACCGCCGAGCACGCGATCGAGCGCACCGAGCGCCTCGCGCGGCTTGCGCAGCGCCAGGTAGATCTCGCCAAGCACGCGCTGCACCGCCAGCGCCTGCGGATAGCGCGCCGCGATCTGTTGACAACTCTCCAGCGCACGTTCGGGCTGGCCCGCCGCGATCTCGGCCTCGACGGCGCGCAGGCTCTCACTCAGCGTCGCCTGACCCATCCGACACTCCTGCCTCCGCCTCGCTCCGCCGCCCGTGCTGCAACCTTGCGTGGAGCCATCTTGCAGCCATTATGGCCCCGGGCGCCCGGACCGTCAAGCATCTGGCCCAGCCTCCCAGGGTCATTCAAAGATTGTTGGGGCCGTGTAGACTGTGGGCATGAGGAACGACGAGATCGGGCCAAGCCTGTTGGCCGCCCTCGCACGCGTGCCCGACGGGCGCTCGCGCCATGGGCGGCGCTATCCCTTGCCGGCGTTGCTGACGCTGGCGACGGCGACGATGTGAGCCGGAGCGCGCAGCCTTTACGCCATTGCGCAGTGGGGCCGGCTGCAACCAGCCGAGGTCCGTCGAGCGATGGGATTCCGCGAAAGCGCCATGCCCGCGGCGACGACGCTGCACGACGCCTGCAAGCGGCTGGACACGACGGGCGTCGAGGCGGCCCTACCGGCGTGGGCGGCAGCGGCATGAGGGGCCGCCGACCGGCAGGTGGTGCGGGATGGCAAGGCGCTACGAGGGAGCCACGGCGACGAGGTGCCAGGAGTGCGCTTGGTGGCGGTCTACGCACCCATGGCCGGCCTGGTGCTGGCGCAAGCGGGGGGTCCGGACCAGGACCAAAGAGGAGCCGGCTGAGACGGAGGAGGCACGAGCACAGGCCAAGCAGGAAGCCGAACTGCGCGTGGCGCCGCGCCTGGTGCGCCAGGTGCAGGCGCTGCTGCGCGGGCGGCTGGTCAGCGGCGATGCGCTCTCTTGCCAGAAGACCCTCTGCCGCCAAATCAGCGCGGCGGGTGGCGACTACCTCTTCGCAGTCAAGGCGAATCAACCCGATCTGCTGGAGGATGTGCAGTTGCTCTTCCGCGAGCCGCCGCCCGGCGAACACGTCCTGCGGGCGCGCCAGGTCGACAAGCACGGCGGACGACTCGCGGTGCGCCAGCTGCGCGCCTCGGCAACGCTCACGAGCTATCTGCGGGAAGCGGGCTGGGAGGCGGCGGGGTTGGTGCTGGAGGTGGAGACGCAGGTGCGCTGGCCGGCTCACCCCACGCGCCCCGTGCGCCACCAGGTGCGCTCCTTCCTCACCAGCCTGCCAGCCCACGCGTCGGCGGCCGCGGCCCTGCGGGCGACGCGGCGCCATTGGCACATTGCGAACCGGCTGCATTGGCCCCGTGACGTGACCTTCGGTGAAGATGCCTGCCAGGTGCGCTCGGGGCATGCCCCCCAGGCGCTGGCTGCGGTGCGCAACCTCGTGGTCGCACTGCTCCGCAGGAACGGCATCTCCAAGCTCGCCGCTGCCCTACGTGCCAACGCATGGGCTGGACCTTCTACGGTTCTCGGCTTCCTTGGCCTCCATCTTTGAATGACCCTGCCCAGCCTCCTACAGGGTCTGCCGCGCCCTCGTCAGACAAGCTGAGGGTGAGGTCCACTTCCTCCAGTCGTTTGCTACGGTAGGGATGAGGTGCGCCGTCGCGACGTGGCACCGACTGGCGCTCAGGTCGTATACTGTACGGTACACAACGGGAAGCTTTGGCTAGGATTCAGCGTAGGACTCGGTCTGCAACGCTTTCCATGGAGGAAATATGGCGTACGGAAACTGCGCGGCCCACGCGGTCGCGCGCGATGGAGGCCGACGCGGACCGGTCCGGCGAGGGCCGGTGGCCGCGCATCTGCGAGAGATTGGACGCCGTATCGGCGGAGACGGCGAGGTGCGGCCATGTGCGTTAAGGTCGCGATGCTCAGCTACCATACCTCGCCGCTGGCCCGCCTCGGTCGCACCCTCGATGCCGGCGGCATGAACGTCTACATCCGAGGGCTCGCCAGCGAGTTGGGCCGCGTCGGCATCTCCGTCGATGTCTTCACGCGCTGTTCCTCCCCCCATCAGCCCGTGATCGAGCAGCTCGACGACCGCGTCCGGCTCATCTCTCTCCCCGCTGGTCCTCAGCACCCCCTCCCCCCGACCGAGCTCTTCCCCTACGTCGACGAGTTCACGCGCCGCGTTGCCCATTTCGCCAAGTGCGACGCACGGGACGACCACGGCTACGACCTGGTCCACAGCCACTACTGGCTCTCCGCGGTGGCGGGGATGGCGCTCGCCGAGGAGTGGGACGCGCGGCACGTGACGATGTTCCACACCGTCGAGTTGCTCAAGCGCCAGCAGTATGGCGGTGGCGCACTCACCCCGGCCAGCGCGATCCGCATCGAGCACGAGGCGCGCATTGCCCGCGAGGTCGACCGCATCATCGTCTCCACCGAGCACGAGCGCGAGCAGCTCGCCGCACTCTTCGGGCTGGCCGCGCGGCGCCTGCGCATCATCCCCTGCGGCGTCGATCTCCGCGCCTTCACCCCCGGCACGGCCGCCGAGCGCCAGGCGGCGCGCGCGGTGCTCGTGCCCGACGGCTCGCCGCTGCTGCTCTTCGTCGGGCGCCTCGACCCGATCAAAGGACTCGACCTGCTGCTCGAAAGCGTCGCCCAGTTGCGCGCCCCAGCGCGGCTTATCGTGGTCGGCGGCTCGCCCGACAGCGACCCGGAGATCGAGCGGCTGCACGGGGTCGCGACAGGGCTCGGCCTCGGCGACCGCGTCAGCTTCCCCGGCGCGGTGGGGCAGGACGAATTGGTACGATACTACCGCGCAGCGGACGCGCTGGCCGTCACCTCGCGCTACGAGAGCTTCGGCCTGGCGGCGGTGGAGGCGCTGGCCTGCGGGACGCCGGTGGTGGCGTCGCAGGCGGGTGGGCTGCCGAGCATCGTGCGCGAGGGCGAGAACGGGCTGCTGGTGCGCTGGCGCTCGCCCCAGGCTTTTGCCGAACGGCTCGACGAGGTGCTCGGCGACGCGGGCATCCGTGTGCGGCTGGCGGCGAACGCGCGCGCGTCGGTCGAGCGTCTCGACTGGCGCAGCATCGGCGACGAAGTGCGGCTGATGTATGCGCAGCTCATGGCGGCGCCGCGCGCCGAGGTCGCCGCCTGCTCGTGCTTCTGAGACACGGTTGCTTCGGGTCTTGGGGGTACGGAATGTGTGCGCCTGGTGGGGTGAGATGTGACAGTGTGGGTTTGCTCAATTCGGCGAGGATTGGGCCTCACCCCCTACCTCGTCTCCCTGCGGGGCGAAGTGGAGCGCGCAGGTAAAGGCGCCTGCTTACAGGTAGCGAACTTTGGGAATGAAGCAGGCCTGCGGCGCGATTCGCGGAGTCTACCCTTCCACATCGGAAGTGGGCGTGAACCTGTCAGATTCGCGGGAGGGTCAGGCGTCTCTAGGGGGTCGCACGGCGTCGGAGGCGAAGAGAACCGGGATGCGCGCGACGCTGGGCATTGCCTGCTCGGCACGCCTGCGCCGGACGACCCATGTGATGATCAGCACCGCCAGGGCCACCACCACGACAATCCCGCCGAGGATGCCGAGCGCACCGAGGACGCGGCCCAGCAACGGCAGATTGTTGCCGAGCAGGTAGCCGAGCGTGCCGTAGATCGTTGCCCACACTATGCCGCCGAGGGCGTTCCACACCAGGAAAGTGCGCCACGACATCTGGTTGACGCCGGCGAGGAAGGCCGCCCAGCAGCGCAGGATGGCGAAGAAGCGCCCGATGAAAACCGTCTTGCTGCCGTGCTCCTCGAAATAGCGCTGCGTCATAGCGAGCGACGTTTCCTTGAGGTGCAACACGCGTAAGAGCTTGCGCACCAAGGGATAGCCGCCGTAGCGCCCGATGCTGTAGCCGAGGTTGTCGCCGCCGATGGCGCCCGCCCCCGCCGCGGCGATCACCAGCGTGATGTTGAGGCCGTGCCCCGTGCCGGCGTAGATCGCAGCGGCGATGAGCGCTGTTTCGCCGGGGAAGGGGATGCCCATACTTTCGACGGCGATGGCAAAGAAAACGAGCAGGTAGCCGAAGGTCTCAATGGCCTGCGTCAGCCAGATCGGAAACGTCATGCCGTAGCACCTTCCCCTCGTCGGCCCGCTGCAGCCGGGCCACTCCGTCGGTCCCATTGTAGCGGATACGTGATGATTTGTGGTCTGCATCTACCACATGGCGCTGGATCAGGGGTCGGTGGAGATCGCGGCAGCTAGCTGGCAGCTGAATCCGCGCCTGGGCGCCCTCGGCGACGAAGCCCGCCCGCACAGGCTCGGCCGCGCTGAGGTGAGCGCATCCCACGGTACACCTTGACAAGAGCCGACCTACCAACGGAGCGGGGATCGCGGCGCAGGAGTGCCGGCGCACGGGCGGCGCGGTTTGAAGTCCGCTTTGCGTTACGCGGCAATCGAACCTGGATTCCGACCGACAGGGTTGGCTCGCCGATCGATCCTCGCCGAGTCCCGGAGCGGAGGTCGGCGTACGGCCCCGCCTGGCTTCCATGGGAAGAAGGAGGGCCGTGAGCGTCCCCACAAGAAGTCAGGGACCATCGAGCCGTAGAGCTGCGCCGACCGTGATGGGTCGCTGGCCTAGCCTGCCGAGCCTTAGCGATGTGCGCAGGGGCAGGTGGCGCAGAGTTTTTGGCGGCAGGAGGCGGTCCATAGCTGCTGCAGGCCCATGGAGGCGGCGCCCGAGGGGAGGCGGCGCCCGAGGGGAGGCGGCTCATGCCGAGTTGCCGCGCCAGCAGTCGCGTGATGGTGTTCGAGGGCAGGGCGGCGAGTGCGCCGTAGACGTCAAGAGCACGATTCTCGCGCGGCCATTCATCTCGGAGACGCGCCTGCGCGAGGGCGAACGGGAGGACGACGTTGGCGGCGAGGATTCGCGCGCGCCCGGGTGAGATCGCACCGCCGGCGACGCACAACGCCCGCGTCAGGTGTGTGCCGGCGTCGCGGGGCGAACCGCATTCGATTGCCACGCAGAGCGGCGACCAGGGGCCTGTCGCACGCCAGCGCTCGAGCAGTCGCTGGAGGCCGGTGAGCCGGTTGCGCTCGATCGAGGGCATACTGCGGCGCAACTCATCGAGATCGCTGCCTTCGCCGTCGCGGATCAGCGACATGCCGGCAAGGCGCAGCGCCTCGCGGTCGCGTCCGAAGCCCATCCCCTCGGCCAGCGCAGCCCAGACGACGCGGTCGCCAGTGCTCCAGAGCGCGTGTGACTCGCTGGCACTGGACCGTTCTTCGCGGCGCACGTCGTCGGCGAATCGCGTAGCGCGTTCTTCGAGGCGCTGGACGCCTAATTCGCGCAGGAGGCCGCGCAGCGATGCGCGCGTCATAGTCGTCCGAGAGTACGTGGCAGGGCCAGCGCCCACCACCTTCAGTGGGGGACGATCCCGGCGGGTTGTCGAGCCACGCGGCCTCCAGCACGGTCAGCGCGGCGCGGGCGCCACCAGCGAGCGTGGTGTCGCGATCCGCACCGGCATTAAGGACGACGTGCAGCGTTACGGCGTCGTAGCGATGGTCGCGGTCGTGCCCGTGTGCGCGCCAGTTCGCCGCGCGCAGGTGGATCTCCACGTCGCCGACGCGTCGCGCGCCTTGATCGTCCACCAATACGGCGTCGCGGAAATCTGGGCCGGCTCCGGCGCCGCGGCGTCCCTCGTGGAGCACCACGTACCGTTCGCCGCTCAGCGCGCGCAACGACTGGCCCCGAAACGCGCCGGAGCCCCAGAGTTGTTGAATCTCGGCCTCGCGCCTGACCATCGCCTTCGTGCTCCCTCTTTTCGGACGCGCCGCGGAACGTCCGGGCACGATTCTGGCGGATGCTCTACGGGGAACGCGGCCGAAAGCGGAAACCGGAGCGCGACGATCCGCACGTCACGCCTCATGCAGTCATTCGTCGGTATGCGGAAACGCCGACGCGTTGGTGCGAATCTGCGTGCGAAGCGGCGGGACATTGCGGACGGGCCGCGATCTGCGGTACAGTGTGCCGTCACCACTTTGCTAGACTGCGGCTCCGGCTGCCCGCGACATGGAGCCGCGATTGCACCTCTCGCAGACTGCACAAACCTCCTGTGACGAGCGCGTGAATAGATCAGTTGAGGCCCGGCCATGAGCATGCCACCCACGGAAACCAGCGAAAATACCACGACGGAACTCCCTCAATCCGATGAGGTGGGCGAGGCGGAGCGCGCCTTCGCGGCGCTGGGTCTCGGTCCCGACTCGCTCCGCGCAGTCGACGACCTGGGCTACACAACGCCGACGCCGATCCAGGAGCAGACGATCCCCGCGCTGCTCGCCGGGGAAGATGTGATCGCGCAGGCGCCGACCGGCACCGGCAAAACGGCAGCCTATGGCTTCCCGCTGGTGGAGCATCTGGACCCCGACGTGCTAAGCCCACAGGCACTGGTCGTCTTGCCGACGCGCGAGTTGGCCATGCAGGTGGCCGAGGCGCTGCACGGTATGGGACGCTTCCGCGGCGTGATCACCCTGCCGATCTACGGCGGCGCGCCCTACGAGCGGCAGCTGCGGGCGTTGGCGCGCGGCGTGCAGTTCGTCGTCGGCACGCCTGGGCGCCTGCTCGACCACCTCAATCGCGGTACGTTGAAGCTCGATACCATCCGCACCGTCGTGCTCGACGAGGCCGACGAGATGCTGAGCATGGGCTTCATCGAGGACATCGAGACGATCCTGGCCGCGCTGCCCCAGGAGCGACAGACGGCCCTCTTCTCCGCGACGATCCCGCCTCGCATCGCGCACCTGGCGCAGCAGTATATGCGCGCGCCGCGTCGCGTCTCGGTCGCGGCGCGCGAGGCCATTGCGCCGCGCGTGCGCCAGGTCTATTACGAGGTGCCCGGCCCCGCCAAGATGGACGCGCTGGCGCGCATTCTCGACCTCGAAGAGCCGGACTCCGCGATCGTCTTCGTGCGGACGCGGCGCGACGCCGACGAGGTGTCCGAACGGCTGAACGGCGCCGGGTATCTGGCCCAGGCTATCCATGGCGAGATCAACCAGGCGCAGCGCGAGCGCGCGCTGGCGCGCTTCCGCAGCGGCAACACGCAGCTCCTCGTCGCTACCGACGTCGCCGCGCGCGGGTTGGACATCCCAGACGTCAGCCACATCATTAATTACGACTTGCCGCTCGATGCCGAATCCTACGTCCACCGCATCGGGCGCACGGGGCGCGCGGGCCGCGGCGGCGAGGCGCTGACACTGGTGACGCCGCGCGAGCGCCGGCTGCTCTTCCAGATCGAGCATGCCATCCATCGCAACCTCGAACGGCTGCGGCTGCCCACCACGGCGGACGTCGCCGCGCGCCGTCGCGCCGCCTTCCGCGAGGACGTGCTCTCGATCCTGGACGCCGGCCAACTCGATCCATTCCTGGCGCTAGTGGAGGACCTCGTGGGCACGCACGAACCGGCCGAGCTCGCCGCCGCCGCGTTCAAACTTGCCGCACAGGCGCGTGAGGCGGCACGACCCGGCAGCGGCATCTCGTGGATCGAGGCGCCGCAGGAGGCTCCGCAGGCCCAGGGAGCGCAGCCACAGCGGACGGACGGCGATGCGCGCCCGTTCCCGACCCCGTCCGATCGCGCCGAGGAACGTGGTGGCCGCGCGGGCCGTCCACGCGGCGATGAGCGCGAGCGCGCTTCGGGCGCCACGAGCCCGCGCGGTAGGCGTGACCGCGGCCTCTCGGCGGAGGAGTCGACGCGCCTCTTCCTGAGGGTGGGCAAGCGCGACGGCGTGCGACCCGCCGATCTGGTTGGCGCTATCGCCAATGAGGCGGGAGTGCCAGGCGAGCAGATCGGCGACATCGATCTCTACGATACCTTTTCGTTCGTGGACGTGCCTTCCGAGGCGGTGGACCGCGTGATCGCGGCGTTGAACGCGACGACGATCCGCAATCGTGCGCCGCGTGCGACGGTGGCGCTGCCGAGCGGCGAGTGGGGTGGCGGGCAGCCTGGCGACGTCAGGGATGCACGCGACGCGTCAAGCTCCCGCGACGGCGGCTTCGGCGACCGTGGCGATGCACGCGGCGGGCGCGGCGATCGCGCCGAGCGGGACGAACATCGCGGACGCGGCGCTGGTCCGCTCGGGCGCGGCGGGCGCGACGGGCGCGACGATGACTTCCGCGGGCCGATGCGCGCGCCGTTCGCCGGCAGGCGCGGGTCCGCGCCAACGGGACGCAAGGGAGGCGGTGCACAGTTCGGCGGGCCGCGCGGTTCACGGCCCGATCGCTCGCGCGACCCGCGTGATCCGCGCGACTCGATCGAGCGCGGCTGAGGAGTGCGAGTCAGTCGTCGGGGTGGGTGAGGAGGCCACGGGCGAGCAGGGTCTGCTTGACGACCATCAGGTTGGTGAGTTGGCCGACGCCGCCCGGCACGGGGGAGAGCGCGCCGGCGACCTCGACGACGCTGGCAAAGTCGACGTCGCCGGCGATGCTACCGTCGGCCAGCACGTTGATGCCCACGTCCACGACGACGGCGCCAGGCCGCACCATCTCCCCGGTGATGAGCCCGGCCTTGCCCGCGGCGGAGATCAGCACCTCGGCCTGGCGTGTCCAGCTCGGCAGGTCCTTGGTGTAGATGTGGCAGATCGTAACGGTGGCGTCGCGATGCAGCAGCGAGAAGGCGAGCGGCTTGCCGACGACGTTGCTGGCGCCGACGACCACCACCCGGCGCCCGGCGACGCTGATATCTGAGCGATCGAGCAGGTCGAGCGCCGCGGCGACGGTGGAGGGCACGAAGCTCGGTAACTTGAGGAAGAGATTGCCCGCGCTGCGGAAACTGATGCCGTCCACGTCCTTGCGGGGCTCCATCGCCTCGGCGACTGTGCGCTGCGAGAGGTGCGCCGGCAGCGGCAGTTGCACCAAGATGCCATGCACGGCGCCGTCCGCGTTGAGCGCCTCGATGGCCGCGCGCAGTCCCTCATCGCTGGTCACACGCGGCAGATCGACCAGCAGCGACACGATGCCCACGCGCTCGCAGGTCTGGATCAGCGCGTGCGTGTAGACTTCGGAGGCGGGATCGCCCGCGACGCGCACGATCGCCAGCCCCGCGGGAGCACCGTGGCGCTTGGTGTCCGCCGCGGCCATCGTGCGCAGATCGGCGAGGATGTCGCGGGCTAGGACCCTGCCGTCGAGGATGCGTGCGGGCATAAGGAGCTCCATCCGTCGCGAGACCGCTTCCCGTGAACGCGCGGGCTCGCCGGTCGGCATTGTAGCACCCCAGCGGCCCGGTAGCGGCGCTCACCGTTCCACGGCCAGGCCCATGGGGATGCCCAGGAAACGCCCGATCTCGCCGGCCTCTGCCTCAAGCGCGAGTCGAAGCGATGCATCGAGCGGCGCGAATGGGCGCACCGCAACCGTGGCGCGTGCCCTCTGCCGAGAAAGCTTCCAGGTGCCGGCGATGCGCCCGTCGAGGCAAACGGTGGGATGGACCCAGCCGCCACCGGCATTGACGCGCTTGGCGAAAACCGGATCGAGCGCAAGATCGCGGCGCCGGTAGCCCAACAGATACGCGTCGAAGGCGGGCAGAAGTCGCAGCGTCGGCGCCGCCCCCGCGTCGAGCGCGGGCGCGCCGTCGAGCATCCATGCGCGCTCCTCGCCGACGTTGACCTCCTCAAGCTCGTCCGCCATAGCCTCTATGCCTTCGCGGGCAGCGCGCAGCGAGATGCCCGCCCACCACGCCAGGTCGTCTGCGGTAGCGGGACCGTGCCCTCCAAGATAGAGCCGGACCAATGCGACGAGTGGATTGTCCGGCTCACGGTCGTGCGAGGGGGCGATCCACTCATCGAGCAGCACATACAACGGCTCACCGTCTGCGCGGTCGGCCCCGCGGCAGATCAGCCCCTTCATCGCGGCGTAGCCAACGAGGTGTGCCGGCGCCTGACTCTTCGGATCAACCGCGATGCCATGCTGCGCCAGCGCGGCGATCAGATCCGCACGTGCCACCGCGGTACTGCTGCGGAGGATCTTGCGTAACGCCGGGAGTGCCCGTTCACACAGTGCGTCGTCAAGTCCAAGCTCGAGCCTGCGACGGCGATCCGCCTCGATGAATGTCGGCGCGAGCAGCCGCAGCAGCCAGCGTATATCCTCCGCGGCAACCATGTGCAACGTCCCGCGCATCAGCCACGTGCGGACGACGCTGCGCTCCGCGTTGCAAGCGCGCACCACCGCGTCGAGGGTGAGGCCATCGCCGCGCGCACGCAGCGCCAGTTGTGAAGCGGCGAGGTCCTGCGCCTGGATCGCGCCGATCCGCCGCATGATGCCCTCAACCGCCGAAGCGCGCGGTCCGGCCAAACCGTGCGCACGGGCGCGCAGCCTGAGGACAGCATTGTCGTCCAGATTTGGGACCATCCACGCCTTCCGCGCCGCGTAAGGTGACGCTACGAGAGCAGATCGGCAAGCCGGTCGAGTTGATCGATCTCGGCGATAGTGGGCCAGAGCGTCAACTCGTCCGCCCCCACCTCCTCAAATGCCTGAATGCGCGCCTTCAACCTCTCCGGCGTGGAGGGGAGATTGGCGACGACGGTGTCGGTATACGGATTCGCCCCATAGTAATCGCGCAGGTAGAGTCCACCTCGGTTGGCGGCGTCATCGCCGAGTGCGAAGTAGCTCGCCGTGACGAAGCGCGGCGTACCGACGCGTCCCGCCGCCTGCCACGCCGCCTTCACCTGCTCGAAGCCCTGCCGAGCGCGCTCGGGAGGCGCGCCGCCCGCGATATAGCCGGCGCCCCAGCGGCTGGCACGCTGCAACGCCTGCGGCGATTGCCCGCCGATCAGCACTTCGGGTCCGCCGGGCTGCGCGGGCGCGGGACCGATGGGGCCAACGCTCTCCGAGACGCGCTCGCCTAACCAGATGCGGTGCATCGTTTCGAGCATCTCGTCGTAGCGCCGGCCACGCGTGTGGAAGTCGCGCTCGGCGGCGAGGAAATCGTCCTCGCGAACGCCGACACCAAGGCCGAGCGTCAGGCGCCCGCCGGAGAAGGTGTCGATGCTAGCGGCCTGTTTCGCAAGTTGCGCGGCGGAGTGCAGCGGGGCGAGCAGCACGGAGGTCATCAGCCGAACGCGCGTGGTGATTGCAGCGACGGCGGCCAGCGTGATCAGCGAGTCGAAGTTGGGGTAGACGAGCCTGTCGAGGACGCTGAGGCCGCTGAACCGTCCGGCGTCCGCGCGGCGGGCCCAGTCGAGGACGAGCGACGCGGGCCGTCCGGGGATGGTGTTGGGTAGTCCGACGCTGATGCGCATGCCCACCCTCCCGTGGAATTAGCAAAGCCTGCGCTGGAGATCATAGCATCGCGGAACACGCGCGCGAGTACCCTGTTCTCATGGCTCCTCAGGCGAATCCCCTTCGGGCGCCCAGAGATATAGCGTGAACGCGCAGTAATCCTGGAAGCCGAGTCTCCGATACAACTCGTGCCCCATCGCCGAGGACTGCAGAATGGCGATGCGATAGCCCATCGTCCGCGCGTCGAGGAGCGCGGCGAGGGTGAGCGCGGCGCCGATGCCACGCCGCCGCGCCTCAGAGACCGTCGCGACTGAGTAGATACCAGCGAGCCCCTCGGCGAGGGTGAGCGTCGCGGTGGCCACCGGGGCTCCGTTCAACCGACCAGTATAGAGCCGCATTGGCGAAGTCGGTCCTAGCGTGGCCCGCTCGAACATAGTAGCGATGTCGGGCTCCATCTCACTGGGGATCTCGGCGAGCGAGCTGAATAGATGCACCCATTCCCGAACTCCGGTGTGATCGCCCGGCCGGGCGATTGTCAATCCCGTAGGCGCGGACTCGTCTATGTGCATCGTCCTCAGATCGAGGACCATTCCGGGTAACTCATCTGCTTTAGCGAGCCCGTGGGCTTCCAGGCGGGCACCAAGGTCTGCGGGGCGTGTCAGCGGCGTCACCCACCAGATCAGTGGCAGCTTCCTCGACCGGTACAGGCTCAACACCTCGTCGATGCGCGCATCGATCGCCTCTGGCGAGAGGTTCGCGGCGAAATGGGTTTGGGAAACTACATTGAATAGTGGATGGGGGATCGAAGAGATAGCCCAAGAGACGTCCGGATCCTCGTGCAACTTCGCCATGGTGCTCGACCTGACAGCCCATCTCGTCTGGGCGAGCATATGTATGTCGGTGGCTGTCAGCAGTTCGGTCGCCGAAATGTCGCGCAATGGGCGAGTTATAGGTCGCTCAGTGCCCGAGGACCTCGAATGGAAGCGGCGAAGAAGCGTGCGCATGGCGTCCTCCTCTGAGAAGTGCGGCGTGGTAAGCGACAGCGCTACAACGCAACTCTATGCGAGACACGGTACAAGAGGGCCTGGGGAAGACATGCCCAGGGCAATCCGCTCAAGGGCGGGGTCGGGTCCCATCGCTCATTGGCGGGGAAAGCCGAGCGCCGCGGATCGGGTCGTGGTCTCATGCTGGTACCTCTCCTGACACATCCTCTGTGGCGGGAGAGGTACTCCGTTGCCCCTCGCGGGAACGCACCGCTCACCTGTGCGTTCCCGAGCCCTGGTGTGCAGGCAGCGCACTCCGGCCATTCCAGGGCTGATCTTGGGACGGGATGGCCATTAGCGTTCCGGTCGTGCGCATCGCCGGACGAGCCGGCCCTGCTCCGCCGCGCTTGCCGCCTTTCAGCTCGTGGGCGCAATGCGCAGGAGCGATCCGTCGTTTGTGGCGAGCCAGACTGAGCCGGAGCCCAGCGCCAACCCAGCCCCGCGAATGAGCGGCAGGAGGCTAACCGCCTTGTTCGTTTGGGACGAGATGCGCAAGAGTCCAAGTCCTGGATCAGCGACCCAGACCCCTTGCGCATCGGCGGCCAGGGCATCGACACCGATGCTTGTCGGCAGCGGGATGGTGGAGTTCACCCGATTGGTTGCCGGGTCGATCCGCGCCAGGCCGACGGCATGATCCTGTGAATCCGCTTGTTCGACCCAGACAATCCCGTCCGAGGCGGCCAGCCCGCCACAGAACCGGTTGTTTGCGCTGCCGATGTCGATCTGCGCCAGCACCTGATTGGTCGTGGGGTCCAGCCGGGTCACCCCAAACTTCTCGCCATCTTTGTTACAGATCCAGAGCGATCCCGCGCTGACTGCCATCCAGAGCGGTCCATCATCGATGGGGATGGGCGCGCCCGCCTGATTCGTCTGCGGATCGATTTTCCACACAAGGTCGCTTTCTTTGCTCGCCGCCCAGACTGCGCCTGGGGTCACGGCCAGCATGCCAGCGGCTAGCTGGAGCTTAATGGTGGCGGTGATCCGATTGGTCGCGGGGTCGATGCGTGTGACCGTGTCGTTGTTACGAGTGGCGACCCACACGGCGCCGTCACCAAGGACGACGTCTCCCAGCCCTGTCGACGCAAGGGGGATCGTCGCCACGGCCTTGTTGGTGGCGGGATCGATGCGAACGACGACCCCGCGTTCGGAGTTGAGGACCCAGACCGCCGAGTCGTCGGCGGCGATGCCGTAAAGGTAGCCGGGATCGATGCTCCCCATGACCGACATGATCGTGGCGCTGACCGTCGCGCCGGGCGCCGTTGGCAGGGTGGGGGTGACGGGAACAGACGTGATGGTGGGCGTCGATTGGCTTGCCGCGGGGCCGCAGCCGGCGAGGCTGCCGAGCAAGAGGACCAGGATCACCTGCGCGTATGGTTGCGCGCCGCGTCGTGTCGCTAACGACCGGTTCGTGGAAGTGGGCAACGCCGCGCGATGCGTGTGCCGGGTGGCGAAACCGCTGACCAACGGGCGATCGAGCAGAGGCAGCGAAGCAAGTCGTTTCCGCACGGTGGTATCCCTTCGATTCGTCGTGCATAGCAGGTGAACGAACTCGGTCGTCCCCTGCGGGGCGCATCCTCTTCAGTGGAATGCCCTCGTCCCCAGTCTGCCCGGCACAAGCGACCGACACCACGCAGAATCCACATGTTGGCCCACGTAATCGCCCACATAATGGCCTCTCACTATCTCTCCGGGCGGTTGATGGGAGTGCTAGAATGGTGAGGCAACATGCAGAAGCGACCCACTATCAAGGGCGAGTGTAGGGGGCCGGAGCGGTGAGCAGTCCCGGGCAGCAGGGCTTTGGCGAAGCACTCCGCCGATATCGCGTGGCCGCCGGCCTGACGCAAGAGCAACTGGCCGAACGCGCCGGCCTGAGCACGCGCGGGATCAGCGACCTCGAGCGCGGCGTAAATCGCGCCCCGCAGCCCGGCACGCTGCTCTTGCTGGCCGAGGCGCTCCAGCTCTCGAATGAGGAGCGAACCCAGTTCGAGGCCGCGGCGCGGCGACCCAGCGCCGTTGCTGGCACGCGGCGCGCTCCTGAGATTCCTCCTCCGCCACAGGCCGCGCCGCCTGCGGCGATCGTATCCGCCGAGGTCGTGCGCCCGATGCGGGCGGGCAGCTCGGTCCAGGTATCCACACCTATCGATGCCATACTGCGCCACATTGGCCTGTGGCGACCTCCACGGTCACGGGCCAGAGCGGTTGCCGTCCTACTTGTGGCCGCCGTACTCGTGGGCATGTTGTTCTCCGCGAGTGCGTCCGGGCAGCATACCGGGCTAGCGGGCGGGACGCTCTGCCTTGCCACCGACAGTCCAACCAGTGGAAGTGTCGGTGGCAAGCAGATGCAGAATGCGGTCAATCTGGCGGTGACGCAGAATCGCGATCTGGGCGGCGGCTATACGCTCGAGGTGATCAACTACGATGACACTTCGGCCAAGGGCGACCCAGACGACCCGGCGCTAGGCGCATCGAACGTGGCTAGCATGGTGGGGAACGCCTGCATCGTCGGCATGGTGGGGCCATATGAAAGCGATGCGGCACAAATGGAAATGCCCATCGCCGCCGACGCAGGGCTGGCGATGATCAGCCCCGCCAATACCAATCCAGGTCTGACGCTGCGCCCGTACGCGAACCTTGCTTTGGATGTTCCCTTCGATCAGCTGCACCCGGCGGGCAAGCAGACGAATTACTTTCGCAACGTCGCCAACGATGCGTTCCAGGGTGCGGTTGATGCCGACTTCACCTTCAGCGAGCTGGCGGCGCACAGCGTCTATGTCGTGGTGAGCCAGCCCTCGCCGTACGGCGAAGGCCTCGTCGGGGGGTTTACGACGGAGTTCCTGGCGAAGGGAGGCACGATTATCGGGACTGAGAGCTTGCAGTGGCATAACCCTTCGGCCTTCTCGCTAGTGGCCGCCAAGGTTGCAGCCGCCGCGCCCGACGCCGTCTACTTCGGGGGTAACGTCCAGGGTGGCGGCGCCTTGCTGAAACAGCAACTCGTGCAGCATGGATACACCGGCCCCTTTGTCGGTGGAGATGGCATCGCTGGCGATCCCACGTTCATCGAGCAGGCGGGCGCGGCGCAGAACAGCTACGCGAGTGTCGCACTGCCGGACGTCTCGACCTTCACGGCTGGGGCGGCGGCGACGTTCCTGCGCGACTATTCCGCCGCGTACCCCGGCCAGCAGGTCGACGGCTACTGCGCCAATGCATACGATGACGCGATGATGCTGATCACGGCAATCAAGCACCTGATCCAGACGGGCCAGGTGGTGACGCGCGCGGCGGTGATCGATCAGGTGCAAAATATCCGGTATATGGGCGTGACCGGCGCGATCGCGTTCGACAAGAACGGCGACGACGTCCACGGCGTATACACTATCTACGCGGTGCAGGATGGTACCTGGGTCACCTATTCGCAATTGAATACGTGAAGCAAGGAAGCAGGCGCTGCACCCTCGCGGGCCAACGGTCGCCGCAGCACAATGGATTACCCGCTAACGTGCGCCGCGCGGGCAGCGTGAGCGCAAGCGCGGCGTATACTGTCCTTACGCCGGAGCGCGGCTCACTCGACGGGGCGCGAGTATCGACGGCGATGGAGGCGTCATGAACCCCATGGCTCAAGCCAGGGGCTTGCAGCTCGCCTGGAACGACGAAGCTACCGCGGGTGGCCGCATGACCTCGGCCCGGCAAAGGCGGACCCCTGCCGCGTGTGCGCCATTGGGCGCGTACGTCCAACATTTTACGTGGGCGACGATTTCCGCCCACAACGCCGGCATGTTCGGTTGGGAAGGTGCGGTGCAAACCGTTCGCTCCGTCCTTCGGGCGGAGTGCCTTAGCACACAGGCAGTATAGCATACGAGGAGACGGCGCTCACCCCGTGCCTGAAGGCAGGGGCCTCCGCGCCGCAGAAGGGTGAAACGATGGCGACCGAGACGGCGGAGTCGCGGCGTGGCAAGACGCCCACGACGGTCTACGAAACCTACCTGCGGACGGACGAGCTGCTGGCGCTGCAGAAGCCGCGTGGGGCGCGGGCGCATCCCGACGAGTTGACCTTCCAAGTCGTCCACCAGACCTTCGAACTGTGGTGGACGATCACCGTCGAGCAGCTCGAGGCGGCCATCGCCGACTTGGGCGCGCAACGGCTGGGCGAGGCAGCGCGGACCCTTCGGCGTGCGGTCTCGGCGCAATCAGTGGTTATGGCGGCGCTACGCCAACTCGAGTTCGTCTCGCCAGCGGACTTCCTGGTGATGCGCACCGGCCTCGGCAACGGCAGCGGCGGTGAGTCACCGGGCTTCCGCGCGATCCTGCGTACGGCGCCCGAGCTGTGGGACGCGTTCGCCGCCGCGTTGGAGCGCGAAGGCTCCGCCCTGGTGGAGGTCTACGCCGATCCACACGCGCATGGCGCGCTCTACGATGTCGCCGAGGCGCTGACCGACTTCGACGAGCAGTTCCACCTCTTCCGCGCCGCGCATCTCAAGCTGGCGCAGCGCAATCTCGGACTGAAGGCGATCGGCACGGGCGGCACGCCGATGCCGCAACTGGAGCGGACGCTGCGCGATCTGCTCTTCCCGCCGCTCTGGGAGGCGCGCGACGAACTGACGGCGCGGCTATATCAACCCGGCGAGGGCCAGACTCCGCTATCAGGTCACGGCAATCCATAGGAGCGGATTTAACCACAGAGGACACGGAGGGCAGAAAGAGGGTAGAGCGAGGCACGCTTACTCTCCCCGCCCGAAACCTATCTCCAGCGTCTGCACTATTAGCCTCCGTCAGCGCCTTCACCGCAATTGACCTTCTTTGCCTCCCTCAGCCCTCTGAGACTTCTGTGACCTCTGTGGCGAGAATCTCCGGTTCTGGAGGGTACGAGCATGCGACCAAAGCCAAAGGGATTGTCGCCGGAGTACGGGGCGCAGTTTGGCGACGCCGCGATAGTCGCCGCATATCCGAGTCGCCCGCCGTATACCGAGGGCGTATTCTCGACCTTGACCGATCTGATCGGCAACGGTCCGCGTACCGTGCTCGATCTCGGCTGTGGGACGGGCGATCTGGCGCGGCGGCTGGCTCCGTTGGTGGAGCGCGTCGATGCCGTCGATCTCTCCGCAGGCATGATCGCGCTCGGCAAGACGCTGCCCGGAGGAGATGTGTCGAACCTGCGCTGGATCGCAGGCGCGGCGGAGGATGCGCCGCTCGCGCCGCCGTATGGGCTGGTGACGGCAGGCGAGAGCCTGCACTGGATGGCGTGGGACGTCGTGCTGCCACGCCTGCGCGAGTCGCTTACGCCTGGTGGCATGCTCGCGGTGGTCGAACGAGGCGAGGCGCCGTCGCTCTGGTGGGATGACCTAATTGCCCTCATCGCCCGCTACAGCACCAATCGCGATTTCCAGCCATACGACGTCATCGATGAGCTCACCGAGCGCGGCCTCTTTGCCGAAAAGGGACGGCGAGCGCTCACCGAGGAGCCGTACGACCAGAGTGTCGTCTACTACGTCGAGTCGATCCACTCGCGCAACGGCTTCTCGCGCGACCGCATGCCCGCCGACGATGCCGCCGCCTTCGACGATGCCGTCCGCACGCTGCTCTCACCCTACGCCCGCGACGGCATGCTACACCTCGGCGTGACGGCGGATGTGGTCTGGGGCGAGCCCGCGCCGCGTTGAGAAGACTGTTGTGAATCGTGTCGGCTACATCGCGACGCGAAGTGGGGCCAGGACGCGCTCGCTAAGCTGCGCGAAGAAGCCGCGCTTGTTCCATTCCTCCAGGAGCAATTCACGGGCGTTCGTCTTGTCGCAGGCGAAGAGCGCCTCCATCTGCGCCGCCAGAATGTCGCTGTATACCTCGACGTTCAGCTCGTAGTTGCCGACGGAGCTGAGGCGATCGAGGTTGGCCGTGCCCACGGTGGACCACTGGCCGTCGATGGTGCAGGTCTTGGCGTGGATCATCGCCTGCTGATAGCCGAAGATGCGGATGCCGGCCCGCAGACACTCGGTGAAGTATCCGCGCGCGACCCAGTCTGTGATGACGTGGTTCGACTGCCAGGGTAGCAGGATCTGGACGTCCACGCCGCGCTGCGAGGCCCCTTTCAAGGCGTCGAGCAGGATGTGGTCGGGGACGAAGTAGGCGTTGGTAAGCAGGATGTTGTGCTCGGCGCGATCGATCGCCTCGATGTACATGTCGCGGATGGGGAAGGTCAGGCGCAGCGCATCGGTGCCACGCAAGGAGATGAGCGGGTCGAAGCGGCGGCGATAGTGGCTCTTCATGCGAATCGAGCGTGAAGAGCGCCGATTCCAGAAGTCCACGAACGACTGCGCCAAATCGGCGGCGGCGCGGCCTCGGACGCGCAGTTGCGTGTCGCGCCATTCCGTGGCGTAGAGGCTGCCGATGTTGTATCCGCCGATGAAACCGGTCATGCCGTCCACGATCAACATCTTGCGGTGGTCGAGGGCGTATCGGCGCGGATCGAGCAGGTGCCACGGGCGACGGATCGCGCTATACGACATGGCGTGAACCTCGGGGGGGAAGCGCTTGAACGCGCGCGGCACGACGAGGTTGCCGAAGGTGTCAAAGATGACGTAGACGGCGACGCCCTCGCGCGCCTTGCGGATGAGGTGCTGCTTGAACTCCTCGCCGATGGCGTCGCCCTTCCAGATGTACGTCTCGAAGAAGATCGTCTCCGTCGCCCCATCGATCGCTTCGAGCATGGCGTCGTAGAGCTCCATGCCGTAGCTGTAGAGGCGAAGCGCGTTCTCGCCGACGTGGAACTCGGTCTGTTCGAGATGGGGGAAGCCCTCGGCGGGGCGCCGTCGCTTGCGCTGCTTGGCTATCGCCAGCAGGATCATCGAGGTAACCGCCTGAGCCGCCAGGACGATGGCGAAAGCGCGCGTGAGGAAGCGCACGAGCGAGAAGCGCCGCCAGCGCCCCGCCAGCCATGTGCCGATCGGCGTCGTCGGCATTGGGCATCCTCCTCTCACGGTTGTCGTGACCCTCGGCGCATCTCGCTAGTATCGCATGCCTCATTGGATTATGGCGAGTAGCGGTGCAGCGTGGTCACGCCTGGTTGCGCCGCCCAATTGCCTACCGTGGTAAGCTGAGCGTACATGCAGCGGGTGATCAGCGGCACGATGTCTATGAGATGGCGCGCATATGGTGAAGCATAGCTACAGCCACACACTCTTCATCGCGCTCCTCGTCGCTCTCGCCGTCGGAGAGGTGTTGATGGTAGGAATTAGCGTCTCGGCTGGCGTTGAGGGTGGCATCTGCTTTGGATCAGGTTGCGACCAGGTCTTGGGGCTCGATTTCTGCCAAGACTTTCTCGGATGCGTGGTACTCGCCTTCATTGCCGCGTTGGCCGTGCTTGCGTGGCGCAAGGCGGCGGACTTCGACGCACACCGGCAGGCCGCGGCGGCGGGCAGAGGCCGGGTGCTGCCGTTAGCCGATCTCCGGCTCCCTCCACCCGTGCTCCTCACGCTCCATGCGACCATACGCCTGCGGATGGCATGGGGAAGCTGGATCATACGCTTTATATGGGTCGTCATATGGGTCGTCGCCTTTGCAACCAGCGCGTTCATGTCGGCATTCGTCGCGCTCGTTGTGAGGCCGTTGCCGAAGGATTGGCCGGAGCCAGCCACGCGGCTCGTCATTTTCTTGGCGAGCGACGGCGTGCTCCTCGCCTTCTACGCGTTCGTCTTCGTCATCCTGGCCCTTGCGATGCGCGAACGATTCACCGTCACGGAGGAAGGAGTGCGGGCGCGACACCTCGGCCTCCCGCGGTTCGTCCGCTGGGAAGATGCGCGACTCTTCGCCCGGATAGACGCCGACCGCTTCGAGCTCGCCAGCCCGCGCACCACTTTGCGCTTCACCCTGCTGGCGAAGCTCGCCGCTCGACGGCCGGTGGTGCCGTTTCGAACAGTATCAAGGCGAAATGGCCGCGGTGTTCCGCTTGGTCGCGGAGCGGACGAGCCTGCCGCTGATGGACCTCTACACGCCACCGCCGCCTTCGGACCTTGACAGGATGTTCCCGAAGCTGAGTGCCTACATCTCATCTCGTTCTTAACTTCGTGCCGCTAGAATGTCAGAACAGAGCGACACGGCTCGGCTGTATAGAGGGGACGTAGATCCAGTGCAGGCACCACAGATCGGCGGAGCCCGCGTCCTGCGTCGCTCCACCGCCTCGGCGCACAACGAGTTGCTGCCGCTCGTGGTCGTCGGGCGCAAGGAGGCCGCTCGCGACACGATGACGCTGTGGCTGGCGACGCCGGGCGGCCACGCCGCGCCCACACCCTACGCGCCGGGACAGTTCATCACCCTGGCGATGCCGACGCCGCGCGGGACGCTCTATCGCTCGTACTCGCTTTGCGGGGCGGGCGATCCGGCGTTGCCGTGGGAGATCACGGTCAAGCGGCAGCGGGCGGGCGCGGTTTCGAGCTACCTCTACAGCCACGCGCGTCCCGGGATGCTGCTCTACGCCTCGCCGCCGCGCGGCTCCTTCACGCTGCCTTCGCCACTCGCTCCAGGGATGTCGCTGATCTTCGTCGCGGTGGGCAGCGGCATCACGCCGATCTACGGCATGCTGCGCTCGCTGGCACGGCTACGACGCGATCGGCGCCCCAGCGCGCAGCTGCACTACGCTTCCGCCGCACACGAGGATGTGATCTACGGTGCCGAGTTGCTCGCTCTCGACCCTTCGCAGGAGTGGCTGCGCCAGGTCTACTACCTACACACGCGGGGCGAGCGCTTCACGCCCGCGCGGGGCCTCACCGCCGCTGGCTCGGCCGCGCGGAGCGCACATTGGTTGATCTGCGGGCCGGAAGACCTCAAACGGAGCATGTTCGACGCCCTCACGCGCGCGGGCGTGCCGGTCGGGAGTATACGCGCGGAGGTCTTCGGCGACGAGCGCCCGCCGGGGGCCGCGCGGCGGCGCGCCGTGGCGAACGGAGCCGTTGTCGGACATATCCGCCTGGCGGACACCGGGGCCACGGTCGACGTGCGCGCGGGCGAGCCACTGCTCTCCGCGCTGGAGCGGCAGGGCTACCGTCCCGACGCGAGCTGCCGCGTGGGCGAATGCGGCGTCTGCCGCGTGCGGCTGCTGGCGGGGCGTGTGCGCGATCCGGGCGCGGGCCTCACGGCGCAGGAACGGGCGGCGGGCTATGCACTCGCCTGCGTCGCCGAGCCACAGGGCGACGTGACCCTCGCCTCCGCTGGCGGCGCCTCGGCGGGACCGGGCAGCATAGCTGGCAGGAGCGCGGCGGTGACGGCGCTCAGACTTGGAATGGTGGCCTCATCGGCGGCGCTCTTCTTCGGCATCGCGCAGCAAACCAGCGCCAAGCCCGCGACGCCCGCCTTGCCCGATATCTCCGTGCCCTCGCTCAGCGGACCGCAAGCTGCCCCAACCGTTCCCGGCGGCATCGCCACGCAGCCGGCAGCCCAGCCGACGCCGACCCACGCCAGCACGGGGGTCTCCTGACATGGCGACGATGCCGAGCGGCGAGCGTGTGCTGGTGCGGCGAGACGCGCGCATGATGGCCACGGGCGTGAGCGTGCAGCTCGCCGTCGATCCAGTTCGGCGCGAGGAGGCCGAGCACGCGGCAGACGCGGTGATGGCGTGGATGGCCGAGGTCGAGCGGACCCTGACGCGCTTCACGCCGGAGAGCGAGCTGAGCCGCTTGAATACGGCGGGTGGCGCATGGTTCGAGGCTTCTGACCTGCTCTACGCCTGCGTCGAGCGCGCGCTCGAGGCTGCGCGGGGCAGCGATGGCCTCTTCGATCCGGCGCTGCTGACTTGCATTGAGGCATGGGGCTACGACCGCGACTTCGCTGAGATCGCCCATCGTGAGATAGGCACGATGGACCGTCTCGAAATGTCAACAGCTTCATGGCGCGAAATCGAGTTGGACGATGACGGCCGCCGCATTCGCCTTCCGCAAGGCGTCCGCCTCGATCTCGGCGGCATCGCCAAGGGGTGGGCGGCAGATGCCGCGCTCGGACCCTATTGCGCGGGCCTCGACGGCGCACTGATCAATGTCGGCGGCGATCTGCGGCTGCGCGGGGGGCCGCAGCCCGGCGCTGGCTGGAGCATCGGCCTCCGCGATCCTCTCGGGGAGGACGAGTTCGGCAGCAGCCGACTGCATCCCGACCTCGCCGCGATCACCTTCAGCCGCGGGGGGCTGGCGACCTCCGGCGCGGTGCGGCGCTGGTGGATGCGCGACGGCGTTCGCGTCCATCACCTGCTCGATCCACGTACCGGCGCTCCGGCCCGAGTCTGGACCGGCGAGGCGAAGACGAGCGAAGACGAAGGGAGGCCACTGATCGCGACGGCGACGGCGCTTGCGCCCACCGCGGCGCGTGCGGAGGTCGCCGCGAAGGTGGCGCTGCTGCGCGGCTATCCCGACTGCCTGCGCGCCGTCGAGGCCGCTTGGGAGGCGCACGGCCCGGTGGGCTCGGCGGCGGAGAATGTCGATAACGGCGTAGCCCTGGCGCTTGTGCTGGCCGGCGGGGAAGTGGTGACGACGAGCAACATCGCGGAGTGGCTGGCGACGCTGGGCACCGAAGGGGTCCCGCTCTACCTCAGCGCGACGAACGGGGGTGAGCCGCTATGAGCGTCGCCCTCCATGCCGCGCTGGCCGATGCAACTGCGGACCCGACGATGTGGTACATCACGAGAGCCGCTGCGCTCTCGGCGTATGTGTTACTGACGGTGACAGTGGACGTCGGATTGCTGCGGAGCATCGCGTCGTCGCTGCGGGTGCGCGTCTCGTGGGCGCTGGATGAGCTGCATCAGTTCGTGGCGCTGCTGGCGGCGGCCTTCGTGGCGCTGCATCTGGTCTGCCTGCTGCTCGATCCCTTCCTCAACTTTTCCCTCTCGAACCTGTTGATACCACTCGACCAGCCATACAAGACCGTTTCCGTCGATCTCGGCGTGCTCGGGCTCTACGCGCTGATGATCGTACTGATCAGCTCGTGGCTGCGCCGCTCGATCTCGTATCGTATGTGGCGCGGCCTGCACTACGTGAGCTTCGCCCTCTTCGCGCTGGTGACGCTGCATGGCCTCTTTGCGGGCAGCGACTCTGGACTGGCGTGGACGCACGCGCTCTACCTCGGCTCCTCAGCGTCGGTAATCTTCCTCACGCTGGTGCGAATGTTCGCGCATGCGGCCGGCTCCTCGGCGCCCAGCAGTGTGCGATGATACATGCGGTAGACGCGGCCTGGACGCGGCGCGTACTACACCGGAGGGCTCGTGCGAGGTGAATGAAGGAGCGCGTGTGTGAAAACCATACTCTGCTTCGGCGACTCGAATACCTGGGGCTCGAATCCGACGACGGGCGACCGCTATGCGCCAGATGTGCGCTGGCCCGGCGTACTGCGCGCCGCGCTCGGCTCCGAGTACGAGGTGATCGAGGAGGGCATGCCGGGGCGCACGACGGTGTTCGAGGACCCACTGGAGCCGTATAAGTGTGGCAAGGAGTACCTGCCGCCGTGCTTGCGCTCGCACGCGCCGCTCGATCTCGTCATCATTTTGCTGGGCACCAACGACGTGCAGACGCGCTATAGCGCCAGCGCGCTCGACATCGCCCTCGGCTGCGACGCGCTGATCGGACAGGTGGAGGCTTCGGCGGCCGGGCCGGAGGGCATCGCGCCGGAAGTGTTGCTGGTGGCGCCGCCGCCGCTCAAGCCGGTGCCGGAGCCATGGGTGGAGTCGTTCGAGGGCGGCGAGGAGAAGTCGCGCCGGCTCGCGGGCCACTATCGCCGCATCGCCGAGACGCGCAGTTGCGCTGTCTTCGACGCCGGCGAGTACATCGCCTCCAGCGACGAAGACGGCGTCCACTGGGAGGCCACCGAGCACGCCACGCTCGGCAAGGCGCTGGCCCCAGTCGTCCACCGCCTCATCGGCTAGCCACGCTACGCGAGCGCCTGCACCGCCGTGCGGAACCGCTCGCCACGGTCGAACTCGTTGAGAAACATGCCGAAGCTGGTGAAGCCGGGGGAGAGCAGCACGATGTCGCCTGGCTGCGCTGCCGTCCGCGCCTCGCGGATCGCCGCGCCCAGGTCGCCGGTCGGTCCGCTGACGAGATCGCCGCGTCCCAGCCGCTCGCACTCCGCGCGCAGCAGCCGAGCGAATTCGTCGCTGGCATTACCCGCCAGCACGATGATCCGCTTGGCACGCCCCGCCGCCTCTTTCACATACTCCGCCATGTCCAGGCTTTTGCTATTCCCGCCCGCGATCAATACCACCGGCTCTTCGAAGCTGCGCAGAGCGGCGACCCCCGCAATCGGCGCCGTGCTGGCGCTGTCGTTCACGTAGGTCACGCCGTCGAGCACGCGCACGACCTCCAGCCGGTGCGGCAGTCCCGCGAAGTTCGCCACCGCCCGTGCGATCGCCGCAGGCTCGACGCCGATCAGTTCGGCGGCCAGCGTCGCCGCCTGCACGTTGCCGACGTTGTGCGCGCCTCGCAGCCGGATAGCATCGCCGTAGGCGAAGGGTCGCGTCTCATCGGGCTGGTCTCGCAGCGCCGCCCACCCCCGCGAGGGACTATAGATCCAGACATGTCCGCCAGGCGCCT
Source organism: uncultured Chloroflexia bacterium (assembly GCA_963841205.1). Lineage (GTDB taxonomy): Bacteria > Chloroflexota > Ktedonobacteria > Ktedonobacterales > JADMIN01 > CAWAWP01. The sequence continues at coordinate 91,596 of CAWJCH010000008.1, read as the reverse complement.
CGCTCGCATAGCCGCGCGTGTATGCGTTGTCCGCGTTGAAGAGCGCGTAGTCGTCGGCACCCTGATAGCGGAAGATGCTGCTCTTCGCCTCGCCGTAGTCCTCCATCGAGTCGTAGGCGTTGAGGTGGTCGGGCAGTAGGTTGGTGAAGATGGCGAGGTGCGGACTCCTCCGGATCGGGTGCAGCCCCTCGAGCATCCAGTTGCCCAGCTCCAGCACGACCCAGCGATCGGGCCTGATCTGCGGCAGCAGCGACAGCGTCTCGATCCCGCCCAGGTTGCCGCCCAGCAGCGGATCGAGTCCCGCTTCGGAGAGGATCGCGTGGAGCAGCAGCGTCGTCGTCGTCTTACCACGCGTGCCCGTCACCCCGGCGATCTTGCCCCGGCAGGCGCGGAAGAACCACGCGATCTCCATCTCGATCCGCGCGCCGGCCTCCCGTGCGATGGCCAGCAGCGGCGAGTCGCGTCGCACGCCGGGATTGCGCACCACCACCTCCGCGCGCCGGAAATCCTCCTCATCGTGCCGCCCCAGCACGTACCGAATCGGCAGCCCAGCCAGTTTCGCCATGCTCGGCGCCAGCACATCCTCGCCGCGCAAATCAGTGGCGACTACCTCCGCCGCGCCCTGCTCCACCGCGTAGCGCGCCGCCGCCACCCCGCCGCCGAGCAGGCCGAGCCCCATCACGAGCACACCTCGCCCGCGAAGATCGTTCGGATCGTCCAGAGTATGCTCGTCGTGCATCGTCGCTCCCTCACACTGCTCCTCATCCGACGCATTATGCCCGATGGGGCGAGTAGCGGTCTAGAGGTCGAAGTGGTAGGAGGTATGTAGTATTTGTGCCGCTATCGCCGGATAGCTGATTCGTGGGGGCTTTCGTATGGACACCGACTTTAGCCGCTATGAACCGCTCGCGGGTGAGCGCCCCGCGTCAGTGGTCGCGCGCCACCCCTCCGGCGCGTATATCGCGTTTCAGACGCCGACAAGAGAAGATTGAACTCACAAGGTCGGTGTCTGGGAAGCGCAGACGGGAGCCCTCGTATGGAGCCGTGAAGGCTGGAGCCGTGAAGGCACGTGGCAGCTCGCCTGGTTGCCCGACGGCGCACAGCTCGTCGTGTGGTGTGATGCGGCTGACCCCGGCGCACCTGAAGCGCCCGGCCACCTCGAACGCCGAAGCTGGCCCGCCAATGAGGTGTTGGGCACCTGTGCGTTTGCCCTACCGTGGGATAACTGGGCCTACGACCTATGGATAGCACCCAGCAACGGCCTAGCGGTCGTTCGCTGGGTCACACAGGGCTTCTCCGGCTGGGAGCCGGTCATCTTCTCCAATCAAGGCGACGTACACCTTGCGGGTGCCGGTTTTGTCGTTTGCGGAGGCGCGGCGCTCGAAACGCGTCCGGTGATAAGCTCCAGCGGGCGCTTCGCCGCGAGTGGATTTCAGCCGCCGTACACAGCAAGTCATCTCGGCACCTTCCCGCTCCGCCAGAATGGGCGCTTCCTGATCGGCAGAGTCGTCATTGACCTATGGAAGCGCATATTCCATGAAATCGCGGTAGATGACGCTGTCCCGGCCAAGCTCGCTGGCACCGCCTCAGAGTGGACGGACCTGCCCTCATTCCTCGATGCGACCCATTTCTCGCTGATGCTGCCGACTGGGGCCAAGCGTGTCTTCGACTGCATGCTGTAACGTCATGCGGGCAGCACGTTGTTATTAAGGAGACGAGGGCCTTAGAATGCATATATTCTGGGCTTGTTATGCGTGAGAAGGGATGGCCTCTCATGGACGTTACCATTCAGCGCGAGAAGATCGAACAGGCGATAGGCATCCTCGAAGAACAAGACATCGATTGCTGGCTGACCTTCGCCCGCGAGACCTCCGAGACGCCCGACCCCGCGCTCAAGCTGATTCTCGGCCACAACGTCACCTGGCAGAGCGCTTTCCTCATCACGCGCACCGGCCAGCGCGTCGCCATCGTCGGCGGGCCGGACGGCCCTACCTTGCGCGATCATGGCCTCTTCGACACCGTCCTCACCTACGACGAGGGCTTCGAGCCCGTGCTGCGAACGGCGCTGCGCAACCTCGACCCGCAGAAGATCGCCATCAACTACTCGCTCGGCGACACCGCCTCCGACGGTCTCACCCACGGCATGTATCTGCAACTACAGAACGCGCTCAAGCGCACGCCGTACCGCCAGCATCTCGTCTCCGCCGCGCCGATCATCGGGCCCCTGCGCAGCCGCAAGACGACCGCCGAGCTGGCCCGGATGAAAGAGGCGATCAACATCACCGTCGAGCTCTTCGAGCAGGTGACGGCGTTCCTGCAGCCGGGCCGCTCCGAGCGCGACGTTGCCGATCTGCTGCACGGCGAGTTGAAGTCGCGCGGGCTGGACTCTTCGTGGGAGTGGGACGACTGCCCCATCGTCAACGCCGGCGCCGAGTCGCAGGCCGGCCATACCCGCCCCGGCAACATCGTTATGCGCGGAGGTGATCTGGTACACGTCGATTTCGGCGTCGCCTACGAGGGCTATCGCTCCGATATGCAGCGCATGTGGTATCTGCGCGCCCCGGGCGAGACGGAGCCGCCGGACTCGGTACGCAAGGCGTTCGATGCCTGCGTCGGCGCCATCGAGGCGGGCCGCAAAGTGCTCAAGGCGGGCGTCGCCGGGTGGGAGGTAGACGCCGCCGCCCGTGCCTATCTGACCAAGCGCGGCTACCCCGAATACATGCACGCGCTCGGCCACAGCGTCGGCATCGCCTGCCACGATGGCGGACCCCTCATCGGCCCACGCTGGCCGCGCTACGGCGAGACCTCAGAGCGCGCCATCGAGCCGAGCTCGGTTTACACGCTGGAGCTTGGCACCGCCACCGAGCGCGGCTCCATCGGCCTCGAAGACGAAGTGCTCGTCACCGCTAAGGGCGCGCAGTTCATCTCCCCCGTCCAGAAAGAGCTGATCCTCGTCGGCTGACCGCCCTGCTAGAACGTGAAGACCTGACTGGCGTGGGCCAGCGCCTCGGCCAGCGCATCGATCTCGGCGGAGGTGGTGTAGACGTAGAAGCTGGCGCGCGTGGTGGCGGGGAGGTGATAGCGCTCCATCAGCGGCTGTGCGCAGTGGTGCCCAGCGCGCACCGCGATCCCCTCGCGGTCGAGCAGCGTCGCCAGATCATGCGCGTGGATCTCGCCCAGCGTGAACGAGACCACGCCCCCACGCCGCTCTGCCCCCGGCCCATAAATCGTCAGCCCCGGAATCCCACCCAGACGTTCCAGCGCATAGGCCGTCAGCGCCTGCTCGTGCGCGCGGACGTTCTGCATGCCGAGCGCGTTGAGGTAGTCGACGGCGGCGGCGAGGCCAACCGTCTCGATGATCGCCGGCGTGCCCGCCTCGAACTTCCACGGCAGGTCCGCCCAGGTCGATCCCTCCATGGTCACTTCGCGGATCATGTCGCCGCCGCCCATAAACGGCGGCATCGCCTCCAGCAGCTCGCGCCGACCCCAGAGCACGCCGATGCCGGTCGGGCCCAGCATCTTATGCCCACTGAAGGCTAAGAAGTCGCAGTCCAGCGCCCGCACGTCCACCGGCAGATGCGGCACCGCCTGCGCCGCGTCGATCAGCGCCAGCGCCCCGACAGCGTGCGCCTTCGCCACGATCTCGCCGTCCGGCGGCAGCGTACCCAGCACGTTCGACATCGCCGTCACCGCGACGAGCTTCGGCCTATGCGCCTCAAGCAACCGCTCGAAGGCCGCCATATCCAGCTCGCCATCGTCCGTCAGCGGCACGAAGCGCACCGTCGCGCCGGTGCGCCCCGCCGCGAGCTGCCACGGCACGATGTTGCTGTGGTGCTCCATCTGCGTCGTCAGGATCGTATCGCCCGGCTTCAGGTTCGCGTCGGCCCACGTCCGCGCGACGAGGTTGATCGCCTCCGTCGTATTGCGCGTCCAGATCACCTCGCGCACGCTCCGCGCGTTGATGAGCTGTGCCACCTTCTTCCGCGCGCCCTCGTAGGCGGCGGTGGCCTCTTCGCTGAGCGTATACACCCCGCGATGGATGTTGGCATAGCTCGTCTGCGCGAAGGCGCTCATCGCCTCCAGCACCTGCCGCGGCTTCTGTGACGAGGCCGCGCTGTCGAGGAAGACGTTCGGCTTCCCGTGGATCTCCCGCGCCAGGATGGCGAAGTCGTCACGCGAGGCAAGCGGCGCAATGGCGTTTCGCTGCGCACCAACATCGGCATGCTCGACAATTTGCGCCATCTGTTCGCTCCTCATTCTGAAACCCCGTCGGGCTCAATGTTTGGTGTAGGCCGCTCGCCCCGGCGTGAGATTCGCCCCAGCCTTTAGGCCGGGGTGCGCCAACATCACCTAACGCACGGCTACACTAGCGGCAGATTGGTGATGGCGCCGGCATCCTCGTCTTCCGCCTCGCCGGTGAGCCACTCGTAGCCCTTCTGCTCCAATTCGAGCGCGAAGTCAGAGCCGCCAGTCTTGATGATGCGCCCCTTGTACATCACGTGGACGACGTCGGGCGAGATGTAGTTGAGGATGCGCTGGTAATGCGTGATGATCAATACGCCGAGGTTCGGCCCGCGCAGCGCGTTGACGCCCTCGGAAACGATGCGTAGCGCGTCGATGTCGAGGCCCGAGTCCGTCTCGTCGAGGATCGCCATCGACGGCTGCAGCATCGCCATCTGCAGGATCTCGGCGCGCTTCTTCTCGCCGCCGGAGAAGCCCTCGTTGATGTAACGGCTGACGAACGTGCTGTCGACTTTCAGGATCTCCATCTGCGCGTTCAGCAACTTGCGGAACTCCGCCGGCGGGATGCCCTTGCGCTTCGGGCCGGTCCCGTTGACCTCGGTGGCGACGGCGACGCCGGCGGGCTCCAATTCTGGCACGCCCTCACGCTTGGCTTCGAGCGCGCGGCGCAGGAAGTTGCCGACGGTGACGCCCGGAACGCTCGAGGGATACTGGAAGGCGAGGAAGAGGCCGAGTCGCGCCCGCTTATCCGGCGAGAGAGCGAGGATATTGTGTCCCTTGAAGAGGATCTCGCCCTGCGTGACGATATACTTGGGGTGGCCCATGATCACGTTGGCGAGCGTGCTCTTGCCGGAGCCGTTCGGCCCCATCAGCGCGTGCGTCTCGCCCTGCGCAACCGCCAGATCAACGCCCTTGAGGATCTCTTTGCCGTCTACCGAGGCGTGGAGGTCGTGAATAACAAGCTGTGCCGGCTGCGTGCCATCGAGGGCGTTTCCTGTAGATGCCATAAGTACGTGCGTATCCTCTCTCCGTGGCGCGCACTGTATCGGCGCCCGGCCACTATTCGTTCGCGCGACCTCGTTGCGGCCTCGCGAGTGGACTCACATGACTGCCATGCTGCACACGGAACGCTATGGTAGCGCCGCGCCGCGCGCCTGGCGCTCGATGCGGGGGGTCAGCGCGATCATCTGCGCGCTCGCCATGCTCGCGAGGGCCGGCTGGTTGACGAGGTCGGCGAGCGTGATCGAGTCCAGCGTGGTGGCAATAGCGTCGCGCACACGCGCCCAGAGATACTTGGTCGAACAGCCGTCGAGGCGATTGTAGTCGCAGGTCGCGCCGGTGTCGCCCTCAATGACGCAAACCATCGGCGCGATCGGGCCTTCCAGCGCACGCAGCACCTCGCCCATGCAGATCTGCTCCGGCGAGCGGCTGAGTCCGTAGCCGCCATGCGCGCCGCGGGTGGACCCGACGAGGTTATGCTCGCGGAGTGACTTCACGAGCTGCTCTAAATACGCGACGGTGAGCCCTTCGGACTGGCCGATCTCGCTCAATGAGCGCGCCTTGCCGCCGTAGTGGCGCGCGAGGTCCACCATCAGACGAACACCGTACTCGCCCCTAGTGGAAACGCGCAGCATGACCGGCCTCCTCGCGTAATCCGACTAATTACGTCGGAATTGAGTATAGCATCGCCTCGGGCGCAGGGTCAAGGATGGTGGCCTCCGGCAAGCTTCCGCGGGACAGACCAGGGTCATTCAAAGATTGACGGCGGTTGCGAGACTGACCGCAGGAAGACGGAAGAGATCGGGCCGAGTCTGTTGGCCGCCTGCGCACGCGTGCCCGACGGGCGCTCGCGCCACGGCCACGGCGGCGGTATCCCTTGCCAGCGCTGCTGCGTCTCGCCACCGCGGCGATGCGGGGCGGGGCGCGCCGTGTGGACGCCATCGCCCAGTGGGGCCGGCGGCAACCCGAGGAGGTGCGCCGCGCGGTGGGCTTCACGCTTCACGCCCGCAACGCCCGGGAGGGGCACGGCAAGGCCGGCGGCGACGACGCGGCACGACGCCTGCAAGCGGCTGGAGGTCGTCGGCGTCGAGGCCGCCCGGCACGCGTGGGCCGTCGCGGCGCTGGCGCCCACGGATCGGCCTCTGGTGCTCGACGGCAAGGCGCTGCGCGGCCTCCCTGGCGAGGCGCTGCCCGGGTGCCCGGGATACGCCCGGTCGCCGTCTACGCGCCTGAGGCCGGCCTGGTGCTGGCGCAAGCGGGGGGTGAGGACCCGCGCGGAGCAGGCGCAGACGGAGGAGGAGCGCGCGCAGGCTCAACGCGCAGGCTCAACGCGCAGGCTCAACGCGCAGGCTCAACGCGCAGGCTCAACAGGCGGCGGAAAACAGGCGGCGGAAAACAGGCGGCGGAAAACGGAGGCGGAGCGCGCGTAGCGCCGCGGTGGCGCCGCGGTGGCGCCGCGGTGGCGCCGCGCCTAGTAGCGCGCGGGCGCCCGCTGTTGCGTGGGCGCGTGGGCAGCGGCGACGCCCTCGACTGCCAGGAGGCCCGGTGCCGCCGGATCCACGCAGCGGGCGGTGAGTACCTCTTCGCGGTCAAGGCCAACCAGCCCGGCCTCCTGGAGGACGTCAGCCTGCTCTTCTGCGATCCGCCCCCCGGCGAGGCGTTCCGCCAGACCCCTACGGTGGACGCACACGGCGGACGCACACGGCGGCCGGTGGAGCAGCGGTGGCTGCGGGCGAGCACCGCGCTCGCCGGCTCCCTGCGGGCGGCTGGGTGGGAGGGGGCCGGGCCGGTGCTGGAGGTCCGGCCAGCGGTCCGCTGGCCGACCTCTCCGGAGCGTCCGCCCCGCCAGGAGCTGCGCTCCTTCCTGAGCAGCCTGCCCGCCCAGGTGGCGGCGCGCCGCGCGTTGGCACTGCTGCGCCAGCACCGGCCCCTCGAGCACCGGCGGCAGTGGCCGCGCGACGTGACCCTGGGCGAGGATGCCTCGCCCGTGCGCTCCGGCCACGCGCCGCAGGCCCGCAGCGCGCTTCGCAACGTCGTCGGCGGCGGGCTCCACCGGCACCACGTCGCCAACCTCGCCGCCAACCTCGCCGCCGCCCTGCGTACCCCTGCGTACCCCTGCCTGGTCCCCGCCGGCGCGCGTCCTCAGCCTGCTCGGCCTGACTCCCTTGCAACTTTGAATGACCCTAGGGACAGACGGCGCAAATTGACATGCGACCGCCCCGCCGATAGAATGAAGGGCACGCGTCGCGCTTGCCGCGCGGTCGCGCGCCTCCACGGATCGAGGCAAGGGGAGCGCAACAGGTATGGTCACATTCGAAGACGTCACTGAGATGTTTCTCAACGCCGCCGAGGCGACGCCACTCTCGGTGCATCCGGAGTTCTGGCTGAACTCACAGACACTCGAACGTGAATTCGCCTGCACGATGCATCCCGGCCCCTGCGAGGAGGCCGACCAGCGTGCGACCTGCACCGTCACCTTCGCCTGGGGTCCGCTCGATACGGTGCTCTCCATCGAGGGCGCTGAGGCGATCTGCGACTTCTTTCACGGACCCGACGACGACTGCCCGCACTTGCACACAGAGGGCGTGCCGCCGCTGATGGTAGACCTCACGTTCAGCTTGCCGATGTCGGACGGCAACTTCAGCTTGAGCGCGCTGCAAACCCTGGCACGCACCATACGGCTGCGCGCCTCGGAGCACAGCAGCCGCGCGAGCGAGACGAAGCCGCGCATCGGCCTCTCCTTCGCGGACAACGGCATCCAGGCCGACTCGCTGACGCTGGAGCAGCGGCTGGAGTTGCCTCTGTGGGACCCCGAGGGCATTGGCGGCTACTACCGTACCGGCATCGACCGCCCCGCTGGCCACATCACGCTGGGCCGCGCCCGCCGCCGTGACGAGGACGACGACGAAGAGGATGACGGCGACGACCCGCACCCCGAGGACTGGCTGCCCCACCTCTTCACTGAGGTCATGGACGACATCTCACAAGTGATCGAGGCGCTGGAGGGCAGCGACGCCAACCGCCCTAGCCACGCGCACGACAATGGCCAAGAGAACTGAGGGAATTTCACCCTTTGGCGCTCGACCACCTCACGATCGCCCCCGAGGCATCTGGGGGGACCATGCGTTTCTGGTCCGTCGCGCACATCATCGCGCCATGCGACCAGTCGTTGTCCGCGACGCCCTACAAAAAGTACCTGAGCGACCGCGACCCTCGACCGCAAGGGCTGGGGGTTGTCGGCGAGTATTAGCCTATGCTAATATCCGACTGTTCTAGTAGGATATTGCTACCCTGCAGTCGAATCTCGCGAAGGCGAGCTGCCACGTCCGCGGTAACGCGCCGATGCAGTGCAGGCTGGTTCTCCTTTCGCCCCAGCATCTCAGACGCTTAAGATATCTGGGCTGGCGGTGCGTGCTCGCTGAAAGGTTGGCGTGTGCCAATGAGCTTCGGCCTTACCGTGCTCCTCGGCGCAATCGCCGGCTTCACCATCTACCTCGGCTTGCCGTTCGCACGACTGAAGAGCCCGCCGCGCTCGCTCCAGGCCTTCTTGAATGCGTTGGCGACCGGCATCCTGATCTTTCTGTTGTGGGACGTCATCACCAAGGCGAGCGAGCCTATCGACAGCGCGCTCACGCTCGCGCAGCACGGCCAATCAGGAACCTTCACGCTGTTGCTCACGCTCTTCGTCGTCGGATTCGGTGCGGGGCTGCTGAGTTTGGTCTACTACGAGCGTCGCTTTCTCCGCCGCAGCGCGAAACAGCAGGGCAGCGAACCACCAGAGCCGATGTCGCCAAGGCAGTTGTCGCTGCTCATCGCCACCGGCATCGGACTGCACAATTTCTCTGAAGGGCTTGCCATCGGCGGCTCGGCACGCGTCGGGGCGATTGGTTTGGCGGCGGTCCTGGTCATCGGCTTCGGCCTGCACAACATGACGGAAGGATTTGGCATCGCCGCGCCCCTCACCTCCACCGGAAATCTGCCGTCCTGGCGCTTTCTCGGCTTCGTCGGACTCATCGGCGGTGGACCCACCTTCCTGGGCACGGTCCTCGGCTACGGCTTCCAATCGGATGCGCTCTTCGTCCTCTTCCTCGCGCTAGCGGCGGGGTCGATCCTCTACGTAGTGAGCGAACTCCTGCACGTCGGGCGGCGCTTCGCCCTGCGCGAGGTCGCCATGTGGGGCCTCTTCCTCGGCTTCATGCTCGGCTTCGCCACCGACCTCATCGTCACCTGGGGCGGCGCGTAGCGTTCCTTCGAGCATCGGCGACATCCGGCTAGACGGCGATCTCCTAAGTTTCGAGCAACGCCACGTCCGTCACGATCTCGGTGGCGGGATTGCACTCGACGCGGACACGGTTGCCAACGAGCACGCGATGCGCGAACGTGCCGGGTACGCGGAAGATGAGCGTCGTCTGACACTCCACGGGGGCAAAAGCCCCATGGGTGCTCAGGCTACGGGTCTGATGGGATGATTGTATCCACCCCTGCCCGTTCGCGCCCGAAGGCGGTGCCCCCGCCCAAGCGGACGTTGCAGGCATCGCCAGGCGAGCTAGGCTCTCGAACAAACGCTGGCTCAACCGCATGGCACCGCGTCCAAGGCCCGTTGCTGCTTTTGCCCGTGGGAACGAGGTACCACGGAACCGGCAAACAGCATGCACTTGGCGAGGTGCAAAGAGTCCGCTGAGGTCGTCGGCCTGATGGGCAGGAAAACGGCAATGCCACCAGGCTGTGGGCGAAAGCCCTGGACGCCGCACCGCCTGGGTTAACACCCAGCGGCTTGCGGCGGGCTAAAGCCCTTTTCTGTCAAAGATGCGTGCCACTGTCACTGTTCCTTCCACCGAAAGTCTCGGTTCGTTTGATGCATAGAAGCCACGTTGCGCCGATTTGAGAAGACGGATACCGCGAATCGAGTAGGGGATGGTGAAACGCGCTACCAATGGTATGGACAACATTGAAGCGGTAGCAACTGACAACGGTTCAATGTCGCGGTACGGGACGAATAGGATTTCGCGAACATAAAGTACGGCGGCAAGCGCTGCCACTGTACTCGCGAGCAGCAAACCGATACCGAACCAGAGTGCCTTAGGTGGCGTGATGCTCAAGCCGTAGGAACGCACCCTCTTCATGTACGCGCTGATGTCCGGGCTCCGAGCCGAAGATTGAGTCGCGGTGAATGGACCATTGTCAGAACTCGCGTTGGTGGGCAGGTCTACAGCATAGAAGCCGACGGTGTTGAGCCGCGCGACGTAACCAGTCGCTGGGGACGCCTCCAATTCGATGGAAGCGCTGTCCGCCCGCAGGAAGGATTCCGCTTGCATGGGGAAGCAGTACCAGCGTACCAACTGGGGAGTGTAGCCGATCTTCGCGAAGATGTGAAACGGCGGATCGGTGATCAGGTCGAAACACTCATCTGATACCGTCTCGATGCGCTCGGCGAGGGCGGCGAGCCTCGATTGAGTGCGCGCGGCGACTGCGTGGGCCAGCGCCGCAATCACCCCGATAACACTGGTGGGGATGATGAACCAGACCGCGATGCCAGGGCCGGCGAAGCCAGCAGCCAATACGCAGATTGCCGTGAGGCCGACGATGCCCCCCAGCGCCAGCTTCACGCAATCGACCGCTCTGGAGCGATACTCACGTGCGCGGCGATGAAGCTCCTCCGGGGCGCGGCCCAGCCCGCGGGCGTATCGGCGTCGCAGCGAACGGACCGTCATGTTATCAGCCCACCGCGTACTACTTGCCGAAGAACGTGACATGTCGCCGGTGGCGACGACCCAGCGGATGAAAATAAGATAGCACCAGCGGGCGTCGTGCTCTGAGGGCGTCAGCGAACTGGTGCCGTTCGTGCCCGTCGAAAAACGTGCCCCGGGTGCGTCCAGGAGCCCTGACTGTTGCCGCGGTCGCCGCCGACTTGTCCGGCGGGGACGCGAGCACGCCAAAGAAACTTGTCGTCGATTCCGCACCCGCACGGCTGCCTGCGTGAGTGGAGGTATGGTTGCGCCTGAGCGGGAAGGAGCGGGCGGATGCAAGTCGTTCATGAGCGGTGTGCCGGTATCGACGTGCACAAGCGAGACGTGGTGGTGACGGTGCTGCTGAGCCAGGCCGAGGGGCCGGTTCGGCGCGAGACGCGCACCTTTGGGACCATGACCGCCGACCTGCTGCGGCACGGCCTGCTCAGGGCCAATTTCATCCCGCCCGCGCCCATCCGCGCGCTGCGGCACCTCACGCGCCATCGCAAGACCCTCGTCCAGGAGCGCGCGCAGGAGGCGAACCGCCTGCAGAAGGTGCTGGAAGCCGCGAACATCAAGCTCGCCGCGGAGGTCGCGGATGTGCTCGGCGCCAGCGCGCGCGAGATGCTGGCGGGACTCATCGCCGGCGAGGACGATGTCATCAGCTTGGCCGAGCATGCGCGCTGTCGCATGCGCCCCAAGATCCCCCAACTGCACCGGGCGCTCCAGGGCCACCTCCAGCCCGAGCATCGCTTCCTCCTGCGTCAGATCCTGGCCCACGTCGACTTCCTGGACGCCTCCATCCAGCAGGTGCCGGCGGAGATCGAGGGACACCTCGCCCCCTACGCCGAGGCGCTCGCGCTCCTGCAGACGATCCCCGGCATCAAGGCGACGAGCGCCGCGACCATCATCGCCGAGATCGGCGTCGACATGAGCCCCTTCCCCTCCGCCAAGCACCTGGCCTCGTGGGCGGGGCTCTGCCCCGGCAACAAGCAGAGCGGTGGACGGCGCATGCGGGAGGGCATCACCAACGGCGACCCGTGGCTGCGCAGCGTGCTTGGCGAAGTCGTCTGGTCCATCTCCCACACAAAGGACAACTACCTGGTGGCACAGTACCGACGCCTCGCCAAGCGCCGCGGCGCGTACAAGGCGGTGGTCGCCGTCGCCCACGCAGTCCTCGTCGTGATCTACCACCTCCTGCGCGATCGGCAGCCGTACCGCGACTTGGGCGCGCAGTACTTCGACCAACTCGACGCAGCCCGGCTGCAACACCACCACGTCCGACGGTTGGAGCAGCTCGGCTACGCCGTGACCCTGACGCCCAGCACTGTGGCCTGAAAGGCCCCACCCCGCCAGGCCGGAGGAGTCTCGCTCTTCCAGCAAGGGAGCTATTTTCCAAAGAAGTAACATGCCGCCCGCGACAGCCCCTCAGATGAAAATGGGGCCGGTCCCCAGTCGGGGCAGGCCTATGGCTCGCTAGCAGCAACGCCGGTATGCTTATGCGCTAGAAGCCATGGAATGTCCGTCGTCAGCGAAGTGGTGCTGTGTGCCCGCCAAAAAAGTTGACGGTGGGGTGCGCCCAGGAATCCTCTCTGTTGCCAGGGGTCTCGATCCCGGAGCACGCCGAAGAAAGTTGTTGCTTTTCCTGCACCCCCCATGGCTTCCTCATACGCATGCTGGAGGTCCCGATGCATGTCCTGCATCCCCGCTGCGCGGGCATCGATGTCCACAAGAAGACCGTCGTCGTGACGATCCTGCTCACCGCTCCCAGCGGGCAGGTCACGAAGTTGACCCAGACGTTTGGGACCATGACGGCAGACCTGCTCCGGCTAGATGCCTGGTTGGACCAGCACGAGGTCACCCAGCTGGCCATGGAATCGACCGGCGTCTATTGGTTTCCCGTCTACAATCTCTTGGAGGACGAGCGCGACGTCATCCTCGTGAATCCGCAACACATGAGAGCCGTGCCGGGCCGCAAGACCGATGTGAAAGACAGCGAGTGGTTGGCGGATCTCTTGCGGCATGGCTTGCTGAAAGCCAGCTTCATTCCCCCGCGTCCGATCCGAGAACTGCGCGAACTGACCCGGTATCGCAAGCGTCTGGTCCAAGATCGCGCCCAGCAATGCAATCGCCTCCAGAAGATCCTCGAAAGCGCCAACATCAAGTTGGCGGCAGTCGCCAGCGATATCTTGGGCGTGAGTGGACGGCAGATGCTGGCAGCGCTCATCGACGGGAAGCAAACACCCCAAGAGATGGCGGAGTTGGCACGCGGGCGCATGCGCGCCCGCAAGCAGGACCTGTGCCTCGCGCTGGAGGGACACGTCACCGAGCATCATCGCTTCCTGCTGCGGCAGATTCTGGTGCTGGTGACGTGCTTGGATCAGTCCATCCAGCAGCTGCAAGCCCGCATTGAGGAGTGTCTGCAGCCCTTTGACGAGGCGGTGACGGTCTTACAATCGATTCCCGGGATCAACGCCACGGCTGCCGCCGCCATCATCGCCGAAATTGGCGTCGACATGAGCCGGTTTCCCAGTGCGCATCACTTGGCCTCCTGGGCGGGCGTCTGCCCAGGGAACAAACAGAGCGGGGGGAAACGGATGCAGGCCGGGACGAATCCCGGGAATCGGTGGCTGCGCGGCATGTTGGGGGAAATTGTCTGGTCGATCAGCCGGACCCACAATAACTACCTTGCCGCGCAGTTTGTGCGGCTCATGCGCCGTCGCGGCAAATACAAAGCGGTCATCGCGGTGGCCCATTCGGTCATGAGCATCATCTATCACACGCTTGCCAGCAAACAACCCTACACCGACCTGGGGGCAGATTACTTTGAGCGGCTCGACCGCCAGCGCATAGAACGGCAATGGGTCCACAAACTCGAGCAACTCGGCTACACGGTCACCCTCACCCCTGCGGTGGCATAGCAAGAAGACGCCTGCAAGGCAGACGTTCTCAGTTCTTGCAGCAAGCGAGCTATTTTCCGAAGAAGCGCTGCGTGAACGTCGCGATGAAGCTGACCTCGATGATCAGCCCGACCAGCGCCTCTAGCGCGGCGAGCTTGGTGATGGGGTCTTCGATGGTGACGCCGCCGGGGAAGAAGCCGCGCCCGTGGAACGAGGTCACGCTGAAGACCAGCGCGCTATCGGGCGCTAGGTTTGGGCCGTTGAAGCCCTGGCCGAGGACGTAGTAGGCCACGGCGAAGAGCAGGATCATGCTCACGTAGGCCACGAGGCTGCGTCCGGGCTTGTAGCCGTAGCCCGCTAGCCCGTCGAGGAAGTGCGAGAAGAGCCACGCGCCGATGCGTCCCTGTCGCCGCAACACCGCCCGTTCGAGCACCTGCGCGCGATAGGCGAAGCGTGACGCATCTTCGTTCAGCCCCTGCGCCTGGAGGGCCAGGGCAAGCTGGCGGTTCGCGCGGACGGCGGCCTCGAAGTCTTCCAGGCGTTGCGCCGGCGACTTCGGCACGCCCTCGAAGGTGCGCGTCTTCCGCGCGGCGCGCTCGTCGCCGAGCGAGATCGCCGTGCGCCGCCTGCCGAGCGACCATTTCACCACCGCCAGATTGACGCCGCCCCAGCGCACGTCAGCCAGCGAGAGATAGCCGAAGGTCTCGTCGCCGAGGGTAGCACGTTCCAACACGGTCCCAGCGTCGAAGAAGGCCAGGCTGATGTCTGCGGGGACCAGTAGGTCGGGGAAGTCGGGATACCACCGGCGGATGCGCGCGAGATCGTCCGGCACGACGCGCAGCCCCTCGAAGTGCGCCTGGCTCAGGTCCGCGCCCTCCAGATGCGCGCGCCGCAGCTGTGCCCCATGCAGATAGGCCTCACTGAGCGAAGCATTTTCCAGGTGCGCGCCGTAGAACTTGGTCCACTCGAAGTGTGCCTTGCGGAGCGTTGCGCCCTCCAGGCGTGCGCCGCCGAATGAGGCGCCTTCCGCGTGCGCCTCGCTCATCGTCGAGCCTTGCAACCGCGCGCCGGAAAGCTCGGCGTGCTCTAGATACGCGCCGTTCAGGTTGGCGCGTTCAAGGTGGGCGTTGCGGAAGTTCGCCGCCTCGAAGTGGACGCTGCGCATGTTCACCCTGGGCAGGTGCGCGTGGCTGAGCTGCGCCTCGCAGCCGTAGGCATTGTTCATCAGCGCGCCGTCGAGGTGGGCCTCACGCAGCTCGGCGCCCTCCAGATGTGCGTCGCGGAGATCAGCGCCCTCCAGGTGCACTATCGCCGCGTCGCGCTGCGCGGTCGTGGCGCCCGCGATGCCGCCGATCATCTTCGCCAGGGGCAGCCGCCGCAGGTTGGCGTTGCGCAAGTCCGCGCCGCGTAGATCGAGTCCCGGACGCGTGCGCTGCGTCTCGTCAGACCACTCCACGGGACCGCGCCCGCCCTCGTGCGTCGCGAGTAGCCACTCAACATCCGCCCGCGTCAGCCGCATCCCGCCGAATGGGAAGACGCCGCGCGCCACGTTCGCCGCCACCGCGTGCCGCGCCACAAGCTCACCCTGGCGCTCCGCGTCGATCTCCGGCTCGCTACGCCAGAACTGCCCGAGCTGCCGCCAATGGGTCCGCCAGCGCCCGCGCATCGTCGTAGTCGCGACGGCCACAGTCGAACCAGCGCGCGCGTCGGGCGCCTCATCCGCCAGCTCCTCCAACGTCTCGTCGGTCTCGAAGTGGGCCGAGTCATCGGTCATGGCGGGGCGCTCCTTGCGAATCGGTGCCAGCGCAGGTCGGCGGCTGCACCCAGTATAGCGAGCGCCGTCAAACTGGGCGTCCGACACCGTTGTGGGGCACGCAAAAACAATGATAAGCCGAGTGACGGCACGAGTCGTGCGGGCCAACTCACGGTTTCTTCGACGCCCGGCGGATGCTCCGGCTGGGGAACCGGCATGGAAGATGCGAGGCTTTTATCCTCGTGGAGGAGGGCCGCGCTGTCGCGCCCCGCGACGATCCAGCGACGTATGTTCGGCATACGGATGAAAGAGGGTACACCATGGCACCTACGGGCAGAAGCGGCGCGAACGACGCCGAGATGACCGGCATGGAGAGCGAAGACACTATCGCTAACGTAGACACCGACGCGCTCGGCGAGCCGATTGGGCTGATCGAAGTAGTCGAGATGGAGCCGCTGGAGCCAGCGGCGTACAGCCCCGAGGCCTACCCCTATGAGAACGGCAGCTGGTTCCGTTGGTGGTATGTCCCGGCGGTCGTGGCCCCACTGGCAGGCGCGACGGCGGCGTTCGTGCTGCTGCGCCGCCGGCGCCGCGAGAGCGCACCGATTGCGAAATACAAAGCCGCCGTGAAGCAGAGCCGCGAGTGGCTCAATACGGTGCGCAGCAGAAAAGCTACGCGGAGCGCGGTGAGCGCGTTGCAACAGGGTGCGGCCACGGTACGTGAGTCGGCCAGGAACCTGCCGGATACGGCGGTGGCCCTGCGCGATCGCTCCGGCGAGATCGTGGGCGTCCTCGTGACCTCGGTGGCGGCGCAGCAGACCACTCAGGGCGTGCGCGGCGCGGTGAATTCGCTGACGAGCTTCTGGACCAAGAACACGCCCAACGCGAAGCAGTCCGCGCGGGAACAGGGACGCGGGGCCCTCAAAGTCTCGAATAAGGCGCGCCGCAATCTCTGGGGCTGGTACTCCTTGGGCCAGGTACAGAAGGTCGCCCAGTCGCGGGCAGAGAAGGCCAACAAGGCCATCAAGCCGGTTGTGCAGGCCGCGCGGATCAATGCCGCGAAGAACGCGGCGCGAGTGGCGATGCGGACCAACCGCACTGCGAAACGGGCCAATCAGCGCGCCCGTCGCGCTGCCAACCGCACGCAGGCGTTCGCGTTCGGCGCGCTGGTCACGGCGACGCTCACCTATGCGCGCGCTTGGCGCCGGCGCATGATGGAGCGCGAGATGCGCGAGACCGCCGGTGGACGCATGGTGCGCGACTAACCGCCGGGCAAGCTTCCTGAAGCATGCGCAACGGGCCGATCCCAATGAGGAGTCGGCCCGTTCTGGTATACAAGTCGAGCGCCAGCGCTCGAAGCGCTGCGTTCTCACCCGAGTTTGGTGAATCAACCCGCGCGCTTTTCGATACGGAAGGCGTGTTACTGTCCTTGTGCCCCTGCGAATGGCCATCGGCAGATCCACTCAGGCGGTCGCTTGGGAGAACGCGACGTCGATGGGTTCGGCTTGCTGCCGGCGACACGCTCGACGGTGTCGGCGACGAACCCTTCGCAGTTCGCCCAGATGGCGGTGTCGACCATGATGGTGGCTGGGGACGCGGAGAGGCCTTCGGCCAGGACGAAGGCGCGCAAATGCTCCTCCGGCACGATGTCGCTCGTCGCCGCGCGGCCAGCGAGACGGGGCCAGCACCGGACATCACCTCCGCGAAGCCAACGGCCTCCGGTCCCGTGACATCCAGCGGCCCGCTCGCGGCCGTTCGCCGTCGGGATCGCGATCCCGACGGCGCAATTGATGCGGCGTCGCGCTAACTCACACCAGACGTTGAGGTGCCGCGAGCATGAACGCGCCTAAAGGCACAACTCGGCCATAATCTGTAGCGCCTCCGGCTGGATCGCGCCAAGGATCAGCGTTGTCGCGCGCGACTGCTTCCATGTTGTCAGCAGTTCGGCGATACGCTCCTTGGGGCCGCAGAGCGCCACCTCGTCCACCAGCGCGTCGGGCACCGCATCCGCCGCCGCCAGCTTCTTCCCGCCCAGGTACAGATCCTGAATCTCGTTCGCGGCCTCGGCGTAGCCGTAGCGCGAGACAAGGTCGTGGTAGAAGTTCCTGCCGCGCGCCCCCATGCCGCCGACATAGAGCGCCAGCATCGGCTTCACCATGTTCCGACATGCGTCCACGTCGTCACCCACCACCACCGTCACGTTCGGCGCGATGTCGAACGGCTCTTCTGCCTGACGCCGCGCCAGCCCCGCCTCCAGCGGACCCAAGAAGGTCTCCTCACGCTGCGGCGAATAGAAGACCGGCAGCCACCCATCGGCGATCTCACCCGCCAACTCGACGTTCTTCGGCCCGATCGCGGCGAGGTAGATCGGGATACGCGGGCGCAGCGGATGCAGCGTTAGCTTGAGCGGTTTGCCCAGGCCGGTGCCGCCCTCGATCGGGATGTGGTACTCCTGCCCCTGGTAGTTCAGCGGCTCTTTACGCGCCCAGATCGACCGCAGAATCTCGACGTATTCGCGGGTGCGCTGCAGCGGCTTGCCGTACGGCTGCCCGTGCCACCCCTCCACCACCTGCGGACCCGAGAGCCCCAGGCCGAGAAGCACCCGCCCGCCGCTCAGCATATCCAGCGTGGCGGCGGTCATCGCGGCCATCGCCGGCGTCCGCGCGGGCATCTGGAGGATGCCGGTGCCGAGCTTGATGCGCTCCGTCCGCGCACCGATCCAGGCCAGCGGCGTGACGCCGTCGGAGCCATACGCCTCTGCCGTCCAGACCGAATCGAAGCCGAGCCGCTCGGCCTCCTGCACCAGTGGCAGCGCGTCGAGGGGCCGCGCCCCCCAGTACCCAAGCGCGAGACCGAGTCGCATAACTCCTGCTCCTTCCGCGCCGTCCCCCAACGAACGAGTCGGGAGTTCCGCGCTTAGCCCTCATTGTGAGATGGCGTGAGAATCGGGATGCTCGTACAGCCTGCGATATGTGCACCTCGCCGGTAGATAGACGAATGTATGCCATACCAGCAGCAGGATAGCTACTGCAATGCAGGCTGCCATGCCACCATAAAACAGATAGCCGCTCCCACCTGCTTGTAGATTGGGACTACCCGCTGATGACGCCGCCGCCGCGATCAGAAGTCCAGTGCTCGTCGCCAACAACCCAACTGAAGCCACCTCTAACAGGAGCATCTCGCTGAGCAGTACAGAGTGAGCGCCCGGCCACCTTCGCCATCGTGTCGCGTACTCTGTTCGGAGTGCGCCAGGACATGAGAAGATGAACAACAGGCTTGAGACGAGAAGAAGGCAAGACATCACGATCCCGAGGACCTTCAGCATGTACTGCCTCACCATCCTGCAAAGCATCCCAGTCAGGCCACGTCACACGTGCCTGTCTGCCTCAGTATACGCGGCCAGTGCGGCGGCCATCGCCTCGCGCAGCGCCGTCGCGGCAGAGTAGGGCCGCACCATCACGCTGAACTCCGCGATCAGCCCGTCCGCGTTGAAGCCGAGGATATCCACCCCGTCCAGCTCGCGCTCGCCCACCCGCGTGCGAAACCGCAGGACGTGCCCGTCCGGCGAGGCGTACTCGGCGACATAGCGAAAGTCCTTGAAGACACGCATGACCCCCGCGAGCACGAATCCCACCGCCTCGCGCCCGTTGTAGGGTTTATGCACGACGGGGCTGTTGAAGACGACGTCCGGCGCGAGGGTCTGCTCGACCGCCTGCACGTCCATGGCCTCGATGGCGCGGCGGAAAGCGTCCGCTCGATTTGGCTCGGTAGGCACCGCTGCATCCTCCTTCACGGCTTCTCTCATGCGAAAGACGTCGAAGCCGCTTCCATGTCGTCGCCTTATGCACATTGGTGCATATCGATGCGGTGCAGTGTAGCGCATGCTCCCACTGCGTGCAAGAGATCACCGGAAGCTCATCGCGCCGGCTGCCACGTGTAGATCACCGACCGCGTGCATTCGGCGAACCCTAGGCGGCGGTACACCGGCGCGCCCATCTCGCTCGCGGTGAGCACGGCGACGCGATAGTCCCGATCACGGGCCGCGCGCATCGCCGCCGAGGTGATCGCCGCGCCGATGCCCTTCCTGCGCGCCGCGGGAACCGTCCCGACGTTGTAGATGCCCGCCACCCCCGCGCCCAGGAAAAGCTGGACGCAGGCGACTGGCTCGGCGTCCATATACGCCAGATAAAACTGCAACGGCTCGTCGTCGGCATAGCTCGCCGGGCTGATCCGCTCGATCGCCACGCCAGTAATATCGGGATCGAGCTCATTGGCGAGGCGGCTCACCACCAGCAACCGCAGCGCCCCCGCATCGTCGCGCACGCGCTCGATAGTAAGCCCCGGCGGCATAGGCGCCGAGTCGGGCATCGCGGAGAGGTGGGCGGCCATCCCCGGCTCGTCGGCGTCGAGCGTCAGCCCGTGCGCTTCCAATCGCGCGGCGAGGTCCGCCGGCCGTTGCGCGGGACCCGCGACCCACGAAAATGGCAACCCGCGCGAGCGGAACCACGCCACCGTCTCACCGATCCGCGCGTCAGCCTCGTCCGGCGACAGCTCCGTACGGATCACCGCGTTTTGCCAGTGGCTGCGGTCCAGCCCGGAGACGAATGTGAGCAGGCCCGGCTCCTGGCGCACGGTCCAGCTAGCGCGGCGGGCGCGATAGAGCCAGAAGGCGACGTCGTTGTCGTGCACGGCGCGGGCAAGCATTTCGGGCGACGTATCGGTCTGGATCGCGTCCACGCTAGCCCCCCTGCCGCCGCGCCAAACGCCCGCCGTTGCGGTACCAGATGATCGCGCCCATTTCATCGCGGAGGAACTCCGCCCGCGCTCCCTTCATCTGCGCGTCCAGCCCGATCACGCGATCTGGCGCGATGAAGGCCAACCGCGACGGCGGATCGGTCGGCCCTGGTGGCGAATCTTTGTCCGGGAAGCCGCCCTTCGGCACGTCCTGCTCGACCAGATAGTCGTCCTTGACGGTGAGCACCACGTCCCAGTGCGCGGTGGTGTACCTGCCCGCGTACGTACCAAGCTCGCCCTCCGTCATCGGCAGATGCGGCTCCTCCGGTCGCACGAGCCCCAGGTAGTGCTCGAAGGCATACGAAACGATCTCACTATTGAGCGTATCCCCGCGGTCTGCATTCGTCAGTACCGTAATGGCGAAGTCGCGCGAGGGCACGAACTGGAACGCCGAGAGCTGTCCCAGCGTCGCGCCGCCGTGGCGTATGACGCGCGTCCCGGCCACGTCGCGCAGCATCCACGTGATGCCCAGCGCCGCGATGTCGTTGCCGCCGGGACCGTGCGGCTGCTGCATCGTCCGCAGCGTCTCCGCGGAGAGGATCCGCTCGCCGTTCGCCGCCCTCCCGTCGCCCAAGTGGAACCGCGCATACGTCAACTGATCGTGTGCCGACGAGCTGATGCCGCCCACGGGATTGCCCGACCGCGCGACGGGCCACGGGCGCGCCACGGTCGGCAGCCCCTCGCGCTGTTCGTGCCCGACCACAAACCGCCGTGTCATCACGTCGCCCGGAAAGAAAAACGTATTGCTCATTCCCAGCGGATCGAGCACTTGTTCCCGCGCCACTCGCTCGTACGGCTTCCCAGTAACGACCTCTAGCACCCGCCCTGCGATGTAGTAGCCCGCATTATTGTAGGCGTAGAGCGCGCCGAGCGGCGTCAACTGCGGCAGATCGGCGAGGTTCGACACGATCTTCGCTAACGCGTCGTCACCCCATCCCGTATCCTCGAAGAAGTCGCCCTCCCAGCCGCCGGTATGGGTGAAGAGATGGCGCAGCGTGACGCGCGCCGTCACATAGTCGTCATGTAGCCGCAGCTCCGGCAGGTACGTGCGCACCGGCGCGTCGAGGTCGAGCGTACCCCGCTCCACCAGCCGCATCGCCGCGGTGCCCGTCACTGTCTTGGTCGTCGATCCGATCTGAAACAACGTATCCGGCGTCACCGGCAGCGGATTCTCGACGCTTGTTACGCCGAACGCAGCGACGTACTCCTTGCCCGCGTCATAGACGCCCACGGCGACGCCGGGCACATGCAGCCGCCCCATCGCCTCGACGATTCGCCCGGCCAAAGGCACGAGATACGGATCGATCTCGTCCGGCGATTGGAGTATCTCAGGCATGTGGGAGCCTCCTCTGACCGAATGCCGTCACTCGACATCTGCGAGTGGTATCAGTGGGTCATCGCCAAGCAAATGAACCGCGCGACGAAGGCAAGACAGGCATGTGCGACCAGTGTAGCACGAGAAGAACGGCTACGGCTGTGACTGCCACGAGTCGGTGGAGTCACCGTTCTCGATGGATTCCACCCCCACGCCATTCCTTGCCATACCATCTGAGCAATGTGCGCAAGGGCCATGCGATCGTGCTGCGGACCGAGCTTGTGTCGAAACGAGTTCGCGCCCATGCGAATTGTAGTAGTCGGCGGCGGCTTCGGTGTCGTCTCGGCGGCGATCCGCATGCAGGCGAAAGGCCACGCTGTGACGCTGCTCGAACAGCGCACATGCGACGAACTTCAGTTCGCGCCCGCGCCCGTCTGACTGCGCTTCAGTGCCGCGATCCCCAACGACCCGCGCACTTGCGGTCCTCAGCGCCTCATGCTATACTGTTGACAGAACATTAGTTCTGCATCACACCGCCCCCAATTTCCTCCCCCAACACCATTCCTCCTCAATAAGCCAATTCGCCCCACTCCGGCCTTGCCCTGCCTCGCCCCACAAGGAGCATCCGATGATTCATCACCCCTCGCTCGCCTGCACCCCGTCTCTACCCGCGATTCCCTCGCCCCACGGCCCCTTCCCTGCGAGGGAATGGGTAGGGGTTAGGTTCCGCATTTCCGCTCCTACCCTCCACAAACCGCATAAATTCCCCCTCGAACCCCGATCAAATTGAAAAAGCGGAAAAAGCGGAAATACATCGCGCGACCCCGATGGCCCGGTCCTCCACTGCCCGACGTGGACTACTGATATACTGGCGTAGAGCAGCGCCGCCCACCGCCATAGCATGGAGGAGCGAACGAGCCATGGCTGACGTCCGACCGTTTCCGGGCATCCGCTACGCCGAGGGTACCGACCTCGCCCGCGTGGTGACGCCGCCCTACGACGTGATCTCGCCCGAGGCGCAAGAGCGCTACTACCAGCGCGATCCCCACAACATCATCCGCCTGGAGCTTGGCAAGTCGCAGCCAACCGACGACGAGCTCGACAACGTCTACTCGCGGGCCGCCGTCGCCTTCGCCGAGTGGCGTCTGCAGCAGGTCATGCGCCAGGACGCCCCAGCGCTCTACGCCTACGAGCAACGCTTCACCGTTGAGGGCCGTCCCTACACCAAGCGCTCCCTGCTCGCCCGAGTGCGGCTGGAGCCGTGGGAGGCAGGCGTCGTCCTGCCCCACGAGTTCACACTCAGCAAGCCCAAGGCTGATCGCCTCGAGCTCCTTCGCGCCTGCGCCGCTAACCTCAGCCCACTCATGGTGCTCTACGACGACCCCGACGCCTCACTCGCCGCCCTCCTGCTTCCCCATCTCAACGGCCAGCCGCCCGTCGCGGACTTCGTGGACGAGAACGGCGAGGGCCATCGCCTCTGGCCGCTGCACGACAAAGTGCTCGCCGCCGCCGCCGCCAACTTCTTCCGCGAGCGCCAACTCTTCATCGCCGACGGGCATCACCGCTACGAGACCGCGCTCGCCTACCGCGACGAGCAGCCCGCCCAGCGCAAGGTCTCCGCGCTCGACCCCGATGATGCCGCCAACTTCACCCTCATGGCGCTCTCCGCGCTCGACGATCCCGGCCTCGTCGTACTGCCCACCCACCGCATGCTTCGCGATCTCGATCCCTCGCGCGTCGCCGACCTGGCCTCCGCCATGAGCGCCTACTTCGAGGTCTCCCCGCTCGACGCCGAGACCCCCGAAGCGCTCACCGCCGGGCTCGCCGAGGCTGGCGCCGGCGGCCGCACAGCCTTCGTGGTCGTCGGCCCCGATGGCTCCCAACTGCTGCGCCTGCTCCCCGCCGGTCGCGCCGCGATGGACGATCTCCCCGCCGAGCACGCCGATGCCTCCGCCGCCTGGCGCTCGCTCGACCTCGCCATCCTCCACGAGCTGGTCCTGCGCCGCGGCCTGGGCATCACCGACGAGCAGGTCCGCGCCGGCGAGCACGTCACCTATACCCACTCCGCCGGCGAGGCCCTGGCCTCGGTCCGCGAGCGAGCGGACGGCACGCGCCTGTCCGTCCTCGTCGATGCCACTCCGCCCGCCGCCATCCGCGACGTGGCCCTCGCCGGCGACCGCATGCCACAGAAGTCCACCTATTTCTATCCCAAGCTCATCACCGGACTCGTCATCAACCCCGTCTGGTAGACCCCAACGAGCCAAGGTCGAGCCTGGGAGTGTATGGGAAGGTCAGCATGGCGAGCATGGACATCGTCGACGAGCCGCGTACAGAATGCCCGACATGCCGCGCGAGCTATCCCTATGGCGTTGCCCGCTGCGCCTTCTGCGGCGCGGATCTGCCTCATCCGTCCGAAACGGTGACCGCCGAAGCGTCGCAAGGCATCTCCGAGCCCGAGCAGTACGCACCAGTCGCGGTGAGCGTAGACCCGTCTGAGGCTCCGCTGCACTGCGCGTGGTGCGGAGCGGCGCACCAAAATGGCGCAGAGCGTTGTCCCTCGTGTGGCGCAATACACCTGACGGACGCGACTAGCCAACTGCCTCCATGGACAGCCTTAGAGTTGCAAGTGCAGGCTGCCAGGGTCAACGCGGCGGTACACGAAGAGGAGGAGCGTGAGGCGCGTCGTTGGCGCTGGGCATCCTGGGGATTGGCGCGGGCGCTCCTGCGCTGGCCGGGAAATCTGTAGCGGAGTTGCGCGGACCTTCCCTCGCTCTGGTACACTGCCAAGCAGCACGATTGTTCCGGCGCGGAGGGGACAGCATGATTCTGGTGGTAGGAGCGGGCCTGGCGGGACTCACCTGCGCGAAGGTGCTCATGGAGGCGGGCCACGAGGTGCGCGTGCTGGAGGCGTCGGACGGCGTTGGCGGCCGTGTTCGCACCGACGCTAACGCGGACGGCTTCCTGCTGGATCGCGGCTTCCAGGTGCTCTTCACCGCGTATCCCACCGTGCGCCGCCACCTCGACCTCGATGCCCTAAAGCTCAAGTCGCTTCTGCCGGGCGCGGCCATCGTGCGCGACGGCGCTTGGCACGAACTCGGCGATCCCCTGCAGCGCCTGCGCCTGCTCGGCCCAACCCTCTCGAATCCGCTGTTGCCCCTCGGCGACAAGGTGCGCACGCTGCGCCTGCGCCGCTACGCGCGCCGTCACTCGCTGGATGCCATCTTCAACAAGCCGATCAAGAAGGGCGATAGGAGCGCTTACGCCGAATTGCACCGCCGCCACTTCACCGACGCAGGCTTCATCGACAACTTCGCGCGTCCCTTCTTCGGCGGCATCTTCCTAGATCGCGACCTCAGCACCAGCGCGCGGATGCTCTACTTCACCTTCAAGATGCTCGCCAGCGGTAAGACGGCGATCCCTGAGCAAGGCATGGGCGCCATCGCGCGCCAGCTCGCCGACAAGCTGCCCCCCAACGCACTGCGCCTGCAGACGCGCGTGGAGGGCATTGTCGAGGCCGACGGTCGCGCAGTCGGCGTCACCCTCACCGGCGGAGAAGAGATGCAGGGCGAAGCTGTTGTCATCGCCACCGACGCCGCGAGCGCCGAGCGGCTTGGCGGGCGCGACCTGCCCAGCGATCCGGTGCCTGTCACCTGCGTTTACTTTGCTGCCCAGCAGAGCCTTTACAGCGGCCCGCGCCTGGTGCTGAACGCCAATCCCGACGCCTTCGTCAACAACGCCGTCCAGCTCACCAACGTCTCGCCCGCTTACGGCCCCGCCGGTCAGCACCTCATCTCCTGCACCGTCCTGGGCCTGCCCGAGATGAGCGACGACGAGCTGCAACGCCGCTGTCGCGACGATCTCGCGATCTGGTTCCCAGATCACGACCTCGCCGAGGCCAAGCTGCGCCACCTCGCCACCTACCGCATCCGTTTTGCGCAGTTCCGCCAAGAGCCCGGTGTTTTCGCCTCGCTGCCCTCGAACACTACGCCGACCGCGGGCCTCTTCCTGGCCGGCGAGTACACCGCGTCGAGCAGCATCCACGGCGCCATGTTCAGCGGCGAACGAGCCGCCAAAGCCGTCCTCGACTCGCTCGCCACCCCCGAACCCAGCTCCTGAAATGGGTCCACGCGCTCCCACGCGTCGCTGCTAGCCTGAGCGTACAGCGGACTCCAGCCCATGCGATAGCCATAAACGGTCGTGACAGGGATGGACTTTAGCCCGCCGCAAGCCGCTGGGTTTCAACCCAAGCGGTGAGGCGTCCGGGCCTTTACCCAGGAGTCCTGGCCGCCTACCGCTTTCGCGGCGCCTGGTTGGAATAGGAACCCATGCATGAGACGCACGTGCGCAAGACCTACAAAGAGAAACTGCGCCCGACGCCCGCGCAAGAGCGGGCGTTGGACGAGGTGCTGTGGCGCTGCCGCACGCTCTACAATACGGCCCTGGAGCAGCGCATCACCGCCTGGACGCGGTGCCACGTCTCGGTCACGCGTTCCCAACAGGAAGCGGAACTGAAGGCCATCCGTGCGGCCTTCCCGGAGTACGCCGCCATCCACAGCCATGTCTTGCAGGATGTGCTGGCCCGGCTCGACAAGGCCTATCGGGGGTTCTTCCGTCGTCTGGCGAACGGCGACAAGCCGGGATTCCCATGCTTCCAGGGGCGCACCCGCTGGCACTCGTTCACCTACAAAGAGTATGGCAACGGCGCCCGCCTCGAGAACGGGTTCCTCGTCCTCGCCAAGCTCGGGCGCATCGCGGTGCGCTGGTCCCGCCCTCTTCGGGGCATGCCCAAGACGGTCACGCTCAGCAAAGAGGCGGACGGCTGGTATGTCTCGTTTTCCTGCGCCGAGGGGCCGGTTGAGCCGCTGCCCCTCACCGGCAAGGAGACCGGCATCGACGTGGGGTTGAAGGTGTTCCTCAGCACGGCGGACGGCGACCGGGTGGAGAACCCCCGGTACTACCGCAAGGCCGAACGCGCGTTGCGGTAGGCACAGCAGCGCGTCGCCCGCCGTACGAAGGGGGGCCAGAGACGCGCGAAGGCCGCGCACCAATGCGCCAAGCAGCATCAGCACGTCCGGCGGCAGCGCCAGGACTTCCACCACAAGACGGCGCTGGCGCTGGTGCGCCGGTACGACACCATCTACGCCGAGGCGATCCAGGCCGCCAACTTGAGCCGCCGTCCCGCGCCGAAGTCGGATGAGAACGGCGGCTATCTCCGCAATGGGGCCGCGCGGAAAGCCGGTCTCAACAAGAGCATGCACGACGCCGGGTGGGCCAGTTTCCTCTCTATCCTCGCTTGCAAGGCAGCATGCGCCGGCAAGCGAGTGGGAGCGGTCACCCCGGCATACACCTCGCAGGACTGTTCGGGCTGCGGCACGCGGATCCAGAAGAGCCTCTCCGTGCGCACCCACGGGTGTACGCACTGCGGGCTGATCCTGGACCGCGACGAGCACGCGGCCAGGAACATTCAATGGCGCGGGCAGCGCCTTCGGGGACTCGCGGGAGCGCCCGCGGGGACGATCCGAGAACCCGCCGCGCTTTAGCGCGGGCGGAGTGTCAGAACGACGAGATCCGCCAATCGCGTCGATGCCGCACGGCATGCTCGACAGCAGAGTGTACCGCCCACGAAGGAGAGACGAGCGCCGCTGCGCTACGCGCCGAGGTAGGCGCGACGGACGAGGTCGTTGGTCAGCAGGCTCTTCGCGCTATCCGTGAGCACGACCTTGCCCTGTTGTAACACGTACCCACGGTCGGCAATGTTGAGCGCCATGAAGGCGTTCTGCTCCACCAGGAAGACGGTGACGCCCTGCTGACGAATCGATTGGATGGTGTCGAAGACGGTCTGCACCAGGATCGGCGAGAGGCCCATCGACGGCTCGTCCATGCAGATCAGCCGCGGGCGCGCCATCAGCGCGCGGCCCATCGCGAGCATCTGCTGCTCGCCGCCCGAGAGCGTGCCCGCCAGCTGCTTGTCGCGCTCTTTCAGACGAGGGAAGACGGAGTACACTCGATCGATCTCGCTGAGGACGGTCGAGCGCTCGTCGATCATGTACGCGCCCATTTCAAGATTCTCGCGGACGCTCATGCGCGAGAAGACACGGCGCGCCTCCGGCACTAGGGACATGCCGCGCTTGATGATCGCGTCCGTCCCCAGGGTATCGATGCGCTCGCCTTCGAGGGTGATCGTCCCGGTTCGCGGCTTCACCAGGCCGAAGATGGTCTTCATGGTCGTCGTCTTGCCGGCGGCGTTGGCGCCGAGGAGGCAGACGATCTCGCCCTTGTTGATCTGCAGCGTCACGTCGGTGAGCACGTGACTCGGTCCGTAATACGTGTTGACGCCCTGTAGCTCGAGCATAGCTGCTACACCGCTGCCTTTCGTCCCAGGTACGCCTCGATCACCTGCTCGTTGTTCTGCACCTCAGCCGGCGTGCCTTCGGCGATCTTCTTGCCGTAGTCGAGCACGGCGATGCGGTCTGACATGCCCATCGTGACCTGCAGCTTGTGCTCGATCAGCAGGATCGTCAGATTGTGGATCTCGCGCAGCTTGCGGATGTAGGTAACGGCCTCGCCGGTCTCGGCGTCGTTCATGCCCGCCGTCGGCTCGTCCAGCAGGAGCATCTTTGGCGCGGAGCCGAGCGCGCGGGCGATCTCGACGCGGCGTCGGTCGGCATACGAGAGGCTCGACACGTATTCATCGTGGCGGTCCACCAGGCCGGACCCGAAGAAACCGAGGAGCTCCATCGCGCGGTTGCGCGCCGCCCGCTCAGCGCTCCGATAGTTGGGCAGGCGAAAGACGACCGACGGCAGATCGACTGGCACTTTGGTGTGCTCGCCGACCAGCACGTTCTCCAGCACCGTCATGTTGTTGAACAGGCGGATGTTCTGGAAGGTGCGGGCGATGCCGCGCCGCAGCACGCGGTCGGGCGAGAGCCCTGATATCGACTGTCCATCCAGGGTCATCGTGCCGGAGGTGGGCGAGTAGATGCCGGTGATCAAGTTGAAGACCGTCGTCTTACCCGCCCCGTTCGGGCCGATGATGCTGAAGATATTGCCGCGCTGGATGTCCAGATCGACCGAGTCAACTGCGGTGAGGCCGCCGAAGGTCTTGGTGACGCCGCGCAGCGAGAGAATGACGTCGTCGGCCATGCTAGCCCTCCCGTCCGGCCGAGTCCGAGCCGGCGCCGGAGTAACTTGAGTAATCGTCGCCGCCCTGTTCCGGTCCGACGATGCCCGCCTCCTCGCGCTCAAGAAGTCCAAGCGCCGAGGCACCCTCGGTCGACGCGCCGATGCCTTGCAGCTCACGCCGCCGGCGAGCGTCGGGGATCAACCCTTGTGGGCGCAGCAGGACCATGGCGAGCAACACTACCCCATAGATGAGGTAGTTCGAGTAAGTGAAATCGAAGCCCGCCAAGAAGTGGAGTGGGCCATTGCTGACCAGCGAACTGCCGTGTACGGCGTCATTTATCTGGCCGAGGAGGTAAACGTCGAGGAACTTCAGCACGATCGCACCGAGGATTACGCCTGGGATGCTCCCGATGCCGCCGAGCACGATGGTGACCAGGATGAAGATCGAGATCTGAAAGCTGAAGTTGTTCGCGTTGATACTCTGCGTGCTCGCGGCGTAGAGCGAGCCACCGACGCCACCGACCAGCGCGCCCAGCGCGAAGGCGAGCAACTTGGTGCGCACGAGATTGACGCCCGACGCCGCCGCAGCCGTCTCGTCCTCTCGGATGGCGACCCAGGCGCGACCGATACTCGAATCGCGAAGGAGCGCGACCCCAATTACCGCGAGCACGACGATGATGAGGGTGACGTAGTAAAAGGGGATGTTGTCGGTGGGATTTGAGAACGTGATGCTGCCGATATTCCCCGGGCCGTTGGCGCTGAGGCCGTCTTGGCTGCCGAAAAACGGCACGTTCTGGAAGAAGATAGGGAGGATCTCGCCGAAGCCTAAGGTGACGATGGCGAGGTAGTCGCCCCTCAGCCGGAGCGTGGGAGCGCCGAGGAGGATGCCCGCGACGCACGCGACGACTGCCGCGATCAGCAGCGCGACCCAGAAAGAGACCTGCGGGACATGCACGATGTCATTCTTGTTACTGCCGTGGATGTATCCTTCGGTGAAGACGCCGGTGGCATAGGCGCCGAGGACGAAGAACGCGACGTACCCGAGGTCGAGGAGGCCCGCGTAGCCGACGACAATATTGAGGCCGAGGGCGAACAGGATGTAGATGCCGATTTGGATGCCGTCGGTGACGAGAGCTTCATTGGCATCCCCGAGCAACAATTGGCCGTTATTGCCATAGAATTGGGGATAGAGGATGGCGAGGACGAGGAAGACCAGGGCGATTCGCCAACCTGAGACGAACCAGCTGAGCGGCCTGCCCAACACCTGGGTGGAGTCGAACCAGGCTCGCGCGGTCGCAAGCGCAGATTGGCGCCGTTGCCCGACGGAATCTTTGGCCATAGGACACTCTCTCTACGCTCGCTAGACCTTATCGGGGACTTGCTGACCCAGTAGCCCGGAAGGCCGCAGCACGAGGATTAGCACGAGGATGACGAAGACGGTGGCCACGCTCCACTGGAAGCCGCCGGGGATGTAGAGAATCGTGACCGACTGGATCACCCCGATGAGGAATCCGCCGAGGACGGCACCCTGAATATTACCAATGCCGCCGAGTACCGCCGCGGTGAAGGCGATCAGGCCGAGCTGGTTACCCGTCTGATAGAAGACGGCTCCGGTATGGAGGCTGTAGATAACGCCCGCGGCCCCGGCGAGCGCTCCGCCAATGAGGAAAGTCGTGGCGATTGTTCGATTGATGTTCACGCCCATGAGCGCGGCCGCCTCGGGATCTTGCGCCGTGGCGCGCATGGCTCTCCCAAGTCTAGTCGTGTTGATGAAGATGTTCAGGCCATACATAAGAACGAGGGCCAGGAGGACGATGAAGAGGTCTAGGTAGTTGACCGTCACCTCGCCGAGCGAGAAGCCCCCATTCGGGAAGATGGCCGGATAGCCCGCCTGCGCGGTGCCAATTCCGCCCCAAATCTTGGCGACATTCTGCAAAATGAAAGAAACGCCGATTGCCGCGATCAGAGGCGCGAGACGCGGCGCCTTGCGCAGTGGCCGATAGGCAAACCGCTCGATGGCCACATTCAACGCAGCCGAAACCGCCATTCCGACGACGAGCAAAAGGATCAACGTCAAGATAAGTTGAATGCCGCCGAGCGCCGTTGAGGAGCTGCCGAAGCCCATTCTCCCCAAGACACCAAGGGTCACGACGGTGCTCCACATTAGCACGTCGCCGTGGGCGAAGTTGATTAACTCGATGATGCCGTAGACCATTGTGTAACCCAGCGCGATCAGCGCATAGATGGCACCGAGCGTAATGCCCTGCTCCATCTGCTGCAGAAAGTTCGCCGGGGTTACTACGGCCAGCACGACCGC
Organism: uncultured Chloroflexia bacterium; assembly: GCA_963841205.1. Lineage (GTDB taxonomy): Bacteria > Chloroflexota > Ktedonobacteria > Ktedonobacterales > JADMIN01 > CAWAWP01. The sequence goes on along the minus strand of CAWJCH010000008.1, from coordinate 60,428 downwards.
CACCATATGTCCGCTGTCCTTCCCGTGCCGTGCGAGAGGGGGCATCGCAGGCCCACGGAGTGCCGAAGTGAGCCGTAGTATAGCACGGAGCAGACTTCTCAGAGAAGCCTGCTCCGCACCGACTACGCAGTATGCGCGCCGTTCAGGAGACTAGACGTTGATCTGCGTCTCGTAGCTCCACTTGGTCGGGTCCTTCGCCGGATCGACCGCGTAGACCGCGAAGACCTTGGCGCCGGCGTTGTCGCCGTTGGCGTCGAAGGAGATCGTGCCCGTCAAGCCAGTGTAGGTGATACCGGCGACTTGATCACGCACCGCGAGGCGCGTGACGGTATGGCCGGCGGTAATCACGTTCTTGATGGCGGTGATCTCGATCATCGCAGCGTCATACGCCTGCGCGCTATACGGCAGGAGCGAGTTGTTCGGCAAGCTGGCGGTGAACGTCGTGTACGCAGACTTGAACGCCGTCGCGGCGGCGGAGGTCAGCGTGGACGTGTCCGGGGCAGCGACGGTGCCGACGGCGCCGGCGGAAGCCGCCACGCCAGCGGTGGTGATGAAGCCCGGATCAGCGGCGATGCCGTCGCCACCGATCATGATGGCAGGGCCGCCGATAGCAGCGAGGTCCTTCTTGAGGACCGGGCCGCCCTGCGACGTCACGCCACCGTAGAAGACGCACGTCGCGCCCGAAGCCTTGATCGCGGTGGCGAGCTGGGGCAGCGTGGCGATCTGGTCAGCGGTGATGGACGAGCGGGTGCCGACCGTGGTGCCGCCGCCAGCGGTGTACGCGGCGGTGAAGAAGTCGCCGAGGCCCTTGCCATACGTGGTGTTGTCATCGACGACGAAGGCCTTCGTGCATGCGCCGCCCGGCAAGGTTGGGCTGAGCGCCACTTCGGCGTCGGCCTTGCCCTGGGCCACGTCGTTGCCGGGGATGCGGAAGTAGTAGTCGGGCTGGCCCGCCGGATGGAGCTTGGTGAAGTCGATGCCGTTGGCGGTCGCGTACTGCGAGAGCGTCAGGCCAGGGTTCGTGTTGGTCGGGCTGATCAGCACCGGGCCGCCGGCAGCGTTGACGACCGGGATCTCAGCCTTGGCGACGCCGCTGTTGAACGGGCCGACGATCGCCATGACCTGTTTGTTGTCCGCCAACTGCTGGATGTTGTTCTGGCCCTTGGTCGGGTCGGCGCCGCTCTGGCCCTCGTCGTCCATGTTCTTGACGGTAAGGGTGTAGCCGCCGCCGAGGTCTTTGTTCTGCTGGACAGCCAGATTGACCGCATACTCAGCGGGCAGCGTGGCCGTGGCGTCGCCGCCGGAGACCGGGAAGTCCGTGGCGAGAATCAACGCTTTGTTGACGCTGGTGCCGTTAGATCCGCACGCGCTCAGCGTCAACACGAGGGCGAAGCAGCCCCCGATCGACGCTCGAGCCAACGTGCGCAAGAACCGAGAAGATTGCATACGGCTCGCGCTCCTCCACTGAAGAGAACAGACTGAGGCACATTGCCTCATACGCCACATCCCGGAAATCCCACGACTCCGCGCAAAAATGCGTGGACGGCCGCGTGCCCGGTTCGAGGCCTTACCTCATCTACGTCGCGTCGCTGACAAATCTCACACAAGATTCGCTCGTTGCTGACACGACCCTGTACCACGCCGCATCCGACCCATCGGCCAGCGCCACTCCGTTCGAGAGTTGCGCCATTGTACACTGCTGAGTCACGTATGACAAGACATCGATGTTAGGTAGTGCGAAACCCAACCGAGGCACAATTGCTGACGCGCCTCGTCCACACGAGGCTGCCCAGAGAAATGCTCGCCATATGCGCGCAGCCTGGATGTTCTTCGCGGGCTATGACGGCGCATCAACGGTAGTAGGGCATACAATCGGCGCAGTACCAGTAGGGTTCGGGCAGCTTGAGGCCGCGCGTCGGTAGGTCACGCTCTACCGGCTCGGCGTGATCGTTGCAGAGGTGGCGTCCACAGCGCGTACAGACCTGCAGCGCAGGTTTGCCGCATCCGACCTCGGCGCAAGCATAGACGATCGCGCTTCCCGCGACCGGGACGAATTTGCGCACGATGTCCCTCGATTCCTGAGGGGGCCGTGGCGACGGCTTGTATACGCCCGCGTATGGGCGCTATTCTAGCATGTCTCGTCAAGGCCAGGCGGAGGCGACCTCGCCGAGTCGGAGTCGGCGAACGTGCGACGCCCATCAGCACGCGCGGCCCTGAGTGAGGTGATCCATCGTGATCGTTCGGATTTTTCGGGCACGGCTCAAACCAGGGCGACGCCCGGCGTATGAGCGTCTGTGCCGCGAGGTGAGCGAGCCGCTGATGCGCGCACAGCCGGGTTGCCAGACGACGTGTATCGCCCCATCTCGCGCGGCGCACAACGACGACTTCACCTTCGTCTCGGTCTGGCGCGACCTCGAAAGTCTGCGCGGCTTCGCAGGTGAGCACTGGCAGGAGGCGACGATTCTGCCGGGCGAGGCCGACCTGCTGGAGATGGTGCGTGTTGAGCACTACGACGATGCCTACGCCAGCCTCGTCGAGCTGTGGCACGCCAACGCCGAGACCGTCCGTCAGCGCGAGGCCACGGCGCTCGCTGTCCCGCTGACGGACGCCCAATGGGAGGCCTTGCGCGATCTCCTTCCGCTACGGCGCGGCGGCAATAGGGGCAGGCCCCGTGCCGACGACCGCCGCACGCTCGATGGCGTCCTCTACGTATTGCGCAACGGGTGCCGCTGGCACGATCTCCCCGCTGCGTATGGCGACCCGGTCACGTGCTGGCGGCGGTTCTCGCGATGGGAGGCGGACGGCACGTGGGAACGCGTGTGGCGAGCGCTGTTGGCGACGCTTGAGCCGGTGGAGCGGCAAGCATGGGCGCTGGCCTTCGTTGACGGTCGCCGCGTGCCGACCAAGCGCCGGCGCGCTGCGGTAGCTTCACCTACCACGCATGTCTTCCATGGTTGACACTCCACAGGGCTAAAGCCCGATGGATGCTCGGTTCGTCCCCGCAGGTGATCCCGCGAGTCCCCGCAGGGCCTGCCCGGCCCGTTGGAGGTTGCGCGCCGCGTTCTCGTCGCGTTCTCGTCGCGGTCTCGCACCAGCCCGCAGGCCGGACAGACATGGGTGCGCACACTCAGAGTCTTGGGCACGCGCGCCCCACAGCCGCTACAGTCCTGGCTGGTGTAGGCGGGCGGCACCGCCACGACCCGACGCCCGGCGCAGGCTGCCTTGGCCTCGAGGATGGTGCGGAACTGGCCCCAACCGGCATCTGAGATGCTCTTGCTGAGCTGGTGGTTCCGTCCCAGGGTGGCGACCCGCACGTCTTCCAGGGAGATCGTGTCGTACTGGCGCAACAGCTTCAATGCCGTCTTGTGGTGGTGGTCGGCGCGTTGGCGCTGCACCGTCTGATGCGCCTTGGCGAGCCAGCTCACCGCCTTGCGCCGTCGGTGGCTACCCTTCGTACGGCGTGAGACGTGACGCTGCGCTTTGGCGAGCTTCTTTTCACCACGCCGGTAGTGGCGTGGGTTCTCGACCGCCTCCCCCTCCGCGGTGACGAGGAATACCTTCAACCCAACGTCAATGCCCGTCTCGCGTCCCGTCACGGGGAGCGGCTGGGTGGGAACCCCAGCGCAGGAAACAATGGCGTACCAGCCATCCGCCTCGTGGGAGATCGTGACGGCCTTGGGCGTGCCCTCCAGCGGACGGCTCCAGCGCCCGGCTCCAGCGCCCGGCCACGCGCCCGACCTTGGACAGGACGAGGAAACCCTTATCCAGCCGCGCACCGTTGCCATATTGCTTGTAGGTGAAGGAGTGGTAGCGATTGCGCCCGCGGAAACGCGGGAATCCGGGCATCTGTCCCGCCTTGACGCGGCGGAAGAACGCCTGATAGGTCTTGTCCAACCGCGCCAACACCTCCTGCAAGACCTGCGAGTGAATCTCGCCCTAGTCGGGAAATGTCGCTTTCAGGCCGGGCAATTCCGCTTGCTGCTGAGCGCGGTGAGGGTGACGCCACAGCGGCGATAGGCGGTGATGCGCTGTTCCAGGGCGGTGTTGTAGCGCGTGCGGCAGCGCGTGCGGCAGCGCCACACGGTCTCGGCCATCATCCGCTCCTGTTCGGGCGTTGGCTTGAGTTGGTAGGTAGAGGCTTGGTGCACGCCCTCGTCGCTCACGGCCGTGGTCTCCTCTTGTCTGGCGTTTCGAGATTGACGCGCCTCGACGCGGCGAGGAGTCGCGCAGCGAGTCGGATCGCCTCACGAGCACTCGCCACGCCGTACCGCTCACGAATCGTGGTCAGTGCGGCGCGGTCACGCTCATCAAGCCAGACCGTTGTACGTCTTCTCATCGAGAAAGTAGAGCATATCGCCATACGATGAAACAAGCTAACAGACTTTCGGCCAGAGCCACGCAAGCCCTCTCCTCCGCTTGGGCTGATGCCCAGCGGCTTTATGGGCTATTCTGTAATTTTGCAATGGAACCTTGTGGCTGTCCGCGGTTCGGTGCTACGGTGCCGCTCGCATGCAGTGGCTGACAGAAACAAGCCCGCCGCAAGCCGCCGTCCCTGTAGGGCGTGCGGTTAGGCAGGCGTCTCGTGGATTGAGCCCGAAGTCCGGTTGCCTTTCCGCTTCTGCCCGCTTGTTCGAGAATATCTGGTAGGACACTTTTGCACCTTGCCAATCGAATGCTGTTTGCCGGTTCCCTGGTAAGTCGTTCCCAGGGGTAAAAGCAGCAACGCGCCTTGGACGAGGGGCGCTCCGCTTGAGCCAGAGTTTTTCTAGAGCCTAGCTCGCCTGGCGATGGAGTCAACGTGCCCGTAGGCGGGGGCACCGCCTTCAGGCGCTAAGCCGCAGGGATGGATACAGTCATCCCATCAGACGGTTAGCCTGAGAACCCATGGGGCTTGAGCCCCCATGGAGTGTCAGTGAAGTTGTGTTGCCGGGAGCGGAGGTGCGGTGCTATGCGCTACGGAGCAAACTGGCACTCTCTGGGAACACCTGCGGTTACGGGATGGGCACTGATGGTTTGTCTCCTGGCGGTCGCCGGATGTTCGAGGAGCACCGTAGGCGTGCAGCGGACGACAGCCACGGCGACGGCGGGTACGACGCAAGAGCAGGCGCTCACGCGGCTGGCGCAGGCCGCGGCAGGGAGTGTGCCAGTAACGGTTAAAGTGGCGAACGATCCCGCAACGTCTGTCCTCAAAGTGACGGCAACGCTCGCCGGGGATGTTGCCCGGACGCCGGCAGAGATTGCGGCCTCGCAGGAGCGCGTGAAGGCGGTGACGTTCGTGCTACAGCGCGCACTGTGGACCGGCGGCGCGGCGAATCCGGGCGAGGTACAGGTGAACGTACTCGGACCGCTGCTCGACGACTACTTTGATCGCATCACGGACTGGTACGGAGTGGCGCAGGTATCGGCGAAGACAGCAGCGAAGCTCGCATGGGAGGCCCTCTCCGCTGATGCCGCGTGGGATGTGTACGACGCAGGATGGCTCCGCCCGTACTACGCGCCGTTCCAGCAGTGGGGTGCCCCGACTCCGACGCAGCCATGACGCCCGCGCTACCTTAGAAGTATCGTTGACACTCCCCAGGCGTAAACGCCGGGGATGCTCAGGCTACGTATGTGGTACCCCATGGGGTACCCCACTGCGTTAGCGCCTGACGGGCCTGCCCGGCCCGATGGTACGGGGTGGCGTCCGAAGAGGCCACGTTGCTCGGCCGAACAGGGCACTCTTCTACCGAACGGGTAGAGCAACGGCCATTGGACCGGACTGGCTTTCATCCCCCTGCCTTGAGGCAGGGGGATGAAAGCCAGGATTTTGCTAGGCGCGCGTGACGGTGAGGCCGAGCGCGCGGTAGGGTTCCAACACGTCGTCGGGAACGTCGCGATCGGTGAGCATCTCGCTCAGCTCGGTGATCGGCCCGACGATATAGGGCGCCGCGGTATTGAGCTTCTCGGGGGAGGCGAGGGCGACCGTTTCGGCGGAGCACGCCATCATCGCGCGCTTGAGATAGGCCTCCTCGAGGTTGACGGCGCTGATCCCCACCTCGGGGTGCAGGCTGCAGACGCCGAGCAGATAGAGATCTGGGCGCACCATCCCCAGGGCGTCCAGGGTGGCCTCGCCGAGCGTTACGACGGAGTGTTTGTCCAGTCGGCCACCGAGGACGATAACCTCGACGCGCGGATGATCGGCGAGCGCGGCGGCGAGCGGCGGACTGTTGGTGATGATGGTCGCCTCGAGGTCGCTGGGCAGTAGCTCGGCAACCTGCAAATTGGTGGTGCCGCCGTCGAGGAGCACAACCTGGCCTGGGCGCACAAGCCGGGCCGCCGCTTGCGCGATTGCCCGCTTGGCCGACGATGCCTGTTCGCGCCGTGCCGAGAAACTCGCTATTGCCGGGGAGGCGGGCAGAGCGCCGCCGTGGACGCGCTGCAAGACACCCTCGGAGGCCAGCTCGCGCAGGTCGCGCCGGATGGTATCCTCTGAGGTTCCCAACTCATCGCTCAATGTTCGTGCGACCACTTTGCCGTCACGCCGCAAGATGCCCAAGATATAATTCCGTCGCTCTGCCGTGAGCATCGCCACCCTCCGCCGCGTGGATGCATGGATATCCTTGATTCTACACGAATTTAACAAGTAGATGCACGCAGCACCCTTGACTTTGCACGAATATGCACGTATCTTCCTGATAGTGCAACATCGCACACGTTCGCGACGCCGCCGCCGCCGAGTGTTCTCACCGCTGAGAGAGCAGTAATCGGAAAGCGAAGGTTCGCAATCGTGTTGTATGTCGAAAATGCAACGCTGACCGTCGATGAAAGCGCCGAGGCGAGGAGGGCAATGGTACGGCTGGAGGCATATATAGCCTCCTCGCGCCACTGCGCAAACTCATTTCTCACCCGCCATCCTACCTCTAAGGGCGTCTACATGTTGAGCGTGGCGTGGGAAAGTCCGCTGTGGAGGGCACTCGCTTGGCGCTATTTCTTCGATCTCTTCGCCTCCGCCGGCGTGCAGTATGCGGTGGAGACGAGGACGCAGGTGCAGTCAAGCAACGTCGCGCCGAGTGCGCAGCAGAGCGTGCCCACTCGCTAGATGGGTGGCGTGCAGTCTAGGTATGCGTGTGTATTGGTGAAAGCGGGGCTATCGTGGCAGCGACGCCGATGGCGCATTCCAGCGCCCAGCCGATGCCTGCCGAGCAACGCCGCCGGCTTGGTTTGGCATTTTCTTCCTTCATATTGATCGGTGCGAACGACGCGGCGCTAGGCGTGCTGCTACCGAGCATCATCGCGCACTACGGCATCGACAAAGCCACTGCCGCGCTCCTTTTCCCCGCGACCACGCTGGGCTTCCTGCTGGCAGCGTTCAATAGCGGGATGTTGCTGGAACAGCTGGGCCGACGGACGTACCTGATGGTGGGCGCGGGGATATTCGTTGCCGGTGCGGGCATCGTGGCGCTGACGCCGCCCTTCCCCGCGCTTCTGCCCGCGCTCTTTGTCATCGGCTTCGGCGAGGCGCTCCTCGATGCAGGGTTCAACGCCTACGTCGCTGGGCTGCCGCGAAACAGTGCGCTGCTGAACTACCTGCACGCCTTCTACGGCACGGGCGCCTTGCTCGGCCCACTGATCGCCTCGGCAATTCTGGCCCGTTCGTGGGGTTGGAACGTCACGTACCTCGTCTGGTTGACCGGCGGCGCGCTGGCGGTGGCCGGCTTCGCCCGCGTCTTCGACGGCCAGGGCGCACGAACGAAGGATGCGAGCTCGGCGACGATTGAGGCGCAGCCGGGTCTCTTGCGGACGACGCTGCGGATGCGATTCGTGTGGGTCGGCTCGCTTTTCCTGTTCCTCTATGTTGGCGCCGAGGTGAGCCTCGGCTCGTGGAGCTATAGCCTATTGACGGAGAGTCGCGGGCAGAGTCCGCTGCTGGCGGGATGGATGGTCAGCGGTTATTGGCTGGGCTTGACCGTTGGCCGATTGGTCATCGGCCACATCGCCGAGCGCATCGGCGCACCGCGCTTGATCCTCTGGTGCCTCGTCGGGGTGCTGGCGTCGACTCTGCTCTTCTGGCCAGCGCCGAATGGCATCGTGGACGCGTCGGCACTCTGGCTCGCCGGATTCAGCCTGGGACCGATCTTCCCCAGCACCATCGCCGTGTTCGGGCGCGTGCTGCCCCCGCGATTGCAGCCGACGGCGATCGGCTTTCTGGCGAGTGTGGGCAGTATGGGCGGCGCGGCCTTCCCCTGGATCGCTGGCAACCTGGCCCAGCGCTTCGGTTTATGGGCGCTGCTGCCGTTCGTCTCCGTGCTGGCCGTTGCGATGATCGCGCTGTGGTTGATGCTCCAGCGCAGCGCCGCAGCCATTCGGGTACAGGTAACCCGCTGAGGATCGTCAGTAACTCGCGCTGACGGTGAAGGTCGTCCGATGTAGGTGGCCGGGGTCTTGCAGCGTGCGAATCACCGCCTCGAGGTGCCAGTGGCCGGCCATCGCCAGCACGCCCTGTCCGGAGTAGGTGCCGGGCGCGCTCGTCGCAGTCAGGTCGATCTCGTTGGTGCCCATATCCATCTCGACCATGACGGACTCCAGGAAGACGGTGCCATTGCTGGCGAAGGATCCGTCGGGATTCTTGACGACCACGGTGAAGGTGTTGGTGCCGAATTTGCCGGGGCTGGCGGTGAGCGTCACGGTGAGGTCGTCGGCCTTCTGCGTGAACGTTTGATCGCCACCAGTCGCGCCGAAGCCCGAGTTCGAGGACGAGACGTTTGGCGTGAGGGTGCCGGCGAGCGGGGCCAACAACGCGGCGCAGAGCAGCACGCCGACGCCGATCGCCGCCTCGACGCTCATCCACCACATGATGCGATCGGCTGACCGGCCAGCGCCGCTTTTGCCGCTGCTGCGCGGAACCGCGACGGTGCCGCCGGTTGGGATGACCGCGGCCAGCCCGCCGGGTCCATTATTCGGCATCTGCACGAAGGGGAGCGCGCGCGTCACGAGGGCGCCGACGACCGGGACGCCGCGAAGCCACGTGGTCGGCGCGGGATCGTCTATGCCAGTGGCGCCCGCGAGGGCGGGGCGGAAGCGGAAGGCGTGATTATAGCTGATGGCGACCATGCCGATGAAAAGCAGCGACTTGACGAGCAGCAAGATGCCATAGGGCGTGGTCCAGAGCTGCTGCACGCTGGTCATGCGCACGGTGGCGTTGAGCGGCCCCGTGACGGTGACGAAGGCAACGGCGATCAACGCGGGCACGCTGAAGGCGGGAACGCTACGGGCGAGATACGCCGCACGGTCGCCGTCTTCGCGGTGGCGCAGCAGCGGGATGATGACGAGTGCGAGGACAAAGAGTCCGCCGAGCCACACGCTATTTGCCAGCAGGTGCAGCAGATCGATGATCGGCGCCCACCACTGGCTCGCGGCGCCGCCGTGCCCCGAATACTCGAAAGCGATGGCCAACCCCAGGCTGAATGCGCCGATGACCACCACTTGCTGCATTTTGTCGGCGAGGGGACGCCTCCGCGCGGCGAGCACGACGAGGCCGAGCAGCGCGAGCAGCACGCGCACGAGGATGGCGCGCCCGTAGCGGCTCTGGAACACGATGTCCTTCAGGAGCGGCACGGAGACGACGCCGCGCAGGGACCCATCGAGCAGCCATGCCTGCCCGATCACCTCCGCGATCGTGGCGACGACGATCACTCCGAGAGCGAGCTGGATGCCGCGCCGCATGCGGGAGGAGAACTCCGAGGTAAGCCACTCTTGAAGGCGCGGTTGGCGCGGCTGGACGACGTAGAGCCAGAAGAGCAGCCCTAGCACGAAGGTCAACGCGAGCAGCGCCACCCAGCGCGCCAGTGCCTGCAAGAGGTTGGGGCCGTCGAGGCTGCCGAAGGTGGCGACGCCCGCGCCGCCGATGCTCGAGCCTGTCGGTAGCGGACCGGAGAGCGGCGGGACGGTGCCGTCGGCGCGCTTGATGTGGAAGATGTACGAGCCCGCCGCGACATGACCATCGTCCGCCGAGTGAGTGCGCCAGAAGACGATGTAGGTGCCGGCGGGGAGCAGCGGCAACGAGACGGTCATGGTGAGCGCATCGTCACTGACGCGGCTATCGCGGTCATCCACCCGCTGGTTGGAGGGGTTGACGACTTCGATCGTCGAGATGTCTGGGTTCAAGTGCTCACTGAAGGTGATCTGCACCTCGGTTGGCGGAGTCTGGAGCGCAGCGTTCTGGGCCGGGACATACTTGATCGGAAGAGCATGCGCCGTCGACGCGACGATATGCCCTTGCGCCTGCGCGCTTCCCATCGGCCACGCTGCCAGCAGCAGAGCCACACCCAACAGGGCGAACGCTACCTTGTAGAGCAACCGATGAGTTGCGCGCATCGTCAATTGCCTCCGTGACGTGAGTCTATGTGCTCAGCCTCTGCGCGAGCGAAGCCCATAATACGTGCCGGCGGCGCCGACGACGAGACCGGCGATGCCGATGAGTATCGCTGCTAAGGTGGATACACCAGTGGACGTGGTGACGGTTGTGGTGGTGGCCGGTGTGACCTTGTCACTTTGGCCGCTGGGATCGACGGCGAAGACGAAGGCGCCGAGCGTCGGGTCGCCATCCTCGGCGGAGACGTTATTCCAGTCCACGCGATAGATGTCGGAGTCGTCGCCCTTCATGTTCACTGTTGCCGTATACGGATCTGTCGCCGAGATTTGCGCCGTGCCGGTGGTAACGACCTCGCCCTTATTACCGTAGACGGTGATGTTCAGCCCTTGCGGATCGAGCTTCTGCACGAAGGTGATGGAGACCACCGTCGGCGCCGCCTTGAGCACCGAGTTAGCGGCAGGGTTCGACGACTTATAGGCTGCGTGGAAGGGGCGCGCCTCTGCCGTCATGGTGCCGAGCGCCGCGATGAAGAGCGCCACGAAAATTGCAATGCCCGTAGCGGCCGTTTTCCGCGGACGGCTTGTATGACGCATGGATTCCGACCCTCCTGAAGAATCTTAGCACGACTCATCTGCTGACGCGGCCATTTTGCGCATCTGAGGCAGAGTCTAGGGCGCGGCTCGGAGGGCTGTCTATCGGGATCAATCCGCCGGTTGAGTCGGTACTCTTACGCCGCATGACAGCAGATACGTTAGGCAGTAACGAGAATGTCGTTCGGATCCTGCTCGCCGTAGATGGTGGTGAGGAGCTGGAGCGAGTTGGCATCAACCACAGAGACGGCGTTGCCGGTGGCGCCGGCCACGACGAGGTATTTCCCGTCCGGCATGACGTCGATGCCGTGCGGATAGCCGAGGACGAGGACGGTGGCACGGACGGTCGGGTGCGACGGGTCCTTGAGGTCGAGCACGCTGATATGGTGCGATCCACCGTTGCTAACGTAGGGGGTATTGCCGTCAGGTGAGCGTACCATGAGCGCGGGTTTCGAGCCGATCGCGAGCTTTCCCACCAAGGCCTTTGTGATTGCGTCGACCACGAGCAACTGCTCGTTTGTGTTATCCGAGACGTAGATATAGCGTCCGTCGGCGCTCATGCCGATCCAGCAGATACCTTGGCGGTCACGAGAATGTCCAAGCTCCGATATGGGCGAGCTGACCGCGAGCCGTGTGAGGAGATCGTCGAGGCGCCTGCACGAATATCATGCAGGCGGCAGTGCCTCGCGGAACGAGCTCCGCGACACGTCGGGTTGCTGCGCTTGAAGCAAGGCGGTGTCTATCGGTCGTTGGGCGAGCTACGTGTGAGGTTCCAGATGCCGCTCGCTGCTCCTAGCAGCGTCGTCTGCGGCGTTGCACGAAGGGACCGTCGCCGACGGTCGGCTCAGAGCTCTACGGTGCAAGCGCGCAGAGAGGTGGAGATGATGATGGCATGCCAAGAGAGGTTCGACCAAATCAGCCTTAGTTTAGCGGGGCTTTGCACCACGCTCGTGCGACATCCTGGTGGAACCGAATTCCATCCACCCTCTCCCCAGGGAGTGGCGAAAGCCTAGCTACAAGGTGCAAGGGATCCTGACCCTTCGGTTGCGTCTGGGGCATGGAGCGCACTGGACCCGTTTGGTCTACGCTGTTCAAAGCCTACCGATCTCAACACCCATCGCCTTTGCAGTTCCCAATCACCGCAAGGTGACTCAAGGCGCTCCACAGGCTGCTCGGGGCGGTTTAGTTTACTGTGGGCTAATTAGTGGGCCGTGAAACGAGGATAGCCATGGACGCTCCAATGAATCGTGTGCAGGGGACACCTCCGGACCTGCAGCAAGCCGAGGCGCACCAGGTAGCCGCCGACATTTCCAAGTGGTGGTGGGCCTGGCTCGTCTCCGGCGTCGTATGGATACTGGCTGCGATCGTCATCTTGCAGTTCCGACAGGGCTCACTCTCCCTTGTCGGCATCATCATCGGCGTTATGTTCCTGGTGGCAGGAATACAGGAGTTCGCCGTAACAGCGGTTTCGGGCGGCTGGAGGTGGCTCGGCATCACGTTGGGAATACTCTTCATCATTGGAGGCATCTACGCCCTGTTCAACCCGGTGGGGACGGTTCTTGCTGTGGCCGATGTCCTCGGTTTCCTATTCGCGTTGGTCGGCGTCTTCTGGGTCATTGAGGCGTTCGCCACGATGGCCGCGAACCCTGTGTGGTGGCTCGGCCTCATTTCCGGAATCGCGATGCTCATCCTCGGATTCTGGGCCGCTGGCCAGTTTTTCACCACGCAGGTGTATGCACTCTTGGTCTTCGCTGGCATCTGGGCAATTTTCCATGGCATCAGTGACATCGTGAAGGCGTTTATCGTGAAGGATGTCGGCACCTCGGCGGTCGCATAAGGGATGGAGTTCAACGAAGAGTTCGGCTAGGTAAGAGTCCGTCCAGGACAGGGGATCGGTCCACACGAAGTGGACGAGATGCAGCCGCACGTCGCAGAGACCGCGAAGCGAGAAGGAACGGACGTATGGCGGCAGGCTCCGCGGCAATTCCAGGGAGATACGCAGCGACGCCCGCATCTTCGAATCGCTGGCGCGTCGTCAGCGCTAGTTGCCTCCTCGCGGTGGCGCTTGGTACATCGCCGACGCTCGCAACCCTGCTCACGCCGATCGCGCCAGATGTCTTCGGCATCGCGTCGCTCGCGGTGCAATTGACGACGAACGTCGCCCAATTGGTATTCGTGGCATTCGTGCTCTTTGGCGGCGCCTTGGGCGACCTCTTCGGGCGACGACGTGTCCTATTGATCGGGTCCGTGGGATTCGTGATCGCAGGCATCTTAGCCGCCACAGCGCCGGGTACGGTGCTATTCCTGGTCAGCCGGGCGTTGATGGCATTGTTCGCCGCGCCGATCGCCTCGCTCGCGATAGCGGTGATACGCACCACGTTTCCTCCGCGTGAGCTTGCGCGCCCGTTAGGTATTTATACCGCGGTCTTCGGGCTGGGCCAGCTCGTTGGTCCACTGTTGACACAATTATTTCAACAGAACCTGACGTGGCGCGTTGCATTCGTACTGCCCATTCTCTGCGGCACAGCCGGAGGCGTGCTGGTCTGGCGGTATGTCGCAGAGAGCAGTGCAGAGCGCGAAAGGCGTCAGGCTGAGGCGATCGCGACCGCGGCCTGGGCGGCAGTGTTGCTTGCACTCATGTTTGCGATCAGCGCGCTAACGGCGGGCACCTATGCGGCACGCTATCTGTTCGTCGGGCTTGGCATCGCGGTGGTGGCGACGCTGGTGCTGATCGTGTTGACGGTGCAGACGCGGGGGGATGCACTCGGTCGCTCAATGTCGAATAAGCGGGCGCTGGCGGCCGCCATCGTGGCCGGCGTTGTGCTCAGCTTGGCGATTGGCGGCGTTCTGCTCCAGCTCAGCAATTTCTTCACGACGATTGAGCGCTACGGGCCGGTGCGGATGATCGTGGCGATTTCGCCGGTCGGGCCGGGTATCCTAGTCGGCGGCCTCCTCGCAGGGCGGCTGACGGGACGTCTGGGGGCGCGTGTGTTGATCAGTGGGAACCTGGCGCTGATGGCGTTGGCGAGCGCAGGCATTTCGTTTGTCTCGCCGACGATCTCCTACTGGTGGCTGGTAGCGCCGATCTTCTTTTTCGGCCTTGGCTTCAACATGGCAAACACCTGTGTGCTCGATACGATATTGAGCTTGGTGGCGCGCGACCTCTCGGGGGCGGCGGCAGGCGTCAACGAGGCCGTCGGGCGCATCGGCGGTGCCATCGGCCCAATCTTCACTGGCACATTGCTGCTCCGGTACGGCGGTCTGCCCTTTCTCAACCAACTCAAGGCTGCCGGGCTGACCAATGCCCAGCTCATGCAGGCAAGGAGCGCGCTCAACGCGATACTGCAGAACACGCCGCCGCCAAACGTCGCACCCGCACTTGTACAGCGGCTGGTGGCGGGCTACCAAGCAGCGTATGTCACGGGGCTGCATTACACGATTCTGGTCGTAGCTGCCGTCTGCCTAGTCAGCGCGGTGTTCGTATACTTCACCATGCCCCAGCATGTCGCGGCGCCGGCGAAATAAGAGGCGGTGAAGTGACCTGCGGACGCCACATCTGATTCCGCCGTGCCCTGTGGAAAGGGACCTGCCTTCTTTCGATGCCTTCAAGCGCTCTGCCTCGTACATCCCAACCTCCTCGCCGTACGCGTTTTCCAATGCCACACTTCGCGTTCCGCAGCACTATTTCTGCTTGGCTTCAACCAAGTGCAGCCCCCTCGGCCATGCATGCCTCAGCACCTCGCTGCTCTCTCTGCATGAACGCGAAACCGGCAACGGGTTCGCCGAGCGCGGTGAGCTGGTAGGCGCCGCGAGGCAGGGGCTCGAGGACGGCGAAGTCGCGAGAAGCGAGTTTGCGGGCGAGGGCAGCCTTGCGTCCAGGCTCGGGTTACCAGGGCGTCTCCAGGCGCATCCATCGGGGCAGGCCAGCGCGGACGAGCAGGTGGCGATGGGAGGGCGGATTGGGCTTCTGCGGAGTGCGGCGAACAATGTCATGCGGATGGGCTTTCGTGGATGTCCTCCTTCAGTCGAATCGTAGTTGGGCGAGGGGCGATTGTCTGGCAGGCTCGTCGCGAGCTTCTTTGCAGCCTATGCCACGCCGACGGCGACAACCTAAAAAGCGTGTGGCCGGCGTCCGGCGTGTGTCGGGTCAGTGTGCGATCGGTATTATCCGATGCCACATGACTGATTCGCCGAACATGGCCGCGCCGATTTGGGGGATTTCGGGCGCTCAGATACAACAAGTTGGGGCCGAACATCGCTCGACCCCAACAAATGGTCACGGCTCCGGGACGTGGATTCGAACCACGGTTGACTGATCCAGAGCCAAGGTACGAGGTGGAGATGCGCGAACTCAGACGGTTTCAGGCTTTGTTCCCGCCGTGATCTTTCACATGAGCCGATTGGGCAGCTTATTCGGGACTTCGCAGGATAGTCGCCAAGAGGTAATGTAGACGCAATTCTGAGAAATAGCAATTAATGGACGGAATCGGATTCGAATTCTAGGCACCTCGATCACCATTTGCTGGGCTCAGCAGCTAAGCAATAAGCGAACTAATTCTACAGCCACACATGTTGAGTAGGGATGAATGGCGCGACCGAAAAGATCGAAGGCGGGCGGCTGCCCGGTGGCAGCACTGGGTCGCAATGGTGTGTCACCCCGTGTATGGGAGCACAGGGCCGATGGTGGGGTCAGGTATCTTCAGTGGTCATGCCCCTCGTGCATGCCACGGTGGCGAGGAGTTGGCACGACTGCTGCTGGCATCTGCAGGGCGGCGGGCGAGACCGTGGCCCTCACACTGGGGCGTGTCGCACGGCCAGAACGGCGGCCATCATATGACAGAGCGCGGCATGCATGTGGCGATCAAGCGTGCGTATGAGGCGCCAGCCCCGACGGACGGGGCGCGGGTGTTGGTGGATCGGCTCTGGCCGCGTGGGCTGTCGAAAGAGCGCGCGCGCATAAACCTTTGGCTGAGGGACGTGGCCCCCAGCACGGAGCTGCGCAAGTGGTACAGCCACGATCCAGCGAAGTTCGCCGCATTTCGTGAGCGCTACCTCCATGAGTTGGAACGGGAGCCGGGGCGCGCGGCACTGGACCAGTTGCGCGAACTGGCGCGCAAGGGCCCGGTCACGCTGATCTTCGGCGCCCGCGATGGCGAGCACAGTGAGGCGGCCGTGTTGCAGGATCTGCTCACCCACCCAGCACCGGTATCGCCGTGAGCGCCAGCGGACCGGAACAGCGCACCGAGTGCAGTGTACCTATACCGCTTCTGCAGTCGAGAGCCGCACAAGCCGAGCATGCCGGCGCCGTCCGGGAATGGGCCGCCGCACCACGGCCTGCCGCTCCTCATCCGCGACCGGACGGAGTTGTAATCACCCTCCCATCCGGCACGCTGACTGGACTCGTCTCTGGGGTTCTCGGCGCGGTGTGCGTCCTCCTCATCCTGCAGCAGGTCGGCGATGCGAACGCGACGAGCCTGACGATCCCCGCCCTCATCGCCTGGCCCGTCGCGGGACTCATCCTCGGCCTCATCGCCGGCTACGTCGGCTCGACCAGTGCCGCGCGATCGGCGACGAGTACGAGGGCGAGGTCGTGACGGTGCAGCCGCCGCTCGTCCCCTCCCATCGCACCTGGCGCGCGCACGGTGCGGACTATCCCCAGGGCGATCGTCCGTCCATCTGAACCCTGTGCCTGAACCCTGTGCTCGGCAAGCCCACCTTCAGCCCGTCTGATGGTGTCCCCAGATGGTCGCCAGATGGTCGCCAGATGGTCGCCAGATGGTCGCCAGATGGTCGCCAGATGGTCGCGGTTGGTCGTACGTGGGGAGTGCCACACACTTGCTGTTCGCGGCGATGCTCCGCCCTGGTGGGCCTTCACCGTGGCCCGACCCGGTTTTTGAGATGGCTCGTAGCGTTACCTCAGCAAGAAATCGTTACGGTGATCATACGGCGGACCTCGCCAACCGGCTCGATGCAGAGGTGAAGAGAACCTCCGCAGATGCCGTCCTGCGCTGCACACTACAGGCCGTTTCGAAACCCTCTCTCGGATTGGGACAACCGCAGCGCAAGGACGAATCCCGCGATACAGAGCCAGTGATTCGCCATATGCAGTGGGGCTCTCCACGCTGTGCAGCGTCGAGTTGCCGCTGCCGCTTGTGCTGGCGCTGCGTGGCATTGCCATGGCACAGACGGCACGCAGCGCACAGGTATGGCAGACATTGGTATGCGGCTCCGCCAGGCGGCCTGTCAGGGTCCGAGCTGAGCGCGGTCGGGCGCTTGCCTGGAAGCTGGCACGGACGTATGATGCAGCCGCCGCCGATGCAGGTGGTTACGAAGCGATGGCCTGCCAGGTCGGTGGTGGGGGGAACGCATGCGGGCGCAGCGCAGCCAAGTCAAGATCGTGGCGCTCTGTGCGTCGCTGCTTGTCACACTCACGCCGGCGCTAGCCGGCTGTGGCACGGTGTGCAACGTCTTTTATGCGGCCCCTCCGCACGCGGCGCTGACCGTGGACAATGGCGTCGTGTATGGCGTTGCTGATAAGTTCTTCGCGCTGCGGGCGAGCGACGGCACGGTGCTGTGGCAGAACGCGGCGAATCCCTACTTTGGACCGCACGGGCTGGCTACGGGAGCGTCCTACACAGGCACGCTGGTCATCGCACCAGTTGTGGACGGCCAAGCGGTGATCGAAACCATGGGAGTCGGCATGCTCGTGGCGTTGCGGGCGACCGATGGCGCGATGTTGTGGTACTCACGGCCGCTGACGGGGCTTACGCCCTCCGGCGCGTGCGCCGTGCGCGCCTCCCCGCCAGTGGCAATGGATGGGGTGATCTACGCCGCAGTGGGTTGGGACTCCATCGCTGCGTGGGACGAACGCGACGGGCGCTCGCTGTGGATCTCGCACTTCGCGCCCGACGCTGAGACAGCTCCGCAAGCCAATTCCACGTGCAGCGCCGGGCTACCGCTCCCCGTGGCGGCCGGGAGCACCGTCTACGCCAACACCGGCCGCTCGGTCTACGCGGTGCGCGTCTCGGACGGCTCGGTGCTATGGCACCTCCCGGACGCCCCAGTGGGCACGAGCTACTCGGCGCCGGTCGCGGCGGCGCAAGCCGTCTACGTGGCCGATTCACAGGGCACCGTGTTCGCCCTCGCCTCCGACACGGGAACGATCCGCTGGCGCTCCCATGCGGAATCGAGCATCGGGACGGACACACGTCCGACGGTCGTCGTGCAACGGCAGACGGTGTTCGTCGCGTCCGAGGGAGGGCTCGTGCGGGCGCTGGACACGGCGACCGGGGCGCAGCGGTGGCGCTACCAGATGCACAACGGAGTCACGGTGATTGGCGGTCAAGCCTCGGCACTGGTGGTCGCAGGGAGCCGCGTCTACCTAGCGTCGTTGGCCTTCGGGCTGTACATCCTGGACGCGGCGACGGGAGGAGAGCTGTGGAGCGCACCGCTGGACAACAGCCTCTTCAACTCGGCAGACTCACCGCCGGACCTTTCGACGCCAGCGGTAGACCAGGGGCTGGTGGTCCTGGTCGCCGCCAACGGTGGTGGGGCCTGGCGCGTAGCGGACGGCCACGAGCTGTGGGCGACACACATCCCCGGTGCGGAGGACGCTGCGCCCGTGGACTCCGCCGCGGTCGCGGCAGGCATGGTGTATATGGCGCAAGGGGGCACCCAGAGGTTCTGCAACGAGAACGGCAAGCTCCCCCGCGTGCTGGCGCTGGGCGCCACCGACGGTATGAAGCGCTGGCAAGTCTCGATCTAGGCCGTACGTCGTCGCCACGACGCAGCTCAGGCAAGGGTTCACCAGGCCCACGGGATCGGGATGGATGACGTTCGCGGTTGCATGGCCGGCAGATCCGCACGTGACGTACGTTCGCTCAGACACTGGCGGCCGCACAGGAGAGACGGGAGAGGCAGAGCCGCAGCACGGCGACCGTGAACCAGCTGCGATAGACGCTGAAGAGGGACTCCCAGCGGATCAGGAGCCGGCGGAAGTTGCCCAACCAGGCAAAGCTGCGTTCCACCTTATACCGCTGCCGATAGTCCTCTTTGCGCGCCACGACTGGACGTCCCCGCTTGGCCTTCCAGTTTGTCGGCCGTCGCTTGGGCGGAATGCACGTCTGGATGCCGCGGCGTCGCAGGGCTTGGCGAAACCCGCTACTATCGTACCCGCGATCTGCCACCAGCTTTTTGGGCCGTCGCTTGGGGCGGCCATGCGGGCGAGCGACCTTAATGGTGTCCAGCGTCTGCTGGGCCAGTCGCACCTCCGCACGACTCGTGCTGTCCAGGTGAAAGCCGAGCGGAAGACCGTTTCCATCGGTGACGAGCATCCACTTGATGCCCTTTCCTTTCTTGGTGAGCCCGACCTTCTCGCCCCCGTTCTTAGCGGGCACAAATGAGCCGTCGAGGAAGGCCATGGTCCAATCGAGCTGGCCATGCAGATCGAGCGCGGCCAGCGCGGCCCGCCAGAGGCGCTCCCACACGCCCTCCTCGCCCCACCGCTTGAGCCGCCTCCACACGGTCGTTGGTGCTCCGTACTCGCGCGGCAAGTCCTGCCAGCGACAGCCGGTGATGAGCACGTAGAGGATACCTTCAAAAGTACGGCGGTCGTCCGCCCGCGGGCGCCCAGTGTGGGCGGGAGACGGCAAGAGGGGGCAGATGAACGCCCATTGCCGGTCCGTGAGACCAATCCTGCTCATGCGAGCAGGCTACTTCATCCCTCTACTGTTTTGGAACCGCCTGTAGCAAACCTGCGCATCGTCATGACGACGGTCTCATAGAGAGAACAGCGGCAGGCCCGCTGCACATCGCAGCTAATAGGCAGCAAAAAGCGGACGGCTCAATTGAGCCGCCTGCCTTGCCCGCGTCGTGATTCGCCGAGGTCAGGAATACATGGCCGTAGCGATGACGCCCGGCATCATCTGATGGCCTCCGATGGTGCCGCTCAGCCGTCCCGTGTAGATGCCGCCAGCGTAGGCCCAGAGGATGCCGCCGCCCGCCGTCGGCGCGAAGAAGTAGGCGATGCTGCCGGATGTCGGGCCGAGATACTGCCACGTCGTCGCGCCCTGGGGCAGCCGAAAGATCCCAAACTGCGAGCTAGCGCCCGGCGCGAGCGCCATCATCAGCACGGCGCCGTCGCTCGCTATCGCGTAGTTCTGGAGGCCCAGGTCCATCGGCCCGCATGGTGCCGACACGCAGAGGAGCGGGCGTGCGGACCACGTATGCCCGCCGTCGAAGGTGCAGTCAAGGCCCTCCGGGGCGCCGCCGCCTCTCATGCCGTAGACCTCGCAGAGCTGCCAGGGCTGTCCCGCGCTAGGTTGCTGGACGACAAAGCCTTGCGCCGATGCGGCGCTCGGTATCCGTGGGGTCGAGAACTGCTGCCAATGCGCGCCACCGTCCGACGAGCGCCAGAGAGTGAGGCTGGTGGTCCCCGAGTACGGATTGCCAAGCGGATCCGATGTGGTGGTCGGCGTGGCACTTGGCGCCTCGGTCGTCACCTCCGCGAGCAGCTCCCCACTGGGGTTGATCCAGAAGTTTGAGACCCCTTGATGCGCGCCGACGAGCGCCTGATCGACCGGCGTCCAATGTTGCCAATTGTCAGTGCTGACCGAGAGGTGCGAGGTGCCGCTCGCCGCGCCCAGTGGGGGCCATAGCAGGGCATAGGTCGCGCCATGGACCGTCGCCGGGTCAGAGATTGGGATCGACTCGTTCAGCTGTGTCCACGTCGCACCGCCATCGTCCGTGTACTCGAACGGCGTGACCCCGTTGAGGGTGTTCATGTTCTGCCCCGACACTTGGATCAGCGCGCGATTCCCGTCGTATGCGTCGACCTGCACCATGCAGTCCGAGAGATCGAGCGACGGCATCGAGATCTGGGTCAGTGTCGTCCAGTGCACGCTGCGATCGTTGGTGCGATAGAACGTCAGCGTAGCGCCGCTGCGGTCCGACGTGCCGAAGCAGGCATAGGCTTCATTCCCGTTCGATGGGGCAACGCCGAACGAAAGGATGTCCTGGTCCGTGAGCGAGGCGACCGGCAACGTCCCTTGTTGCCAGTTGGGGCGTGGGCCATTCACGGCGGGCGAGGCGGCGACCGCCGTTGGCAGGAGCGTGGGCGTCCCCGCGACGATCGTTGGCGTCGTGCCCGCAGTCGGCTGCGGTCGATCGCGGAAGACCTGGGCGAATCCCAATGCCACCAGCAACACCGCCGCAATCGCGGCAATGCCGCCCACGAACCGTCCCCGCGACGGCGTCACGAGGCGTCGCGCTGGCCGCTCGCCCCGCATGCGCACGCGCACCTCGCGCCAAAGGCGACCGTCGGGTTCCGGCGCCGGCAGCTGGCGCAGCACACTATCTTGCGTCACCAATGTGTTCAGCGTCGCGCGGCAGGCCGCGCATTCCGCGACGTGCGCCCCCAGGCGCGCCGCCTCGGCGCCGTCGAGCGTGCCGTCGTGCCAGGCAGCGAGTGTCGCGAACGTGATCCCGTCCGCGCAGAGCATCGTCGTGCTCATCGTGATTCCTCCTGGCGATAGTACGCGCGGAAGCGCTCGCGCGCCCGCGACAGGGTCATCTTCGCCGCGGTCTCGGAGCAATCGAGCGCACGAGCCAGTTCACTCATGGAGAAGCCATAGACGGCGCGGAGGAGGAGCGCGCTGCGCTGCTTCACGGGCATCTCGTCCAGCGTGGCGCGCACGGCGTCCAACATGGCAATATTCGTGGCGGGATCGCTCGCCAAGTCCGCCTCGCCCTCCAGCGGAAGATCCGTCGCGACGCGCACGGAACGGGCACGACGATAGTTGCTGGCGAGATTCGTCGCCACACGGAAGAGCCACGCGCGCGGCTGGTCGTAGCCGCGAACCTGATCAAAGTGCTGCCATGCGCGCACGAAGGTCTCTTGCGCAAGGTCGTAGCTGGCGTGCTCGTCGCCCGTCACGCGCCAGAGATAGCCGAACAACTCGCGCTCATGGGCGCGAAAGAACGCCTCGAAGGCGTCGGCGGCGTCCCCGCGCGAGACGCTCGCGAATCCTTGCCCGCCGGAGAGGGCGGATCGCTCTCCGGCGGCCCTGTCCGACGCGAGCGCGAAGGCAGCGCGCAGTGCGGGCGTCACTCCGATGCCCGGATGTCTCCAGGGTTTGCCGAAGATGGCGATAGTCACAACTCCACCGCTTCCTGTCGAAGCGTCGCGCGACCCCCAGCCGTTCGCGACGACACTCCTAACACACGGCAACGGCGCAAAGGTAACACCACCACCGGTGCACCGCTACGAATTATGGCTTCTATGGTGCACGGGAGGCGGGGTGTAACCGCCTCAAGACGTTGCCTCGTGGGAGGTAGACGCGCAGAGCAGATCCATTTCAGCGAGATAGGCCCCTTCAAGGCGATCAAGGGCTCGATGAGCCTCGCAGCGCAGTTCTGCGGCTTGGAGCGCTCCGAATGCCTCCGCGACGCGAGCCTCGCCTGCCTCCATGGGTGAAACCGAACCTGCAGTGGGCCGGAACGGCAGGATTTTTTCGGCGACGAGGAGTGGCAACCCACGCTGCCGCCTGCGCTCGCGCACCAACTCGCCGAAGTCCTTCCCAGCCGCTGTCTTCTTCGCTTCCACCTTCTCCAGGTCCGGCAGTGCGTCGCGCAACGCCTGCGAGAGCGTCCAGGTCCCGCCCTCCGCGTGCCGGTTGGCAACCCGGCTGATCATGCAGCCGAACTGCACGCCATCGAGCACCACCTCGTCGGCGCCGCGCTGCTTGCGGCGGATCAGGCGCCGCGCTTCTGCTGGCGCATCTTGGAACGTGGCCGACTGCACCACCTTCCAGGCTGGATCGGTCGGCCAGCGCGACTGGTTGGTGTCGTGCTCATCCGGCTCCACGCGGCGGATCCACGCAACGTCCGTCGCGTCAGGACATGGCTCGGACCGTCCGACCACCGCAGCGAAGACGTCCTTCTGGTGCTTGAGGAACTCCCACGGGTCGTCCAAGCACGGCCGCAGATCGTGCGGCAGCCCCAGCTCGCGCACCGCCTTCCGGCGCAGTCGCGCCTCGTTGCGGGCCACCGGCACGCCGGGCGCCGATCCGGCGGCGGCCCAGATCGGTTCCATATGCGCGCTTGCCCGAGAGCCGCGCTTGGAGCACCTTGTCGTAGAGCACCATGGACACGTCGCCGCCGGGCGAGAACGTCATACCCGACACCCGCGTGCCAAACCCATGGATCGTCACCGCCCGCTCCTCGACCGGCGTCGGCTCCACGTCGCGCTCGCGCTCCGGCACCAGGTCGTCGAAGGGGTTGACGCCGTCGAACGTCTCGTCCTCGTAGAGGGCGTCCCAGTCCCGTGCGAGCGCCTCCATATCCTCTGCGTCGCCCCCGTGGATCGCCCGCATGAGCTGCTCGACTTCCGTTTTCGCCGCCTCATAGACGGCGCGGGAGCGGGAGCGGGAGACGTAGCGACTGGCCTGTTCGAGGGCGAGCGGGGCGTTGGCGACATCGACCGCCAGATGGACCTGCGAGACGTGCCAGCGGGCGTCCTCGCATTTGCCGTCCTTGCGGCGGAAGGGGATCGGACGGGACCACATGCGGCGGATCAGGGCATCGACCTCGTCCAGTGCGCGGCGCGGAGTGAGGCGCCAGAGGCATTCCGACCCGAGGCGGGCTTGGGCGACGATGCCGCCGAGTGGCGCCCGACGCACCAGCAGCGCCAGCGAGTTGTTGCGCAGGATGTAGGACCAGGAGACGCCACCGCCCTCCTCCGTGTTGACGCCTGCGCGGTACATCCGCAGCGGCGCGCCGTCGTAGACCCACCGCGTGTCGACCTCCTCTTCGTCCTCGACGGATCGTTGTTGGAGGTCGTCGAGCTCATGGCGGAGCGCGAGCGGCAACCCCGCGGGGTCGAGGCGGTTGAGGTACCACGTGTCGATGCCGGCGGCCACCACGTTCGGATCCGACGGGGTTGGTTGGCGAGGGAACTGCTCGCGCACCTCGCGGTCGACGCCGTCCCACAACGCCCGCAGGCGGTCCTTCCACGTGGGCGAGAGCGCCCACTCGCAGGTGCTCGTGTGCCGGGCGAGGCGATGTTTGCGCATCAGGTGGAGCAGGACGATGGGCACCTCGCTGTCGGCGCCGAGCTGCTCGATCAGCGCGACGAAGGGCAGGCGGGCGCGGCGTTTCGGCTGAGCGTCCAGCCAACGGCAGATGCGCTCGAAGCCTTCGATCTCGGCGTAGCTCGGCAGGTCCGGCCGCGGACGTTCGGCGAAGGATTCCCGAGGCGTCGGCACCGCACATGCCCGCAGCGCGGCGATGCG
This sequence comes from uncultured Chloroflexia bacterium, assembly GCA_963841205.1. Taxonomy (GTDB): domain Bacteria; phylum Chloroflexota; class Ktedonobacteria; order Ktedonobacterales; family JADMIN01; genus CAWAWP01. Next base: position 36,198 of record CAWJCH010000008.1, on the reverse strand, counting down.
CCCGTACCAGCCCCGCTTGAGGTGCCACGCCCGACGGCGTCGCACGATGATCTGCCGCTCGACGAGCGCCGTGAGGGCCGACTTGGTGGGCGCGAGGTCGGTCGGCCAGGCCTCATCGGCCATGCCCGTGCCCTTCACGAGCGAGAGCGCGCCGCAGAGCTTGCGCCAGTACTCGATTTGGGCATGCGTCGGCGGGGGCAGCCCGTCGTCGAAGACGACCGAAGCATCTGCCTCAGTATCCTCAATCATCACTTTTTCGGCAGTTGCAGTCGCATGAGTGCTGTTCATTTCAGGGCTCCTGGAAAGTGTCGGATCTAAAAGCTGTAAATAGAAGGGCGCGTGAGACTACTAATGCGCCCGCCGCAATCCGGAGACGGATCGCGGCAAAACGACGCTCTTACGGGTCCGATGGCCCGCGCCGGTTGTTCGGGACCCCCGGCCCGGCGGCTTGCCCTGTCGGGTTGCGCCGCCGTCCGTGGGCGGGGCTGGCGCCCCGCGCCGGGGGCGCGGACACTCGTCGCCCGCTCTCTCGATGCTGCCTACTTGGCATATAAATTGCTGTTCCCTGCTTCACGGTGGGTGCGAGCTGCTTCGTCGCGCCGCCGGGCTCGACGCCCAACTGCCGCCCGTCCACCGGAAGGAAGGACGGCCCGTGCATGACGCCAGAGCAAGCGCTGATGCCGATTCTGGTGGTCGACGACGACCACGACCTCCGGGACGTCGTGACCGCGTTGCTCGCCGACGAGGGCTATCAAGTCGTGTCGCAGGCGCAGGACGGGGTGGAGGCGCTCTCGATCCTGCTGCAGCTGAGCCCCGCGCCGACGGTGGTGCTCTCTGACTACCGCATGCCGCGCATGGATGGCCTGCGCCTGCTCCAGGCGCTCACCTCCGGCAGCCACGAGCTCGGTCGCCACCGGTTCATCCTCATGACCGCCACTGTGAGCCACCTCTCGCCGGCGCAGCGACTGCTACTGGTCCAGCATGGCGTCGCCGTCCTGCGCAAGCCGTTCGAGCGTGACCGCCTGCTCGAGACGGTCGGGGAGGCGGTCGGCCACCTCGGACAGCTGGCAGCGGTCACAGCGGACGCGGTTGCTCCCCGTCCGCGCTCTCGAGGTAGGCGTCCCCGGTGACCTCATCGGGACCGCCGGTCTCATGACGCGGGCCGCCGCGGTGACGAGGGCGGTGGTGGCAATCCAGGCCCGTCCCAATCCCGCTTGGGCTGCCCGTTCCAGCTCGGTCGTCCCTTCGTCTTAGAACGCTCCTCGGGGCTGAGGCGGCGGGAGGGCTTGCGCGGCGGCCTGGGCGGCTCCGGTCTCGCTTTCTCGTCGGCGGGAACATACTGGACGAGCGCACGGATGGCCCAGGCGAGGGCCTTCTGGTCGCGGTCGACCGCGTAGTCGTAGGCCGTGCGCCGTCCGTCGGCGCTGCGCCGGGCGAGGTAGTCGCGCTCGCGGTACAGCCGGTTGACGAGTTGGCGCAGCACGCTGGTGTAGACCCAGCCCTCGCCGTCGGCCTTGCCCGAATAGAACGCCTGCAGCTCGTCGAGCACGCCGCCCGCCTCGTCGATCGCAGGCAGCTTCGTCAGCTTCGTCATCTCGTACACCTCCCCATGGGATCGTCCCACGCGGGGCGGGTATCTGTATGAGTTGTGCGTGGTGCTACCTCGGTCGGTCGGCTAGACTCGGTATAGCGCCGGTGGTCTCCTCACCCGGGCTGTTCACCCGGGATGCCGACCGACCGCGCGCCACGACCGCGAATGCCGAACACAAGGAGACCCCCGCATGCACGGCATCACCGCGCCGTCACCGTCGCCAGCGCCCGCCCCGAGGGGGTGTCTCGTGCGCGCCGGTTTTGCCTGCGGCCTGCTCGCCTTGGTGGCGGCGCTCCTGGCGGCCCTCTTCGCCAATAGCAGCATCCCGGGCACCACGAGCGGCGAGGCCATGCTCCTGCTGACCCTCGGCGCGGTCCCGCTCGGCCTGATCGGCCTGATCGGCCTCTCGCTGGTCGGGCGCGGCGCGGGGCGGCTACAGGCCCTGGGCATCACCCTCTCCCTGGTCGCGCTGCTGGGGGGCGGCGGCGCGGCGCTCTGGGTCGTCATCGCCCTCTACTCGGCGTGTAACCCGGGGCATTGCTACTGACCCGTCGAGTGCCCGGTCGGGTGCCTCGTCGATCGCCGGCCAGCGGCCGCGGGCCGCGCGGATCGCGGCCGGGACGTCGGTGCGGAGTAGCTCTTGATAGAGCCGGAAGCCGTGGCGCATGGGGCCGACCGAGTGAGCGCAGTTGCTGGAGAGGCAGCGCCAGCTCCAGCCGTGTCGTCGGTTGAAGACGGCGTAGAACGACGGCGTGCCGGGCCTCCCCAGCGCGTCGGGGGCATGGTCATGGTGGAAGGGGCACCAACCGAGCCAGCCTTGTCCGACGCGCCGCAGGGCCGACTCGGGGGCCAACTCGGCGAGCAGGTCGAGCGGCGAGACGTTCGCGTCCACCCGGCGGATCACCGGCGATGTCGTCCCAGCGCGCCCGGGTGCTGCGGATCTCGGTGAGATCTCCACATCGTCGTCGCACCCCGCGGTGGCCACGGTTGGTGTGCTGCCGCCGCCTTGGAAGCGCGCCCAGGCGCGATGGATGGTCGCGACCGGCACGCGGGGCATGTCGAGGACGCGGCGCACTGCCGCGTTGGTCGAGGTGAAGGCGCAGGGGTAGCCGTGCTCATCGAAGAGCGCGTAGCGCCGGCCGGTGAGGCGGTGGATTCCGAGCGGCAGGCGCACCGGGTGTCCCAGCGTGCTGGGCACCGACGCCGTCGGGTACAGCTCGCAACTTGGCATCGCGATCGCCTCGGCGGCGCGGATGGCTGCGAGCGCCTCCACGACGGCCCAGCGCGCCTCACCCGCGGGCACGGGTTCCGCCAGCAGGATCCACAGGTGCCCGCCGCGCCGACTCGCTTCGACCAGTCCCGGCAGGTCGTGGTCGGCGAGCGCGGCGCGGCGGGTGAGCAACTGCGGCAACGCGTCGGGGGCGTCGGCGTCGAGGCAGAGCCAGCGGCACCAGCCGCGTGCGTCCATCGAGGAGAAGGCCAACGTCGTCTCGCCGACCAGGTGTGCGCGGAGGAGCGCATCGGTGATGCTCTGTCGCACCCATCGGTAGGTTCCATCGGCTTGCTGCACGGCATAGGGTCGGCTGCGGTTGACCCAGATCTGCCGCCAGGCGTCAAGGAGCTCCGGTTGCGGAGTGCTCATCGAGTGGCCTCCAATCGGGCAGTGATGCGCTTGGCGCTATAGCGTCCGGTGGGGATCGGCTCCTCGTCCTCGTCGTCATCATCCTCGCCCGGGGCGATGGGCGCGACCGCAACCGACGGACGCGAGGGCGTCGAGCGCGCGCCGATGCGGTCGAGGAGGGCGGCATCGCCACCCGTGGCTGCGACGTTCATGCGCGCCGCCTCCATCACATCCACCTTGCCCGCCAAGACGAGGGATTGCAGCGCGATAAGTTGGGCCGTCTCGGGCGAGCTGGTGGCGGCGGCCAGCGGCGCGAGCGGCTCACCGTGGGCGGTCATCGCGCGGATCTGCTGCTGCACCTGCGCGTCTTGGGCGGCGAGCGTTTGATGGGTGTGCTTGCGTGCCATCGTCATCGTGAGCTCCTGCTCACTCCTGACACGCTCGCCGACGATGCCCGCCAGGTACAGGATCACGGTGTAGAAGCCCGTGTGCAGGTAGAACTTCCACGGCGCGGGCGGCTCGGGGATGCCCGGCACGTGGATGTCCGGCCAGATGGCGGCGTTGAAGACCGTCAGCGAGTAGAAGTTGATCAGCGAGATCACCACGAGGGTGATGAGGTTTCGCTTGAGCCAGGCACCAGCCCCGATTTGCTTCTTGATGCTCTCGTCGAGCGACAGGACCTCCTGCCGGGCCCAGAGCATGGCAATCTCGAAGAGCGAGAAGGCGAAGGTCGAGTAGATCGAGGAGACGTTAAGGTAGAGGCCCGTCAGGTTGACGCTGGCGAGGACGAGGATGCGGCCGGCGGAGTTGAAGAAGGCCTGGGCCATGATGGTGTTGGCGACGAGCGCGAAGAGGACGAGCCGAATCGCGTTGGAGTGGAGGAAGCGGTCGGCGCGCTCCATCCAGCCGAGCTTGACGCGGGTGCGGGCGATGGTGGGTGGTGCGGGGGTCGAAGTGAGGGGGATCGGGTCCATGGGGGTGGCCTTTCTCGTAGGCAGGTGACCGTAACCATTTCGTAATGGTGAAGGGCTCGATTGGTCTCGCGCGTGCGGTGTGTTGGGTGTCCGAACGTCCGCTCCCCAGGGGTATGTCGGCGCACGAGGCGTCGGCGATGCCGGCCGGGATTGCTGGGGTGGGATGCCCCCCGGGAGTGGGCGTGCGGGCGGGAGGACGGCGGTCGCACCGATCGGGGTGTGGCCGCCGTCCTCCCGTTTCCGAGGCACCAGCCGGCGATTAGCGCTTGCGGCCGTTGGTACCGGCGGCCCTGGGCTCCGCAGCAGGTGCGGCCTTGGCGGCGTCCTCGGCGGCCTTACGCTCGCGCATCTGCTTGACGCGGTCGAGCATCTGGGACTCCATCTGCTTGACCCGCTCGGCGTTGCGCTGGGCGCGGTACTCGCGCTGCCCCCGCTTGTAGCTGGCGCGTGCGGCTTTGACGGCGTCGTCCAGCGACTTGGCCTCGGTGAGAAGCGACATGGAGGCGCCGGCGAAGACGACCATGGTTTCAAGATAGGCGGTCTCGTCGCCGACCTTGACCTCCTTGTCCTTGCGCCGATAGGTCTTGTCCTTGTTCTGCATGAAGGGCCGGGCGGTCAGCCCCGTGCAGAGCGCTTCGACCAGGTCGCCGGATTCCAGCCAGGCATTGAGCAACTGGTCCGAGGGAGCATCCGAGCCCTCGCCGGTGCGGAACTCGATCATCAATTGCCGCTCATTCGCGGCGGCCTGGAGCGTGACCTGGAGGCGCTGTTCGAGGTGGAAGCCCTGCTCGCTCTCGTCGAGGACGGGGGAGGGCATGAGGATGAAGTGAGCACAGACAATCAGCAAAAAGACCTCATCTGGATAGAGGAAGCCAAGATCGTCTACAAGCACAGCAGAGCGTGGTTTGAGCGACGGATCGATCAGGGTATTTTCGACATGGTCCAGTTGGTTGGGAGTACCCGCAAATATATCAAGCGGAGCCAAGTGGACGCTTATGTGCGAGCGCATCCTGAAGAAGATGGCCAGTAGCGGGCGCATGCTCTCCTTAGAATGCACTCCACCAACCCCGATTGGTGGGGTGCACTGTTGTTGTTGGGATTTCGACGCAAGCCATCAATTCTCGTCCGCAGATGACCTTCTCGACGGCAGCCTGCAGTGGCATTATTGAAACCGGGAGTCCGGCAATCTCTCCTTCGACCGCCGGGTATGCGGTACGAAACTGGCTACCATTGGGTGGAACCCGAGGCCGACGACCAGAGTATGTGCACACAGGCTAACCAGTAAGAGCTGGGAATCGTTGTACTGGAGAGAGGCTGGCTCATCGAGGTCAAAGGCTGCGTCGCTCGCATCGCAGGTTGTGGACAATGGCGCCGATCTCACACAAACCCTGGGCATGACGAGGCGACGAAGCGCTGGCGTCACGAGCGGGCAAGGATTGGCGCAGCCATTTTGGCCCCAGGCGTGCGGGAAGAGCGCGACAGAGAGCAGAACTAGTGAGGCGAATTTATGCACCTGCTACGGTTCATCATCTCCTATGTCATGGTGACCACCCTTGGCCTCGTCCTGCTGGCCTTTCTGGCGCTCAACCACCAAGCGGTGGAGCTCGACCTCCTTGCGGGGCAGTACTCCGTGAGTCTGGCCTGGGTGATGGCGGGAGCGGCCCTCTTCGGATTCGTGATCACGCTGCTGCTCCTGCTCCCCGGCCGCATTGCGACCGCGGTGAACGCCTGGAGGGTGGAGCGCGATCTGCAGGAGATGGAGCAGCAGTACGGGCAATTGCAGGCGTGGCGCGCGCGCGCGCTGACGCAGCACGAATTCCTGCTGGAACGGCACGAGCGGATGCTGCTGCGCTACCAACATCTGGTGACGGATCACCGGGAGACCGTCGCCGAACTCGATCGGATACGTGCACAGCTCGCGGCCACTGCCGCCTCCAGGGCAGCCCAGGCTGCCACGTCCTCCGTCGCCCGCGCTTCGGGCGCAGAGCGCGCGCTCCGCCTTCTCCCAAAGACTGCCCCGGTCGTTTCCGCTCCGTTGAATCCTGCCCCGTCTTCCGCCACTCGGTTAGGTGAGCAACCGCCCGCCACTCATGCAGCGGCACGGGCAGGTGGTGACACGGTGCACGACGCGCATCCAGCGCAGTCAGACACGCAGCGTCAGCCGCGGCCTCAGCCCGCAGCGGCGTCCTCCGCTTCCTCCACGTCCTCCATGGACGCCAGGCCCCAGAGTGTCGCGACGCCAGCATCCGCGCCGATTGCGACGAGGCCGATTCCTCGGAGGGTGCCGGTCGTGCCCGTACTCACGGCTCCCTTAGCTCCTTTTGCAGTTCCTCTTCCTGCGGTACCTCCGGCTGCGAGCATGCCGCCCGCCGACCAGCCGACGGAGCCGCTCGTTGCCATGTCTGCGCCGCGGAGGACACTCGAGCGACTGCTGGCGGAAGTTCGCCACGGGCGGCAAGGAGTGGTGGAACTAGATGGGCGGCTGCGCTACCACGTCAGCATGCTGCGCGCCAGGGCCGAGGCGCAGATGAAAGCGCAACTTTCGCGCCTCCAGCGGCGCATCAGCGCTGAGAACATCGACGATACCGACGATATGCCCGGCCGCAGGGGGCGACTCCAAAGCGGTGCAACCGCGTCCAACGACGCCGACTAAACGCTTCGCCCGCAAGGAGGCGGATAGGACTCTCGGTTGTACGCCTCGAAGCGGACTACGGCCAGAGCGCACTCGCGAGCATCGCACCTCGTCCATGCGCCCGTCGCTCGTACAGAATGGGATGATGCTCAGGGGTAAGGGGTCATCCACCAAGATATGTGAAAGAGAGCCTCGTCCGAATCCGCGGCATCGTCGACAGGCGCGTCAGCGTGCACACCTGTCGCAACGGGTTCGCCATCCGCTTTCTCTTGAAGCGCGGCAAACTCTTCGCTCTCGAACGGCCTCTCAGACATGAGACACGTGAGATGGTGAAGATCTGGGCGCGCATCAGCGACCAAGACGCCGAGGAGGAGAAGCGCAAGTACTCTCCGGCCGACGACGTCGCCATCGAGTCGCGCGAGGTCAAACGTCGCGGTATAGTCTCGCGCTCTCCGAAGCATCCTATGCGCGCACGCGCATGAGATTATCCAACAGCACTGAGAGTGGCCTGTGCAAGCCATTTACCGAGTCCGACCACCTCACGCTTGCCACTTCACCGTGGACTGCTACCACTTTCCCTCGCAGGCCGATCGTGACGCGCTCCGCGTCCGCAGCGCCTTGCGAGGCGCGGTAGTTCACCCATTCGCCGACGCGGATTGGCGGCGTGACCTCCGTCGCGTCGGACATGAGCCATGAACGGATGTCCTTCGAGGTGTGCCCGTCTCCTGACCTGTCCTGTAGGCGAAAGAATGCGGGTGGCATGTCGGGTTTCTTCATCGTAACCAACCCTCCTGGTTGCACCATGCGGAAAGGGACCGGCGCCAGGGGAGCGCGCCCGAACAGCGGAGCGAGTGCAGCGGAGGCCACGGACCACCACCGCACCCGCCCTTCCGTCTGGGAAGAACAACGCACTCCGGTGGACGGTTGTCAAGTTTATGTAAATGTTACATAACAAGATTGGCACTTATGTACGATCTCACTCGCGTACTCCGCGGGCGCCGCCGAGTTGCGCTATGCTGCGTGAAACGGAATGCATATTCTAGTTTCGAGAGGTTGCGCGACGTGGCGAGGCGTCCGCACTAACCCGCGCCGATGGAGGAGGGGCCGGACCACGAGCCGCGTGCCTTCACCTGGCAAGGCGTCATCTACCGCGTTCGGGTCATCAGTCAGTGGCATCTGCAAGTCCGCTGGTGGGAGGGGACGGGCGAGCGCGGACGGAGCAATCGCTATTACCGCGTCGTTACGCACGACCATCAGGTGTTTGAGCTCTATCTCGACGTGGTGTAATGTCCGCCGTTGTGGGTGCTCGAAGTGATTCAGGATTGATGACAGGATTGATGAAGGGTATAGGTCCGCCATTGCAACTCCATCACCCTCGTACCGCTGCAGGGGTGAAGAGAACCCGTGCAGTTTCGTCCACGAATTTATGCAACGATCACCCCTTGAGCGGGCCCTCTACGGGTCATCGAGAATGCATTATCAATCATAGTAAAGGGAGTGAACCCGACGCATCGCGCTGCGCAGACAGCGGGGATCCCAGAGGGATGTTGCATGGGGTGCCCGCTAATAGGGGGACGGCTTATGGCACCAATCGTCCCTGATACGGCTACCGATCGCTGTGACGGGCATCTGGGGGTAAAGGCGCAGCCAGAGGGCGATCCAGCAGCCTCGCGACGAGGATGCCCGCGAGCGCCCGCATGCCGCTACGACTCGGACGATCCGGAGGGGACCGCGAGGGTGCAGCGACCAGTCTGTGGGTCGTAGAGGAAGGAGCCGAAGCTAAACGAGTCGTGCGTGCTGGTGATGGTAATTGCGGTCGGGCAGGTACCGGGGGCGATGACGATCTGCACTCGCACGCTCTGGCCAGCCTGCAGGACCCCCGCCGCGGGCGAGAAGCGCACATCGGAGGCGTCGTCGCTGGCGATTACCCAATGGTAGGCCGGATTGAAACCATGGTCAAACCCACCACCCTCATTCTGAATGGTCACGCGACACTGGCCGCTATCCGGACAATTCCACTGGTACCGAATGGGCGTGTGAAGGTAGAGGCCGCCGGCAAAGAGAGAGCAGACGATGCCGAGGACGAGGAGAACCCAGCGGAGCTTCGACCAGACAAATTGCTGGCCGTGAGGATTAGGTCGCATCACATCCCGATCATCCGCGAACATCTGCCCCTCTCTCCCGTAATAATCGAGCTGCCGCTGATATATATCCGCAGAAGTCGGCAAGGATAGTGGTCTTCGCCGTCCTACTTTAACGAGTGCGTCAACTGCGGTAACACTTACGGCAGCACCTCACGCGTCCAAGTCCCCTGCTGCGCATGGAAGAAGACTCCTTGCGCGAGATTAACTACGGCTGCCGGCGCGCAACCTTCTTGATGCGCGATGTCCCCAATCCCCCACAGTTCGCCCGGGGTGGCCAAGGCTAGACGCTGCGGTTGCACATCACCGAAAGGCCATGTCACCGGTTGCCATTGCCCTTTGGCGTACATTTCGATCAACGAAGTGTCATTGCCGAATCCATCCTCATGCATAGCAAGGAACCAGGTGACGCTGGGGGCGGCGGCAAAGATCCCCGACGTGAGCGATATACGCTGATCCGCCCAGTCCGGCGTGGAAAATGGCGCCCAAGTCGTGCCGTCATAGTGCAGCACGTTGACGTTATCGCCACCCCCGTTCGCGCCGCTCTGGAACGCCCAGCCGTCCGTCGGCGAGAGCATCGTGAACCCATCACTTATCCCGGAGACAGCCTTAGGCCACAGGCTCCAGCCACCCGCGTCGTATCGCGCAAAGTGTGTTGTAAAGTCGGAGCCATGCCCATAATCGGTCCCGACGATCCAGGCTTCGTCGGCCGACACGGCTGAAAGCGAGAAGAGTTCGGTTGTCGGCGAGACCGACGGCGCGGCGATCGGCGTCCAAACTCCTTGCGCATAGCGTAGGATGATGACCCTATCCCTGGTTGCCGGATTGGTGGGATCGCGCGGGAGGTTGGTCTCGGCGAACATCCACCCGCCATAGGGGCCGAACATCTGCACGCTGATCCCGCTGAGGTAGCCGCCGGCCGACCCCGGCGGGCCTTGGAGCACCGCGTCCAGCGAGGGGATATCCACAGGCGTCCAGTGCCCCTCATGATAGTGCAACACCAGCGCATGGTCGCCCATGCCCGTCATCGCAGAGTTAGAGGCAGCCCAGCCGTCGTTGGGCGCATCCATCGAGATGGTCGAAAGCTCGGCGCCCGAGTAGGTCTGGGGGACGCGCTGCCATCGGCCTCCTGCGAGGTGATAGATCACGCCTGAAGGCCCCAGATCGGGCGAAGTGGGCGGCCACTGCGCAGTCAGCCCACCGACCGCCCACCCCTCGTCCGGCGCGACCATCGACAGGTCATCGAGCTGGACGTTGTTCGCGGGTGCCTGCCACTGGGTCGCCAGATTGCAGGGCGGAGCCGTCGGCCCTGTGCCGCCAAACGGCCCACATCCCGCAAGAAACGCCATCACGGGCACCAGCAGGGCGAAGAAGTGTTCGCGCAGGCCCGGAAAGCGCGAGCGTCGGTGCATGATGTCTGCCTCACAAGCTCGCCGCCTCGGGTCCAATGAGATCGATAGCGCGATCCTGGCCTCCATTTACCGTCCGGTCACCACAATACCACCCGTGAGAACCGAGCGACGGGCAACGGCGCCATGCCACCATGAGCAGCTCCGCACTGCGATTTCCGCATGCGGGCCATGGGCAGCGAGGGGAACTCCCCTACCACCTGTTTTGCGGTAGCAGCAATTATTAACCTGCGGAGGTGAAGAACCGCTTTAGGCCATCTCCTGAGAGCGCCGCAGATGTTTTTACTGCTGTCAGGAGTAATACCAACGAGACAGTAGCAGGTCAACGTGACGAAAGCACCTCATGGCTCTCGCCTCCCGGCCGGGCCGCTCATCGTCGTCCAGCCGCCGCTATACGTCGAATGGAAGTTTGAGGCGACCGTCACGCGGCCGCTCCGCTCACCGCCCTCGACCCTCGGCTCCGGCACGCGTTCAGCGAAGAGCTGCAGCACGTAGTTGTGGCCGGCGGAAGGCGTTGGACGATCAAGGATGAGCAACGCGGCGCTCCAATTCGCGTTCTCGTCGTCGCGGAAGGTCCAGGTGCTCCATGCCACGGGGCCCGACGCGCCGTCCTCCATCAGGTGCCAACCGCCGCGCTTGAGCTCCGCGCGATAGTGCGGCGCCACCGCCGCGAGATCGAGGTCACACTCCAGCCGCGCCAATGCGTTCACCGCGTCGAGGCTGCCGCCGCCGCCCTGCGGCGTCTGCCGCGCGCGCTTCGGAGCACGTATCGCCGGGAACAGCGACATGATGTCACCGTGCTGCTGCCGCCGTTGCCGCGGGACGTCGCCATTCCCCTCGGGGTGGAACGTGATCTGGACGGTGCTACGGCCGTCAGCCGCCCAGCCCGCCATCACCGTGAAGACTGGCCCGCCCTCCTCCCGGGAGAAGTTCATCATGGGATTCGACCGCGCAAACGAGTGCACGAAGCCGCCCTGTCGGCCCCCCACGGGATCCTGCTCGTCCCAGCCGAGCGCCGTCATCCGCTCCGCGTAAAAGGCGATCACCGCATCCGCGTCGAGCTCCGTCTCCAGCGCGACGATCGTCTCTGGGCCGAGGAATGCGCCGAGGATGCGCGCGCCCTCGGGCACCGGCAGCGCGAGCGGCAGGTCGGGCGGCAGCTCGCCGACCAGCAGCCGAGGCGCTTCCTCCGCCTCGCGGGCCATCGACCCGAAGCGGAACGCGAGGAGCCTGGTCGCCAACGCGCGCAGCGTGTCCTCGGGATCCGTTGGCTGGATCTGATCATCCATCGAGCACACTCCTCCTCGCCATCGCCGTCGCATGCACGCGCACTGGCAGTCGACCCACAGTATACGGCGTCTCACCACTGGCTGCTCAGGCACCGAGAAAAGTCGACGTTTTCGGTCACTCCCTGCACACCTGCACGCACAACAAGGGAACATGCGGGCAAATGGGCACGCTCAGGCCGCTCATGACACATCCAGAACGGTGTTCGGCACCTGCGCGATTGTAGCTCGATGGGCGGTCAATTCCGCCAGATAGGCCTCTTCAAGGCCGTCCAGCACGCGACGCGAGCTTTCCGCATGCTCCGCCTCCGCCAATTGGGCCCAGGCTTCCGCAACGCGTGCCTCCGCGCGGGCCACGCGCGCTCGAATCGGATCGCTGGGCGTGTCGCCGAGGGCGGCATCAGGCGCAGGATCCTTGCCGAGTTGTGCCTGCTCCTCGCGGACGGCAGCCCGGAAGGGTAGGACATTGTCGGCGAGGGGCAGCGGCAGCCCGCACTGGCGCCGCTTCTCCCGGACCAATTCGCCGAAGTCTTTGCCCTGCTCCCGCTCGACCGCCTCTAACTGGGGCAGCGCCTCACCGATCGCCCGTGAGAGGGTCCATTGGCCCCCGTCGGCGTGGAGGATGGCAGTGCGGCTCGCCAGGTAGCCGTACTGCCCTTGGTCCAGCTTCTTGGTGTCGTGGCCGCGCTGCCGGCGCCGGATCAGGCGGCGGGCTTCGGCCGGGGCGTCCGCGAAGGTGGCCGACTGGATGACGCGCCAGGTGGGGTCGGTCGGCCAGCGGGAGCAACGGGTGTCCGACTCCTCGGGGACCACCCTTCGAATCCACGCCACCTCCACCGCGTCGGGGCATTCCTCTGCCCGCCTCACCACGGCGGCGAAGACGTCCTTCTGATGCGTAAGGAACTCCCACGAGTCGTCCAGGCAGGGGCGCAGGTCATGCGGCAGCCCCAGTTCGCGCACCGCTGGCCGGCGGAGGCGCGCCCCGTGCCGCGTGACGGGTACGCCCCTCCTCCACCCGGCGGAGGCCCAGATCGGCTCCATGTGCCGCTTGCCAGAGAGCCGGGCCTGCAGGGGCTTGTCGTAGAGCACCATCGACACGTCGCCACCGGGCGAGAAGGTCATCCCCGAGATGTGCCCCCCCGAGCGGAAGGTCGTCACGGCCCGGTGCTCGACCGGCACCGGCTCCACGTCGCGATCGCGCTCGGGCACGAGGTCGTCGAACGGGTCGAAGGCGTCGTAACTGTCGTCCTCGTACAAGCTATCCCAGTCCAGCACGAGCGCATCCAGATCCTCGGCCTCCGGACCATAGATCGCCCGCAAGAGCTTTTCGACTTCGGACTTGGCGGCTTCGTAGACCGCCTGGGTGCGCGAGCGGGAGACGTAGCGCGTCGCCTGCTCGGCCTCGAGTGGCGCGTTGGCGACGTCCACCACCAGGTGCACCTGACTGACTTGCCAGCGCGCCGTCTCCTGCTTGCGATCCTGTCGGAAGAAGATCGGGCGCGCCCACATGCGGCGGATCAGCGCGTCGACCTCGTCCAGCGCGCGCCTGGGCGTCAGCCGCCAGAGACATTCGGAGCCGAGGCGTGCCTGGGCCACGATGCCGCCCAAGGGAGCGCGACGGATCAGCAGCGCAAGTGAGTTGTTCCTCAGGATGTAGGACCACGACACCCCGCCGCCTTGGTCCGTGTTGACACCGGCGCGGTACATGCGCAGCGGCGTGCCATCATACCGCCAGGGCATGTCGACCTCCTCCTCGTCTTCCGCCGCCTGCTGCTGCAGCTCGTCCAGCGCGCGACGCAGCGTGGAGGGCAGCCCGGCGGGGTCGATGCGGTTGAGGTACCAGGTGTCGATCCCCGCCGCGACGATGGAGGGGTCGGAGGGCGTCGACTGGGCGGGGAACTGTTCCCGCACCTCGCGGTCGACGCCCTTCCACAAATTGAGCAGCCGATCCTTCCAAGTGGGGGAGAGGGCCCACTCGCAGGTGCTGGTATGCCGGGCAAGGCGGTACTTGCGCAAGAGATGCAAGGCGGCGATCGGCACCTCGCTCTCCGCGCCGAGCTGCTCGCGCAGGCCCACGAACGGCAGGCGAGCACGCCGTTTCGTCTGAGCATCCAGCCAGCGGCAGACTTGCTCGAACCCCTCCAGCTCCGCGTAGCTGGGCAGGTCGGGACGCGGTCGCTCGGCGAGGGTCCGTCGTGGGGTAGGTACCGCTCTGGCACGCAAGGCGGCGACCTTGCCGTACCACCCCGCTTGAGGTGCCACGCCCGACGGCGGCGGACGATGAGGCCACGCTCTGCCATCGCTTTCAACGTTGGTTTGGGTGGGCATAGATCGGCGCTCCAGGCGTCATCCGTCATGCCGCCGGCGCCCGTCGCCGAGATGGCCCCGCAGAGCTCGCGCCAGTAAGCGATCTGCGCGAAGGTGGGCGGTGGCAACCCGTCGTCGAGGATGGGAGATGTCGTCTCTGCCTCCTCGATCGTCACTTTTTCGGCGGTGGCGGCGAGCAGGATCGGCTGCATTTCAGGGTTCCTTCGAAGTGCTGTGCATAAATGTTGGAGTTTGAAGGGCGCGTGAGACTACTATTGCGCCCACCGCGATCCGGGTGTCGGATCGCAGCTGAAAATCGCGTGTTCGGTTATGTCGTGGCCCGCGCTCCCGTTTGGGATGCTGCGGGCCGGGCGGCTCGCGGGGCTCGCCGCCCGCCGCAACGCGGGGCTGCGCCCCGAGACGAGAGCGAACTATGTGGGACTGCTCTTTGGTGTCCTCAGTACCGCGCGGTATAGTGACCGGGGCGCGTTGATCGCCGGACGCAGTGTCCCGCGCTCAGCCGTCGTTCGCCAGGAGGGTCTCCCAATGGCCGATCCGCAGCAACCCGCCGAGGCCTATACCCAGGTCGATCAGGGCCAGCGCAGCAGCATCGCTCAGGCGTTCATCGACCACTTCAAGGGGCAATCGGACCCCAAGTCGCAGCAGCTCGCCCAGGTCGATCCCGCGACGGCCACCCCGCAACAGGTCGCCGACATGCATGAGCACGCCGCGCAGAACCACCCGGGCATCCTCGGCGAGGTGATGAAGCACCCCGTCATCACGGGAGCGCTGGCCGGCTTCGCCGCCCTCGAGATCGAGAAGCACGTGGCGGGTCGGTAGGATCTCGCCCTCCCGCCGCCGCCGGCCCGCTCACACGCGCACCCCTTTCGACGGGGGTGGCGGCAGGTCCGGGCCGTCCCAGTCGCGCTTGGGCTGGCCGTTCCAGCTCGGGCCGGTCAACTTCGCCTTCTGCGCCGTCGTGAGGCGACGCGAGGGCTTGCGGGGCGGCTTGGGCGGCTCGGGCTTGGCTTTCTCCTCCGGAGGCGTCTGCCGGACGAGGGCGCGCACGGTCCAGGCGAGGGCCTTCTGGTCGCGCTCGATGGCGTAGTCGAACGCGGTGCGCTGCCCCGCCCGCTTGCGCTTCTCGAGGTAGTCGCGGTCGCGATACATGCGGTTCATCAGCTGGCGCAGGACGCTGGTGTAGACATAGCCGTCGGCGTCGGCGCGCGCCAAGAACCAGGCTTGCAGCTCGTCGATCACGCCCGCCGCCTCGTCGACCGGCGGGACCGCTGGTGGTGTCGGCATCTCTCATCTCCTTGGGGATTGCACTACTCGCGCGGATCCGTGGGCTCGCGCGACTCGTCGGGCCACCGTTCGAGGGTCGCTTGGATGGCCTCCTTGGCGTCCAGGCCGAGCAGTTCCTGGAAGAGGCGGAAGGTGTGGCGCATGTGCCCCTCGTGCTGGGCACAGTTGCTCGACAAGCAACGCCAACTCCAGCCATGCGTCGCGTTGCGCACGAGGTAGAAGGACGGCGTGCCGGGCGAGCCGTCCGCCTGGTCGGCGCGGTCGTCGTGGAAGGGACACCAGCCGAGCCAGCCTTGTCCGGCCCGCTGCAGCTCGCTCGAAGGCGCCAACTCCTCCAGCAAGTCGAGGGGCGAGACGTGGGCGTCGACCCAGCGCATGACGTCCGATCGCGTCGACGAGGAGGCTGGAGCGCTCGGCGACGCTGAAGGCGCGGCGGATGCTGCCTCCTGGGCTGACGCGAGCTGCACCTGCAACTCGGCGAGGCGTTCGGTGGCGACGCGCGGAGCGTCGGCGAGGTAGGCGAGCGCGTCAGAGAACTTGCTAAGCGGCAGTGGCTTCCCCCGCTCGTCGAGGAAGGGGTAGCGCTTGCCCGTCAGCCGATGGATGCCGAGCGGCAGGCGCACCGCGTGGCCGAGCGCTCCGACGCGTTGCGTGTCGGGGTAGACATCGAGGCGGTCCAGCGGCAGCTCGTCCGATCGCAGCGCGTCGAGCAAGCGCAGCACCACCTCGCGGGCGAGGCCGGATTCTACTGGCTCGGCGAAGAAGAGCCAGAGATGCCCCCCGCGGCGACTGGCTTCCAGGACGCCCGGTAGCCTTGGGCTGGCGAGGTGGGTGCGCACTTGGAGGAGCTGGGCGAGCCCGTCCTCGCCGTCGCCGTCGAGGCAGAGCCAGCGACACTTTCCGGCCTCATCGAGCGAAGAGACGGCGATCGTCACCTCACCCGCCAGGTGCGCGACGAGGACCTTCTGGTCGCAGGGCTGGAAGAGCCAGCGGTAGGAGCCGTCATCGCGCTGGCGGACATAGGGCGTCGTGCGATTGAGGAACATCCCCCGATAAGCGTGCACCAGCGGCTCGAATGCCGGGGCGACCGTCGGCGATGACGACGAGGATGCGGCGCGCGAGGAGCGGTTGGTGGTGCTCATTGGGTGGCCTCCAGTCGGGCGGTGATGCGGCGCCCGTTGTAGCGTTGCATCGGCATCTGGTCGACGGCCTCATCGGCGTCCTCCGAGACGACATCAGGCGTGGGGAGCGGAGCGGTGGCCAAGACGAGATCGGGATCGAGGATGACCTCGGCGGGGAGCACGATCCTACTGACCCTTGCGTAGAGGGTTAAAGTGGTGCTACGTTGGCGGCATGAGCAAGCACGAACCCGAGCTCGCCTGGCGCGAAGGACGGCGGCGCCGCGCCTGGGAGCTCAAGCAGCAGGGCTGGAAACAACAGGACATCGCCGCCGCGCTGGGGGTGACGCCCGGCGCCGTCAGCCAGTGGCTCACGCGGGCACACGAGCAGGGGGTGGACGCCTTGCGCCGCCATCCCGCCCCCGGACCCACTCCCAAGCTCAGCGCCACGCAGCTGGCGCAGCTGCCCGCCTTGCTGGAGCGCGGGGCCGAGGCGTACGGCTTCCGCGGCCAGGTGTGGACCTGCCGGCGGGTGGGCGAAGTCATCCGGCGCACCTTCGGCGTCACGTACCATCCCGCCCACGTCAGCCGGCTGCTGCATGCGCTGCGGCAGAGCGTCCAGCGTCCGCGCGCCCGGGCTACCCAACGCGACGAGGCCGCCATCGCCGCGTGGTGGCGCGAGCGCTGGCCGGCCCTGGAAAAAAAGCCGCCGACGAAGGACGGACGGTCGTCTGGGTAGATCAGTCCGGCTTCTACCTGCTGCCGATGGCGGTGCGCACCTGGGCGCCCTGCGGGCAGACGCCGCTGCTGCGCGTGCCGCTCACCCACGACCATCTCGCGGCGATCAGCGGGATCACCGCCGACGGGCGGCTGTTCCTGCAGACCCAAGAGCAGGCGTACCATTCCGACGATGTCGTGCGCTTCTTGCGCCTCCTGCTGCGCAAGGTCCGCGGCAAGCTGCTCGTCATCTGGGACGGCGCGCCCATCCATCGCGGCCAGCCCGTCAAGGACTTCCTGCGGGCAGGCGCCGCCAAACGCCTGCACCTGGAGCGCTTGCCGGGCTACGCCCCCGAACGCAACCCCGATGAAGGCATCTGGAACTATCTCAAGCGCGTCGAGCTCGGCAACCTCTGCTGTCCCACGCTGGCGGCGTTGGCCCTGGCGCTGCGCCGGGCGAAAGAGCGCCTGCGCCACAAGCGATCCGTCATCCAGGCGTGTTTTCAACAGGCAGGCTATCATGTTTAGCCCTTCGTGCAACGGTCAGTAGGTGCGCTGGTACGAGCGGCATCGCGACGAGAGCCGATGCGATCGAGCAGCGCGGTATCTCCGCCGGTGGCCGCGACGTTCATGCGGGCGGCCTCCATCACGTCGACCTTGCCCGCCAACACGAGGGATTGCAGAGCGATGAGCTGGGCCGTCTCGGGGGAGCTGGTGGCGGGGGCCAGCGGGGCGAGGGGTTCGCCGCGGGCGGTCATCGCGCGGATCTGCTGCTGCACCTGCGCGTCGTGGGCGGCCAGCGCCTGCTGGGTGTGCTTCCTCGCCATCGTCATGGTCAGTTCCTGCTCGCTCCTGACGCGTTCCCCGACGATGCCCGCGAGGTAGAGGATCACGGTGTAGAAGCCGGCGTGCAGGTAGAACTTCCAGGGCGCGGGCGGCTCCGGGATACCGGGCACATGGATGGCGGGCCAGATGGCGGCGTTGAAGACGGTCAGCGAATAGAAGTTGATCAGCGAGATCACCACCAGCGTCACCAGATTGCGGCGCAGCCACTCCTTGGCCCCGATCTGCTTCTTGATGCTCTCGTCGAGGGACAAGACCTCCTGGCGTGCCCAGAGCATGGCGATCTCGAAGAGCGAGAAGGCGAACGTCGAGAAGATCGAGCTCACATTGAGGTAGAGCCCCGTCAGATTCACCCCGCCGAGGACGAGGATGCGGCCGGCGGAGTTGAAGAAGGCCTGGGCCATGATGGTGTTGGCGACCAGGGCGAACAGGACCAGCCGGATGGCGTGCGAGTGCAGGGAGCGATCGACCTGCTCCACCCAACTCAGTTTGACCTTGGTGCGCGCGATGGTCTGCGGTGGCTGCGGTACGGCGGTGTCCGACATGAGGCGAGTCCTTCACGTGGATGAGCATGTGTGCCGAAGTGTCGTTCAGCACCCAACAAATTGACATTGGTAAAATGGCGCCACGGGAGTTCGGTTGGCCGCCAGGACCGGCGCCGTTTCTGCTGCATCTGGGACCCGGCAGCCCCTCTCATGGCAGGGAGTCGACGCGGGACGCGACGATGGGTGCCGAGCAGGAGGCCGACGGGGAAGACCTCCAGGGAGGGGCGGCCACCGAGGAGGCGGCATCCGTACCAACGTCGGTAGGGACGCCGTCCTCCTCGTTTCCGGGGACGCAAGCGGGTTAGCGCTTGCGGCCGTTGGTGCCGGCGGCCTCGGGCTCGGTTCCAGCAGCTTTGGCGGCGTCCTCGGTGGCCTTGCGTTCCCGCATCTGTTTCACGCGGTCGAGGACCTGTGCCTCCATCTGCTTGGCGCGCTCGGCGTTGCGCTGGGCGCGGTACTCGCGCTGCCCCCGCTTGTAGCTAGCGCGTGCGGCCTTGACGGCCTCGTCCAACGGTTTGGCGTTGGAGAGGGGGGCCATGGCGGCGCCGGCGAAGACGACCATCGTGTCGATGTGGGCGGTCTCGTCAGCGACCTGGATCTCCTTGCCCTTGCGCTGATAGGTCTTGCTCTCGTCCTGCTTGAAGGGCCTGGCGGTGAGCCCCGAGCAGAGCGCTTCGACGAGCTCGCCCGACTCGAGCTAGGTGTTGAGCAGTTGCTCCGCAGGAGCGTAGGAGCCCTCGCCGAGGCGGAACTCGATCATGAGCTGGCGTTCGTTGGCCGCCGATTGGAGGGTGACCTGGAGGCGCTGCTCGAGGTGGAAGCCCTGCTCCGAGTCGTCGAGGATGGGCGAGGGCACGAGGATGAAGTTGTCGACGGTACCAATGCAGACCAACATGCGAGTTTCTC
Organism: uncultured Chloroflexia bacterium; assembly: GCA_963841205.1. Lineage (GTDB taxonomy): Bacteria > Chloroflexota > Ktedonobacteria > Ktedonobacterales > JADMIN01 > CAWAWP01. The sequence continues at coordinate 16,803 of CAWJCH010000008.1, read as the reverse complement.
CTTGTGGCCCATGCCGGGCCGAATGGGTGTCAGGACAGGGTGAGGACGTTGATGATCGCCAAGCCCGCGACGAGCTCGCCGAGAGGCGTGAGTTGGTAGGCGCCGCGCTCGCGCGGGAGCGGTTCGAGGATGGCGAAGGGGCGAGATGCCAACCGCCTCGCCTCCGCGGCCTCCCGCCTCGAGGTGGGATGCCAGGGAGTGGCGAGGCGCATCCAGCGAGGCAAGCCGGCGCGGACGAGGAGGTGGCGCTGGATGGGCGTGAGCTCGCGGACGAGCCGGAGCACCTCGCGGTCGATGGCGCTCGGCCGGCTCTGCGGGTGGGATATTGCGGGAGCGGTTCCCGCCGGGGTGCGTGGTATCCTAGACACGACATGACCTCCTGGAGCGAGCTCTCCTGCTCGCTCGGGTACTGCGGCTGGGCGCTTCGAACCGCCCGGCCGCGGGATGGGTTGTGTGACTTCACCGCCTGCGAGTGCCTCTGCCAAGACCGCTCGCAGGCGTTTTCGCGCGTGTAGGTTCCCGTCACGGGGGAGGGCCGCGCGCACGCTGGTGGCTAAGGGCCGGGAGCGTCATGGCTGCTCCTTCCGAGGGCGACCGCGGGGTTTGGGCGTCGGGATGGGTGCGGGGAGGCGGCGGCGATAGAGCCGACCGTCGGCCTTCTCGGGCGATTCGAGGCGCATGAGGCCGTCGAGGCCGAGGTGGTCGATCGGGCTGAAGGTGCGCTGCCGCGCGCTGAGTTGCTCGCGGGTCATCCGCAGGTAGCGCTTGGTGGTGGCGATATCCGAATGCCCGAGCTTGGCCTGCAGCGTGAAGAGGTCCGAGCCGGGCACCTCCAGCGTCTGCACCGCCGAGGTGTGCCGCAGCAGATGCGGGAAACCCTCGTAACGCCCGCGCGCTGCTTGAGGCGGACGAGCCACTTGCGCAGGGCCTCGTACTGCAGCGGACCGCCCTGCAGGTTGCGGAAGAAGGGCGCGTCGGGTGAGGAAGGCGCACTTGCCGCGGCGTCGCGGAAGAAGACGTAGCGGGCGAGCATCCGACGGGCGTCGGCGCCGACGGTGACGGTCCTCGACTTGCGGCCCTTGCCCGAGGCGACAAAGATCTGGCCCTCGTCGACGTTGACGTGCCCGACCAGCAGCGCCGTCAGCTCGCTCGCCCGCAGGCCGCCGTCCAAGAGGACCAGCAGCATCGCCAAATCTCGGCTGCCGAGGGTCGTGGTGGGGTCGCAGGCGTCGATGAACGCCTGGATCTCGCCCTTCTCGAGGGGCAGTTTGTAGGTCTGCGGCTCCTTGGGCAGCTTCAGCAGGTGAAGGCGATTCTCGTCGGTATAGCGCTGCTTGGGCGCGGCGAGCCAGCTGGAGAAGGCCTTGAGCGCGCGGAGGTAGGTGCGGATCGTCTCCTCGGCGAGCGGCTTGCCTGTCGTGTCCTCACCATGCCAGCGGGTGAGCCGACCGCGGGAGCGGAGCCAGTCGGTGAACGCCTCGCCGAGGCGGACGGTGAGGTCGTCTGTGAACGCTGTCAAGAAACCGGCCGTTCGATGCTCAGAAATCGGCCACCCCAGAGTCACTGATCACGGTGCGGCTGGGGTAGTTGCCTGCTGCTCCTGGGAGCGTTCCAGGCTCTGGCGGAAGCGGAAGCTCTCGCCCTCCAGTAGGAGAATATGGCTGCGATGCACCAGCCGGTCGAGCAGCGCCGCCGTCATGCGTTCATGGCCAAACACCTCCGTCCAATGCGCAAAGTCGAGATTCGAGGTGAGCGCGACGCTGGCACGCTCATAGCGATCCGAGAAGAACTGGAAGAGCAATTCAGCCGCGGTCGGGGAGAAGGGGAGGTAGCCGACTTCATCCACCAGGATGAGCGCGTAGCGGCGATACTGCGCGAGCAGCTTGGGCAGGCGCAACTGCTGCTGGGCCACCTCCAGCTCCGTAGCCAGCGCAGCAGCGGTGCGAAACAGCACCCGCGCACCACGCAAGCAGGCGGCGCGTCCCAACCCAATCAGCAGATGGGTTTTGCCCAGACCGCTGGGCCCGACCAGCAGCACGTTCTCCCGTTGGGCGAGGAACGCGCCCTGCGCCAGTTCCAGCATGCGGGTCTTGGGGACGGAGGGAACCACCGAGAAGTCGAAATCCTCCAGCCGCTTGTCGTAGGGGAATTGGGCTTGCCGCAGCGAGCGGCGCCGTTGGTGTTCGTGGCGCTGGCTCACCTCCTGGGCGAGCAGCGTCTTCAGATAGCCGAGGTAGCCTGCCCCTTGGTGCTCGGCCTCGCGTGCCAACGCCACACAGTCACGCGCCATGGCGGGCAGGCGCAACTGCTTGAGATAACTCTGGATGAGCGCGAGGTGCGGGTCGGTCGCGGCGTCTGGCCCGGCGAGCGCAGGAGTGGAAGGGGTGGCAGACGCTCTCGGTGCAGTCATCTGGGCGCACCGCCTTCCGCGCCTTCCTGCTCGCCAACCAGCCCGCTCGCCTGAGCGCTGGCCGAAACCGCCGACGGCATGGCCGACTGGCCAACGAGCAAGCGGTTGTAGGCGGTGAGATCGGGACGTGGCTGTGGGAGGGAGTAGTCGGGATAGCGCGTGGGGTCGAGTGGCGTCGTCTCTAGCGTCGGCTCGTCCGCCCACTGGAGCAGTTGGCGCACCGCATCGGCGCTGTAGCGCCTGCTGGCGGCGGCGAGGTCGAGCGCCGCACTGACCTCGCTGACCGAGTGGGACAGACACAGATGCAGGATGCGCGCGAACTCGCGGTTGCCGTCGCTCACCCCGAACGCCTCACGTTCGGCCACCAAGCGCTGGCGATACGCTTCCCAGGTAGGCGGGAGCGCGCCGTTGCGCAGGGCGGAGGCGAAGGGAATCGCGAAGGGCTTGTCCAGCAGCAGCGGCACGTAGTGGCGGAAGTCCTCCAGCACCTGTCCGCGCGCGTAGCTGCGCGGGTGGACGGCGAGCGCCTCGGCGCCACGGAAGAGCCGAACCGAGAAGGGATCCGCCTTGAGTGTCAGCCGCGAGCCGACGTAGCGCACCGGGACGGAGTAGTCGTTGCGCTCGAAGCGCACGCGCCCGGTCGAGCGCACGACGACCTCGCGCAGCGCGCCCACCTCGACCGGGTACGCCGGCAAGGGGGTGAGGAGCGGACGTTCCTCGGCGAGGTGGTCAGCAATGGAGGTGACGCGACCTGCCATGACCCGCTGCTGGTCGTCCTGACACTTTCGGAGCAGCAGGGTATTCAACTCCTCGAAGCTCTCGACCTCTGGGATGGGCACGAAGTAGGTCCGCCGCGCATAGCCGACCAAGTTCTCGACACTGCCCTTCTCCCAACCGGCATGCGGGTTGGCGAAGGCCGCCTCATAGTTGTAGACACTATGGAAGTGGCGGAACGCTTGCTGCTCCTGACGTGAGTGACCGCGGAGGAACTGCGCGACCGCTGGTTTGAGGTTGTCGTAGACGACGCTCCTGGGGACCCCGCCCCAGAACTCGAAGGCCCAGCGCTGTCCCAACAGGAAGGCGTCTTGCCGCTCAGTTGGGAAGGCCGCCAAGAACATGGCGCCGGAATAGCGCAGTCGCGCCGCCAGGAAGGGAACCTGCAGTTCTCGGCCTGCCAGCCGTACCACGACGTGGCCGAAGTCCACCTCGCCGCGCTCGGCGGGCGTGAAGGAGAGCGGGACAAACGCCTTCGCCTGTGCCACCTCCTGGCGCGCGATGCGCCGCTCCCGCACCAGTTGGCGCACGGTCGACTCCGCGATGGCGATCCCCATCTGGCGCAACTCCACCCAGATCCGATGCGCTGTCCAGCGCTGCTTGGGCGCCCGCTGGCGCAGCCGCATATTCTCTTGCAGCCACCCTTCGATGTGCGGCAGCGCCGCGTCGCGCACGGGCGTCGGACGCGCCATGCCGCGTCGATAGCGGCGTTCTGGCTCCTCTGGCGCTTCCACCAGCATCCGCGCGACCGTGTCGCGTGAGACCCGAAACTGCCTGGCCGCCGAGCGTTGTGAGCGCCCTTGCACAAGCACCCAGTCGCGAATATCGTCACGTATGGTCACTTCGTACACCTCAGAACCTCCCCGAACCCGAAGCCGTTGCACGCTTCAAGTCTAGGGGGAAGGCTAACGAAGTGGCCGGTTTTTACAGCATCGATCGGCCGATATTAGAGTATCGTTCACACAGCGCACTGCTGAACGGCCCGCTGTCGCCGTAGAGACTATCGGCTAACACGACGCTGCAGTGAAAGCCCAGGGCCAGCAACTCCTCGATCATCTCGATGGCCAGTTGGGGCTTGGTCTTATAGACGTCGCCCGCTTTGAGGCGGGTCTGGGGTTTGAAGAGGCGGAACAGCAGCGGGAAGGTCGTGGTGCCCAGGATGCCGTAGGCGTTGACCGAGACGATCCCGTTAGCCAGCGTATGCAGATTGCCGATGTATTGGGTGGCGACGTAGTCGGTGGTGTGCCCTTTCTTGCGGTCGCCCGTCTCGTCGAGGCACAGGATGAAGGGGGTCTGGCCCACCGCCGGGCGCAACAGCTCCAGCCGTCGCTGCCGCAGCGCTTCCCCCGACCACTCGGCATTGGCCAGGAAATGGTGGAGGGCCTGCGGGTCAGCGTGGACGGCCTTGCCGAGGCGTGGCAGGGTCTTGCGGCGCGTCTCGGCGAGGAGGCCGAGGTGCAGGGCAGTGAACTGCTCAAAGTGCCGCACGTTGTGAAACAGGTCACGATACCGCGCGCAATACTGGTCGATGAAGGCCACCGTCGGGGTGGCCGGGCGCGTCTTGCTCATGGTCGAGCCTCCTCTCCAGAAGGCTGAGACTGCAGACGGCGTGCCTCACCTGACAGAAGAGGGACTAGCATCGCGAGGTTGTGAACCTGAACATCACGAGTTCTGCTTCTCGTTCACAAAAGAAGGGCCCGAAATATTCCACGGTCCTCGCTGACACGGCACCAACTTATGTCGCTGGCTTGCGACCCACCGGTTCGAGCAGCATGTCCCACAATTTGTCCCATGCAGCTATCTGTGCTGGGCTGCACTCTTCGCGTGGCTTATAGGTCCAGTGAACTGATCGCTTTGGAAGCTCAACATTGGCTCGCACATGGTTTGGACACTCCATCATTAGGAGGACCAGGTAGTTCCGGCCGAGGTGATAGGAAACAGGGCGGCCCAACTTCTCGGCCATCCAGGCCGCTACGTCGCTGCCATTCCAGTGCTCGTCACGGGCCGCCTCCTCCCAAAGCACAGCGCGCAGTTCCTCCTGCAGCGCGGGCGACAAGACGGGCGACCTGCCGTGCGCCGTCGTGGAGCGCCGGTTGCGCATCCCCTCCGCGCCTTCTGCGTTGTAGCGCTTGGCGATTCGCCTGAGCGAGTATCGGGTGTAGCCAGTGCTCTCGGCGATCTCTTGCGTCGGGTAGCCCCGCACCATCAGCCACACGATCTGCCACCGAATGCGCTCGTGTGGCTCATTCGCTGCTCGATACCGCTCTTCCAATTCGTCCACACTCAGGTCGGTTCGCAGGTGAATCCGTCTCATGCCACTAGATTACTGCAGCTGTACAAGACCGGGTGTGCGACACCAAAGGTTTTCAGAGGGATAGTGCTGTCATCCGTCGGATAGGAATTTTCCGCCGCAGACATCGGCGAGTGCTGTGCGTAGGTCATTGTGAGTTGAAGGAGAGCTATACAGCGCGTTTCGAAACCGCCCTCTGGACCCTACGCCAAGCGTCCTCTATACTTAGAGAGATCTGTTGAGTCAAGAGATCGCCACAAAAGGAGTTGACAATGCCGACAGCGCCTCTGACCCGCCGTGTGGCTGCTTTGCTCTTCTCTCTCGCACTGAGCGGAGCCGCGCTCGCTAGCTGTGCAACAGGACCGACCCAGACGGCGAGGGCCACCAGTACACCTACCGCGACTGCCACCGTGGCACCCATCCGCGTGACCGTGACACCCACCAGCGCGCCATCCACACCGACCGGCATTCCAGCTGGCTGGACGTACTATCAGGATCCTAGTTACCACTTTGCGCTCGAAGTGCCCGCGAGCTGGTCCAGCGGTAGTAGCGCAGATGACTTTTATGATCAAGGCACGGCGCCTAACGGTGACGACGCTCGTCTGGACGTGTTTGTCTCCAGCCCGGTTCCCACCGGGACTGACGAACGACAGTTCTGCAGCAGCCCCAAGACGACGACTGTGGGCGGTTTCCCTGCGGTACTCGCGAACGGAACGCCGGCATCCGGCACTGGTAATATCGGTCCCTGGCTTGCGCGGTTGTTCGTGGCCAACGGCCTGTTCTATCGCATTCAGCTCTCGAGCCCACAGTCGTCGCTCTCGCAGGTGCAGCAGCGCCTCGGTCCGCTCTTCGCCCAGATACTGGCATCGTTCGCGCCTGGACCCGGTCAGCCCGGCGACCTCAGCTGCGCGTCATAGTGGTCTGCAAAGAAGTGAGTGGGACGCCGAGCGCCCAACCAGCTTCGAAACTGGCTCTAAGTGATACCCACGCGGAGTGTGCTTTCGATCAGGAGTCCGAGCCTCATCCGCTGCGCCCAATTACCTGCGAATAGTTGGGCAATATGCTGAGCGGTGGAGGCGAGAGGTGCGAATTCCTGGCTGCCATTGCTCCTGATTATTGCCCAATTAACGTTTTGGCGCGCCCGACGACGCCTTCGCTCACCGGGAGTTGAAGAAGCGTTGGGTGAAGGTGGCGATGAAGCTGATCTCGATGAGCAGGCCGATGACCGCTTCGACGGCCGCCAACACCGTCACCGGATTGTCTAGCGCGAGGATTGCACGCACACAGCTACAAGCTCGTGCGCGTGCAATCCTCGCATCGCATTTTCCGCGACGCACGCGGGCGGCACATCGCCGTGATCGTCCACGGGCACGCCGTGGAGCAGCCACAAGCGGACGCCGTGCGCCAGATGAGCGGCCTCGGATTCACCGCATTACAGCTGCCACACCAGTGTCCGGTAACCTTCGACTGGATGGCACGTGGTCTGATCTTTTGGATCGGCACATTCTGTACCTGTGACCGTTCCATACACATACAACAACTGGAATGGCGGATACGCGATGTTCGTGAGATCGGCGACTAGCCAGCCGTCAGCATCCGCGCTCGACACGACAGTCGTAGGCAACGCTGGGTGGGCTGCCAAGTCCGCCTGCACTGGCGCAGTTAATTTGATGAAAAGTTGGCTAGCCGCGTATGGCGTGCCAGGAGTGCCTCTGAGGCTCAACATGAAGTAATGGTTCGTGCCAGCATCCAGGATAGGCACGGCTTGGCTCGCGTTATTGTGTGCTTGGAAGTGGAATATCCACTTGGTTGCGCTCTTCTGTACGTCCACGATCTGAAGTGTCACGTCGTCTGGAGAGATCAGAGCAGCGTTCAACGCGCCCGATTCGGCACCATAGTGGTGAATGGGCGTCGCTGACGCCTGGGCGGGTGGCCCAGAAAAGCCCTGGGACTTCACGGTTGGACCAGCGGCCGGTTGACCATTACTCGCAGTGAAATAGACTGCTGCAAGTAAGATCGTAGCAGTCACTGCAACCAGAACGAGCAGAGACTTTCGGTTCCGCATGACTCGTGACTCCTTTTCACACGGCGCCTTGCGCCACTCTCAACGTGCCTGTGCGCCAAATAAGCGAGACGACGGACCAACTCATGCCTTGCCCCGCCGCCTTATAGCGTCAACAGCAACCCACACCACCTCAATAGCCCTGAGCGCATAGGTAGTCGAACGACAGATTGACCGTCGCGTCGTAGGTCCACATGCACCCCCAGAGCGGCGTGGTAAAAGTTTGCCCTGGGCCATAGAGAAGAACTTGCTCATGCCACTGGCAATCAGCTGCCCAAGTCTCATTGCCGGTGCGCCCCGACTCCGCCAGGCGTTGGCTTCCGTGGACCGTGCTTTGCGTCAGCCACACATCCATGTTGGCCGTAACATTGACGCCGCTGCACGGGTATAACCATCCCTCAACTTTGGGAGCACTACCAACGCAGCTTGGGACGGTGACATTCTCATACGCGGCATCCCAGTAGCCGTACGCCCCATTGTCCGCCCAGTAAACCTGGCAGGCGCTTTGGGGAATGGCACGGTGCGCAGGGCTCGTGCTCCCCGCGGATGAGTGCGGCGCAGCGCCAGCTGCGGGAGCGAACATCGAAACAAGGAGAAGCATACACGCGATGATTGCCCACCAGAAACGCGTTGGAACATTCGGACGCGCTCGATTGAGTGGCATGGCGAAACTCCTCCTGATCCATCTAGTCCGAATCAACTCCTGGTGCCAGCGGGGTCGGATGCACGAGGGTCCTGCCAACAACGGGGTCGGATGCACGAGGGTCCTGCCAACAACGGGGTCGGATGCACGAGGGTCCTGCCAACAACGGGGTTGGATACGCGGGGGTCCTGCCAACAACGGGGTTGGATACGCGGGGGTCCTGCCCTCGCCCGAACACCTACCGGCGATGCAAGGTTAACTGATCCGTGGACGCGTTGTCAAGCCCTCTCTCGCTTTCTTCATGTATTTTGCAGTGGTGATATTTTGGATTGTTGACATTTTCCTAGCGACCTGGCGACATATGCGGTCCCCAATCTGGGTAGGAGAGACACCGCCGGATAGCCTATTTCTCTGCCGTCCTCACGCACTCGCGCACGTCGCACTCCCCGTCCCTACCTATGCTCACCGCATATACCCGATCGAAGCTCTCAGCGTAGCCCGTCGCGCCGAGCTTCTTCGCAGTCGCGTAAATTACCACGTCGGGCACGCGCTCCCAGCCGACGTTCTGAACGTGACCATAGTTCGCTAGCGTGGCGCGAGGCGATGAATAAGGCGCTCAACTTGCACCACCCGCGAAAGCCCTAGCTCGATTCCCAACTCGTACATGCTCTGGATGAGCACGTAGAGGAGATGGCCCGCCTTCGAGGAAGTGGTGAAAAGGGCGCTGAGAACTCCGCCCCCATTCTCAAACTTATGCATGCTCTGGACGAACACACGGTCGTTGGGTGCTCAATTTACCTTCAAGGAGGGAGTGCCCAGCAAGTGAGTGCGTGCAAACCATAATTGTCCTAATCTGCCTCACCTCCCCAACTCGTAAAGTTGTTAAACATAACAATAGGTGAACCAGATTATGTATAGTGAAGTGCGACATGGCGTGGGTGCTCCGATGTGCAGATTATGCGGGTGCAGCGTGCTATTCCTGTTATACAGGTAAACACTTCGCGCGACTATGTGCCACTGGACGTTGGTGCAGGGCGGGTTCGAGACTCGTTTCCGCTTGCTCCCAGAAGGCACGTAGTGAGAAAGCAGCGGACAGCGGGACACCGCAGGAGCCGTGCGGGAAAGGTGGGACGTGATGAGCAGGGCGAATACGGGCTGGCCGGGGAGTCGAGCATGCACCTTGGATTCGGGTGGTAATAAACAGTTAGTGGTAGGCATAAACTGAAGTATCGATGATTTGCTGATCCAATCCAGATTCACCGCTACAACTGTAGCACTACCAACTCTAGGAGTAGTACGTGTGGCGACTCTCCATTTAATGGTTGGACTTCCTTGCTCGGGAAAAACCACGCTTGCGCAGAAGCTTGAGCGTGAGCAATCGGCCCTTCGACTGACACCGGATGAATGGCACGTACGTCTTTTCGGTCAAGATGCTGAGGAGCCAGAACATGATGCTCGGCATGGTCTAATTGAAGCGATGCTTTGGAACATCGCAAGTAGAGCGCTTGAATTGGGAACGAATGTAATCCTCGATTTCGGCTTCTGGGCACAAGAGGAACGCGAAGACTATCGGTCTCGAGCGAAGCAGCTTGGGGCCAGCAGCGAAGTACACTTTCTCGATGTATCGGCGGATGAGTTGATGCATCGGCTTGCGGTAAGAAATTCGCAGCCTTCGCAAACAAGTTTCTCTATTCCCGAAGCGAAGATGAAGCCATGGATTGTGTTCTTCCAACGCCCAACGCCCGACGAACTTGAGCGCCGAGAGTAGAGGCAAGGAGGTCGCATTGAAATTAACGGTGGCGACCTGCCCGGATTTGCGCCCGTTTGAAGCCCATCACTACCTGTTGAGGACTACCTGGATACGAATGGTGGCAAAACCTCGCGGTGGTAAGCCGCACGCTCAGCGGGCTTCAGTCCGCGCCCTGGTACGCCAGCACTGCAGTGCCGCGATCCCGCGTCCCGTCCGTCTCTCCCGTTCCCAGCGACCACTAGCGACGCGCCACCAGCAGGAGCATGGCGGCGTCGGCGCCATAGACCAACAACGCCTGCGCCGTCCCATAGGTCAGCCAGATCGCGTCGCCGATCAAGGGGAAGGTCAGGCCGCTGAAGAGCTGCCCCGCCAGGATCACGTCGCTGATGAGGAAGAACGCGCCACCGAGCGCCGCCGGCAGGAATGCATCCGCCTGCAGCGCCAGCCCCGTCGCGAGCCCCGCCGTCCCGGCGAGCAAGAGCGCATAAGGCAGCGCCGCCCAGCGCGACGGCGTGAGCTTGCGTCCCCGCGCAACCATGAGGTACCAGCCCGCGAGACCGATCAGCAGCCACACGGCAAGCGCGCCGAAGCGCGGCCCCGCCGCTGCGAGCCCCGCGTCATCGCCGAAGCGGAGCAGCGCGAGGATGTAGGCGACGTGGCCAAGGCCAAACGCGCCGATGCCGGCCAGCACCGGCTCGCGCAGCGGCAGCAGCGACGCCAGCGCGACATCGCCGGCGCAGCCGAGCGTCATGCCGAGCGCGATGAGCAGCGTGTAGCCGCCTGCAGGTCCGTCGCGCGTGAAGAGATACCAGCCCCACGCGGCGGCCACCAGCGTCAACGAGAAACCGATACGCGTCCACGTCGGCATGCGCCGCTCGCGCGTCTTCCCGGGCGAGCCGAATGCGAAGCCGCCGAGCAACAGCGCCGCCGCGAGCGCCAGCAGCGCCAGCAGCGCGATGCGCTCGCCTCCCTGCACGACGTTAACGAACATGGCGCCCTCCAGCGCGTGCCAGCTTCGCTTCACCGCGACCGCCCCTCGAGACCCCGCTCGAATACGACCCCCCGCCGTACCGTCGAAACACTCTACGGCTGCCAGAGCACTGTTCTCACGCGCCGCCCACGAGCCGGCCACTGATGATCGCCGCCCTCCCTCCAGCGGACTGCAGTCCACGTCCCGACCGTACGCCGGCACTGCGCCGCCGCGATCCGCGACCGTCCCCTGCGTCCATCCCCAGACGCTCCGCGGCATCGTGGCGCAACGCGGCGCGGCTGATGGGTTGGCAGGTGGCGCGGAATCGGGAGTTATCCGGGGAATAAGCGGCAATCGCGGCGGCCTCGAAGGCGCCGACGCCAGATACCTACGCGTCGGGCGGCGCGGCAAACGCGGCAGAGGAGTCCGCGGGGGCGCGTCCCGCGAACGAGAGCAGCGCGCCGCACAAGAGGAAGGGGCTGGCGATGAGGCCGTAGAGGTGGAAGGCGACGAAGAAGAGCGCGGCGGCGAGCACCAGGAGGAACGCCGCGGGGCCGCGCCGCCGGGAGAGCAACACGACGCCCGCGCCGCCGAGCAAGGCGCCGAGCAGGCCGAGCACGCCTCGCAACGGCGAAAGATGGCCCCCGGCGAGGTGATTGATGTCGCCGACGGTGGAGAAGATCAGCGTGACGATCAGGCCGAAGAAGACGCCGACGCCACCGATCAACTGCGCGATGATCGGCCAGCCGCCCATGGTGGGCGGCTCGGGCGGCTCGTCTTGCGCCTCGAGCGCAAAGTCCTCAGCATCCATCGAAGGTGACGACTCCCCGCGCCAGCGAAAAGGCGCGTCGCAAGAAGATCGCGGCGCCGCCGCACCAGATTATAGCGGCGCGCGCGAGGCGTGCGGATCGCCCGTTAGGACGGCTTGGCGGGCGTGCTCTTGCTCGGCGACCTGTCGATGAAGGCCAGCAGCGCGCCGAGCAGCATGAACGGGCTCGCGATCAGCGCGAACCAGCCGACGGGATAGAAGAAGCCCGCACCGCCGATCAGCAGCAGCAGGGCCGCCGCACGTGGCTTGAAGAGCGCGACGACAGAGCCGATGAAGGCGAGCACGATGAGTCCGAGCCCGATGAAGCCATGGCTGTTCGACGCGCTCGTCCCCGAAATATTGAGGAAATCATGCACGCCAGAGTAGGCGAAATTTACGACGAGCGCCAAGATGACGCCGATGAGGCCTAGAACCGCCGCGGCCAATCGCCCGGCAATGCGCGCAATCTCCACTGCATCGCTCCCTTCGGCATGAAACGTGGTCGCGGAGACGCACCCGACCAGCGAGCGTGCGCCTCATTGGCTCCGGCCAGCGCGTGAGCCGCGGAGGGCCCACGCGCTGAAGTTGCCGTTGCGAGGTTGACCACTCCCCACGGCTGAAGCCGGGGGATTCTTGGGCTGACCACCGCTCACCTAGCGAGCTAGGAGCGTCTTACACGGTCATGTCGTGGCCCGAAGCCACCTCCACAAGCGTCGATTCCCGCAGGCCCTGCGGTATGGGGGCAAGTATAGCACACATGGTCGGTTGGTGTCCGGTTGTCGGGAGCGCCTGACGGCGCGCGGCGTTTCCCTCCCCATGGCTCAAGCCAGGGGTCTTCACGCCGCGCGAGCTGATAACGGAGCCCGCCAGTCTTGTCAATCGGCGCGCGACGCGAGGACGACGCGAGCGGGGCCAGGTGGTACCATGGGATCGAACCGCGCAGGCGGCGGCGAGGCATGAGGACCCCCGGCGATCCCAGGCGCCGCGAGGAGGAAAGACGTATGGCGACCCCCGAGACGTCTGAGATGCGCATCGTGCGCGCGCAGCTGCGCGACTTCATCGCGCAAAACTTCCTCTACGGCAACCCCGCCGTCCATATCGACGACGACACCTCGCTGCTCGCCGAGGGCATCTTCGACGAGACCGGCATCCTTGAGCTCGTGCTCTTCGTCGAAGAGACCTATGGGCTGACGGTGGACGAGAGCGAGCTCGGCCCCGCCAACTTCGACACCATCACCAGCATCGCAACCTTCGTCGTGGCGCACCTGAGCCCCGATCTCGGCGTTGAGTAGCCGCGCGGTGAATGGTTGCGCGGCGAGTGTGCAGATCGCCGTCGTGGGAGGCGCGTGATGGAGAGTGGGTGGCGCGACACGGTGCGCGCGGGCACGACGTATGGCATCGCCGGCGTGTTGCTGGGCTTCTGCGCCTTCGCGTTGGCGACCCTCGCGCGCGTGCTCGGTGGGGGCTTCGGGTTTGTGGCGACGTTGGGCTGGGTCGCCGGGCTGGCGGCGCTGGTGCTGCTGGTCTGGGCCGGCGTGGCCCCTGCGCGGGCGAGCGGCCGCGCGGCCTCTGGCGCGGGAGTCGGTGCGTTAGCGGGCGCGTGTACGGGCGCCGGCCTGTTGATCGGCGATGTGGTGGACGGCCTGCAGAGTGGCACGATCCCACCCCCGGCAGATGCCATCGGCGCGCTGGGCTTCACGGTCAACGTGGTGATCATCCTGGTGGGGGCGGCGGCGCTCTTCGCCTGCCTCGGCGCAGGGTTGGGCGCGCTCGGCGGCCTGATCGGCCGCAGTCAGGCCACGCAGCCCTCTCTCTATCCGTCGAGTTACGGGAAGAACCAGCCTCCATATCCGCAGTATCCTGGTGGCCCGGTGGGTTGGCCGGAATATCCGCCCCACGCCACGGGTTCCTCGACTCCTCCCTTGCCGCCATACGAGGCGCCCCCGGACCCTACGCGACCGTAAGACGGCCAGAGAGGCGCGAACGTGCGCGCGGAGGCAGCCGCCGTTCCCGCCGCCGGTCCTCTTGCGTATATACATGCAGATATTCGCGGTTGGCGCGGTCCATGCTCGCTCCTCTCGGTGCGCGCGGGCGGCCAGCGAGGAGGACTCATGACGACCGGCGCATCCGACGACGCGGAAGTGGGGTGGCCGTTCCCCGCCGCGCTCACCATCTCCGCCCCGTCCTGGCAGAGCGAGCTGACGCGGCAGGGCCAGGTCCCGCTGCTCCGCCCGCGCCTGGTGATCGGCAACGACGCGGCCTGCGAGATCGCGCTGCTCGATGACGCCGTCGCCCCTCGCCACGCCGCCATCACGTGGACCGCCGACGGTTATCAGATCGAGGACCTCGGCAGCGTCAACGGCACCTGGGTCGACGGCAAGCGCATCGTCACGCCGGCCCCGCTGGCGCTCGGCGCATCGATCCGCATCGGCGGCGTGACGCTGCTCTTCACCTCCCCGGGCGGCGAGCAGACGACGATGCTCCCCGGCGCGTTGCCGACGCACGTCGCGACCCCCTCCGCTCCCGGCGCGACGCCCGCGCAGCCGCCAGCCCTAAACCTCGGCACCCCGCTGCGCGTCGCCAGTCCGCCGCCCGCCGATAGGCCGCCCGCCGACCCACAGGATACGCCGACCCCCGCGCGGCGGCCCGCCACGGTGCCAGTTCGCACCGCGGCCCCACCCTCCTTCCCATCGCCCTCTCCGTACACGCCGCCGCCGCAACCAGCCCCTCCGGCGCCCATCGTGCGACAGGCACCCGCCGCCACTGCGCAGGCGGCCAACCTCCCACTGGCGCAGCCGCAGCCGGTACACGCGCCTCAGCAGCCGGCGCCGCTCCCCACGCCGCCAGCCCAGCCAAGTGGATTCGCTTCAGCCGCGCCGCCCCAGATGCAGCCTCCCGCGCGGATGCCGGCATCAGGGGATATGGCGGTGCCGGGGCAGCGTTTCGATTTCAGCCGCTGGCTCGCGGAGCAGCAGCCGCGCTTCTACTGGAAGTTCTTCCTGCTCGGCCTCGTCGTGCTGATCATCGCGGAGGTCGCCGCCAGCAGCTCGAGCAACTTCATCCCCGTGATGATGATCATCCTGCTCTACAGTTCTTTGGCCCCGATCACCTTCGTGATCTTCTTCTGGGAGCAGGGCGGCTCGCTGGCGGAGTTCTCGCCAATCGTGCTGGTCGCCGCGTTCGGCAGCGGTGGAACGGTCGGCTTGATCCTCGGCAGCATCCTCGATGGCGCCTTTAACGCCAACAGCAACGCGCTGATCCCCGCGCTGCTGGTCGGCGTCGCTGAGGAGACCGGGAAAGTGGCCGCGCTCTACTATTTCATGCGCGATCCGGGGCTACGCAAAGAGATCAACGGCCTGCTGCTCGGCACCGCCGCGGGTATGGGTTTCGCCGCGCTGGAGACCTCGGGCTACGGCTTCGTGGCGTTCGTGCAGGGCTTGACACAAGGCGGAACCTTCAGCGGCGCGCTCGACGCCGCCAACCAGCAACTCTTCGCACGCATGCTGCTGGCGATCTTCGGCCACGGTGTGTGGACGGCCATCGTCTGCTCGGCGATCTGGCGCGAGCGGGGCAATCAGACGTTCGCCGCGACGCGTGGCGTGATCATCGCGTTCCTGATCGCGGTCGGCCTCCACGGCCTCTGGGACTTCTCGATCGGGCAGGGTTGGCTGCCGATCACCATCGGCAACGGCGTCTACCCCGGCTTCGACGTCCTGATCGTCGGCCCGCTCGGCCTGCTGATCCTCAGCTTCTTCCTGCGCGAGGCGATCGAGCAAGCCCAGCTCGGCCCCGCCGCCCCGCCGCTCACGCCGCTCGACGACGCGCTGAAGGCCTATTTCAACGCGATCTTCTCGCGCTTCGGTGGCGGGCGTCCCGCGGTTCCCGCGCAACCCTACGGCACGCCCTACCCGCCCCAGGCTCCGCAGTCCGGCCCATATCCCCCGCAGGCGCTCGGCCAACACGGCGGCGCCGACCTCACCCCGCCGTATCCCCAGCAGCCGCCACGGCAGCGGCCGACGGCGTACCCCGCCGCCTATCCGCCACCCGGCGCGGCTCGCGGGCAGGCGCTCCCCCAGGATCAGCTCGCCGCGCCGCACTGGCCGCTGCCCTCGCCGAATCAGCCCGCGTCGCAGCCGCCCGTCTGGCCGCTGCCCTCCGCGCAGCCTTCGCAGCCGCCGCGCGACCCATTCGCCGAGCCGCATCCCCTCGCGCACGTGCCCTATTGCGCCCGCTGCGGCATCACCTACCCCCCCGGCGCGACGCTCTGCACCAACTGCGGCAGCCCGCTGACCGAGGCGATGGGCCACTAACGGTGGTTGGTCAAGTTCGGGAAGAGTGCTCAAAATATCGGACATCGAGCCAAATGGTTGCTGTTGGCTGGATCGGCAAATTTTCCAGATCGTTTTCCCAACCTGACCAACCACCGACTAACTGCGCCTAACAAAACCGCGGCGCACGTAGGCGAGCAAGCTTGATGGGTGCGATCCCCTGGCTCGCGCCGAAGGAGCGCTTTGGGCGCCACCGGTTGCTCCGAAGGCGGTGAAGGCTTCAGCGGAGTTCCTCGGCCAGCGCGACGATGATGCCAGCGGGGCCGCGCACGTAGCACAGCCGGTACAGGTCCTCGTACTGGGCCACCTCGCCGATGAGTTCGGCGCCGATGGCACGCAGGCGAGCGACGGCGTCGTCGACGCTGTCGACCGCGAACATGACGCTCCGGAGGCCCAGCGCGTTCGGCGGTGCGATCGCCGGTGCGATCTCGACCAGTTCTGGATGGTGGAACTTCGTCAACTCAAGCCGCCCGTGCCCATCCAGGGTCCGCATCATGGCAATGTCGACTTGGACACCTTCGAGCCCGTTCACGCGGTCCACCCACGGGCCCTCGACCGGCGTCTCGCCTTCGAGCGCCATGCCGAGCACGGTGAAAAAAGCGATAGCAGCTGCAAGGTCGTCGACGACGACGCTGACGTGATCCATTCTCTTGATTGTCATGCCCGCAGGATAACATAGGCAGCAGTTCGTTCGCCATGGCCCCCTCCCCCATGGCTTCTACTCTGCTTCCTTGGCCGCTTACGCGGCAGTTTTGTTAGGCGTACTAA